>NZ_JABBWU010000017.1:0-210666 GCF_012999525.1 Microbispora sp. H10836
AGGTTCTCTCCAGCGACGGCATGTCGATCGAGATGAGGGATACCGACGAGGACGTCTTCCGCGCGGCGGAGGAGCTCGGCATCGACCTGTCCCGGCGCCCCCACGAGGGCGCGATGACCGTCGACGAGGTCTGATTCAAAAGGGGATTATCTAGTGCTCGACGTCAACTTCTTCGACGAGCTGCGCATCGGCCTCGCGACCGCCGACGACATCAGGCAGTGGTCGCACGGCGAGGTGAAGAAGCCGGAGACCATCAACTACCGGACCCTCAAGCCGGAAAAGGACGGGCTCTTCTGCGAGAAGATCTTTGGTCCGACCCGGGACTGGGAGTGCTACTGCGGCAAGTACAAGCGCGTCCGCTTCAAGGGCATCATCTGTGAGCGCTGTGGCGTCGAGGTCACGCGCGCCAAGGTGCGCCGCGAGCGGATGGGCCACATCGAGCTGGCCGCGCCGGTCACCCACATCTGGTACTTCAAGGGTGTCCCGTCGCGCCTCGGTTACCTGCTCGACCTCGCCCCGAAGGACCTGGAGAAGGTCATCTACTTCGCGGCGTACATGATCACGCATGTCGACTTCGAGATGCGTGACCGTGACCTGCCCTCGCTGGAGGCGAAGATCTCCGTCGAGCGGCAGCACATCGAGCAGCGCCGTGACGCCGACATCGAGGCCCGGCAGAAGAAGCTCGAGGCCGACCTGGCCGAGCTGGAGGCCGCCGGCGCCAAGGGCGACGCCCGCCGCAAGGTGCGCGAGGGCGCCGACCGTGAGATGCGCCAGCTCCGCGACCGGGCCCAGCGCGAGCTGGACCGGCTCGAGGAGGTCTGGAGCCGCTTCAAGAACCTCAAGGTCCAGGACCTGGAGGGCGACGAGCTGCTCTACCGCGAGATGCGCGACCGGTTCGGCCGCTACTTCCGCGGCGGCATGGGCGCCCAGGCCATCCAGGAGCGGCTGGCCAGCTTCGACCTGGAGGCCGAGGCGGAGAACCTGCGGGAGACCATCCGCAGCGGCAAGGGCCAGAAGAAGGCCCGCGCCCTCAAGCGGCTCAAGGTCGTCGCGGCGTTCCTCAACACCCGCAACTCGCCGAGCGGCATGGTCCTCGACTGCATCCCGGTGATCCCGCCGGACCTGCGGCCGATGGTCCAGCTCGACGGTGGCCGCTTCGCCACCTCGGACCTGAACGACCTGTACCGCCGGGTCATCAACCGGAACAACCGCCTCAAGCGTCTGCTCGACCTCGGCGCGCCCGAGATCATCGTGAACAACGAGAAGCGGATGCTCCAGGAGGCCGTCGACGCCCTGTTCGACAACGGCCGCCGCGGCCGCCCGGTCACGGGCCCCGGCAACCGTCCGCTGAAGTCCCTCAGCGACATGCTGAAGGGTAAGCAGGGTCGTTTCCGGCAGAACCTGCTCGGCAAGCGTGTCGACTACTCCGGCCGTTCGGTCATCGTCGTCGGCCCGCAGCTCAAGCTCCACCAGTGCGGCCTGCCCAAGCAGATGGCGCTGGAGCTGTTCAAGCCGTTCGTGATGAAGCGCCTGGTCGATCTCAACCACGCGCAGAACATCAAGTCCGCCAAGCGGATGGTCGAGCGGTCCAAGCCGGTCGTGTGGGACGTGCTCGAAGAGGTCATCACCGAGCACCCGGTGCTGCTCAACCGCGCGCCCACCCTGCACCGCCTGGGCATCCAGGCCTTCGAGCCGCAGCTGGTCGAGGGCAAGGCCATCCAGATCCACCCGCTCGTCTGCACCGCGTTCAACGCGGACTTCGACGGCGACCAGATGGCGGTGCACCTGCCGCTGTCGGCCGAGGCCCAGGCCGAGGCGCGGATCCTGATGCTGTCCACCAACAACATCCTCAAGCCGGCGGACGGCAAGCCGGTGACGATGCCCACCCAGGACATGGTCATCGGTCTGTACTGGCTGACCACCCAGAAGGAGGGTGGCCTGGGCGAGGGCCGGGTGTTCACCACGGTGTCGGAGGCCCTCATGGCCCACGACCGCCACGAGCTGGACATCCAGGCCAAGATCCAGGTCCGCCTCAAGGACGTCCCGCCGCCGCGCGGCTGGGAGGCCCCCGAGGGCTGGGAGACCGGCGACCCGATCCGGCTGGAGACCACGCTGGGCCGGTGCCTGTTCAACCAGACGCTGCCCGCCAACTACCCCTTCGTGAACTACCAGGTCGGCAAGAAGCAGCTCTCGGCGATCGTCAACGAGCTGGCCGAGCGGTACCCGAAGGTGGAGGTGGCCAACGCGCTCGACTCGCTGAAGGACGCCGGCTTCTACTGGGCGACCCGCGCCGGTGTCACGATCTCCATCGAGGACGTCGTGGCGCCGCCGAACAAGGCCGCCATCATGGAGTCGTACGAGAAGCGTGCCGACAAGGTCCAGCGGGAGTACGACCGCGGTCTGATCACCGACGAGGAGCGCCGTCAGGAGCTCATCGAGATCTGGACCCACGCGACGGCGGACGTCGAGACCGACATGGTCAACGCGTTCCCGGCGACCAACCCGGTCTGGATGATGGTCAACTCCGGCGCCCGCGGTAACCGCATGCAGGTGCGGCAGATCGCCGGCATCCGCGGCCTGGTGTCCAACACCAAGGGTGAGACGATCCCGCGGCCGATCAAGTCCTCGTTCCGCGAGGGCCTGTCGGTGCTGGAGTACTTCATCTCGACCCACGGCCAGCGGAAGGGTCTGGCGGACACCGCTCTGCGGACCGCCGACTCCGGTTACCTGACCCGTCGTCTGGTCGACGTCGCGCAGGACGTCATCGTGCGTGAGATCGACTGCGGCACCGACCGGGCCGTCCCGCTGCACGTCGGCGAGCGCGACCCGCAGGGCAACCTGGTCAAGGCCGAGAACGCCGAGAGCAACGTGCACGGCCGCATCCTGGCCGAGGACGTCGAGGTGGACGGCAAGCTCGTCGCGTCGGCGGGCGTCGACATCAACGACGACGTGGTCACGGCGCTGGTGAACGCCGGCATCGAGACCGTCAGGACCCGCAGCACGCTCGTCTGCGAGGCCAAGATCGGTGTCTGCGCGACCTGCTACGGCCGCTCCCTGGCCACCGGCAAGCTGGTGGACGTCGGCGAGGCCGTCGGCATCATCGCGGCCCAGTCGATCGGTGAGCCCGGCACCCAGCTGACCATGCGTACCTTCCACACCGGTGGTGTGGCGGGCGCCGACATCACCCACGGTCTGCCGCGTGTGCAGGAGCTGTTCGAGGCGCGCATCCCCAAGGGTGTCGCCCCGATCAGCGAGGTCGCCGGCCGCGTCCGGATCGACGAGACCGACAAGACCCGCAAGATCGTCATCACTCCGGACGACGGCTCCGAGGAGGTCGCCTACCCGGTGTCGATGCGGTCGCGGCTGCTGGTCTCTGAGGGGCAGCACGTGGACGTCGGCCAGCTTCTGGTCGCCGGTGCGCGCAACCCGAACGAGGTCCTGCGCATCCTCGGCCCGCGTGCCGTCCAGCTCCACCTGGTGGACGAGGTGCAGCAGGTCTACCGCTCGCAGGGTGTGTCGATCCACGACAAGCACATCGAGGTCATCGTCCGGCAGATGCTCAAGCGCGTGAACGTGCTGGAGTCCGGCGACACCGAGCTGCTGCCCGGCGAGCTGGTCGAGCGGCCGCGCTTCGAGGCGATCAACCGTCAGACCGTGGCGGAGGGCGGCCAGCCGGCCGCCGGCCGTCCGGTCCTGATGGGCATCACCAAGGCCTCGCTGGCCACCGAGTCGTGGCTGTCGGCGGCGTCCTTCCAGGAGACGACGCGAGTTCTCACCGACGCGGCGATCCACGCCAAGTCGGACTCGCTGCTCGGCCTCAAGGAGAACGTCATCATCGGTAAGCTCATCCCGGCCGGTACGGGCATGCCCCAGTACCGCAACATCCGGGTGGAGCCGACCGAGGAGGCCAAGGCCGCGATGTACACGGTCGGCGGCTACGACGGCTCGGCGGCGGACTACACCTTCGGCTCGGGCAGCGGCGAGGCCGTCCCGCTGGAGGAGTACGACTTCGGCCAGTACGGCCGTTGACATGTCGCCGCGGTGAGCGATCGCCGCGGCGGTGAACGCACGGAAGCGGCCCGGGGCATCTCGCCCCGGGCCGCTTCCCGTTGTCCACGCTCCGGGTGCAGGCGTGGTCTCCGGCGGCACGGGGCGGGGACGGCGCCGAAAGTGTGAGAAGCCGCTCGTGGGAGCGGTATGATAGGGGGCCGAGTCCTTCGGCGGTCCGGCTCGGGCCGGCGGCGAAGCGGCACGTCAGGACAGCGGGGCGCGTCCCTCCGGGGCGTCCTCCTCTGTTTTGACGTGTTGTACGGGGGCGGGTAGGCTTTACCTTCGTGCCCGTCTGTGGGCTCGCATGCGTGCGCTCAAATACCGCTTTTCGATGAGGAAAGCGTGTGGGGGGCGCCGTGTGACTCCTCCAGATCGACCGGGTCCGCCCGGGTGTGCTCTGACAAGAGCGCGACACGCCCGAGCGCGTGGGTCGAAGGGGATGGAAAACCAGCAGGTCATGACACCGGCAGTACCTGCAAGCCTGTGAGAGGCGGCATCGCCACCTCGATCGGGTCCTACGTATCACCGGCTAGGCACGAAACGGAGACGCGGTGCCCACCATTCAGCAGTTGGTCCGGAAGGGCCGGCAGGACAAGGTCAGCAAGACCAAGACTCCTGCCCTCAAGGGGAGCCCGCAGCGGCGCGGCGTTTGCACCCGCGTTTACACGACGACCCCCAAGAAGCCCAACTCGGCGCTGCGCAAGGTGGCCCGTGTTCGGCTCACCAACGGCATCGAGGTCACGGCTTACATCCCCGGGGTGGGCCACAACCTCCAGGAGCACTCGATGGTGCTCGTGCGTGGTGGTCGTGTGAAGGACCTGCCGGGTGTTCGCTACAAGATCATCCGTGGTTCGCTGGACACCCAGGCTGTCCGCAACCGCAAGCAGGCCCGCAGCCGCTACGGCGCGAAGAAGGAGAAGAGCTGACATGCCGCGCAAGGGTTCCCCTGGCCGCCGCCAGCTGGTCGCTGACCCGGTGCACAACTCGCCGCTGGTCACCGCGCTCATCAACAAGGTTCTCCTGGACGGCAAGCGCTCCCTCGCGCAGTCGATCGTCTACGGCGCCCTCGAGGGCTGCAGGGAGAAGACCGGCAACGACCCGGTCGTCACCCTCAAGCGCGCTCTCGACAACGTCCGCCCGACGCTCGAGGTGAAGAGCCGCCGCGTCGGTGGCGCCACCTACCAGGTGCCGGTCGAGGTCAAGGCCTCGCGCAGCACCACGCTGGCGCTGCGGTGGATCGTCCAGTACTCCCGGGCGCGCCGCGAGAAGACCATGACCGAGCGGCTCATGAACGAGCTGCTCGACGCGAGCAACGGCCTCGGCGCCAGCGTCAAGCGGCGCGAGGACACGCACAAGATGGCCGAGTCCAACAAGGCCTTCGCGCACTACCGCTGGTAGTGAGCACCGACGACGAGTTAAGGACGCGAAGAAGTGGCCACCACGACCGCTCTTGACCTGGCCAGGGTCCGCAACATCGGGATCATGGCCCACATCGACGCGGGCAAGACCACGACGACTGAGCGCATCCTGTTCTACACCGGCATCAACTACAAGCTGGGTGAGGTCCATGAGGGCGCTGCCACCATGGACTGGATGGAGCAGGAGCAGGAGCGCGGCATCACCATCACGTCTGCCGCCACCACCTGCAGCTGGCTTGATCACACGATCAACATCATCGACACGCCCGGACACGTGGACTTCACCATCGAGGTCGAGCGGTCGCTGCGTGTTCTCGACGGCGCGGTCGCGGTGTTCGATGGCGTCGCCGGCGTGGAGCCGCAGTCGGAGACGGTCTGGCGCCAGGCCGACCGGTACGGCGTGCCCCGCATCTGCTTCGTGAACAAGATGGACCGGGTCGGTGCGGAGTTCCACCGCTGCGTCGACATGATGATCAGCCGGCTGGGTTCCACCCCGGTGGTCATCCAGCTTCCCTGGGGCGTCGAGGCCGACTTCAAGGGCGTCATCGACCTGGTGAAGATGAAGGGCCTGCTCTGGAGCGCCGAGGCGGCCAAGGGCGAGATGTACGACACCGTCGACATCCCGGCCGACCACGCCGACGCGGCCCGCGAGTGGCGCGACAAGCTGGTCGAGACGGTCGCCGAGAACGACGACGAGCTCATGGAGCTCTTCCTGGAGGGTGTCGAGCCCACCGAGGAGCAGCTCGTCGCGGCCATCCGCCGGGCGACGGTCGCCGGCGCGATCAACCCGGTCCTGTGTGGCACCGCGTTCAAGAACAAGGGCGTGCAGCCCCTGCTCGACGCGATCGTCGCCTATCTCCCCGCCCCCACCGACATCCCGGCCTTCAAGGGCCACGCGGTGGGCAACGAGGAGGAGATCGTCGAGCGTCACGCGGACCCGAACGAGCCTTTCGCGGCGCTGGCGTTCAAGATCATGAGCGACCCGCACCTGGGCAAGCTCACCTACATCCGCGTCTACTCCGGAACGCTCGAGACCGGCACCACCGTGGTGAACTCGGTCAAGGGCAAGAAGGAGCGGATCGGCAAGATCTACCAGATGCACGCGAACAAGCGCGAGGAGCGCCCGTCCGCGACCGCTGGTCAGATCGTGGCCGTCATGGGCCTGAAGGACACCACCACCGGCGACACTCTGTCGGACCCGGTCAAGCAGGTCGTCCTCGAGTCGATGACGTTCCCCGCGCCGGTCATCAACGTCGCGATCGAGCCCAAGACCAAGGGCGACCAGGAGAAGCTGGGCACCGCGATCCAGCGGCTGGCCGAGGAGGACCCGTCCTTCCAGGTCCGCCGGGACGAGGAGACCGGCCAGACGGTCATCTGGGGTATGGGCGAGCTCCACCTGGAGATCCTCGTCGACCGGATGCGCCGCGAGTTCAAGG
Source organism: Microbispora sp. H10836 (assembly GCF_012999525.1). Taxonomy (NCBI): domain Bacteria; kingdom Bacillati; phylum Actinomycetota; class Actinomycetes; order Streptosporangiales; family Streptosporangiaceae; genus Microbispora; species Microbispora sp. H10836. Next base: position 6,905 of record NZ_JABBWU010000017.1, read on the forward strand.
TCGAGGCGAACGTCGGCCGCCCGCAGGTCGCCTACCGCGAGACCATTCGCCGCAAGGTGGAGAAGGTCGAGTACACGCACAAGAAGCAGACCGGTGGTTCCGGCCAGTTCGCTCGCGTGATCATCAACCTGGAGCCGCTGGGCGAGGGCAACGACGGTTACGAGTTCGAGAACAAGGTCACCGGTGGCCGCATCCCGCGGGAGTACATCCCGTCCGTGGACGCGGGCGCGCAGGAGGCGGCCGAGTTCGGCGTGCTCGCCGGCTACCCGATGGTCGGCGTCAAGGTCACGCTGCAGGACGGTGCCTTCCACGAGGTCGACTCGTCGGAAATGGCCTTCAAGATCGCCGGCTCGATGGCCTTCAAGGAGGCCGCGCGCAAGGCGGACGCCGTACTCCTCGAGCCGATGATGGCCGTCGAGGTCACCACGCCCGAGGACTACATGGGAGACGTCATCGGCGACCTCAACGGTCGTCGCGGACAGATCCAGGCAATGGACGAACGGTCCGGCGCCCGTGTCATCAGGGCGCTCGTTCCGCTCTCCGAGATGTTCGGCTACGTGGGCGACCTGCGCAGCCGCACTCAGGGGCGGGCGAGCTACAGCATGCAGTTCGACTCCTACGCGGAGGTGCCCCCGGGCATCGCCAAGGAGATCGTCGCGAAGGCTCGGGGCGAATAGTTCCGCACCACTGTGGCGGGGCGCCGTAGAGATGGTCGCCCCGTAGCCAGAGGGGCTCGGGACGAAAAAGTTCCGCTCGCTGTAAGGTGGGGCGCTCTCGGGCGCCCCGCCGTACAGAGCCTGAGGTAGAAGACGCAAGTCAAGTCAGAAATCTCTAAGGAGACAGACCAGTGGCCAAGGCCAAGTTCGAGCGGAACAAGCCGCACGTGAACATCGGCACCATTGGGCACATCGACCACGGCAAGACCACTCTGACCGCGGCGATCACCAAGGTGCTTCACGACCGTTTCCCGCAGCTCAACGAGGCGACCCCGTTCGACAAGATCGACAAGGCGCCCGAGGAGAAGGCTCGCGGAATCACCATCTCCATCGCGCATGTCGAGTACCAGACCGAGAAGCGCCACTACGCCCACGTGGACTGCCCCGGTCACGCCGACTACGTGAAGAACATGATCACCGGTGCCGCCCAGATGGACGGCGCGATCCTGGTGGTCGCGGCGACCGACGGTCCGATGCCGCAGACGAAGGAGCACGTCCTCCTGGCCCGCCAGGTCGGCGTCCCCTACATCGTCGTGGCCCTCAACAAGGCCGACATGGTCGACGACGAGGAGATCCTGGAGCTCGTCGAGCTCGAGGTCCGCGAGCTGCTGTCCGCCCAGGAGTTCCCGGGCGACGACCTGCCGGTCGTGCGCGTATCGGCGCTCAAGGCGCTCGAGGGCGACGAGAAGTGGGGCGACTCGATCATCGAGCTCATGAACGCCGTGGACGAGAACGTCCCCGAGCCCGTTCGTGACACCGACAAGCCCTTCCTCATGCCGATCGAGGACGTGTTCTCGATCACCGGACGCGGCACCGTCGTCACCGGCCGTATCGAGCGCGGCATCGTCAAGGTCAACGAGACCGTCGACATCATCGGCATCAAGGAGAAGAGCACCACGACGACCGTCACCGGCGTCGAGATGTTCCGCAAGCTCCTTGACGAGGGCCAGGCCGGTGACAACGTCGGTCTGCTCCTGCGCGGCATCAAGCGCGAGGACGTCGAGCGCGGCCAGTGTGTCATCAAGCCGGGCACGACCACCCCGCACACCGAGTTCGAGGCGCAGGTCTACATCCTGTCCAAGGACGAGGGCGGCCGCCACACGCCGTTCTTCAACAACTACCGGCCGCAGTTCTACTTCCGTACGACTGACGTGACCGGTGTCGTGAACCTGCCGGAGGGCACCGAGATGGTCATGCCCGGTGACAACACCGAGATGACCGTCCAGCTCATCCAGCCGATCGCGATGGAGGAAGGCCTCAAGTTCGCGATCCGCGAGGGTGGCCGCACCGTCGGCGCCGGTCGCGTGACGAAGGTCATCAAGTAGCAGCACCGCTGGGCGGCGGTCGGGTCCACGAGGGCCTGACCGCCGCACCGCGCAGGGGCCGGAGACGACCCCCCACGAACGACGAGACCGTGATCTCGCAGTGCTTTCGGCCGCACTTCGACCGAAGCCACTGCCAGATCACGGAACACCGGACGGGATCCGGACGTCGGCCTCGTGGAAACCGACCTGCGGCAACAGGCCGCGTGAAGCTTTATAGGACGACAGCGAAGGACACCGAGGCCATTATGGCGGGACAGAAGATCCGCATCCGGCTTAAGGCGTATGACCACGAGGTCATCGACAGCTCGGCCAAGAAGATCGTCGAGACGGTGACGCGGACCGGCGCCAAGGTCGCTGGCCCGGTGCCGCTGCCGACCGAGAAGAACGTGTACTGCGTCATCCGGTCGCCGCACAAGTACAAGGACAGCCGCGAGCACTTCGAAATGCGTACGCACAAGCGGCTGATTGACATCATCGACCCGACGCCGAAGACGGTCGACTCGCTCATGCGTCTCGACCTTCCCGCCGGCGTGGACATCTCGATCAAGCTTTAAGGAACGCACTGACATGGCTAAGCAGATCAAGGGCGTCCTGGGCAAGAAGCTCGGCATGACCCAGGTCTTCGATGAGGCGAACCGGGTGATCCCGGTCACCGTCGTCGAGGCCGGTCCGTGCGTGGTGACCCGGGTCCGCACTCCGGAGAAGGACGGCTACTCCGCCGTCCAGCTCGGCTACGGGCAGATCGACCCGCGCAAGGTGAACAAGCCCCTGGGCGACTACCTGCGCAAGCACGACATCACCCCGCGCCGCTACTTCACCGAGGTACGCACCGACGACGCCTCCGAGTACACGGTCGGCCAGGAGCTCCTCGCCGACACCTTCGAGGCCGGCCAGTACGTCGACGTCACTGGCAAGAGCAAGGGCAAGGGCTTCGCCGGTGTCATGAAGCGCCACAACTTCCGTGGTCTGGGCGCTTCGCACGGTACCCAGCGCAAGCACCGCTCCCCGGGTTCCATCGGTGGCTGCGCCACCCCGGGCCGCGTCTTCAAGGGCCTGCGTATGGCCGGCCGGATGGGCAACGTCCGCACGACGGTCCAGAGCCTCAAGGTGCACGCCGTGGACGCCGAGAAGGGCCTCATCCTGATCAAGGGTGCGATCCCCGGCGCCAACGGCAGCCTGGTCCTCCTCCGCACCGCTGCCAAGAAGGGGGTTGCTGCGAAGTGACCACGACCATTGACGTCCTCGACGCCAGCGGCGCCAAGGCGGGGACCGTCGACCTCCCCGAGGAGGTCTTCGGCGCCAAGGTCAACGTCCCGCTGATCCACCAGGTGGTCGTCGCCCAGCTCGCCGCGCGCCGGCAGGGCACCCACGCCACCAAGACCCGCGGCAACGTCTCCGGCGGCGGCAAGAAGCCGTACCGGCAGAAGGGCACCGGCCGTGCGCGCCAGGGTTCGACCCGCGCTCCGCAGTTCGCCGGTGGTGGCGTCGTCCACGGCCCGCAGCCGCGCTCGTACGAGCAGCGGACGCCCAAGAAGATGAAGGCGGCGGCCCTCAAGGGCGCGCTGTCCGACCGCGCCGGCGGCGGCCGCGTCCACGTGGTGAGCAGCCTGGTCACGGGTGACACGCCCAAGACCAAGGCCGCCCTGGAGGCGCTGCGGAAGATCACGCAGGCCCGCAGCGTTCTCGTCGTGGTCGACGAGAACGACGAGGTCACCTGGCTCAGCCTGCGCAACGCGCCCGAGGTCCACCTGCTGGACGCGGGACAGCTGAACACCTACGACGTGCTGTGCCACGACGACCTGGTCTTCACCCGTGAGGCCTACGACCAGGTCGTGGCCCGGCTGGCGAACAGCGGGAAGGAAGAGGCCTGATGCAGAAGATCGCCGACCCGCGCGACATCATCCTCAAGCCGATCGTCTCCGAGAAGAGCTACGGCCTGATCGATGAGCACAACAAGTACACGTTCCTGGTGCGCAAGGGTGCCAACAAGACGCAGGTGAAGATCGCCGTCGAGCAGATCTTCGGTGTCAAGGTGACCGGCGTGAACACGATCAACCGCCAGGGCAAGCGCAAGCGGACCAAGCACGGCTACGGCCAGCGCCCGACCACGAAGCGCGCGATCGTGAGCCTGGCCGAGGGTGAGCGGATCGACATCTTCGGTCAGATCGGCTAGCACCTGCCGCAGCGGGGAGAGGGGCCCCTCGCCACCGTGCGAGGGACCGGCCCCGAGGAAGAAAGCACCGGGGGGACCGCCGTGAGGCGGACCCCGACCGGTACGAACCGACGAAGGATGAACGAAAAAGATGGGCATCCGTAAGTACAAGCCGACGACTCCGGGTCGGCGCGGCGCGAGCGTCTCGGACTTCGCCGAGATCACGCGCAGCACGCCGGAGAAGTCGCTGCTTGCCCCACTGCACAGCAAGGGCGGCCGTAACGTCCACGGCCGGGTGACCGCCCGGCACCAGGGAGGCGGGCACAAGCGCGCCTACCGGATCATCGACTTCCGCCGCCACGACAAGGACGGGATCCCGGCCAAGGTCGCGCACATCGAGTACGACCCGAACCGCACCTCCCGCATCGCGCTGCTGCACTACGCCGACGGCGAGAAGCGCTACATCCTCGCCCCGGCCGGCCTCAAGCAGGGGGACCGGGTCGAGAACGGCCCCACGGCCGACATCAAGCCGGGCAACTGCCTGCCGCTGCGCAACATCCCGACCGGTACCTTCATCCACGCGGTGGAGCTTCGCCCCGGTGGCGGCGCCAAGCTCGGCCGCAGCGCCGGCGCGCAGATCCAGCTGCTCGCCAAGGAGGGCATGTACGCGACCCTGCGTATGCCGTCCGGAGAAATGCGCCAGGTCGACGTGCGCTGCCGGGCCTCGGTGGGCCAGGTGGGCAACGCCGAGCAGTCCAACATCAGCATCGGCAAGGCCGGCCGCAACCGCTGGAAGGGCAAGCGCCCCACGGTCCGCGGTGTCGCCATGAACCCGGTCGACCACCCGCACGGTGGTGGTGAGGGCAAGACCTCCGGTGGTCGCCACCCGGTGAACCCGAAGGGCAAGCCCGAGGGCCGCACGCGGCAGCCGAACAAGCCGAGCGACCGGCTGATCATCCGTCGTCGGAGCAAGAGGAAGAAGCGGTAGGAGCAGCCGATATGCCACGTAGTCTTAAGAAGGGTCCCTTCGTGGACGACCACCTGCAGAAGAAGGTGGACGCCCAGAACGAGAAGGGCACCAAGAACGTCATCAAGACGTGGTCGCGGCGCTCCATGATCGTGCCCGACATGATCGGCCACACGATCGCCGTGCACGACGGCCGCAAGCACGTTCCGGTGTTCGTCACCGATTCGATGATCGGCCACAAGCTCGGTGAGTTCGCCCCCACGCGGACGTTCCGCAGCCACGTCAAGGAAGACCGCCGCAGCCGGCGGTAAGCGCCTTCAAGCCAGCAGTTAGAGGAGAAAGCGATGGAAGCCAGGGCACAGGCGCGGTACGCGCGCCACACGCCCCGGAAGGCCCGCCGTGTGGTGGACCTCATTCGCGGGCTGCCCGCTTCGGAGGCGCAGGCCGTGCTGCAGTTCGCTCCCCAGTCGGCGAGCGAGACCGTCTACAAGGTGCTCTCGAGCGCGATCGCGAACGCTGAGCACAACTTCAAGCTCGACCGGGACACGCTCTTCGTGAGCCGGGCGTGGGTCGACGAGGGCCCGACGCTCAAGCGCTTCCGCCCGCGTGCCCAGGGTCGTGCCTATCGGATCAACAAGCGGACGAGCCACATCACCGTGATCGTGGAGTCCCGCGAGCCGAAGGGAAGGACCCGCTAGTGGGCCAGAAGGTTAACCCGCACGGGTTCCGCCTCGGCATCACGACCGACTTCAAGAGCCGGTGGTACGCCGACAAGCTGTACAAGTCGTACGTCGCCGAGGACGTGGCGATCCGTCGCATGCTGCAGAAGGGCATGGAGCGGGCCGGCATCTCCAAGGTCGAGATCGAGCGCACGACCGACCGCGTCCAGGTCGACATCCACACCGCCCGGCCGGGCATCGTCATCGGCCGTCGCGGCGCCGAGGCCGACCGCATCCGCGGCGACCTGGAGAAGCTGACCAAGAAGCAGGTCCAGCTGAACATCCTCGAGGTGAAGAACCCCGAGATCGACGCGCAGCTCGTCGCGCAGGGCGTGGCCGAGCAGCTGTCCAGCCGCGTCTCGTTCCGCCGTGCCATGCGTAAGGCCATGCAGTCCGCCATGAAGAGCGGGGCCAAGGGCATCCGTGTCCAGTGCTCCGGCCGTCTCGGCGGCGCCGAGATGTCGCGCTCGGAGTTCTACCGCGAGGGCCGCGTGCCCCTGCACACGCTCCGGGCCGACGTGGACTTCGGCTTCTACGAGGCCCGCACCACCTTCGGCCGCATCGGCGTGAAGGTGTGGATCTACAAGGGCGAGGCCCCGACCAGCCGCTCCGAGCGGGAGGCGGCCGCGGCCGGCGCCCGTGCGAGCCAGCGTCGTGAGCGTGACGACCGTCGCGGTGGTGCGGGCGAGCGTCCGCGTCGTGGCGGCGGCGACCGTCCCCGTCGTGGTGGGGCGGGTCGTCCCGACCGCGCCCCCAGGACCGAGGCGGCCGCGCAGGCCGCCCCCGAGACCGGCCCGGCGGAGCAGCCGGGTGCTGAAGGGAGCTGACCATGCTGATCCCGCGCAGGGTCAAGCACCGCAAGCAGCACCGGCCCGACCGCAGCGGCGCCGCCAAGGGCGGCACCCGGGTCGTCTTCGGCGAGTTCGGCATTCAGGCGCTTGAGCACTCCTACGTGACCAACCGCCAGATCGAGGCCGCACGTATCGCCATGACCCGGCACATCCGCCGTGGCGGCAAGGTGTGGATCAACATCTTCCCGGACCGCCCCCTGACGAAGAAGCCGGCCGAGACCCGCATGGGTTCCGGTAAGGGCTCTCCGGAGTGGTGGATCGCCAATGTCAAGCCCGGCCGTGTCATGTTCGAGCTGTCCGGTGTCGCCGAGCCCGTGGCCCGCGAGGCCATGCGGCGCGCGATGCACAAGCTCCCCATGAAGTGCCGTTTCGTCAAGCGTGAAGTGGGTGAGGCGTGATGGCTAAGGGTCTGACCGCCGCGGAGCTGCGAGTCGAGGACCAGGAGGTCCTGGTCCAGAAGCTGAAGGAAGCCAAGGAGGAGCTGTTCAACCTCCGCTTCCAGGCGGCGACCGGGCAGCTGGAGAGCCACGGGCGGCTGCGCGCCGTCCGCCACGAGATCGCCCGCATCTACACCGTGATGCGCGAGCGCGAGCTCGGAATCGTCACGGTCGAGAAGGAGCCGAGCGATGTCTGAAGCAACCGAGACCCCGACCACTGAGACGCGGAACTACCGCAAGACCCGTGAGGGCCTGGTCGTCAGCGACAAGATGGACAAGACCGTCGTCGTCGCCGTCGAGGACCGCGTCAAGCACCCGCTGTACGGCAAGGTCATCCGCCGTACGACGAAGTACAAGGCCCACGACGAGCAGAACTCCTGCGGCGTCGGCGACCGCGTCCTCCTGATGGAGACCCGGCCGCTGTCGGCCACCAAGCGGTGGCGAGTCGTCGAGATCCTCGAGAAGGCCAAGTAACCTCACTTAGACGCGCCTCGTGGGGGGTGGGAGACCGCCCCCCACGACGGTGTCCAAGGGGCGGGGCCGGCTGTCGGCCCCGTCCGCCAGCGGCGGCGGTCGTACGGCTGTCGCCGAGGGAAAAAGACCACATCAGTTCGGCCAGGCTCACCACCAGGGTGAGAACCGGCACGACACACAGGAGTAGACGTGATCCAGCAGGAGTCGCGGCTCAAGGTCGCCGACAACACGGGTGCGAAGGAAATCCTTTGCATCCGCGTGCTCGGTGGCTCGGGTCGGCGCTACGCGGGAATCGGCGACATCATCGTGGGCACGGTGAAGGACGCCATTCCCGGCGGAGGCGTTAAGAAAGGCGACGTTGTCAAGGCTGTCGTGGTGCGCACCGTGAAGGAGCGCCGCCGCCCCGACGGCTCCTACATCCGCTTCGACGAGAACGCCGCCGTCATCATCAAGGACAGCGGCGACCCCCGGGGCACCCGCATCTTCGGCCCGGTGGGCCGTGAACTGCGCGACAAGAAGTTCATGCGCATCATCTCGCTCGCGCCGGAGGTGCTGTGATGCCGAAGCTGCACGTGAAGAAGGGTGACCTCGTCCAGGTCATCGCGGGCAAGGACAAGGGCGCCAAGGGCCGGATCATCGCCGCCTACCCGCGCGATGAGCGCGTGGTGGTCGAGGGCGTCAACATGATCAAGAAGCACTCCAAGGTCACCAACCAGGGACCGCGCGGCGCCAAGGAAGGCGGCGTGCAGACCATGGAGGCTCCCATCCACGTGAGCAACGTCAAGAAGCTCAAGGATGACGAGAAGAAGCCCGAGAAGAAGGCCGCCGCGAAGGGCGACGCCGAGGCGACGGGTGAGGACAACTGATGACCGCGACCACTGAAGAGCGGACTCTTCCGCGCCTCAAGCAGCGCTACCGCGAGGAGATCATCGCGAAGCTGCGCGAGGAGTTCGGCATCGAGAACATCATGCAGGTGCCCACGATCACCAAGATCAAGGTGAACATGGGCGTCGGCGAGGCCGCCCGCGACTCGAAGCTCATCGAGGGCGCCGTGCGCGACCTCACCGCCATCACCGGCCAGAAGCCGGCCGTCGCCCGCGCCCGCAAGTCCATCGCGCAGTTCAAGCTGCGCGAGGGCATGCCGATCGGTGCGCACGTGACGCTGCGCGGCGACCGCATGTGGGAGTTCCTCGACCGTCTGCTGTCCCTGGCGCTGCCGCGTATCCGGGACTTCCGCGGCCTGTCGCCGAAGCAGTTCGACGGCAACGGCAACTACACCTTCGGCCTCACCGAGCAGGTCATGTTCCACGAGGTCGACCAGGACAAGGTCGACCGGCAGCGGGGCATGGACATCACGGTCGTGACCACCGCGAAGAACGACGAGCAGGGCCGGGCGCTGCTGAAGCTCCTCGGATTCCCCTTCAAGGAGGCCTGATCATGGCGAAGACGTCGCTGAAGGTCAAGGCAGCGCGCAAGCAGAAGTTCGAGGTCCGGGCGTACACTCGGTGTTCCCGCTGCGGCCGTCCCCGCGCTGTCTACCGCAAGTTCGGGCTGTGCCGCGTGTGCTTCCGCGAGATGGCGCACCGGGGCGAGCTGCCCGGCATCACCAAGTCGAGCTGGTAAGCCCTCGCGGGCCAGCCGTACAGAAGTCTTATCAACCGGGCGCTGACCACAGCGCCCACGACCGCACCGAAGGTCCCATCGGGAAACCGCGGTGAGGAAGGCCACCGGCCATGACGATGACCGACCCGATCGCAGACATGCTGACGCGTCTGCGGAACGCGAACTCGGCCTATCACGACACCGTGAGCATGCCTTACTCGAAGATCAAGGCACACATCGCGGAGATCCTCCAGCAGGAGGGCTACATCCAGGGCTGGAGCGTCGAGGACGCGAAGGTCGGCAAGAACCTCGTGATGGAGCTGAAGTTCGGCCCCACCCGCGAGCGCTCCATCGCCGGCCTGCGCCGGGTGTCGAAGCCCGGTCTGCGGGTCTACGCAAAGAAGGACAACCTGCCCCGCGTTCTGGGCGGCTTGGGCGTCGCGATCATCTCGACGTCCGGCGGTCTGATGACGGACCGGCAGGCGAGCAAGCGTGGAGTGGGCGGGGAAGTCCTCGCCTACGTCTGGTAACGAGGGGAGGAACTCAGCATGTCGCGAATCGGACGGCTGCCCATCCCCGTACCGGCGGGTGTCGACATCACGATCGACGGCCGGGCGGTCCAGGTCAAGGGGCCCAAGGGCACGCTCACTCACACGGTCGCCGAGCCCATCGAGGTCTCGCGTGGCGAGGACGGCAACATCGCCGTCACCCGCCCGAACGACGAGAACAAGGTTCGTGCGCTGCACGGCCTGTCGCGCACGCTCATCGCCAACATGGTGGCGGGTGTCACGCAGGGCTACACGAAGACGCTGGAGATCGTCGGCGTCGGTTACCGCGTCGCGGCCAAGGGCCCGACGCAGCTGGAGTTCTCGCTGGGCTTCAGCCACCCGGTGATCATCGACGCGCCTGAGGGCGTCTCCTTCCGTGTCGAGAAGCCGACCCTGTTCCACGTGGACGGCATCGACAAGCAGAAGGTCGGCGAGGTCGCCGCGAACATCAGGAAGCTGCGCAAGCCGGACCCGTACAAGGGCAAGGGTGTGCGCTACCAGGGCGAGGTTATCCGCCGCAAGGTCGGAAAGGCTGGTAAGTAGGCATGGCTGGAAAGGCTGCGTACGGCAAGCACACGGCCGCCCGCACGGTCTCCCGGGCCCGCCGGCACAACCGCGTCCGCAAGAACGTGTTCGGCACGACCGAGCGTCCGCGTCTGGTCGTCAACCGGTCCACGCGTCACCTGTTCGTGCAGATCGTCGACGACACCCAGGGCCACACGCTGGTGAGCGCCTCCACCATGGACGCCTCCCTGCGCGGCGCCGAGGGTGACAAGACCGAGAAGGCGAAGAAGGTCGGCGAGCTTCTCGCTCAGCGGGCCAAGACCGCCGGGATCACCGCTGTCGTGTTCGACCGCGGTGGCAACCGCTACGCGGGGCGGATCGCCGCTCTCGCGGACAGCGCCCGTGAAGGCGGGCTGGAGTTCTGATGGCTCCGGTCCGAGGGTCGCGCCTCATGACCCGTCCCAAGAGCAACGAGAAGAGGAACCACTGATGGCTGCAGCTCCGCGTCGCGGTGCCGGCGGCGGTGGCGAGCGGCGTGACCGTCGTGATGACCGCCGCGGTGGCGCCGCAGACAAGGGCGTCTCGTACATCGAGCGCGTCGTAAAGATCAACCGAGTGGCCAAGGTCGTCCAGGGCGGCCGGCGCTTCAGCTTCACCGCGCTGGTCATCGTCGGCGACGGCAACGGCCTCGTCGGGGTCGGCTACGGCAAGGCCAAGGAGGTGCCTGCGGCGATCGCCAAGGGCGTCGAGGAGGCCAAGAAGCACTTCTTCAAGGTCCCGCGCATCCAGGGCACCATCCCGCACCCGGTGCAGGGCGAGGACGCCGCCGGCGTCGTCCTCCTGCGTCCGGCCTCGCCCGGTACGGGCGTCATCGCGGGCGGCCCGGTTCGCGCGGTCCTGGAGTGCGCCGGGATCCACGACGTGCTGTCCAAGTCGCTCGGCTCGGACAACCCGATCAACATCGTGCACGCCACCGTGGCGGCTCTCAAGGGCCTCAGCAGGCCCGAGGAGATCGCGGCCCGTCGTGGCCTGCCGATCGAGGACGTCGCTCCCAAGGCCATGCTGAAGGCTCGCGCCGAGGGTCTGGCCGAGGCCGCGGCTGCCGCGAAGGCGGTGAGCTAGCGATGGCTCGCCTGAAGATCACCCAGACCCGGTCCAAGATCGGCGGCCAGCAGAACCAGCGTGACTCGCTGCGTTCGCTGGGCCTGAAGCGAATCGGCGACGTGGTCGTCAAGGAGGACCGTCCCGAGATCCGGGGCATGGTCGCCAAGGTGTCGCACCTCGTCGTTGTTGAGGAGGTCGACTAGTCATGACCGAGAACGCTCCGCTCAAGATCCACGACCTCCGTCCGGCCCCCGGCTCCAACAAGGCCAAGACCCGCAAGGGCCGTGGCGAGGGCTCCAAGGGCAAGACGGCCGGCCGTGGCACCAAGGGCACCCGGGCCCGTACGGCAGTGATGCCGGGCTTCGAGGGTGGCCAGGTCCCGCTCCAGCGGCGGCTGCCGAAGCTGAAGGGCTTCTCCAACGCCCTGTTCAAGACGACCTACCAGGTCGTCAACCTGGACAGGCTCGGGGAGCTGTTCCCCCAGGGCGGCGACGTCACGCTCGACGACCTGGTGGCCAAGGGTGCGGTCCGCAAGAACCAGCCCGTGAAGGTGCTGGGCACCGGCGACATCTCCGTGGCGGTGAACGTGCAGGCGCACGCCTTCTCCGCCAGCGCGAAGGAGAAGATCGCCGCTGCCGGTGGCTCGGTTTCCGAGCTGTAGGCATGACGCTCCACGAGGCGCGGAGGTTCGTTATGAGCCTCCGCGCCCGTAGTGCGTTAGAGTTCGCCTGGCACGAGGCTCTGGCCCGTGTCTGACCAAGCACTCTGGCAGAAAGACATGTCGATGGACGCCTTGCGGGCCATCGCCGACCGTAACCGCGTCACTGGCGCGCAGGAGGGACCGTGCTGACCGCGATAACCCGGGCGTTCCGGACGCCGGACCTGCGCAAGAAGCTGCTCTTCACATTGGGCATCATCGTGCTGTTCCGGCTTGGCTCGGTGCTTCCCACTCCGGGCGTCAACGCCCAGAACGTGGCCCTGTGTCTAGAGCAGGCCCAGGCGGGAGACGCCGGCAACATCTACGGGATGGTGCAGCTCTTCAGCGGCGGCGCCCTGTTGAAACTTTCAGTGTTCGCGCTCGGCATCATGCCGTACATCACCGCGAGCATCATCCTGCAGCTGCTGACGGTGGTGATCCCCCGGCTGGAGGCCCTCAAGAAGGAGGGCCAGTCGGGAACGGCGAAGATCACGCAGTACACACGTTATCTGACCATCGGGCTGTCGGTGCTCCAGTCGACGGCCTTCGTCGCGCTGGCCCGCAGCGGGCAGCTCTTCCCCAGCTGTAACGAGCAGGTCCTGCTGAGCCAGGAGGTCTTCCCGCTCGTGACCATGGTCATCACGATGACCGCCGGTACGGCTGTGATCATGTGGCTGGGCGAGCTCGTCACCGACCGCGGCGTCGGCAACGGCATGTCGATCCTGATCTTCACTCAGGTCATCGCGGTGTTCCCGTCCGAGCTGGTGAACATCTACCGGCTCAGCCCCTTCAAGTTCGTCATCGTGATGATCGTCGGTGTCGTGATGATCGGCGTCGTCGTCTTCATCGAGCAGGCGCAGCGCCGCATCCCGGTGCAGTACGCCAAGCGGATGGTCGGCCGGCGGATGTACGGCGGCACCTCGACCTACATCCCGCTCAAGGTGAACCAGGCCGGCATCATCCCGGTCATCTTCGCCTCGTCGCTGCTGTACCTGCCGCAGCTTATGGTGACGCTGTTCGGCAACAGTCAGAACCCCAACGTCGTCGTCGACTGGCTTGCCCAGTACCTGGTCAGGGGCGACCATCCGGTCTACATGGCCACGTTCTTCCTGATGATCGTCTTCTTCACCTACTTCTACGTGTCCATCACTTTCAACCCCGCTGAAGTGGCTGACAACATGAAGAAGTACGGTGGGTTCATCCCGGGCATCCGCCCGGGCCGGCCGACCGCTGAGTACCTGAGCTACGTGCTCAACAGGCTCACGGCCACAGGTGCTCCGTATCTGGGTTTGATCTCGCTCATCCCGATCATCGCACTGGGGGTGGCCGGGGCGAGCCAGAACTTCCCGTTCGGAGGGACCAGCATTCTGATCATGGTTGGTGTTGGTCTGGACACGGTCAAGCAGATCGAGAGCCAGCTTCAGCAGCGCAACTACGAGGGCTTCCTGAGATAGTGCGCGTCGTCCTGGTTGGGCCCCCCGGAGCGGGTAAGGGGACGCAGGCCCAGTTCATCGCATCGCACCTGTCGATCCCGAAAATCTCGACAGGCGACATCTTCCGTGCCAACGTCTCCGGCGGCACGGAGCTCGGCAAACTTGCCAAGGAGTACATGGACCGCGGTGACCTCGTCCCCGACGAGGTGACCGTGGCCATGGTCCGCGACCGGTTGTCGGAGGATGACGCGCAGGAGGGCTTCCTCCTGGACGGCTTTCCCCGCAACGTGCCCCAGGCCGAGGTCCTCAAGAAGATGCTGGCCGAGTTCGGCACAGCGCTCGACGTGGTCCTCAACCTGGTCGTCGAGGACGACGAGGTCGTACGCCGCCTGGCCGGGCGCCGTACGTGCCGTTCCTGCGGCAAGGTGTGGCATGTGCTGTTCGACCCGCCTGCGGTGGAGGGCGTCTGCGACGCCTGCGGCGGGGAGCTCTTCCAGCGGGACGACGACCGCGAGGAGACCATCAGGCGGCGCCTGGAGGTCTACCAGGAGCAGACGTCGCCGCTCATCTCGTTCTACGCCGACGAGGGCATCCTGCAGGGGGTCGACGCGACCGGGCCGGTCGAGGAGATCACCCAGCGGGCGATGTCGGCGCTGCGACGGTTCGCCGACTGAACCATTACCGCGGCCGGGAACGCCACTCCACTCCATGGGGTGGCGTTCAGGCTTATATGGGACAATTTCGAGAGGGGGTGTATTGCGTGTTCAAGAAGAACCGGCACGGAATCCAGATCAAGAGCGCGGAGCAACTGGAGAAGATGCGCGCGGCCGGCCTGGTCGTCGGCCGGACGCTGGAGTTGCTCCGGACGTCGGTCCGGCCCGGGATGACGCCGCTCGACCTCGACGCCATCGCCGAGGAGGCGATCCGGAGCGAGGGCGCGATCCCGTCGTTCAAGGGTTACCAGGGCTTCCCCGCCACGATCTGCGCTTCCGTGAACGACGAGGTCGTCCACGGCATCCCCACCGACCGCCGCGCGCTGCGCGAGGGCGACATCATCTCCATCGACTGCGGCGCGATCCTCGACGGGTGGCACGGAGACTCGGCGATCACCGTCGGGATCGGGGAGGTGGACCCCAAGCTGACCGAGCTCATGCGGGTGACCGAGGAGGCCATGTGGCGGGGCATCGCCGCCCTGCGGGCCGGCGGGCACCTGAGCGACATCGGCCACCAGATCGAGCAGTACGTGCGGTCTCAGGGCCGCTACGGCATCCCCCAGGAGTACGGCGGGCACGGCATCGGCACCGAGATGCACATGGACCCCTGGGTGGCCAACCACGGCCGTCCGGGGCGCGGCCCCCGCTTCGAGGTGGGCATGTGTTTCGCGATCGAGCCGATGGTGAACCTCGGCACCGATCGGACCAAGGTGCTGGCCGACGACTGGACGGTCGTCACCCTCGACGGCCGCGCGTCCGCCCACTTCGAGCACAGCGTCGCGGTGACGGAGAACGGCCCGCTGGTCCTCACCGCGCTCGACGGAGGCGCCTCCCGCTTCTCCGGCGCCGGGGCCGAGGCGGGGGAGACCGCCTGACGGCTCCGCCCGTCCTGGCGGCACCTGCACCATAATGGTCATATCGCTCGAACAGCCGGGGAGATGGTGATGGCTGCAGCGCCGGAGATGCGGGCCTCGGACGGCGACCGGGACCGGGTCGCCGCGGCGCTGCGCGAGCACGTGGCCGAAGGCAGGCTCACCCTCGACGAGTTCAACGAGCGGCTGGAGCAGGTCTACCAGAGCCGTACGTACGGGGAACTGGCCACGCTCACCTCCGACCTGCCCGGCATCGACCTGAACCGCCTGCCGGCCGCCGTCGAGCCCGCGCGGGGGTCCCGGCCGGCCCGGCGTGACGCGAAGGCGCGGGCCGGTCTGCGGGCCGCCTGGTCCGCCTGGGCCGGCGCCAGCGGCGTGAACTGGATGATCTGGCTCATCGTCGGCCTGTCCTCCGGGCACTTCGTCTATCCGTGGCCGCTCTGGGTGATGGGCCCCTGGGGCGTCATCCTCCTCGTCAGCACGATCGCCGGCACGGCCGGGCAGTCCCGGGGACGCGACACCTGAGCGTTCTTTACCGGAGGGCCGCCGTCGCGGCAGCCGCGGGCGGGTAGATGTCCGGTGTCGCGACGTACGGCACCACTCGGGCCGTGCCCCCGCGGTGATCAGGCCGCACCCGCCCCGTCCCGGCATTTCGGCGGTGCCGGGCGGGCGGGTGTGGTGGTTCCCCCTCCTCCACGCGATCCGTCGGCGTGGGATTGGCCGTCGGCCTCCGCCGGGGGTACCCTGTGATCTGGTTGTGTCGGGACCCCTGCCGTCGTTTCGCAATTCGGCCCGGGTTGTCGTACACTCCTTTGTCGGTTCACTATGACCTTTGCGCCTAGGCGGCCTTGGCTGGTCGCCGCTCTCTGTAAGCGCCCGAAGGTCGCGGCTGCTTAGTGTTCCGAAGCCTCTGACGATCCGATCTGTGAAACGCGAGGGCCATGGCCAAGAAAGACGGCGCCATCGAGATTGAGGGCACTGTTATTGAGTCGCTCCCGAACGCAATGTTCCGGGTGCAGCTCGACAACGGTCACAAGGTCCTGGCCCACATCAGCGGGCGGATGCGAATGCACTACATCAGGATCCTGCCCGATGACCGGGTGGTCGTGGAGCTGAGCCCCTACGACCTGAGCCGCGGACGGATCGTCTACCGGTACAAGTAGCCCGCCCCGCCAGCGGGACGGGCCGTATGCGGAACGAATAAGGACTATGAAGGTCAAGCCGAGCGTCAAGAAGATCTGCGACAAGTGCAAGGTGATTCGCCGACACGGTCGCGTCATGGTGATCTGCGACAACCTGCGCCACAAGCAGCGCCAGGGCTGAGCCCAGCTCTCAGTACGTCGCCACCAGGCCCCTGCTGAGTCCGTCCATGTGACGGGCTCCACCCGCGTGAGGGCCGGAACAACGAAGTCGCGTCACACACCCGCGCAGGCGGCGCAAGCCGTACCACGCGGGAGACCCCCGGTCGGAGGCCGGGGCCCTCGCCCGGGCATGGGAGGGGAAGTGTGGCGCAAGACCTCCGCCACACTGAAGGAGAATGCCCGACCATGGCCCGCCTGGTTGGCGTCGACCTCCCCCGCGACAAGCGGCTGGAGATCGCTCTCACCTACGTTTTCGGAATCGGCCGCACCCGCGCCAAGGAGATCCTTGACGCGACCGGCATCAGCCCCGATCTGCGCGTCCACCAGCTCACGGACGCCGAACTCGTCCCGATGCGTGACTTCATCGAGGCGAACTACAAGATCGAGGGCGACCTTCGCCGCGAGATTCAGGCCGATATCCGCCGCAAGATCGAGATCGGCTGCTACCAGGGCATCCGGCACCGCAAGGGGCTGCCTGTCCACGGTCAGCGGACGCAGACGAACGCGCGCACCCGCAAGGGGAAGAAGAAGACCGTGGCCGGCAAGAAGAAGCCGGGCAAGAAGTAGTCCTTAGCAGCCACTGCCAGGAGATAGCGCTTAAATGCCGCCGAAGAGCCGCCAGGGCGCACCGAAGAAGGTGCGCCGCAAGGAAAAGAAGAACGTCGCTCACGGGCACGCCCACATCAAGAGCACGTTCAACAACACCATCGTTTCGATCACCGACCCGAACGGGAACGTGATCTCCTGGGCCAGCGCCGGCCACGTCGGGTTCAAGGGCTCCCGCAAGTCCACCCCGTTCGCCGCCCAGATGGCTGCCGAGAACGCCGCCCGCCGCGCCATGGAGCACGGCATGCGGAAGGTCGACGTCTTCGTCAAGGGCCCCGGCTCCGGCCGTGAGACCGCGATCCGTTCGCTGCAGGCGACCGGCCTCGAGGTCGGGTCCATCCAGGACGTGACCCCGGTTCCGCACAACGGCTGCCGTCCGCCCAAGCGCCGTCGCGTCTGAGCTCAGGAGAGTAGAGAGAAATGGCTCGTTACACGGGTCCGGACTGCAAGCTCTGCCGCCGCGAGAAGACCAAGCTCTTCCTCAAGGGCAAGAAGTGCGAGTCCGCCAAGTGCCCCATCGAGATCCGCCCGTACCCGCCGGGTGAGCACGGCCGCGGCCGTCCGAAGGAGTCGGAGTACCAGCTCCAGCTTCGTGAGAAGCAGAAGACCCGCCGCATCTACGGCGTCCTCGAGAAGCAGTTCCACAACTACTACGAGGAAGCCAACCGCAAGGCCGGCAAGACCGGTGAGAACCTCCTCCAGATCCTGGAGAGCCGTCTCGACAACGTGGTCTACCGCGCCGGCTTCGCCGAGTCGCGTGACGCGGCCCGCCAGCAGGTGCGCCACGGCCACTTCCTCGTGAACGGCAAGAAGGTCGACATCCCGTCGTACCGCGTCCGCGAGCACGACATCATCGAGGTCCGCGAGAAGTCGCGCAACCTGCTTCCGTACGAGGTGGCCCGCGCGACCGCCGGCGACAAGACCGTCCCGGCCTGGCTGGGCGTCTCCGCCGAGAACATGCGCATCCTCGTGCACCAGCTCCCGGTCCGCCAGCAGATCGACACGCTGGTCCAGGAGCAGCTGATCGTCGAGCTCTACTCCAAGTAGTAGGGCCCCGGCATTTAATGACGCCGTACGGCCGGTACACTCCCGGCCGTACGGCATCATGGTTGTAGGCGAGCGACGTCAAATAGCGGGCGTCGCCGTAACCCAGGGACCCCTCGTCCACGGTGGCGGGGCCGTCCCGGATCCAGGAGATCCAGATGCTCATCGCACAGCGCCCGAGCCTCCAGGAGGAGTCGCTCGAGGAGCACCGGTCCAGGTTCATCATCGAGCCGCTCGAGCCGGGCTTCGGCTACACCATCGGCAACTCGCTGCGGCGCACGCTGCTGTCCTCCATCCCGGGGGCGGCGGTCACCAGCATCCGCATCGAGGGCGTGCTCCACGAGTTCTCGACCGTGCCCGGGGTCAAGGAAGACGTCACCGACATCATCCTGAACCTCAAGTCGCTGGTCGTCTCCTCCGAGCACGACGAGCCCGTGGTCATGTACCTGCGCAAGCAGGGCCCCGGTGAGGTCACCGCCGCCGACATCGCGCCTCCGGCCGGTGTCGAGGTGCACAATCCCGACCTGCACATCGCCACGCTGAACGGCAAGGCGAAGCTGGAGATGGAGCTGACCGTCGAGCGCGGCCGCGGCTACGTCTCCGCCGCGCAGAACAAGCAGCCGGGTCAGGAGATCGGCCGGATTCCGATCGACTCGATCTACTCTCCGGTGCTCAAGGTCACCTACAAGGTCGAGGCCACCCGTGTCGAGCAGCGCACGGACTTCGACCGCCTCATCCTCGACGTCGAGACCAAGCCGTCCATGAAGCCCCGCGACGCGGTGGCCTCGGCCGGCAAGACCCTGGTCGAGCTGTTCGGCCTGGCCCGCGAGCTCAACGTGGAGGCCGAGGGCATCGACATCGGCCCGTCGCCGACGGACGCGGCTCTCGCGGCCGACCTGGCGCTGCCGATCGAGGAGCTCAACCTCACCGTCCGTTCGTACAACTGCCTCAAGCGCGAGGGCATCCACACCGTGGGTGAGCTCGTCGCCCGCAGCGAGCAGGACCTGCTGGACATCCGCAACTTCGGCGCCAAGTCGATCGAAGAGGTCAAGCAGAAGCTGCACGAGATGGGCCTGGCTCTCAAGGACTCCCCGCCCGGGTTCGACCCCTCCGCCGTCGCCGGCGGCGGGTACGACGACGAGGACGGCGGGTTCATCGAGACCGAGCAGTACTGATCGCCCGTTCTTCGAGCGACGCACCACCGTCTCGTGCCGCCCTCCGGGGCGGCATGAGGCGGCGATGACAAGTCACGACCGGTACGCCGGTCGGCCCGACCCCGGTACCTGACACGGCCGGAGCGGGTTATCCATGAGGAGCATGAAATGCCCAAGCCCACCAAGGGCGCCCGTCTCGGCGGCAGCCCGTCCCACGAGCGGCTGATCTTGGCGAACCTCGCCACGGCGCTGTTCCAGAACGGCCGGATCACCACCACCGAGGCCAAGGCCCGGCGACTCCGTCCGCTCGCGGAGAAGCTGATCACCAAGGCGAAGAAGGGCGACATCCACAACCGTCGCCAGGTGCTGACCGTCGTCCGCGACAAGGGCGTCGTCCACCACCTCTTCACCGAGATCGCCCCGACGTACGCCGAGCGTCCCGGTGGCTACACCCGGATCACCAAGCTCGGCCCGCGTAAGGGCGACGCTGCCCCCATGGCGGTCATCGAGCTGGTGACCGAGCAGCTGAACCCGGTCCGGGTCTCCCGCTCGGCTCCGGCCGCGCCCGCCGCCGAGGCCGCTCCGGCCCCCGCGGAGGTCGAGGAGACGCCGGCGGCGCAGGACGAGGCCGCCGAGAGCACCACCGCCGAGGCCTCCGAGGCCGCCCCGGCGGAGGGCGACAAGAAGGACGAGGCCTGATCCCAGGCTCCGTGAGCGGGCTCAGCTTCCCTTCGGGGGACGCTGGGCCCGCTCTTCGTTTGTGCACCGTACGAGGGATGTCGTGAGGCGAGAACTGCGGCTGAGGCTGGACCTGGGCTACGACGGGACGGACTTCTCGGGCTGGGCGCGCCAGCCCGGGCGGCGGACCGTGCAGGGGGAGATCGAGGACGCGCTCGGCCGGGTCCTGCGCCTGGACGCCCCGCCGCCGCTCACGGTCGCGGGCCGCACCGACGCCGGCGTCCACGCGAGGGGACAGGTGGCGCACGCCGACGTTCCGCTCGCCGCGCTGGCCGCCGCCGTCTCCGGGCGCGCCCCCGTCCCGGCGGAGCCGGAGGAGGCGTGGGAGGAGCGCGGCGCTGAGTGGCTCGCTGCGCTGACGAGGCGGCTGGCCGGCGTGCTGCCCCCCGACGTGCGGGTGCACGCCGTCAGCGTGGCCCCAGAGGGCTTCGACGCCCGGTTCTCCGCGCTGTCGAGGCGGTACGGCTACCGGGTGGCCGACGCCCCCGGCGGCGTCGACCCGCTGAGGCGGCGCGAGGTGCTGTGGTACGCCCGTCCGCTGGACGTGGACCTGCTGAACGCGGCCGCCGCCCGGCTGCTGGGCGAGCACGACTTCGCCGCCTTCTGCCGCAGGCGCGAGGGCGCGACCACGATCCGCGAGTTGCAGCGGCTCGACTGGGTAAGGGGCGAGGACGGAATCCTCCTCGCGACGGTGGTCGCCGACGCGTTCTGCCACTCGATGGTCCGGGCGCTGGTCGGGTCGCTGCTGACCGTCGGGGAGGGCAGGCGGCCGGTCGAGTGGCCGGTCGAGGTGCTGGCGAGAGCCGTACGGGATTCGGGCGTGCACGTCGCGCCCGCGCACGGTCTCACGCTGGAGGAGGTGCGCTACCCCGGGCCGGAGGAACTGGCGCGGCGGGCCGCCGCCACCCGCCGGGTGCGCACGCTGAGCCGCTGACCGTCGGCCGAGGGATCGGCGGGGTCGCCCCGCGGCATTCACCCCACAGCGCGCCGTGCCAAGGGCCGCTGCGCCATGTGCGCCCTTGGGGTGCCGAGCGCCGTATCCGTGCGCTGAGCCGCCGACGCCGCGCCGCGCGACGACGCTGCGCCGCCGCGACGACGCCGCGCCGCGGCGGCGCGCGGCCTCCCGCCGGGGCCGCGCGCCGGGATCGTCAGCGGCTCGCGCGCTTTTCGATCACCTTCGCCGTGTTGTCGCGGAAGGCGCCGCTGACCGGCCCGAGGTTCGCGTCGTCCGTCTGCGGCGTGTGCCCATCCGCGTAGGTGGCGTAGCTGAACACGATGTAGCGTCCCCACACCATGCCCGCGGCGTAGCCGCCGGAGATCGACACCTTGTCCGCGCCGCTCTTCTTGTCGCCGTCGAGGCCGCGGAACCACACGTTCGTACCGAGATTCTTCGTCTGGTCCACGGCGAGGGCCTCGGTCTTGCCGGGGAGCACGGCGATGCCCGTGGTCACGGCGTACTGGCGTTTGCCGTCGACGTACGTCGCCCTGAGCACCCTGCGGCACTGCTGCTCGGTGAGGGCCTGCGCGAACGCGCCCGCCGCCGCCTTGCCGCAGTCGTCGGTCACGTCGACCTTGACCCGGCGGTACGTCCGCCCGGCCAGCGTCACCTTCTCGTCCGGGAACGCCTCTTCCGGCTTGAGGGTCTTGGGGTCGGTCTGCTCCGAGTCGAGGATCGCGGAGGCGACCGTGGAACTCGGCTGCGGCTCGTCGGAGGGGGGCGCGGTGGTGGCCGCCGGTGTGCGGGCGGCCTGGTCGCCGCCCGGTTCGCCGGAGTAGGCGAAGTAGGCGGCGGTGCCGATCGCCCCCACGACGACCGCCGCTCCGGCGGCCATCAGGATCCGCTTGGCCTTCCCGCCGGACGGGGAAGTGCCGGTGGGCCCCAGCGTCGCCGGGAGGTTGCCCTGGGGGGACAGGCCGCCGGGGGTGGACGGATCCGGCCCGAATCCGGGCGGAGGCGCCGGCTTGCCCGCCTTGGCGGGCGTCACCGGCGTGAACGCGAACGGGGTCTCGTCGGTCGGCTGCGAGGGCGAACCGGTCGTGGGAGAGGTTGTCGCCATCTGTCCTGAATTGGGGGTAGGGGAGTCCGCCCCGTTGGCGCCGTCGCTCGCGGACGGGCCCGTGGGCGGCGTGTCGGATGACGCCGCGCCCGGGGGCACGGCGAATGGCGGGACATCCGCGAAGGACGCCTCGGACGGTGCCTGGGACGCCGTGTCGGCCGGCGTCTCGTCCTGTGTCCCCAGTGGTGTCCCGGACGGTGCGCTGTCCTGCGCCTGACTCGGGGCGCTCGGTGTGTGCGGGGGCGGCGGCGGGAGCAGCGGCTGTGTCGTCCTGTCGGGGGACGCGGGCTGCGGCTCGCCGTGCGCGGTGCTCGGCTCGGGGTACGCGGGATGGCGGTCCGGCTCGTGTGGTGCGCCGGGCGCGTGGAACCCCTCGGCCGGCGTCGCCGCATGGGTGATCTCGGCCCCGAATCCCGCGGGCGGTCCCGCAGGGCCCGGCGGGGGAGGATACGGCCCCGGCGCGCCCGGTGGCGGGACGCTCATTCCGGGCACGTCTCGCGGCGAATCGCCAGGTCCGGGCGCGTCCGTCCCCGTGGGCCCCTCGGACGCCCACTCCGTGGGAGCGGCGAGCGGCTCCCCACCCGGCCGCGCGTACGGGTTGGGGTCGGCCCCGGCTTCGGGGTGCCGGGTGGAGATGTCCGCGCTCGCGCCGCCCGGGAGCGGCTGCCCGGCGGACTCGCCGGTCCCGCCGGTTCCCCCGCCGGTAGGCGTACCGGCGTGATGCGGGGCGTCGGCGGGCGCGCCGGGGTGTCCGGGCGCGTCGCCCGGCGTTCCGCCGGACGGGGCCGCGGACGCCTGCGCGGTGCCGTGCTCGTTCTGGTAGGTGTCCACCGGGGGCCAGGAGGTGCCCGCGGGCAGCTCTCCCTGGGGATACGGCTCGCCCGGCAGCCGTGGCGGCCACACGGGGACGTCGCCGGGCTCCCCGGGACGGATCTGGTCCGGGGACGCGGCCCCCTGCGCGTGCGCCTGCGTGCCGGGGGGCTGCGGACCGGGCGGGAGCGGCGCCTGCGACGGGTCCGCCGCCGGATATCCCTGGTGGGGCGCCTGCGCCTGGGACCACGCCTCCCCTGCGGGCGGCTGCCCCGCGGCGGGGGCGGGCCCCCATTCGGGGAACGACGGCACGCCGGGCGCCGTTTCAGCGGGCGGGGCGGACTGTGGGGCCCCCGCGTTCTGCTGATCCGGGCCGTAGGGCGCCGGTGCCGTGGGGGTGCCGCCGTGGTGCGGCCAGGCGGACCCGGCGGGGTCCTGCCACGGCTGCCCGGGGGATCCGCCGTACGGCGTTTCCGCGCCGGTCTGTCCCTGGGGGCCCGTGTCGTACGGCGAGGGGGACCCGCCGAAGGCACCGGGAGCGGCCGGTTCGCCGGACGGCGGAGCCGGCCACGTGGTGGGGCCGGTGTCACCCGTCGCGGCCGGTGCGGGGCCCTGCTGCCACTGCGACTCGTCGCCCGAGTGGGGCCAGGAGCTCACGCCGGGCTGTGCGCCGTACTGCGGAACGGGCTGTGCACCGGGCTGTGCACCGGGCTGCGCACCGTATTGTGCGCCGGGCTCGCCGCCCGGGGCGGGCCACATGTGCGGGGCGCCGGGCGGGGGTGGCTCCTGCTGCCAGGGCTGGGGGGCCGCGCCCACGGGCGGTTCCCAGGCAGGCCCCGCGGGGCCGGGCGGCTGCCATGCCTGTGGGTTCGCGCCGGGCGGCGGCTGCCAGGCCGGGTTGGCTCCGTCCGCCGGAGGCTGCCAGGCGTGCGGCCCGGAGCCGTACGCGGACTGCTGCGGGGGCGGGGGAGTCTGCGGGTACGCGGGGCCGCCCGCGCTCTGGCCTGGCTGCCAGGACGGCGGCCCGGGCTGCCAGGAGGGTGCGCCGGGACCCGGTGCGCCCTCCCAACGTGGGGCGTTCGGATCCGCCGGCGGATGTCCGTAGGGGGCGGTGGGGCCGGCCCCCGCGCCAGGGCCCTCCTGCGCCCGGCCCACGGCCTCCGGAGCGGCCGGGGGCTGCCAGGACACCACTCCCTGGCCTTCGGGCTGCCAGGAGGGCGCTCCGGGACCCGGCGCCTGCTCCCATCGGGGGGCGTTCGGATCGGCCGGGGGCTGCCAGGGGGGTCCGGCCGGAGCGGGCGGCTGCCATGCGGGCGGGCCGTATCCCGGCTGCCGCTGGTCGCCCTGGCCGGGCTGTGGCTGGTCGCCCTGGCCGGGCTGCGGCTGCCACGTGTGGACACCCTGGCCCTCCGGCGGCTGCCAGGCGTGCGGTCCGGAGCCGTACGCGGGCTGTGGCGGCACGGCGCCGGGATACGGCTCGCCGGGCGCGGGCGAGCCGAGGCCCTCGTCGCCGGGCGGGCGCGGCGCGGGAAGGGGCCTGGCGTCCCCCGGCACACCGGAGGAGGGCGGCGGGGGACCGTACGCGGGAACGGCCCGGAATCTGTTGGTGCTCTCCGGGTCGTCGGCGGCCGGTTCCGGCGCCCTGAGACCGCCGGGGAGGCCATACCTGGTCGGGTAGGGAACGGCGGGCGGCGCGGGCCGGTCCGCCGCGCCGGCGGCGTCCTGGGCCCAAGCCGTGCCGTCGTCCGCGGGGGACTGCCCGGACCCGGGCGCCGGGGTCTGCCCGAAGCTCGGGGGTGGCGTCGGAGGTGTCGCCGAGCCCTCGGCGTCCGCCTCACGGTGGGCCCACGCCGTTTCGTGTTCGTGCTCGGAGCCGGAATCCTTGCCACGCATAGCCGGAAGCGTAACGGCGCGGGCGCGATCGGCGTGCCCCTATGGGCGTTTCGGTCCGTGCCGCCCCAGCTCGCCCACCGGCTCCCACCTCAGCGAACGCCTGGCCTCAGCTGGGGCCACCGGTCAGCGAGCGGGTGTCGAGGGCAGGGAAAACAGTCGCGTCGGTGACGTCCACCGCGGCCTGGTAGAGCCGCTTCTGCTCGGTCTTGGTCGGTTTGTGGCCGTCCTTGAACTGGAACCAGAGCAGCACCGCGTAGTGGCCGTGGGTCCAGCCGCCCGCGTACGCCTCGCCCGTGCCGAGGTGCTTGCTGGCCTCGTCCTTGCCCGGCAGCGGCTTGAGGTAGTCCTTGCGCTCGCCGCCGCCTCCGGCGGAGGCGACCTTCTTCGCCGAGGCGGAGGTCCGCAGGTTGGCGACGCCCACGGTGCCGATGATCGTGCCCTTGGCGTCCGCGAAGCTCGCCCGCAGAAGCTGCGTGCATCCGCCCGCTTTGAGCGCCTTTGTGATTTTGTCGCCGGTGACGCCGTCCGCGCATTTCTTCTCCCTGCGCACGACCGTGCGGACGTACGACCGCTTGTCCTTGAGGAATTTGCGCTTGGGGAACAACTCGCCGAGTGACAGCGGGCTTTTGTCGGTCGCCCGGGAGCCCGTGTAGCCGTACTTGCCGGAAGGGCCCTCGGAGACGAGCGGGGTGGACCGCTTGGTGGGCGCCGGAGCGGCCGCCGGCGGCTTCTCGTTGCTCGCGGCGTACCACAGGCCGGTGAACAGCGCTCCGATCAGGGCCAGCAGGCCGAGGCCGAGGGCCCAGGGGCGTCGCCACCAGGGGCCCTTCACGTCGGGATCCCACACCGGCTCCGGCGGCGCGGGCACCCGCGGCGCGGTGGGCTGCCGCCGCGCGTCCCAGCCGTCACCCGGCTGACCGGGCGGGGGCGGGTAGGGGCCCGGGCCCGACGCGAGCTCCTCCACGCGGTGCGGGCCCTCCTGCTCATACGGCCCGCGTCCGGCGTACGGCGGCTGCTCGGGCCGATAGGGCTGGTAGGGGGCCTGCTCGCGTTCGTACGGCGACTGCTCGCGTTCATATGGCGATTGCTCGCGGGCGTACGGCGACGGCTCGCGCTGGTAGGGCGGCTGCTCGCGTTGGTAGGGCGGCTGGCCCCCGCCGTACGGGGGCGCGTCGCGACGGCCGGCGAGGGGCGAGTCGTCCCCGCCGGAGTACGGAGGCAGGTCCCGCCTGCGGGGGTCCGGAGGCTGGTGCGGCGGAGGTGGTTGCTGGTCGCCGGGGTAACCCATGGCGCTGAGATTAGTCGGCGTTTCGGACAGACGACGAAGGGTCAGGAATACCCGAAGTCCTCGGTCCACCACGGGCCGCCGTCCCCCGTGCTCACGCCGACCCCGGTCGCGACCAGGCGGCAGTCGAGCAGCGTGGCACGGTCGCTCCGCCCGGCCATCCAGCCGCGTACGACCGCCGCGGCGGTCTGGTAGCCCCTCGCGATCGTTTCGGCTCCGCCCTGGGAGTAGCCCGCCGCGCCCATGCGGTCCCAGGGAGTGGCGCCGCCGGGCGAGCTGTGCCGGAACAGGCCGCTCGACGCCATCTCCGCCGAATGCGCGCGGGCGGACTCCACGAGGCGGGGGTCCACACGCAGGGGACGGCAGCCGTGCTTGCGGCGCTCGGCGTTGACCAGGCGCACGACCTCGGCCTCCATCGAGGCGGCCCGCATCGCGTCGGCGTCGTACGCGCCGCCGCCTCCGTCCGCCCCGGGGGTGAGGACGCTGTACGGCGAGCCGCCGCCGGAGCCGTCGATCACCGTGGAGGGCGGCTGTTCCTTGCGGGGCCTTTGCTGCGGCACCTCCCCGGGGGTGACCGGAGCCACAGTGCGCAGGACGTGGTCGAGGGCGGGCCGGTCGCGCGGCACCGCGCCCGGCGCGCTCGCGCGGGGCGACAGGGACGGCTCCGACTTACGGAGATAAACCTCGTCGACCTCGCCCGACCCGGCGCTCATCCGGCCGATCACGACGCCGGTGAGCAGAATGGCCACGGCGCACGCCAGCAGACCCATCTGAGTCCCCCGCAGGGGGCCACGGAAGGTGTGATTTTTGTGAGGGGTCTGCCACATACCGCAGTCAAATATAGGGATCCTCGCCATGGGGATGAAGGGGCGTTTGGGTATGGATTTGATGAACGTTCAAATGTGTCGTTCCAATGAGGCCCCCCTCTCGCTGTTTTGACCGGACGGCATCGGGTCGGTAGTCTGCTAGTTCGTTGTGTGTGGATCGGTCTGTCCGCAGACCGGTGCACGGCGCGTCCGGCGCCTTCTCCCGTACATGTGGAGACGGAGGTTGTCGCCGTGCCTGCGCAACCTACCGAGAGTTCACATTTCCGACAGAAGGCACTGCCGTGCGCACGTTCTCACCGAAGCCCAACGACGTCGAACGTCAGTGGTACGTCATCGACGCGACCGACGTCGTGCTCGGCCGGCTGGCCAGCCAGGTGGCGACCCTGCTCCGCGGGAAGCACAAGCCGATCTTCGCCCCGCATGTCGACACGGGTGACTTCGTCATCGTCATCAACGCCGACAAGATCGCCCTGAGCGGCAACAAGCTCGAGCAGAAGAAGGCGTACCGCCACTCGGGTTACCCCGGCGGTCTGCGCGCCGTCTCCTACGGCGAGCTCATGGAGAAGCGTCCGGACCGGGCCGTGGAGAAGGCCGTCCGGGGCATGCTTCCCAAGAACGCTCTCGGCCGGAAGATGGCCAAGAAGCTCAAGGTGTACGCCGGTGGCGAGCACCCGCACCAGGCCCAGCAGCCGGTGCCCTTCCAGATCACCCAGATCGCCCAGTAATCGCGAGCCAGGAAAGTTAAGAGGAGAACCGTGGCCGAGCCCACCGGTATCGAGACGCTCGTCGAGGGCGAGCCGGAAGACTACACCGCGGAGGAGTTCCCCTCCGAGTACACCACCGAGTCGGCCCCCGCCGGCGACGGCGCCGTCCGCAAGCCCGTCACCACGGGCAACTCGTACGGCACCGGCCGCCGCAAGGAGGCCATCGCCCGGGTCCGCATCGTGCCGGGCACCGGCAAGTGGACGATCAACGGCCGCTCGCTGGACAGCTACTTCCCGAACAAGGTCCACCAGCAGCTGATCAACGAGCCGTTCGTCGTGCTCGGCGCCGAGGACGCGTTCGACGTCATCGCCCGCATCGACGGCGGCGGCGTGACCGGCCAGGCCGGCGCGCTGCGCATGGGCCTGTCCCGCGCGCTCGCCGCGCTGGACGCCGAGGTCAACCGCCCGCCGCTGAAGAAGGCCGGCTTCCTCACCCGTGACGCCCGCGCCACGGAGCGGAAGAAGTACGGCCTCAAGAAGGCCCGCAAGGCTCCTCAGTACAGCAAGCGTTAATGTCGGGGGAGCCCGTAGGCGCCTCCTCACGGGGGCGCCTCTTCGGCACCGACGGGGTACGTGGGGTCGCCGGGCGCGACCTCACCGCGGAGCTGGCCATGGACCTGTCCGTGGCCGCCGCGCACGTGCTCGGCGATGCCGGGGCGTTCCACGCCAGCGTCGGGCGGCGCGGCCGCCCGATCGCCGTCGTAGGCCGGGACCCGCGGGCTTCAGGTGAATTCCTGGAGGCCGCCGTGGTCGCCGGCCTCGCGTCGTCAGGCGTGGACGTCCTGCGGCTCGGCGTGCTGCCCACCCCGGCGGTCGCGTACCTGACCAACGCGCTGGGCGCCGACCTCGGCGTCATGCTCTCCGCGTCGCACAACCCCGCGCCGGACAACGGCATCAAGTTCTTCACCCGCGGCGGCTACAAGCTGCCCGACGCGGTGGAGAACGAGATCGAGCAACGGCTCGGGGAGAAGTGGGACCGCCCGGTGGGCGCGTCCGTCGGCCGGGTCCGGGAGGCGTACGGCGAGGCCGACCGGTACGTCGCACACCTGCTGACCACCCTGCCCCACGGCCTCGACGGGTTGCGCGTCGTCATCGACTGCGCGCACGGCGCCGCGCACATGGTCGCCCCGGAGGCGCTGCTGCGCGCCGGCGCGACCGTGGAGACCATCGGCGCCGCCCCGGACGGGTTGAACATCAACGACGGGGTGGGCTCGACCCACCTGACGCCCCTGCGGGAGGCCGTCGTCGCGCGCGGCGCCGACCTGGGCATCGCCTACGACGGCGACGCCGACCGCTGCCTCGCGGTCACGGGTACGGGCGAGGAGGTCGACGGCGACCAGATCATGGCGATCCTGGCCCTGTCGATGCAGGCCGACGGACGCCTCGCCAAGGACACGGTCGTGGCGACGGTCATGTCCAACCTGGGGTTCAAGATCGCCATGCGGGAGGCCGGCCTGTCCGTGGTGGAGACCGCGGTCGGCGACCGGTACGTCCTGGAGGCGATGCAGGACGGCGGCTACAACCTGGGCGGCGAGCAGTCCGGTCACGTGATCATGCTGGATCACGCCACGACCGGGGACGGCCTGCTCACCTCGCTGCACCTGATGGCCGAGGTGGCCCGGCAGGGCCGCTCCCTCGCCGACCTCGCCTCGGTGATGACGAAGCTGCCGCAGGTGCTCGTCAACGTCCGGGACGTGGCGAAGTCGAAGGCGTCCGCGCCCGCACTGCGGGCGGCGGTGGCCGAGGCCGAGGCGGAGCTCGGGCAGACCGGCCGCGTGCTGATCCGGCCGAGCGGAACCGAGCCCATGATCCGGGTCATGGTCGAGGCCGAGTCGCACGACCAGGCCAGGGCCGTGGCGGACCGCCTCGCGGAGGTCGTCCGCACGGTCTGCGTCTGACGCCGCACGCGTCACGACTCCTGAGGACCCCGCCAGGCGCGTGCCCGGCGGGGTTCCTTATTGGAAGCCCTTCTCAATTGCGCAATGTGGGCGTAACACTGGTGCATGTCTTGTTTGACCGGTGTTCGGTCGGATGCGTTAAGAGGCCGTGAAAGGGAATCGGACGCGCTGCGCGCACTGACGGACCGGGCCCGAACCGGTGCGGGCGGATGCCTGCTCCTCCTCGGCGGACCGGGTGCGGGAAAGACCGCGTTGCTCGACCTCGCCGCCGCGCACGCGGCCACCGGCACCCCCGGCGAGCCGGGGTTCCTCGTGCTCCGCACCCAGGGCGTCGCAGGTGAGACCCACCTGCCGTACGCCGGGCTGCACGCGCTGCTCCGGCCGATCGCCGACCGGCTGGACACGCCGGCGGCCGATACGCGGGTGCTCGCCGAGGCGCTGCGGACCGGCGCGGCCGCGGGCGGCCTGGCGCTGCCGGCCGCGCTGCTGCGGCTCCTGCAGGCCGCCGGGCGCCCGGTGCTGGTGTGTGCCGACGACCTCCAGTGGCTCGACGCCCCAAGCCGGGAGGCGATCTGCTTCGTGGCCCGCCGGGTGGGGACGATCCCCGTCGCCGTGCTGCTGGCCTCCGCGCAGCCCGGCGCCGCCCCCGGCGACCTGCCGCCGCTGCCGCTCGCCCCGCTCGACGAGAGGGCGTCGCGGCAGGTGCTCGACGATCTCGTCCCCGAAGGCCTGCCGGGAGACCTGCGTACGGCACTGGTCCGGGCGGCCCGGGGCAACCCGCTCGCGCTGGTGGAACTCACCGGCTCGCTGACCGACGAGCACCGCAAGGGCGCGGCGCCGCCGCCCGAGACGCCGCCGCGCGGCGGCCGCCTGTGGCGGGCGTACGCCGATCGGCTCCGCGGCCTGCCCGCCGACACCGCCGACCTCGTCCTGCTGATCGCGGCCGATCCCGGCATCGACGCGGTCACGTTGACGCGGGCGGCGGACGCGCGGTCCGGGCTGGCGGCCCTGGAGGCGGCGGAGGCCGCGGACGTCGTGGTCGAATGGCCGGACGGCGGCTTCGACCTCGCCGACCCGCTCCTGCGCCACGTGGCCTACGCCGAGGCGTCCCTCGCCCGGCGGCGGGCCGTCCACCGCCTGCTCGCGGGCCTTCTCGGCGATGTTTCCGGCGATGTTTCCGGCGGTGCCATCGGTGGGGAGCGCCGGCGGCTGCGGCGGGCGTGGCACCGCGCCGCCGCCCTCGACGGTTCCGCGCGGGAGCTTGCCGAGGAGCTCGTACGGGCACTGGCGGAGGCGCCGAAGGCGACGTCGGCGGCCTTCCCGGAACCGTTCCGCGTCCTCGAACGGGCGGCCGAGCTCACCGGGCACGGCGAGGCCAAGGCCGCACGGCTGGCGGCCGCCGCCCAGCACGCCTGGCAGGCGGGACAGCCGCAGCGGGCGAGGTCGCTGCTGTCCAGGATCGACACGCTCGCGGCCGGCGCCGAGGTGCGCGGCCGGGCCGAGCTGCTCAGGGGCAGCCTGGAGCTGCGGGCGGGCAAGACCGACAGCGCCTGCGACACGCTGCTCGCCGCCGCGGAGCGGCTGCTGCGCACCGACCGCGAGCAGGCCGTACGCGCGCTGGTCCGGGCGGGTGAGGCGAGTTACCTGGCGGGGGACAACCGGCGGTTCCTGACGATCGCCCGGCGGGCCGAGACGCTGCGGCGGCCCGACGACGACCACGTCACGCGCATGGCGCTGGAGTATCTCGGGGGCATGGCCGCGACGTTCCGCGGCAGGCATCGGGAGGCGACCGCCTTCCTGCGCCGCGTCGCCACCGGGGTGATGGCGCCGCCCTCGGCCGGCAGTCCCTCGGCGCTCGTGTGGGGCGGCGTGGCGAACCTCCTGCTCGGCAACGGCGCCGCCGCGCTCACCCTGACCTCCCGGGCGGTCGAGCTCGCGCGTGCCCACGGCGCGGTCGCCCGCATGCCGCAGATGCTGGAGATCCTCATCCAGGCCCAGCAGTGGATGGGCCGTTACGACGCGGTGGCGGCCAACGCCATGGACGGCCTGCGCCTGGCGCAGGAGACGGGCCGTGCCGTCAGCGGCGCGCAGCACCTGGCCTGGCTCGCCTTCACCGCCGCCGTCGAGGGCGACGAGGAGACGTGCGCCCTGCGGGCGGCGCGCGCCGTCGAACTGGCCGCAGCCCACGGCGTCAGCGTGGCCGAGGCGCTCGGCACGCTCGCGCTGGCCCATCTGGACGTCGCGGCCAACCGCCACGCCGACGCCGTGAACCGCCTGCGCGCAGTGGCCCGCACGGGAGACCCCCTCGTCGTACGGGTGATGGCGACGCCGTTGCTCGTCGAGAGCGCCGTGCGGACGGGGGACGTCGCGCAGGCGCGGGACGCGCTGGTCGTGCTGGAACGCTGGGTGGACAGCACCCGCGACCCCGACCGGCTGGCGCTGGCGGCCCGATGCCACGCGCTGCTGGCGCCCCCGGACGAGGCCGGGGAGCGTTTCGCCCAGGCGCTGGAACTGCACCGGCAGGGGTCGTGCGCGTTCGAGACCGCGCGCACGCGGCTGTTGTACGGCGGCATGCTCCGGCGGTCGCGCCGCCCGGGCGCCGCCCGTGAACACCTGCACGGCGCGCTGGAGACGTTCGAACGGTACGGCGCCCGCCTGTGGAGCGCGCACGCCCGTGCGGAGCTGCGGGCGGCGGGGGAGTCGGTGCGGCCCACGGGCTCTCGTTCGGAGGCCGGCCGGCTGCTCACGGCTCAGCAGTTCCAGATCGCCACCCTGGTGGCGGAGGGCGCGACGAACCGGGAGGTGGCGGCCCGGCTGTTCATCAGCCCGCGAACGGTGGAGCACCACCTGAGGAACATCTTCGCCAGGCTCGGCGTGCGCTCCCGGGTCGAACTGGCCCGACTGCTGCCGTGAACCGGCCGTTGGAACCCGTGATATCCAGTTCTTCCCAACGCCCGCCCCCGGGACCGGGTGTCCCAAGGGCCTACCGACGATGAGCAAGGATCACGCAGTGACGCTTGACGCCCAGCGCGCGCATATTCTCTCGGGCCGGATGTACAACGACCTCACCGACGAACTCATCGAGGCACGCCGGCGCGCCGTGCTGCTGACCACCGAATACAACAACAGTTTCGGGCAGCCGCAGCACGACCGTGAGGTGATCCTGCGCCGCCTGCTGCGCCAGGTCGGACAGGACTGCCACTTCGAGCCGACATTCCGCTGCGAGTTCGGTTTCAACATCAGCATCGGTGACCACTTCTACGCCAACTTCGACTGCGTCATGCTCGACGGCGGGGGCATCACCATCGGCCACCACGTGCTCTTCGGTCCCCGCGTCGGCATCTACACCAGCAACCACGCCATCGACGCCGCGGAACGCGCGGCCGGCGCCTGCTACGCCAAGCCGGTGACGATCGGAGATCACGTCTGGATCGGCGGCGACGTCACCATCAACCAGGGCGTGACGATCGGCGACAACTCGATCATCGGTTCCGGCAGCGTGGTCACCCGCCCGATCCCCTCCGGCGTCATCGCCGTCGGCTCCCCCGCCCGGGTGCTGCGCACGATCACCGAGGCGGACAAGAGCGGCTACCGGCCCTGACCTCCAGAACCGGCTTCTGGTGAGCGCCTTCTGGGCCAGTGGTTCGTCGGGGCCCGTGGTCGGCGGGGACCGGTGATTACACCGATGCGCGCACGGGCCTGACGGCGCGACAGTGGCGGCAGGTCAGACCGTTCGCGGGAACCGGCCCGCGTGCCGTTCCCACTCCTACCCCCCAAGGAGTGCACCGACGTGCCGACACACCCCCCAACCCCATTCCCGCACCGGACATCCTCCATGGTCACGACGCTGGCGCTCGTCGTGCTGCTCGCGCTGGCCGGCGGTCTGCTCACCGCTCCCGCCGCCCACGCCGCCGTACACGGCCCGGACCCGACGGACGCGCTCCTCGAGGCGTCGCGCGGGCCGTACGCGACCGCGCAGACCGACGTGTCGTCGTTGTCCGTGAGCGGCTTCGGCGGCGGAACCATCTACTACCCGACCACCACGTCCGAGGGGACGTTCGGCGGCGTGGCCATCGCCCCCGGCTACACGGCCGACAAGTCCAGCCTCGCCTGGCTGGCCGCCCGGCTCGCCTCGCACGGCTTCGTGGTGTTCAACATCGACACGCTGACGCGGCTCGACCAGCCCGACAGCCGCGGCCGGCAACTGCTGGCCGCGCTCGACTACCTGACCCAGCGCAGCTCGGTCCGCGGCCGGGTGGACGCGACCAGGCTCGGCGTCATGGGCCACTCGATGGGCGGCGGCGGCACGCTAGAGGCCGTCGACGACCGGCCGTCCCTGCGGGCCGCGGTCCCGCTGACCCCGTGGAACCTCGACAAGACCTGGTCGGACGTCCGGACGCCCACGCTGATCATCGGCGCCGAGGCCGACACCGTCGCGCCGGTCGCCTCGCACTCCGTGCCCTTCTACACCAGCCTGCCCTCGTCGCTCGACAAGGCGTACCTGGAGCTGAACGGTGCCACCCACTTCGCGCCGAACACGACCAACACCACCATCGGCAAGTACGCCGTGGCCTGGATGAAGCGGTTCGTCGACGACGACATCCGCTACGACCGCTTCCTGTGCCCCGGCCCCGGCAGGAGCCTGGCCGTCGAGGAGTACCGCAGCACCTGCCCCTTCTGACACACCTCATGACGGCGGCCGCCCCCCAGCGGCCGCCGTCTCGAGTCATTCGTGCGCTTTGAGCTGCCCGTCGAGCGTCCATATCCCGACTTCGACGCCGGCTACGCGTCGCCTGTACATCTCCCGCTCGGTCAGGATGCACAGGTCGCCGAGGCCGAGCCCGCTCATCGCGTGATCCGCCAGCCCGATCCCCGTGCCACCGCCTCCGAGGAGTTCACGCAGAAAGGGTTCGCCCCACTCCACCGTGTGGCAGCACCCAGGGGGCTTCACCTCTGATGACCAGGTCGAGGAGCGCATGGAGCTTCTTCGCTCGATCCCGCCGGTCGTGTCCGTTGCCGAGCTGCGCGATGTATCGCTTCAGCCGCAGCTCCTCAACGGTCTTCCGCTGATGCTGGTTCTTGCCCGGTACGTCGAGGAGGTTGCAGAGAATCGACGTGTCCACGAACTCCACACGGCGAGCCATGATCACCCGATCCCCATAAGGCGGTCGAACTCGGAGAAGTCGCTGCGCCGCTCCTCGCTGAGCAGACCCGCGGTCACGACGGACCCCAGATCGCCCTGCGCCATCAGCCGGGGATACCCGTCCAACTCGGGCAGGGGGGTGAGCGTCGACTCCTGTGTTTCCGGGTCCCGCGAACAGACGACCACTGACTTGTGATCCTCGGCGGACAGCCCCGACAGCAGTGCGGGACTGTGAGTGGTGAACAGCACCTGAGCTCCGTCGTCCTTGACCGCCCTGCGTACGAGTTCGAGGGCCTTTCCTGCCTGTGAGGGATGCAGGCCGTTCTCCAACTCCTCGATCACGACGGTCACGGAGCGTTCGCGGTCCGGCATGCCGCCCAGATCCACATCCCGGCCATGAGTGATCAGGGTCGTCGCGATGGCCATGAAACGCAGGAGACCGTCGCTCATCTCCCGGGCGGGGGTGATGGCCCGGCCCTCGCGCAGCGCGAGCATGACGTCGTTCAGTTCGGACCGGACAACCTCGATGCCCGTCACCTCGTGTTCCACGAGATCGCGGACGAGCTCGACCAACTGGGCGAACTGATCAGGATCGCGCTCCGCCATCTGGCCAATGACGGCCGAGAGGTTCTCGCCGGTGCGCCGCAGCCGCACGTCGCGCCCCGGTACGTACTGCCGCATGAGATGGGGGACGGGATCGAGATGGAAGACGCCCTGAAGGGCTTCCAGCATGTCCTCCGCCGCCTGGACCACATGGCGTTCTGTTTCGGTGTCCTGGGCCAGCCGGAGCGGAAGCTGCGTCGTGAGCAGTCGGGTCGCACGGAAGGACGCCACTGGGCCACGTCCCCGGGTTCCCCGGTACCACGTGGCGTCGATGCTCCCGCTTCCCGGTGCCGGGTCACGGGTCGTCAGTAGTTTGTGCCAGATTTTGGAGGAGGGGTCCTTCGTGTTGCGCACTCTGCCGGACACGCCCGTTAGCGTCTCGCTGAGGATCTCCGGTTCCGGTCGTACCCGCACGGTCACATCGAGATCGATGAGAGCGTAGCCGCTGCCGGCCTGCTCGAGCGACACGACCGTGCAGCCAAGACGGAAGCGGTCGGTTCCGTGTGGGGGACAGCCCTCGATTCCTCCCCGGAGCGGCCCCTCGTCCCCTCGGCGGCTGTCGAGGGCCTCCACGAGGTCAGCCCCCGTCGCCAGCCGGGAGAGCACCTCCAGCCCGTCGAGGGCGTTGGACTTGCCGCTGCTGTTGCGCCCGATGAGCACGGTCATGCCGCCCAACCCCATCACCGAAGCACTGCGGAACGACTTGAACTCAGTGAGGCGGAGTTGCGCCAGGCGCGGTCTCATGTGTTCCACCGTAGCGACACTAAGGGGCGTCAGAGAGCGCGTCCGTGCCCCGCATCCGGCCGCGTGCCGAGTTCGGCGAGGCTGTCGGTCGTGGGGACGTCTTTGGTGGGGTTTGCCTCCGCCTGATCCAGGATCTCGCCCGGACCCGGCCGGCGTGCGTTCGCGATCGGCTTGGCGAGCGGGTACTCCTGCAGCGACCGGTCAGGGAAGGACGCCTGCGGGGTCGCGGACGCTCCGGCGCAGGCGCGCGGCGTCCTGGCTTGGAGGTGCGCCGAACTGGCGGCGGTACTCCCGGCTGAACTGTGACGGGTTGTCATAGCCGACGCGGTGGCCGACTCCGGTGACGTCGCCCGGGTGGGTGGCGAGCAGCAGCCGGGCCTCCTGCAGCCGGATCTGCTTCTGGAACCGGATGGGGCTCATCGCGGTCACCGCGTGGAAGTTGCGGTAGAAGGCGGACACGCTCATGCCGGACAGCCGCGCCAGGTCCTCGACCCGGAAGGGCTGCGCGTAGTGCTCGCGGATCCAGCGCACGGCCCGGGAGACATGGCTGAGGCCGCTGTCGGCGAGGCCGAGCTGGCGAACCGTCGCGCCCTGCTCGCCGGTGATCAGGCGCCACAGGATCTCGCGCTTGACCAGCGGGGCCAGCACGGCCCGGTCGCGGGGCTCGTCGAGCAGGCGCAGTAGCCGGACCACCGCGTCGAGCAGAGCAACCGGAGCGTCGCTGACGACGATCCCCGGCGCCGCGCCCCCACCGGTGGGGGGAGTGTCTCCGGGCGCGGCCCGCAGCAGCAACTCGGCGACGGCGGGCGGTTCCAGGACGAGACCGAAGCCCAGCGCCGGCCGCTCGGGATCCGCCTGGGTGAACTGCCCGGTGACCGGCAGGTCGACCGAGGCGACCAGGTACTGCCCGGCGCCGTACTCGAAGATCCGGTCACCGAGCGCGAGCCGTTTGGCGCCCTGGGCGATGACCGCCAGCACGGTGCCGGACATCGAGGGCGCCGGCGGGTCCGACCGGTCGACGTGCTGCTGACCGGCCTGGACGAGGGGAGCCCCGGCGCGAGCGAGCACTGCGTCGTCTACCTGGTCTCGCGTTCCGCGTCCGATCCCGACGTCGTCCATGTCATCGAGGGCTGGACCAGCGAGGAGGACCATCACCGGATCTTCGCCGGCGAGGCCGCCCAGGACATCGTGGCGCGGATCGGCGGACTGCTGGCCAAGGAGTCCGAGTACGCCGACCACGTCCCGGTGCGCGGCAAGGCCGCGTTCTGACCCCGCCGATCGCTCAGCAACCCTCCCTCCCCTACGAAAGGCAGTGACCATGACCCCGGCACGCCCCGGCCTGGACCCCGAACTGCGTGAGCTGCTGGCCGGCATGCCTCTCATGTCCCAGCTCGACCAGGAAGTGCTCGCGCAACTGCGCCGGCTCCCGTCGACACCAATCGAGCCCCTCCTCGCACACCGGCAGGTCGACCGGCACGAGGTCATCGTGCCCGCCGCGGACGGCACCCCCATCCCCATGTCGATCTTCAAGACCGCGGACGCCGTCGCCGCGCCCTGCGTCTACTGGATGCACGGGGGCGGAATGGTCATGGGCGACCGCTTCTCGCAGATCGACATCCCGCTTGAGTGGCTCGACCGGTTCGGCGCGGTCGTGGTCTCCGTGGAGTATCGGCTCGCACCGGAGGCCACCGGGACCGCCCTGGTCGACGACTGCTACCAGGGCCTGCTCTGGATCGCCGAGCACTCCGCCGAACTGGGCATCGATCCCGCCAGGATCGTCGTCGCGGGCGCCAGTGCGGGCGGCGGCCTCGCCGCCGGCGTCACGTTGCTGGCCCGAGACCGCGGCGCCCCGCCGATCGCCGCGCAGATGCTGATCTGCCCGATGCTCGACCACCGCAACACCAGCACGTCGAGCCGCCAGTTCTCGGGCGGTCCCGGCGTCTGGACCCGCGAGATGAACGAGTTCGGATGGCGCTGCGTCCTCGGCGACCTCACCGGCGACGAGGTGCCCCCGTACGTCTCGCCCGCGCTGGCGGACGAACTGTCGGGCCTGCCGGCCACCTACATCGACACCGGCTCCGCCGAGGTCTTCCGCGACGAGGACGCCGACTACGCCACCCGCATCTGGGCGGCCGGCGGCCAGGCGGAGCTGCACGTCTGGGCGGGCGGCTGCCACGGATTCGACGCCCTGTATCCGCAGGCGCGGATCTCGGCCACGGCTCGCCGGACGCGCACCGACTGGCTCGCCCGAGTGCTGCGCCCGGATTTCACGAACGGGAGCTAGTCGTCGCCGGTGAGGGACAGGGAGCGCAGGCGCTGGCCGGTCCAGACGACGGCGCCGACCGTGACGAGGACCACCGCCGGTACGGCGAAGCCGAGTGTCACCTCGCTGGAGAAGAACGGCGAGGAGGAGATCTGGTCGGCGAGCGACTGGGCCCACTGCTGGATGGAGAACTTCCGCGCGCCGGGCACGTAGCCGCCGACCACGCCCTCCCACAGGAGGGCGTAGATGACGCCGACCGCGACCGCGTGGCGGGTGAGCACACCCAGCAGCAGGAACACCGCGGCGTACGCGATGCCGCCGAACAGCGCCCCGAGGGTGAAGCCGGTCGCGACGCCCGACTCCGAGCCGGTCAGGAGATAGGCGGCGGCGAAGGTCGAGACGGCCGCGAACACCGCGACGAGGGAGGCGGCGACCACGAACTTCGTCACCGCGATCACCGGCCGGGAGATCGGCTTGGACAGCAGGTGGATGATCGTGCCGTCCTCGATCTCCGGGGCGATCACGCCCGTCCCGGCGATCAGCCCGAGCAGCGGCAGCATCGTGCCGATCGCGAAGCTCTTCATCAGGGTCACGGCGGTCTGCTCGTCGTGGCCGTTGATCAGTCTCAGCAGCGCGGCGAGCGCGACCAGCGCGACCGGCAGCAGGATCAGCAGCCAGAT
Organism: Microbispora sp. H10836; assembly: GCF_012999525.1. Taxonomy (NCBI): domain Bacteria; kingdom Bacillati; phylum Actinomycetota; class Actinomycetes; order Streptosporangiales; family Streptosporangiaceae; genus Microbispora; species Microbispora sp. H10836. The sequence continues at coordinate 45,889 of NZ_JABBWU010000017.1, forward strand.
CCGCTTGCGCCCGAGCATGGCCCGGTAGGTGATGTCCGCCACCACCGTGTTCATCGCGCGCCTCCGGAGATCAGATAGGAGAAGACGCTTTCCAGGTCCTCGTCGGTGGGGGAGACCTGCCACAGACGCACGCCGAGGTCGCGCGCGATCCGGGGCAGGAGCGCGGTGAAGCGCGCATGGTCGGTCACCTGCACCTCGACGCCCTGCTCGGCCAGGGTGACCGCACTGGAGGCGGGGTCGGAGATGAGGGCGGCGGCCAGGCGCCGGTCGTCGCTCGACCTGACCCGGAACAGGTGCGGCCGGTCGGCCATGCGCCGCCGGATCTCGCGGTAGTCCCCGGACGCCGCGTGCCGCCCGGCGACCAGGACCTCGATGTGGTGGGCCACCCGCTCGACCTCTTCGAGGATGTGCGAGCTGAACAGGATGGTCCGGCCGTCCTCGCCCATGCGGCGGACGAGGTCCATGAGGTGGAGCCGCTGCCGGGGGTCCATGCCGTTGAACGGCTCGTCCAGGAGCAGCACCTGGGGGTCGTGGACGAGGGCGGCGGCGACCTTCACACGCTGCCGCATGCCCTTCGAGTACGTCTCGATGCGACGGCCGGAGGCGTCCGTCATCTCCACCAGGTCGAGGGCCCTGCGGGCCGCGTCGGCGGGCGAGGGCAGACCGTGCAGCCGGGCGGACGAGAGCACGAACTGCCATCCGGTGAGGAAGCCGTACACGGCCTCCTTCTCGGGGACCAGGCCGATCTGCCGGTAGATCTCGTGGTTGTGCCAGATCTGCCGGCCGTCGAGGGTCGCCGTGCCGCTGGACGGCGCGAGGAACCCGGCCATCATGTGCAGCAACGTCGACTTGCCCGCGCCGTTCGGCCCGAGCAGGCCGGTGACGCCGGGCCCGATCGTCATCGTGACGTCGTTGACCGCGACGACGTTGCCGTACCAGCGGGACACCTGGGCGAGTTCGAGTACGCCCTGCCGGGTGGCCACGGGAGAGCTTGTGGTGGTCACGACGCCGCCTTCCGGTAACGGAGGAGTACGCCCGTCACGGCCAGGGCGATCACGGCCAGCAGGATCGCGCACGACGCGATGCCCGACGGATAGCCCTCGCCGGTGGCCGGTGCGGTGCCGAACAGCGCCGACTGGACGCTGTCGACGAGGAAGAACGGGTTGAGGAGCAGCGCCCACGGCGCGACGGAGTCGCGGCCGGACACCGACAGCACTGCGAAGAAGGTGGTGGAGACGGCTGCGGTGAACATGAAGAACGCGATCACCACCGCGACGCCGAGCCCGCGGCGCGGGGTGAACGACGCCAGGGCGATGCTCACGGTGGACAGCAGCAGCGCGAAGAGCACGGCGCCGCCCAGCGCGCCCAGGTAGTCGCCGGTGTGCGGCGGTCCGGGCAGGTCCACCAGCAGTTCGCCGACGAACTGGATGGTGAGCGGCACGGCCAGCAGGCCGAACAGCGCGATCGCCAGCGCGGTCAGCTTCGCCAGGACGTAGTCGGTGACGGTCAGCGGGCGGGACAGGTACAGCGGCAGCACGCGGAAGCGCAGATCCGGCGCGACCAGGTACGGCGACTGCGCGGCGAGGAAGACCGCGATCACCGCCTGCATGAAGATCGCGTATCCCGGATAGGGCATGACGTACTGCTTGGCGAGCGCCATCACGCCGATCGACACGACCGTCGGCATCAGCATGATCGCGACCAGCAGCAGCGGCATGATCTTGGCGCGGGTCGTGCGGCCGAGCCCGAACACGCCGCGCAGGCTCTGCACGCCGAGGGCGAGCGTCGCCCGGCCGCGCCCCAGCCGTACGCCGTCGTAGTGGCGGTATCCGATGTCGTGGATGACCGCGGTCGGCTCTGTCGTCATGCCACCGGCTCCTTGAAGACGTCCTCGATGCGGCCCCGGCGCTGTTCCAGCCGCAGGAGGCTGAGGCCGAGGTCGCAGACGGCGTCGCGTACGGCGTCGTAGGTGCGGCCGGGGTCGTCCGCGGCCACCTGGACCGTCAGCAGCCTGCCCTGCGCCGCGACCGTCTCGCCGCCGGCGGTGAGGCGTTCGGCCAGCCGCTGCTGCCCCTCCTCGACCTCTACCGCGATGGTCTGCTCGGCCCGGGTGAACTCCCGGATCGCCGACGAGCGCAGCAGACGCCCGCCGTCGATGACGATGACGTGGTCGCACACCCGCTCCAGCTCGCCGAGAAGGTGGGAGGTGACCAGCACGTTGATGCCGAACTCGGTGCCGATGCGCCGGATCAGCGCGAGCATCTCGTCGCGGCCCTGCGGGTCGAGCCCGTTGGTGGGTTCGTCCAGGAAGACCAGCTTCGGGTCGTGGACGAGGGCCTGGGCGAGTTTGACCCGCTGCCGCATGCCCGTGGAGTAGCCGCCCATCGGGCGGTAGCGCTCCTCGTCCAGCCCGACGTGGCGCAGGGTGTCGGCGGCACGCTCACGGGCGGCCGTGCGCGGCAGCCCGGACATCTGGGCCATGTGCACCACGAACTCGGTGGCGGACATGTCCGGGGGCAGGCAGTCGTGTTCGGGCATGTAGCCGACGGCCCGCCGGATCTCGAAGCCCTGCGTGGCCGTGTCGAGGCCGAGCACCGAGGCACTCCCCGAGTTCGGGGAGAGCAGGCCGAGCAGAATCTTGATCAGCGTCGACTTGCCCGCGCCGTTGGCGCCCACCAGGCCGGTCACGCCGGTGCCGCCCGCGACCGTGAGGTCGTCGAGCGCCGTGACGCGGGGGAAGCGCTTGGTCAGCCCCTCGGTCGCGAAGCATGGGGTCGCGCTCGCAGTCATGATCCGACCCTACTGGGCAGGCGAGCGCCGGACCTCCGCCTGATGGAGGAACCCGTCTACGTCTCAGGTATGCCTGTCACGTCCGTCCCCCACCTCCGGCGTACCGGTTCCACAGGGAGCGCTGGAGGAACAGCGTCAGCGCGCCGGCGACGACCATGCCCGTGATGTTGACGAGGAGCTGCAGCGCCGAGCCGCCGACCTCGTCCCAGCGTGAGAGCGCCAGGGCAACGGCCATGTAGCCGGCCGCCGGGACGGTCGTGACGGAGATGAAGACGCCCACCAGTGCAGAGGACTTGCCCGCCGTGATCGACAGCACGCCCGCGGCGCCGGCGAGCAGCGCCACGATGAACGACCACCGGTCGGGCGTCACGATGAAGCGCACCTCGTCGTGGTGCCGCAGGGTGTCGGGGGAGATCCAGCCGAGGCCGCGCGCGACGAGGGCGCAGGCCAGGGTGACGGCGACCGCGGACGCGAAGCCGGTCGCGAGCGCGCGGGAGGCCGTCCCGACGAGTCGCCACCGGCGGCGCAGCAGGCCGAAGGAGACGGCGGCCACCGCGCCGAACTCCGGCCCGAGGACCATCGCGCCGACGATCAGGATCTGCGACGGGATCAGCACGCCGATCGCGGCGATCTGCGTGGCGATGACGAGGAACGCCAGGAACGCCCAGGTGATACGGCTGTCGAGGGCCACCCGCTGCTCGAATTGGTCCCACACCACGGCGTCGTCGCCCTCTCCGGGGGCCTGCTCCTCCGCCTCGGCGGCGCCTCGGGAGATGGACAGCTCGATGTCCTCGGCCGTGATCGAGCCGTCCCGTTCCAGGCCGAGCGCCTTGAGCTCGTCGATGACCGCGTCGGCGGCCTCCCTGGCGACGTCGGCGAGCACGACGTCGCCCTCCGGCCGCCTCGCCGCCCCGCGGAGGAGCACGACGTTGGTGACGCCCGGCGTGCGGTCGAAGACCTCGACGACCTGGCCGGTCCGCTGGAACGGGGCGATGACCCGCAGATGCAGCACGGCTGCATCCTAGGTTCGGCGCAGCCGTACCCCCCGGACGGAGTGGCCGGAGCCCTTGTGGAGGATCAGGCCGGCCCGGTGGCGGGTGGGGGCGATGTTCTCCACCAGGTTGCGCTCGTTGACGTCCCGCCAGACGTCCTCGGCGAACGCGGTCGCCTCCTCGTGCGACAGCTCCGCGATGTGCCGGAAGTAGGACTTCGGGTCGGAGAAGGCCGTACGGCGCAGCTTGTGGAAGCGCTCCACGTACCAGGTGCGGATGTCCTCCATGCGCGCGTCGACGTAGATGGAGAAGTCGAAGTAGTCGTAGACCGCCAGGGCGTCCGGCGGCGCGGGCTGCAGGACGTTGAGCCCCTCGACGATGAGGATGTCCGGCCGGTCCACCGTCTGCGCCGCGCCCGGCACGATGTCGTACTCCAGATGGCTGTAGACCGGCGCCTCCACCGAGGGGCGGCCCGCCTTCACGTCGGCCACGAAGCTCACCAGCGCCCGCCGGTCGTAGCTCTCCGGGAAGCCCTTGCGGTGCATGATCCCGCGCTCTTCGAGCACCTTGTTGGGATACAGGAAGCTGTCGGTGGTGATCAGATCGACCCGTGGGTGCTCGGGCCAGCGGGCGAGCAGCGTGTGCAGCAGCCGCGCCGTGGTCGACTTGCCGACCGCGACGCTGCCCGCGATGCCCAGCACGTACGGCGGGGGCGCGTCCTGCTCGCCGAGGAACGCGCCGACGGCCGCGCCGCGCTGCCGCGAACCCGTGAAGTGCAGGTTCAGCAGCCGGGTGAGCGGCAGATAGATGTCGGTCACCTCGGACAGGTCGATCGGGTCATGGACGCCGCGAAGCTCCTCCAACTCCGCCTCGGTGAGCGTGAGCGGTGTGTTCTTGCGCAGGTCAGCCCACTGCTCGCGGCTCAGCTCGACGTACGCGTCCCCATCTGCCACGACGGCAAGCGTAGCCATGGCGTCCCGGCGGCCCCACGCGGGGTGTGCACAGGCTGTGGACAAAAATCGATGGATTACTTCGGCGCGCGACGGGGAAGGGTTAAAGGCCCGTACGCTGGCGGTGTGATCGTGGGCATCGGGGTGGACGTGGTCGAGGTGGCGCGCCTGGGCGCGGCGCTGGAGCGCACCCCCGGCCTGCGGCGCCGCCTGTTCACCGAGGCCGAGGCCGCGCTGGCGCTGGAGTCGCTGGCCGCACGCTTCGCCGCCAAGGAGGCCGTGGCCAAGGCCCTCGGGGTCCCGCCGGGGCTGCGGCACCTCGACGCGGAGGTCGTGCTCGGCGGGCGCGGCCGTCCCGAGCTGAGGATCACGGGCCGGGCGGCCGAGGTGGCCCGCGACCTCGGCGTACGCAGGTGGCACGTCTCCCTGTCCCACGACGGCGGGGTGGCGGTCGCCTACGTCGTCGCCGAGTCCTGAGCAGGGTCCTGAGCCGAGTCCCGAGCAGATCCCGAGCGGCACGGCCCGATCCCATGGAAACGGCGCCGTTCGTGCCCGCCACCGTGGGCGTGCGGTGATCGCCTTCGCCGTCGCGGCAGGCTACCGTCGGACCCATGCGGACCGCCTACACCTCCGAACAGATCCGCGCCGCCGAGCACGCGCTGATGGCGAGGCTCCCCGAGGGGACGCTGATGGACAGGGCCGCCGCCGGACTCGCCGCGGTCTGCGCGCACCTGCTCGCCGGCTCCCGCGGCCGGGTGTACGGCTCCCGCGTGGCGCTGCTCGTCGGCGGCGGCGACAACGGCGGGGACGCCCTGTACGCCGGCGCCCGGCTGGCGCGCAGGGGAGCGCGGGTGGAGGCCGTCCTCGCCGGTTCGCGCGCCCATCAGGGCGGTCTGGCCGCGCTGCGGGAGGCGGGCGGCCGGGCGCACCCGTACGACACCGCGCGGGCGCGCGAGCTGCTCGCCGGCGCCGACCTCGTGATGGACGGCCTCGTCGGAATCGGGGGCGGCGGGGCGCTGCGGGAGCCGTACGGGACGCTCGCGGAGCTGACCGCCGGGGCCGCCGGCCTGGTCGTCGCGGTCGACGTGCCCAGCGGGGTGGACGCGAGCAGCGGACGGGTCGACGGAGCGGCCGTCCGCGCGCACATGACGGTGACGTTCGGCGCGTACAAGGCCGGTCTGCTCGTCGACCCGGGAGCCGCGCACGCGGGCGCGGTCGAGCTGGTGGACATCGGCCTCGGGCCCTTCCTGCCGGATCCCGAGGTGGCCGCGCTGACCGGCGACGACGTGGCCGACATGCTGCCCCGCCCCGGCGCGGAGAGCGACAAGTACCGGCGGGGCGTGGTGGGGATCGCCGCGGGCAGCGACAGGTACACCGGGGCCGCCGTGCTCTCGGTCGGCGGCGCGGTGCGCGCCGGCGCGGGGTTGGTGCGCTTCGCGAGTTCGGCGGAGCCGGTTCGGCTGGTCAGGGCCCGGTGGCCGGAGGCCGTCACGACCGTGCTCGACCCGTCGCTGGTGCTGAAGAGCTCGCTGGACGAGGTCGGGCGCGTGCAGGCGTGGGTGCTCGGCCCCGGCCTCGGGACCGGCCCGGAGGCACACGCGGTGGCCCGAGCCGTGCTGTCCACCGGCGTGCCGGTGCTGGTGGACGCCGACGGGCTGACGCTCCTCGCCAAGGACCGCACGCTGCTGCGCCGGGCCGCCCCCACCGTGCTCACGCCGCACGCGGGGGAGCTGTCGCGGCTGCTCGGCGTGCCGCGCGAGCGCGTCGAGGCCGGGCGGCTCGAACACGTACGGCGGGCCGCCGCGGAGCTGGGCGCGACGGTGCTGCTCAAGGGCTCGACCACGCTCGTCGCCGAGGAACACCGGCCGGTGCGGGTCAACACGACGGGGACGCCCTGGCTGGCCACGGGCGGCACCGGCGACGTCCTGTCGGGCATCGCCGGCGCCCTGCTCGCCGCCGGGATGACGGGCTACGACGCGGCCTCGTGCGCGGCGTACGTCCACGGGCTGGCGGCGCGGATCGCCGCCGGGGGCGGCGCCACGGGAGGCGGGCAGGCGCCGATCGCCGCCCTCGACGTCGCCCAGACGCTCCCCGAGGCCCTTCGTATGCTCTGACGTGCGGCGTCAGGATGGGCGCATCCACCCGGGTCCACCTGACACACTGGAAAAATGAGCTTCTCGACGGTGCACTCCGCCACCCCGGCCGAGGCACGCGTGGACCTGTCCGCCATCCGGCACAACGTCCGGCTGCTCGCCGGGCAGGCCTCCGGCGCCGATCTCATGGCGGTCGTCAAGGCCGACGCGTACGGTCACGGCGCGCTGCCCGTGGCGCAGGCATGCCTGGAGGCGGGCGCGACCCGTCTCGGCACGGCCTTCGTCCGCGAGGCGCTTGCGCTGCGCGAGGCGGGTGTCACCGCGCCGATCCTGTCGTGGCTCATCACGCCGGGAGAGCCGCTGGACGCCGCGTTGCTCGCGGACGTCGAACTGTCCGCCGGCGCGACGTGGGTCGTCGACGACATCGTCGCGGCCGCCCGGCGCACCGGTCGTACGGCCCGGGTGCACCTGAAGGCCGACACCGGCAACTCCCGGGGCGGCGCCACCGTCGCCGACTGGCCGTCGCTGGTCGAGCACGCGCTCGCCGCGCGGGCGACCGGGGCGATCGAGATCGCCGGCCTGTGGTCGCACCTCGCGTGCGCCGACATCCCGGGCCATCCGTCCATCGCGCGCCAGCTCGCGACGTTCGAGGAGGCGGTCGCCGTCGCCGGCAAGGCCGGTGTGCCGGACGACGCGGCCCGCCACATCGCCAACTCCGCCGCCGCCCTCACGCTGCCGCAGGCGAGGTACGACATGGTGCGCCCGGGCATCGCGGTCTACGGTTTGAGCCCGGTCCCCGAGCTCGGCGACTTCGGGCTGCGCCCCGCCATGACGCTGACGGCCCGGCTCGCGCACGTCAAGCGGGTCCCCCCCGGCTCCGGTGTGTCGTACGGGCACCTGTACGTCACCGAGCGGGAGACCACGCTTGGCCTCGTCCCTCTCGGGTATGCGGACGGCATCGCGCGAAACGCGACCAACCAGGCGGAGGTGCTGGCGGCGGGGAGCCGGCGGCGGATCGCCGGCCGGGTGTGCATGGACCAGTTCGTCATCGACCTCGGTGACGATCCGGTGGAATCGGGGGACGAGGTGATCCTTTTCGGACCCGGGGACCACGGTGAGCCGACCTGTCAGGATTGGGCGGATTCCCTGGGCACGATTAACTATGAGATCGTGACGAGGATCGGATCCCGCGTGCCTCGCGTCCACCTGGACGAACGCTGAGCCGCGGCTGCGAGGAGGGCAGGCATGGGCACACGTCGCAAGGTCGGGATCGCCGGAGCGGTCTTCGGCGCGGCGTCGGCGGGGGTGGCCGCGGCCACGCTCGCCAAGAGGTACGCCGTCGGCCGCATCCGCCTGCGGCCGGACCTGGAGGCGAGTGAGCCCTTCGGCGAGCTACGTGGCCGCCAGGTGACGCTCACGACCTCGGACGGCGTGGAAATCCATGCCGAGATCGACGGTGTGGAGGACGCGCCGCTGACGGTCGTGCTGTGCCACGGCTACTGCCTCTCCTCGGACTCCTGGCACTACCAGCGGCGCGACCTGCGCGACTCCTATCGGCTGGTGCTGTGGGACCAGCGCTGCCACGGCCTGTCGGCCCGCGCCCCGGCGAGCGACTGCACCATCGAGCGCCTCGGCGAGGACCTCGCGCTCGTCCTCGACAAGCTCGTCCCCGGGCCGTGTGTGGTCGTGGGCCACTCCATGGGCGGCATGACGATCATGGCGCTGGCGGAGCGGCGGCCCGAGCTGTTCGGGGACAAGATCCGCGGCGTGTCGCTGATCGCGACCTCGGCGGGCAAGCTCGCCGAGCTCACCCTGGGCCTGCCCGCCCTGGTCTCCAAGCTCGTCAACCTCGCTGTGCCGCCCGCCGTGTCGGTCATGCGCAGGAGCGGCGCGCTGGTCGACCGGGGTCGGCAGGCCGGCACCGACCTGTCGTTCCTGGCGCTGCGCCACCTCGGGTTCGGCGATTCCAAGAACGTCAGCCCGACCGTCGTGGACTTCGTCGAGTCGATGATCAGGGCCACCCCCTCCGAGGTGATCGCCGACTTCTATCCGGCGCTGATGTCGCACGACAAGCTCACCGCGCTCGACGTGCTCAACAAGGTGCCCACCGCGATAATCGTCGGGGAGCGCGACTGGCTGACGCCGATCGACCACAGCAGGGCGATGGCGGCGGCCGCGCCGACCGCGCAGCTCACCACCGTGCCGGAGACGTCGCATCTCGTGCAGCTCGAACGGCCCGACACGGTGAACGAGGCGCTGCGCGAGCTGCTGAAGAGAGCCGAGAGGGGAAACACGTGACCACGGCTGAGTTCCGGGCCGCGACCGCCGAGGAGACGCGGGCGCTGGGCGCGCGGCTGGCCGCGCTGCTCGGTCCCGGGGATCTGGTCGTGCTGAGCGGGCCGCTGGGCGCGGGGAAGACGACGCTGGTGCAGGGCGTCGCGGAGGGTCTGAAGGTGCGCGGGCCGATCACGTCCCCGACGTTCGTGATCGCCCGGGTCCACCCGTCCCTGTCCGGCGGGCCCGCGCTCGTGCACGCCGACGCCTACCGCCTGGGCGGCACGCTCGAGGTGGACGACCTCGACCTCGACGCCTCGCTGGCGGAGTCGGTCACCGTGGTCGAGTGGGGCGAGGGCCTGGTCGAGGGCCTGTCGGAGGACCGCCTGGAGATCCACGTCGAGCGGGGCACCGAGGGCGAGGAGCGCCGCGTACGGGTGACGGGCGTGGGCTCGCGCTGGTCCGAGCTCTCCCTCGCCTGAAACGTCCTCCGCGAGCACGCATAAAGGCCGCAATCTGGGCTCTGACGTGCGGATGAGGACCTGTGGGGACAAGTCGGGCGTCGCCCGCGCACGATCCAGACCGGTCCGCCGCACATCCTTGACGCCTGTCCGCACACCTGTGGATCATCGGACGAAGGAAGATCCTCGGCCATGAGTCGGCAAGGATTTTCTGGGTAAGGGACCGGCGTGGAAGAGGTGTGCCGTTGAGCAGGATCACGCAGGTCGCCGTCGCGGGAGCCTTACTGTTCGGCGCGCTGGGCTGCACGGCGTCGGCCGAGACGGTTTCCGCCGACCCGACGATGACGCTGACCCCGGCCCTGCCGTCGCCGATCGTCTCGGTCAAGCGACAGGACGTGCGGGTGGAGGTCGATCCCAAGCGCGTCGTCGGCGGGTCGACCAAGAGCATCCACATCACCGCCAGGTGCCCGCTGCCCCAGGGTGGCACCGACTACCGGGCGACCGCCCGCTCCGACGCCTTCACCGGGCTCGTGACGCTGGTGGCCCCGGCGCCGCCGTCGGCCACCCCCGGTGCCGCGGCCGTGCCGATGGTGCGCGGCAGCGCGACCATCAGGGCCGGAGCCAAGGCGGGCGGCTACCGCGTGCAGGTGCGTTGCGAGGCCACCAACGACGTCGGCAGCGCGTCGTTCAGGGTCGTCGCGCCGGAGCCGGACCGCACCGAGGACCACACGAGGATTCCCACCCGGGCGCCGCACGCGGGCGGCGGCGGCACGGCGGCCGGGGGCCCCACGGACGACTCAGGCCTGCCGACCGGCGTCACCGTCGTCGTGCTCCTGGCCGTGCTCGGCGTCGGCATCGGCGTGGCCCGCAGGCGCTCCGGAGCCTGACCTTGGCGCTGTCCACCCGGGGGGTGATCATCGCCGGGGTGGTCACCGGGCTCGTGTTCGCCGCGGTCGCCGGCGGCAAGGGGGAGACGGACCGGCCCGCCGCCAGGTCCTCCGTCGTCCCCAAGCGCATCGACATCCCTGCGCTGCGTCTCAAGGCACCCCTGATGAAGCTCGGCCTGTCCGGCGAGGGCGACGTCGAACTGCCGCCGTTCGACAAGCCGTCCACCGCGGGCTGGTACACGGGCAGCGCCGTGCCGGGTGACCCCGGCGCCTCCGTGATCATCGGTCATGTGGACACCAAGACCGCCCCCGCCGTGTTCTACCGGCTGCGCGACCTGCGCGAGGGCGCGGTCGTGAAGGTGGTGCGCAGCGACGGCAAGACCGCCTCCTACCGGGTCGACTCCGTGGAGCGCGTGCCGAAGGACGACTTCCCGGCCGAGCGCGTCTACACCGAGGACGGCCTGCGCCTGATCACCTGCGGCGGCGACTTCGACTGGTCCCGGCACGAGTACCGCGACAACGTCATCGTCTACGCCTCCCTGATCCGCGACGCCTGACATCGGGGCCGGAAGGAGCGGCGGAATGGCCCGGGTGTGGTCGTCCGCCTCCGCACAGCGACTACGCTTGACCTTCGTGCTTGTCTTGGCCTTCGACACCGCCACTCCCGCCGTCACCGCCGCGCTGCACGACGGCGAGCGTGTGGTGGCAGAGACGACGACGATCGACGCGCGGCGGCACGGGGAGCTTCTGGCGCCCGCCGTCGAGCATGTCCTGCGCGAGTCCGGTGTGACGCTCAAGGACGTCACCGCCATCGTCGCGGGGACCGGCCCCGGGCCGTACACCGGTTTGCGGGTCGGCCTGATGACCGCGACCGCGCTGGCCCTGACCGCCGGTGTGCCGGCGTTCGGGGTATGCACGCTCGACGCCCTCGCCTACGCCGCGCGGGAGAGCGGGCCGTTCCTCGTCGCGACCGACGCGCGCCGCAAGGAAGTCTTCTGGGCGCGGTACGGCGACCCGCGCACGCGGCTCGACGGGCCGCGCGTGGACCGGCCGCACGACCTGCCCGCGGAGCTGCCCGTGATCGGCGCCGGCGGCGCCATGTACGCCGACGTCATCGGCCCCGGCCGGGTGCGCGGTCCCGAGCATCCCTCGGCCGGAGCGCTCGCCGCCCTGGCGGCCGAGCACCTCGCGACGCTGAGCGAGGAGGAGGCGGCGGAGATCGCCCGGGTGCCCGAGGGACGCGTGGACTCGGTCGAGAAGGCGCGGGAGCTGGCCGTGCTCGGCCCGCCGCGGCCCATCTACCTGCGGCGTCCCGACGCGCAGGTGCCCGGGGCGCCGAAGCGGGTGACGGCGTGACCCGCCGCGGGGACACACCGTGAGACAGGCCGAGGCCGTCCTGCGCCAGATGACCCATGAGGACGTGCCCGCCGTGATGGAGATCGAGCGGACCACGTTCCCCGCGGACGCCTGGAGCGAGGCCATGATGCGCGGCGAGCTGGCCGACCAGCCGCGCACCCGCCACTACGTCGTCGCCGAGGTGGGCGACCGCGTCGTGGGGTACGCGGGGCTGGCGGCGGCGGGCGACCAGGCCGACGTCCAGACGATCGCCGTTCTTGCCGGCCACCGGCGCGCCGGCATCGGGACCGCGCTGATGGACGCGCTGCTCGCCGAGGCCGTACGGCGCGGCATGGCCTCGGTGTTCCTGGAGGTGCGCGCCGACAACCCGCCCGCGCAGGCGATGTACGAGCGGTTCGGCTTCCGGCGCCTGGGACTGCGACGGCGCTACTACGACGACGGGACCGACGCCATCACGATGGTGAAGGACCTCGGGCCACAACCCGAGAGCAACTGAGCGAGCCGGAGGAGCGCGCCGGTGTCCGGACTGAGGAGCCGTGCGGGAGCGAAGCGACCAAGCGGTGACGAGGGAAGACAGCGGTTGACGCTCCGATGGGCGAAGCGGGAAACACGAGAGATGAGGGGCGAGCATGAGCGGGCATGACGAGCCGATCGTGCTGGGGATCGAGACGTCCTGCGACGAGACGGGCGTGGGCATCGTCCGGGGGCACACGCTGCTGGCCAACACCATCGCCTCCAGCATGGACGAGCACGCCCGCTTCGGCGGCGTGGTGCCGGAGGTGGCCTCGCGGGCCCATCTCGAGGCGATGACGCCCACGGTCGAGAGCGCGCTGGCCGCCGCGGGGCTGCGGTTCTCCGACATCGACGCGGTCGCGGTCACCGCGGGCCCGGGCCTCGCGGGGGCGCTGCTCGTCGGCGTGGCCGCCGCCAAGGCTTACGCGCTGGGGCTCGGCGTCCCGCTCTACGGGGTCAACCACCTCGCCGCGCACGTCGCCGTGGACCAGCTGGAGCACGGCCCGCTGCCCAAGCCCTCGATCGCGCTGCTGGTCTCGGGCGGGCACTCCTCGCTGCTCCTGGTGCCCGACGTGGCGCAGGACGTGATCTCGCTCGGGTCCACCGTGGACGACGCGGCCGGGGAGGCGTTCGACAAGGTGGCCCGGGTGCTCGGCCTGCCGTTCCCGGGCGGGCCGTACATCGACAGGGCCGCCCGCGAGGGATCGGGCACGGCGGTGGCGTTCCCCCGCGGCAAGTACGACGACGGAACCCTCGACTTCTCCTTCTCGGGCCTGAAGACGGCCGTGGCGCGGTGGGTGGAGGCGCGCGAGGCGGCGGGCGAGCCGGTGCCCGTGGCCGACGTCGCCGCGTCGTTCCAGGAGGCGGTCGTGGACGTGCTCACCCGCAAGGCCCTGCAGGCGTGCGCCCGCTACGACGTGAAGGACCTGCTGATCGGGGGCGGCGTGGCCGCCAACTCCCGGCTGCGGGCGCTGGCCCAGGAGCGTTGCGACGCCGCCGGGGTGCGCCTGCGGGTGCCGCGGCCCGGTCTGTGCACCGACAACGGCGCGATGGTGGCGGCGCTCGGCGCCGACCTGGTGTCGGCGGGCGTCACACCCTCCACCCTGCAGATACCGGCCGACTCGTCGCTCCCGATCACCGTCGTCAACGTCTGATCGCGCAAGCCCGCGGCGCCCCGGGGGAGCCGGTGCTCAGTCGGTGTGGCCGCGGGCGGGACGCAGGAGGACCTCGGCGAGCGCCAGCATGGTCTCCTCCAGCGCGGCGAGACGCCGGGCCACGTCGCCCCTGGCCGGTTCCATGGCGCGGGTGACCGCGTCCGAGACGGTCTCGGCGATCTGCTCACGATCCGGCCTGCCGCGCACCGCCTCGGCGAGGGGCGCCACGGCCCCCGCCGTCAGCGTGAGATCGGCGTTCATGCCCGCGATGGTGGTGCTCATCTCGTCCACGCCGGCGGCGACGTCCCCGACGCCGGCGCTCAGCCCGGCGACCGTCGCGTTCATGCCGTCCACGGCGGCGCCCAGCCCCGCCACGGTGGAGTTCGCGCCGTCCACGGCGGCGCCGAGCGCGGTCACCGTGGCGTCCATGCCCTCGACGGTGTGACCGAGACCGGCCACCGTGCCGCGGAGCTCTCCGATGCCGAGATCGGCGGGCAGGCTCCCGACACGCTCGCCGACCGTCTCGACGCCGCTCCGCACCGCCTCGACCCGGCCGCCGACCGAGTCGAGCCGTTCGACGACCACGGCCTCCAGGTGCTCGGTGCGCTCGGTGAGCGCGGCGATGGCCTTGTCGAGCCGGGTGAAACGCCCGGCGGCGGCCTCCATGCTCCCCTGGAACTTGCCGAGCCGGTGCGCGAAGTCGGTCATGCGGTCGGCGAGGCCCTGGGTCCGTCCGCCGGCCTCGTCCACGTGGTCGCGCAGCAGTTCCACGTGCTGGGCCAGTCCCTCGGCCCAGGCGGGCGGTCTGGCGTTCATGTCGTCGAGCCGCTGGGTGATCGCCTCGAGGGCCGCGCCGAGGCCGCCCAGCTCGCGCTCGCGCACCTCGCGGAGGAGCCACTCCATGCCCTCCAGCCGCTGGCGGATCTCGTCGAGCACGGCGCCCTGCGTCCGCTGCTCGTAGACGTGGTCCTGCGCCGCACGGGCGAGCAGTTCGCGCATCCGGTCGGAGATGGCGGTCTGGCTGCCCGCCTGGAGGAGGTTGTGGCTGGAATGCTCCACCGAGAATGCTCCTTCACTCGCCGAAACGTCGGTTCGGCCCGGTCTCGCGCAGGATGAACGAACAGGCGGCACGCCCGACGGCCAACTTTAGGCCCTGACCCGCGGTCATCAGGGGTGGAATGAGAAAGGCGCCAGTTGCCGGTGAATTACTCCGGTTTCACGCGTCGTCGCTGGTCACGGGCTGGCAAAGCAGGGCGAACGGCCGCTCTCCGATGCGAGTCAGGACAATCACCAGGGAATTGTCGCCGGAAAGCCGCAAATCCTTGCGCAGCCGTTCCACGTCGACGGCGGACCCGCGTTTCTTGATCGTGACCGCGCCGACGCGCCGTTCGCGCAACGCCGCTCGCAGCCGTTTGAGCGAGAACGGCATGACGTCCGTCACCTCGTAGCAGGACGTCCACTCCGTGCGTACGAGACGATCGCTCGTGATGTAGGCGATCTGCGGATCGACGAGGCGGCCGGACACGAGGGCGGCGACCTCGGCGACCAGGTGGGCCCGCACCGCGGCGCCGTCGGGCTCGTAGAGGTAGCGGCTCACCGGCCCGGTCTCCGCCTCGGCGCCGGAGGCCGTGAGCGTGGCGCCGGACGGCAGCAGGGTGGCGCGCCGGCCGCCCGTCCCCATCCCGGTCCAGATCGCCGCCTCCTTCACCTCGCCGCGATACGACACCCACTCGGCCTCGGCGCCCTCCGGGATGAACTCGTACGGGATGCCGGGGGCCACCTTCAGACAGGCCGCCGGGGCGCGGGCCACCAGGTCGAGCACGACCGGCCAGGTGGGGGAGTACGCCATCGGGTCGAAGGTCCGTCCCCGCGCCCCACGCCTGGCGGGATCGGCGAACAGCAGGCCGTAGCCGCCGGGGTCGGCCAGCGCGGCGTCGCCCGTACGGACGCCGGCCAGGGAGGACAGGCCGAGCGCCGCCGCGTTGGCGCGGGCGACCTCCACGGTCAGCGGGTCGAGGTCCACGGCGTCCACGGCGCAGCCCGCCCGCGCCAGTGCGAGGAGATCGCCGCCGATCCCGCAGCAGACGTCGAGCACGGCGGGGCCGCCCGCAGGACCGCCGGTGGCCCGGATCCGGGCGGCGCGGTGTGCGGCGACCTCGGGGCGTGTGGCCTGCTCCAGCCCGTGCGGGGTGAAGTACATGACGGCGGCGTCGGGGCCGAACTTGGCCTCGGCCCGCCGCCGCAGCGACGCCTGGGTGAGCGCCGCCGCCGCCAGGTCGGCCGGATGACCGCGGCGCAGCGCGCTCGCGGCGGCTACCGGATCGGCGCCGCCGGCGAGTATCGTCACGGCCTCGTCCAGGGCCCCGCGCCCGGCGGGCGTGAGCAGCATGCGGAAGGCGTCCAGGTCCACGCCCGCGACGCTACCGCCTGCCCGGCGCGTACGTCGGCCGCGGACGTCGCCCTGTGGACGACCGCCGGAGCGGACGACGGCGGGGGCGGCGCCGGGACGGCCGGAGCCGGCGGAACGGCAAGGCGCGCGGGTCGTGCCCGGTCAGCAGGGGCGGACGTCGCCGAGCGAGGCGAGCAGCTTGCAGAGCAGCCCGGACAGCTGGGCCCGGTCCTCGTCGGTGAGGCCGGCCAGCAGCCGCTCCTCGTTGGCCACGTGACCCGCCAGCAGGGCGTCGACCACCGCCCGGCCCTCGTCGGTGAGGGTGATCAGGACCATGCGGCGGTTGGACGGTGAGACCTCCCGGCGCACCAGTTCCTTGGCGACGAGGCGGTCCACCCGGTTGGTGAGCGCCGCCGAACTGACCATCGCGGCGGTGGCGAGGTCGCTCATGCAGAGCCGGTGATCGGGATTGGACCGGAAGAGAGTCGCGAGCACGTCGAACTCCCACGGTTCCAGGTCATGTTCGGAGAAGTACTCCTTGATGCCCTTCTCCAGCAGCCGGGACGCGCGGGAGATCCGCCCGGCCACCCCCATCGCCGTACAGTCCACGTCCGGGCGCACCCGGGCCCACTGGCTGAGGATCTGGTCGACGGCGTCGTTGCCGGTGGCGCCGGTGCACGTGTCTTCGCCGGTGGTGTCTTCGCCGGTGCAGGTGGTGTCGTCCACGAGGGTGTCGTTCATAGCGCGCGCGGCCTGGGTCCTCCGCCGCTCCTCCTCCACCGGCCATCGTAACCGAAGCTTCGACGTTGAAATATGGACGGGGCATGCGCTACCGTCTGCGTCGAACAGTAAAGCATCGAAATGTTCGAGGTGGAAGAGAATGAAGGTCCTGCTGCTCGGCGCGACGGGGTACATCGGATCGGTGCTGGCGGAGCGCCTCGCCGAACACGGCCATGAGGTCGTCGCGCTCGTCCGTCCGAAGGCGCGCGACGCCGCCGTACCCGGCGAGGTGCGCCACGGCGACATCCACGAGCCCGAGACGCTCCGCGCGGCGGTGACGCCGGACATCGACGTCGTCGTGCACGCCGCCAACCCCGTCGGAGACGAGGCGGTGGACGTCGCGGCGATCGAGGCGCTGGCCGGCGGTGGCGCGCGGCTCGTCTACACCAGCGGCGTCTGGGTGCTCGGCACCACCACGGAGGCGGCGGGCGAGGACGCGCCGCCGAACCCCATCACCCTGTCCGGCTACCGGCCGCGGGTGGAGGGGCTGGTGCGGGACGCGGGCGGCGTCGTCGTCAGGCCCGGCATCGTGTACGGCCGGGGCGGCGGCATCCCCGGGCTGCTCGCCTCCCCCGAGGGGGAGGACGGGCGGTACGTCCACGCGGGCGGCCCGGCCCCGACCTGGCCGGCCGTCCACGTCGACGACCTGGCGGACCTGCTCGTGCTCGCGATCGAGAAGGCCGAGCCGGGGAGCCTCTTCCACGGTGTCGCCGAGGAGGCGGTGAGCGTCGCCGACGTCGCGGCGGCGGCCGGCCGTACGGGGAAGGCGGTGCCGTGGCCGATCGGCGAGGCGAGCGAGGTGCTCGGCCGTCCGTTCGCCGAGGGCCTGGCCCTGAGCCAGGTGGTGAGCGGCGACCTCGCCAGGAAGGTCCTCGGATGGCAGCCGAGCCGCCCGGGCATCGTCGACGACGTGCGCTCCGGCTCGTACGCCTCCCGCGTCTGACCTGCGATGCCGGTTCGTGTTGACTGTCACGCGCCACTTGCATACTGTTTCGTGTTGGCACTCTGCCATTGAGAGTGCCAACAGCGACGAGACAGGTCTGACACCCGCGACGGCAGGCCGCTGGTCGCCTCTTCAGCTCATTCATCGCAATCTGAAGGGGAGGTCCGATCGTGACGACCGCCACCAAGGTTCCCGTTAAGCCGCTCGGCGACCGCATCGTGGTCCAGCCGCTTGAGGCCGAGCAGACCACCGCCTCCGGCCTGGTCATCCCGGACACCGCCAAGGAGAAGCCGCAGGAGGGCCGCGTCCTCGCTGTGGGTCCGGGCAACTGGGACGAGGACGGCGAGAAGCGCATTCCGCTCGACGTCAAGGAGGGCGACGTCGTCCTCTACAGCAAGTACGGCGGCACCGAGGTCAAGTACGGCGGCGAGGAGTACCTGGTGCTCTCGGCCCGTGACGTGCTCGCCATCATCGAGAAGTAGGCCGCGTCGGCCAGTGGAGCCCCGGGACACGCGCCCGGGGCTCCGCGCGCTCACAAGGAGACCTGAATGCCGAAGATCCTGGAGTTCGAAGAGGACGCGCGGCGCGCTCTCGAGCGTGGTGTCAACGCTCTCGCCGACGCCGTCAAGGTGACGCTCGGCCCCCGTGGCCGCAATGTCGTCATCGACAAGAAGTTCGGTGCCCCGACGATCACGAACGACGGTGTGACCATCGCTCGCGAGGTCGAGCTGGACAAGCCGTACGAGAACCTGGGCGCCCAGCTCGCCAAGGAAGTGGCGACCAAGACCAACGACATCGCGGGTGACGGCACCACCACCGCGACCGTCCTGGCCCAGGCCATGGTCCGCGAGGGCCTGCGCAACGTCGCGGCCGGCGCGCAGCCGCTGGGCCTCAAGCGCGGCATCGACAAGGCCGCCCAGGCCGTCAGCGAGCGGCTGCTCGGCAGCGCCCGCCACGTCGAGGACAAGAAGGAGATCGCCAACGTCGCCACGATCTCCGCACAGGACGCGAAGATCGGCGGCCTGATCGCCGAGGCGTTCGACAAGGTGGGCAAGGACGGTGTCATCACCGTCGAGGAGTCCAACGCGATGGGCCTGGAGCTGGAGTTCACCGAGGGCCTCCAGTTCGACAAGGGCTACCTGTCGCACTACATGGTGACCGACTCCGAGCGCATGGAGGCGGTCCTCGAGGACCCCTACATCCTCATCACCCAGGGCAAGATCTCCTCCATCGCGGACTTCCTGCCGCTGCTGGAGAAGGTCGCCCAGAGCAAGCGCCAGCTCCTGGTCATCGCCGAGGACGTCGAGGGCGAGGCCCTGGCCGTCCTGGTGACCAACAAGATCCGGGGCACCTTCACCTCGGTGGCCGTCAAGGCCCCCGGCTTCGGCGACCGCCGCAAGGCCATGCTGCAGGACATCGCCATCCTCACCGGTGGCCAGGTCGTCAGCGAGGAGATCGGCCTCAAGCTGGAGCACGTCGGCCTCGAGGTGCTCGGCACGGCCCGCCGCGTCGTGGTCAACAAGGACACCACCACGATCGTGGACGGCGCCGGCGACGCGCAGGCGATCGAGGACCGCGTCCGCGAGATCAAGGTCGCGATCGAGCAGTCCGACTCCGACTGGGACCGCGAGAAGCTCCAGGAGCGTCTCGCGAAGCTGGCGGGTGGCGTGTGCGTGCTGCGCGTCGGCGCCGCGACCGAGGTGGAGCTGAAGGAGAAGAAGCACCGCCTCGAGGACGCGATCTCCGCGACCCGCGCCGCGATCGAGGAGGGCATCGTCTCCGGCGGTGGCTCCGCGCTCGTGCACGTGTCCAAGGAGCTCGACGACCTGGGCCTGACGGGCGACGAGGCCACCGGCGTCTCGATCGTCCGCAAGGCGCTGATCGAGCCCGCCCGCTGGATCGCCGAGAACGCGGGCCTGGAGGGCTACGTCGTCACCACCAAGATCGCCGCGCTGAACGCCGGTGAGGGCCTCAACGCCGCCACCGGTGAGTACGGCGACCTGGTGGCCCAGGGCGTCATCGACCCCGTCAAGGTGACCCGCTCGGCCGTGCAGAACGCCGCGTCCATCGCCGGCATGCTGCTCACCACCGAGGCCCTCGTCGTGGACAAGCCCGAGGAGGAGGCTCCGGCCGCCAACGGCGGTCACGGCCACGGTCACGGTCACGGCCACTGATCGAGGCCGGGCGGCCCTCCCGGCCGCAGGCCCCGTAGCATCCCGCGCCCCGCGCCCGCCCGTAAGGGCGGACCGCGGGGCGCACCGCTTTTCCTGCCTCCTGCCCGTTCCGCGCGCTCGGGACGGCCGCCGGGGCCGAAGCCGGGGCCGAAGCCGGGCCGCGGGCAATGGCAACGACCGGCATACTTCTTTTTCCCTGTCAAGCCGTCAGGCATATATATGTTGTTTTGGGCATTACGGTTGGAATGTTCCAACGGGCGAGTGGTCAAATGATTACGGACCGTTATCGACGCGTCAATGTGACCAATCCGTAGCCGTTAACCATGACGACATCAACGATCGCGACGGGCATCATGCCTAACGTGACCGAGGGATGCGTCGCCGACGCCGCAACTGGGGTAAGGCTTGCGACGAGATCGGATGAGTCCGACCTCAGGGAACTGACCAGCCTTGCCGTACAGGGAGATCGCACCGCGATCGAATCACTGCTGGGACATCTGCGCCCGATGGTGGTCCGGTACTGCAGGGCTCGACTGGGCAGGGTGTCCGGTCAATACCACATCGCCGACGACGTGGCCCAGGAGGTGTGCATCGCGGTGCTGTCGGCGCTGCCGCGCTACCGCGACATGGGCCGTCCGTTCGCGTCGTTCGTCTTCGGCATCGCCTCCCACAAGGTCGCCGACGCCCTGCGGAGTTCGGTCCGCTCGGCCGTGCCGACGCAGGACCTGCCGGACGGGCCCGACGAGGGCCCCGGGCCGGAGGAGACGGTGGTGCGCTACATCGAGGCGCAGCACGCCAGGGACCTGCTGTCCCGGCTCCCGGACACCCAGCGCGAGCTCCTCATTCTGCGGGTGGTCTCGGGCCTGTCCGCCGAGGAGACGGGTAATGTACTCGGCATGTCACCGGGTGCCGTCCGGGTCGCGCAGCATCGCGCGCTGGCGAGGCTCCGGCAACTGGCCGAGTTGGAGTCGATTGCGTGACCACGAAACGTCGTCGTACGGCCCGCCATCTGCGGTCGTACGGCGATGCCGACGTGGAGGGCGACGTAATGCGGACGGACGCCGTCCTCGACGCGCTCGCCCGCCGCGAGCCGGTCGGCGGCACGGACGCCGCCGTCCGGTTGCTGGGCGCGCTCGTGGTCGACGTGGACAGTCAGCGGCTCTCCTCCGTGTCGATCACGCCGTCCACGTAGCCCCGGGCGTACTCCCAGCTGACGTAGTCGGCCGGATCGGGCTGGTAGGCCGGCTCGTGGACCTGCGGCCGGCCGTTGTCGATCATCTGGCGCAGGTTGCCGCGCAGCAGGTCCCAGTCGAAGTAGTGCTGCTCGCCGCACTCCGGGCAGTCGAGGACCAGCCCGAGCACGCCCTGGGGTTCGAGCAGGGAACGGAAGACCTCCACGTCGGCGAGATCGGTCAGCGCCTCGTCGCGCTCGGCGAGCGTCAGCGGCTCCACGTCGTCGGGCGTGCCAAGCTCCGCCGCGGGGTCGTTGGGGTCATCCGCGAACGGGTCGCGGGGGACGTCTTCCAGCACGCATCCCACCTTATGACCACCGCCCCCTCCACGAGGATAAGTGCGCTTCATCTGCTCGTCGGGCCGTGGCCCTGGACTTCGGTGTCACAGCCTCGGCGGCACGAACCTCGGTGACACAGGCCTCGGTGACATGGACCCGGGCGTCACAGCCAGCCCCGGCGGGCGGCCTCCACCCCCGCCTGGAACCGGGACTGCGCCCCGAGCTCCGACATCGCCTCGGCGAACCTGGCCCGCACCGTGCGCACGGACACCCCGAGGTGGCGGGCGACGGCATCGTCGGACAGGCCGTGGGCGGCCAGCCGTAGCACCTGCAGCACGCTGCTGTGCGGGGAGATCGGCGCGGCCCGGGCCCACAACTCCTCGAACAGCGCCCGCAGCGCCCCCACCGCCACCGGAGCGTGGACCAGGTAGCAGTTGTAGGAGTGCTCGGGCAGCGGGACGCCCCACTCGGCGGGCAGCCCCGCGGCGCCGTCGCCCAGCGCGAAGAACCAGCTCGGCACCGCGTCGAGGGCACGCAGCCTCGCGCCCGCGGCGGAGAGCCGCCCGCACACCTCCCGTACGGCGGGCGAGGTCAAGGCGTCGAGCGCCACGACCATCCGCAGGCGCAGGATGCCGTCGGCGGCGGCCTGGAGCCACTGGCCGCCATATCCGTCCGCGAACCGGGCCATGGTCCGGTGGTCCGGCACGGCCATGACCAGCTCGGCGGGGGGCGCCTGCAGCGCGAGGCCGATCACGCTCTCGCACAGCTCGTCCGCACCGCTCATCGGCTCGACCGAGAACCGGCCGCTGCGCCAGTCGCGGCCGGCGTCGTAGTGATGGGCCAGGCGTCCGGCCGCGGCGAGCACCTCGTCGATCTGGCGGGTCTCCCTGGCCATGCGGTCCAGTCTCTCGGCCACCAGCCGTCCGATCGCCGCGGCCGGATGCCGCGCGAGGAACTCCTCCCGCCGCCGGTTCACCGCGCCGAGCCGTACGAGCTCGTCCAGGCCGTCGAGCACGTCCTCGGCGGGCCGGCCGACCGCCTCGGCCAGCTCCGTCAGCGTGGCGCGGTGCAGCCGCAGCATGGCGGTGTAGAGGGCCGCCTGGTCGGGGGAGAGCCCCAGGCTTTCGAGGGGGCCGGTCTGTGGATCGGCGTTGCGCGTCGTACTCATGCTCGCTCCGTCGGTGGTCACGCTGGTCGCACAGCGCTGATCACATTGCAGATCACATTGGCCGCAGTGGTCGCACCGGTCGCATTGGCCGCGCTGGTCCATCGGGCGAAAACGTTTCCCGGCGTCCGGCGCCCCGACTTCCGCCTCATCTCGCCTCGCTCCGCGTGAGAATAGCGCGGCTTTTCCTTGTTGTCCGTCCTGTTCACACATTCGGCCCGGTTGGATGTGGCGGCTTTTGTATGGATGTGAGGGATCGCATTTTGTTTCGGTCGCAGTTTCGAAAGCGCGAAATGCATCTTTGTGCAGTTGCACGTTACGCCATTGCGCATGGACGCTGTGTGACGCATCCTTGACTCAGCGTTAGCCGGGAACGCCGCGTCTGCCGGGCGCGGAGGGGGGCTCGACGGCGTGGCGGGCGCGACGCGCGGAAGTGGGGGGACCGGAAGCCGGTCCCCCCACTTTTGTGCCGTCCCTCTTGACAGGTCTGCCGGATGCGGTTTGGGGCGGCCACTAGACTGACCTCGGGTCTGGCGAGGGACCCACGCGCGAGGGACCCACAGCGCAGGAGGGGTGCAGCAGATGGCCAAGTTCACCGAACCGGGACTCACGTTCGACGACGTGCTCCTCGTTCCCGCCTATTCGGACCTGCAACCGGGGGAGGCCGACACGGCGACGCGGCTGTCCCGGAGCATCACCCTGCGGATCCCGCTGGTGTCGGCCGCGATGGACACGGTCACCGAGGCGCGCATGGCGGTCGCCATGGCGCGGCAGGGCGGCATCGGCATCCTGCACCGCAACCTCTCGATCGAGGAGCAGGCGCAGCAGGTCGACCTGGTCAAGCGGTCCGAGGCGGGGATGGTCACCAACCCCGTGACCTGCTCACCCGAGGACACCCTCGCCGACGTCGAGCGGCTGTGCGCCACCTACCGGATCTCCGGGGTCCCGGTCACCGACGCGGACGGCGTGCTCGTGGGCATCGTCACCAACCGGGACATGCGGTTCGAGAGCGACCAGAGCCGGGCCGTGCGCGACGTCATGACCCCGATGCCGCTGGTCACCGCGCCGGTGGGCGTCGACCGCGACGAGGCGTTCCGGCTGCTGCGGCAGAACAAGGTCGAGAAGCTCCCGCTCGTGGACGAGGCCGGTCGCCTGCAGGGCCTCATCACGGTCAAGGACTTCACCAAGAGCGAGCAGTACCCGATCGCGACCAAGGACGCCGACGGCCGCCTCATGGTCGGCGCGGCCGTGGGCGTCGCCGGCGACGCCGAGGAGCGCGCCATGACGCTGATCGAGGCGGGTGCGGACGTCATCATCGTCGACACCGCGCACGGGCACTCGCGGGGCGTGTGCGACATGATCGCCAAGATCAAGGCCAACGGCCGGGTCGACGTCATCGGCGGCAACGTCGCCACCCGCGCGGGCGCGCAGGCACTGGTCGACGCCGGCGCCGACGCGGTCAAGGTGGGCGTCGGGCCCGGCTCCATCTGCACCACCCGGGTCGTCGCGGGCGTGGGCGCCCCGCAGCTCACCGCCATCTACGAGGCGGCGCTGGCGTGCGGTCCCGCGGGCGTCCCCGTCATCGGCGACGGCGGCCTGCAGTACTCGGGCGACATCGCCAAGGCGCTGGCCGCCGGGGCCGACACGGTCATGCTGGGCTCGCTGCTGGCCGGCTGCGAGGAGTCGCCCGGCGAGCTGATCTTCATCAACGGCAAGCAGTTCAAGTCGTACCGGGGCATGGGCTCGCTGGGCGCGGTGCGCAACCGCGAGCGCGGCGGCGCGTCGTTCAGCAAGGACAGGTACGCGCAGGCCGAGGTGTCCGGGGAGGACAAGTACATCCCCGAGGGCATCGAGGGCCAGGTGCCCTACCGCGGCCCGGTCGCGGCGGTGGCCCATCAGCTGGTCGGCGGTCTTCGGCAGGGCATGTGGTACACCGGCTCCCGGACGATCCAGGAGCTGCACGAGAAGGCGCAGCTCATGCCGATCACGGCGGCCGGGCTCAAGGAGAGCCACCCGCATGACATCCAGATGACGGTCGAGGCCCCGAACTACCACGGGCGATAGTTCGTACCGGAAGAAACGGAAAGAACAGGCGATATGACACAGGTGGAGATCGGGCGCGGCAAGAGCGGACGGCGTGCCTACGCGCTGGACGAGATCGGCATCGTGCCCTCCCGGCGCACCCGCGACCCGGAGGAGGTGTCGATCTCCTGGCAGATCGACGCCTACCGGTTCGACTCTCCGCTCGTGGCGAGCCCGATGGACAGCGTCGTGTCGCCGCAGACGGCCATCGAGATCGGGCGCCTGGGCGGACTCGGCGTGCTCGACCTCGAAGGGCTCTGGACCCGCTACGAGGACCCGGCGTCGCTGCTGGAAGAGGTGGCCACCCTCGACCGGGAGGCCGCGACCCGGCGGCTGCAGGAGATCTACACCGCGCCCATCAGGGACGAGCTGATCGGCCGGCGCATCGAGGAGATCCGCGCCGCCGGCGTCACCACCGCCGTACGGCTGTCGCCGCAGCGCACCGTGCAGCACCACAAGGCCGTGATCGACGCGGGCGTGGACATCTTCGTGATCCGCGGCACCACGGTCTCCGCGGAGCACGTGTCGGGCCGGGCCGAGCCGCTCAACCTCAAGCAGTTCATCTACGAGCTCGACGTCCCGGTCATCGTGGGCGGCTGCGCGACGTACACGGCTGCGCTGCACCTCATGCGGACCGGCGCGGCCGGCGTGCTGGTCGGCTTCGGCGGCGGCGCCTCGCACACCACCCGCAACGTGCTGGGCGTGGTCGTGCCGATGGCCACCGCGATCTCCGACGTGGCCGCGGCCCGCCGCGACTACATGGACGAGTCGGGCGGCCGGTACGTCCACGTCATCGCCGACGGCGGCATGGGCGGCTCCGGCGACATCGCCAAGGCGATCGCCTGCGGCGCCGACGCCGTCATGGTGGGCTCGCCGCTCGCGCGGGCCAGCGAGGCCCCCGGCCGCGGGTTCCACTGGGGATCGGAGGCCCACCACCCCGAGCTGCCGCGCGGCAAGCGGGTCGAGTTCGGCACGATCGGCACGCTGAAGGAGATCCTGCACGGCCCGTCGTCGCTGGCCGACGGCTCGATGAACCTGCTCGGCGCGCTGCGCCGCACGATGGCCACGGCCGGATACTCCGACCTCAAGGAGTTCCAGCGCGTCGAGGTGGTCGTCGCCCCGCCGCAGCGCTGAGCCGTCACCCGGAGCGGGGCGTGGCCCCGCTCCGGACATTCGGCCCCCGCTCAGGGCACCCGGCTCCCGTACAGGACACCGGGCGCCGCGTCAGCGGCCGCGCGGGGTCACCAGGCCGGACTCGTAGGCGAAGACCACGAGCTGCGCGCGGTCACGGGCGTGAAGCTTGGCCATGGCCCGGTTGATGTGGGTTTTCGCGGTCATCGGGCTGATCATCATGCGGTCGGCGATCTGGTCGTTGGACAGGCCGTGGGCGACCAGGGCCACGGCCTCGCGTTCGCGGTTGGTCAGTTCCTCCAGCTCCACGTCGGCGTCCGTCTGTAGCGGCTGGGTGACGTACCGGTCGATCAGCTTGCGGGTGATCGACGGTGCGAGCAGGGCGTCGCCGCGCGCGGCGACGCGGACGGCGTGCAGGAAGTCTTCCGGCACGATGTCCTTGACGAGGAAGCCGGCGGCGCCGGCGCGCAACGCGTTGAAGACGTACTCGTCCAGGCCGTAGTTGGTCAGGATGACGACGTGCACCCCGGCCAGGGCCGGGTCCGCGGCGATACGCCGGGTCGCCTCGATGCCGTCGACGACCGGCATCTGGATGTCGATGAGAGCGACGTCGGGCAGGTGTTCCCTGACCAGGGCCAGGCCCTCCATCCCGTCGCCGGCCTCGGCGACCACCTCGATGTCGTCTTCGAGGTCGAGAAGCGCGCGGAATCCGCTGCGAAGGAGCGGCTGGTCGTCGACCAGCAGGACCCGGATCACGGCGTCCGATCCACCGGGAGTTCGGCGTGCACGGTGAAGCCGCCCTCGCCGCGCGGCTCCGCGCGCAGGTGACCGCCGAGGGCGGTGACCCGTTCGCGCATGCCGAGCAGTCCGACGCCGGGCATTGGCGCGGTGCCGGGCGTGGCCTTTCCGTCGTCGTCGACCCGTACGACCAGGGCGCCCGGACGGTAGTCGATCCGGACCGCCGCGGTGGTGGCGGACGCGTGCCGGGCGATGTTGGTCAGTGACTCCTGGACGATCCGGTACGCGGTCCGGTCCACCGCGGCCGGCACGTCGTCGCGGTGTCCCTCGATCGTCAGGGTCGCGTCGAGGCCGGTCGTCCGGGCCCGTCGCACCAGTTCCGGGACGTGGTCGAGCCCGTGCGCCGGGTTCTCGCCGTCGTCACGCAGCGCCTCGAGGGTCGCCCGCAGTTCGCGAGCCGCCTCACGGCCGGCCTCCCGGATCGCCAGCAGGGACTCCGGCACCTGTTCACCCCGCTTGCGTGCCACGTGCACGGCGACCTCCGCCTGCACCTTGATGACCGAGATCTGGTGGGTCAGCGAGTCGTGCAGCTCCCGCGCGATGTGCAGCCGCTCCTCGTCGGCCCGGCGCCGCGCGGTCTCCTCACGGGTGCGCTCGGCCTCCTCCGCCCGGCGCTCGGCCTGCCGCAGCGCCTCACCCGCGGCGCCGGCGGCGATCAGCCAGGCCAGTTCGAGGGCGCCGCGGGCCTGCGCGAGCGCCGCGCCCGTGTCGTGCAGGCCCGACGCCAGGGCCGCGAGGGCGAGAGCGGCCGGCATCGTCACACTCGCCGCCACCGTGACGGCGCGGTGTCCCGCCCGCATCGCGGCGTACACCGCGAACAGGTACGCGACGGCGGGCACGTCGAAACCGGCCGCCTGGTAACCCACCGCGCACAGCCCGGTGACGGCCAGGACGGGAACCGGCGCCCTGCGGCCCGCGGCCAGTGCCAGGCCGCCGGCCGCCAGCAGCGTGTAGCCGACCGGATCGAGGTCGGTCGCCTGGTGCTGCTTGGACAGCCCGGTGACCAGCAGCGTCGCCGCCACGCAGACGGCGATCGCCCAGTCTCTGACACCGGACCGGACTGTCCTCATGCGCGCACCCTAGCCGGATGCCGGCGCGGGAGGCTCCTCCGCGCGGATGATCGGTCGCCTACCGCGTCCGCGGTACTTCCACCGCTCCTGCGGCCTCCGCGGCAGCCGGGTGCGGCGTCGGCGGCAGCGCCGATCGCCCGCTCGCGGCGGACGACCGGCGGCGGGTCCGGCGGACATGCTCGGGTGACGTCCCGTCGTACGAGGAGAAAGAGCACCTCATGCCCGTCCGTCACCTGTTCGCCGCCGCCTCGACCGCCCTGCTCGGATATGCCGGTCGGGCCACGCCGTCGGCGGCGCATCTCCTGGTCCAGCCGGCCGGCGTCGGCGCCTACACCATGACCGCCGGACGTCTCTGGGCCCTTGCGGCCATGCTGCTGGGGCTGGTCGGCGTGGTCGTCGGCGGGCTGGCTCTGGCCCGCGCCGCCGGCCGTATCGGTATCGGCGACGCGAGAAGCGGGGCCGTCGTGGCCCTGGTGGCCGGGCTGGCCGGCACGGTCATCGGCGGGCTGGTCGTGGCCGCCGCCGACGGTGGTCCCGGCACGGGCTACGGAATAGTCGGGGGCTACCTCGCCCTGGTGGTGGGGCCGGTCGGCGCGGTCGTCGGCGGGCTGGCCCTGACCCGCGTCCGACGCACCGGCTGACCGGCCGATAGCCGTCCACGGGGGGTCCTCAGCGAAGGGCGCGTACGTGGGTGGGCACCAGGCACGCCGCACGCCCGAGCGTCGCGATGAAGGCGGCGGCGAGGGGATCGGGACGGCCCCGCGTGTAGGCCGTCATGACGCGCTCCACGGGCGGCCGGGGCCACAGCACGCGTCCGTCGAAGTGGGGCGGGATGACGTTGGCGGGCACCAGGGTGGGACCCAGCCCGGCGGCGGCGAGGACGGGCGCGGCGGCGGTCTGTTCGGTGCGTACGGCGGCCCGCGGCTGGAAACCGGCCGCCGCGCACGCCTGGTCGAGGATCTCGCCGAGCCCGTTGCCCGGCGCGAAGTGCACCCAGTCGCGGTCGGCCAGCGCCGTCAGGTCCACAGTGTCCGCGCCGTGCACAACCTCCGCGCCGTGCACAACCTCCGCGCCGTCCGCGCCGTCCGCGGCGTGCGCGCTGTCCGTGCCGTCGGTGCCGTCCCCGCCCTGGACGCCGTCGGTGCCGTGGCCCGGGCGGCCCGCCGGGTCGTCGGCGGGCAGCACGACGAGGAACGGTTCGGTGCCGAGCGGCGTGACCGGGCCGTCCCAGTCGCGCGGGGCCGGCCCGATCGCGAGGTCCGCCTGGCCGGCCAGCATCGCCTCGCGCAACTGCTCGGCGTGCGGATGCTCGAACAGCCTGACCCGTACGCCGGGATGCGAGCGCCGCCAGGCACGGAGCGCGGGCGGCAGCACGCCGAGGCTCACCGAATAGAGGGTCGCGACCTGGAGCTCCCCGGTCTCCAGGCCGCCGGCCTGTCGTGCCGCGCACCGCGCCCGCTCCGCGTCGGCCAGCGCGGCCCGGGCGTGCGGCAGCATCGCCCGGCCCATCGCGGTGAGCCGTACCGCTCGGGGGAGACGTTCGAGGAGCGGGCCGCCGATGTCGCGTTCGAGCGCCCGCACCTGGTGGGACAGCGCGGGCTGGGACACGTGGAGGAGTTCGGCCGCCCTGGTGAACGACCCCTCGTCCACGATCGTGACCAGGTATTCGAGCTGCCGCAGGCTTGCCATGAAGAAATGTTATTGGATGTGTGAAAGGCATGTCTTGGACTAATCACCGCTGCTTGCCCGAAGCTCGAGCCATGAACACGGACAACAAGGTCGCCCTTGTCGTCGGGGCGAACGGCGTCATCGGCCGCAACCTGATCGACCACCTCGTGGAGCTCGGAGACTGGGACGTGATCGGTCTGTCCCGCCGGGGCGGGGGCGACGCGGGCCGGGTCAGGCACATCGCCGTGGACCTGCTGAACGCCGACGACTGCCGGGAGCGGCTGCGCGGCCTCGACCGCGTCACGCACGTCTTCCACGCCGCCTACCAGGACCGGCCCACCTGGGCGGAGCTGGTGCCGCCCAACCTCGCCATGCTGGTCAACGTCGTCGAGGCCGTGGAGGCCGCCTCACCCGGCCTGCGCCACGTCAGCCTGATGCAGGGCTACAAGGTGTACGGCGCGCACCTCGGGCCGTTCAAGACACCCGCGCGGGAGGACGACCCCCACCACATGCCGCCGGAGTTCAACGTGGACCAGCAGAACTTCCTCGAAGAGCGCCAGAGGGGCAAGGCGTGGACCTGGTCCGCGCTGCGCCCCTCGGTGGTGTGCGGGTTCGCCCTCGGCAACCCGATGAACCTCGCGATGGTGATCGGGGTGTACGCGGCGATCTCCAAGGAACTGGGCCTGCCGCTGCGGTTCCCCGGCAGGCCCGGGGCGTACCGCACCCTGCTGGAGATGACCGACGCGACGCTGCTGGCGAAGGCCACGGTATGGGCGGCGACCAGTGAGGCGTGCGCCAACCAGGCGTTCAACATCAACAACGGCGATCTGTTCCGGTGGGAGGAGATGTGGCCGGAGATCGCCCGCTTCTTCGACCTGGAGGTGGCGCCGCCGCTGCACATGTCGCTGGCGGAGGTCATGGCGGACAAGGAGCCGCTGTGGGACGCGATGGTCGAGCGGCACGGCCTGGCGAAGCACTCCTACCAGGAGGTGTCCTCGTGGGCCTTCGGCGACGCGGTCTTCTCCTGGGACTACGACTTCATCGCCGACGGCTCGAAGGCGCGGCGGTTCGGTTTCCACGAGTTCGTCGACACCCGGAAGATGTTCCTGGACATCTTCGCCGGCTTCCGCCACCGCCGGATCATCCCCTGACCGCGCCGCGCCCCCACCGGTCCTCCGCCCGGCAGCGCCCGGGGCGGCACGGCACGGAGGGCGGTCCCGCGGCCGCCGGTCAGGGGTGGCGGACCCAGGCGCCGCGACGCATCACGCTGGCGACGTCCAGGTCGTCGCCGAGCACGACCAGATCGGCGTACTTGCCGACCGTGATCGAGCCGACCTCGCCGTCCAGGCCGAGGACACGGGCCGGGGTCAGGGAGGCCATGCGGGCGGCGTCCACCAGCGAGCGCCCGACCTCCCGCACCGTGCGGCGGAAGGCCACGTCCATCGTGAGCGTGCTGCCGGCGATCGAGCCCGGTTGCCCCGGGGTGTCGGAGGCGAGCCGGGCCACTCCGTCGACGACGTCGACGGTCATCGGGCCGAGCGGGTAGCGCCCGTCGCCCATGCCGGCGGCCGCCATGGCGTCGGTGATCAGCGCCGTACGGTCCGCGCCCGCCGCGTCCATGGCCAGGCGCAGCATGGCCGGGTGGACGTGGACCCCGTCGTTGATGAGTTCGACCGTCACCCGCTCGTCCTGCAGCAGGGCGGCGATCGGCCCGGGCGCGCGGTGGCCCAGCGAGGGCATCGCGTTGTAGAGGTGGGTCGCCACGCTCGCCCCCGCCTCGATGCCGTCGAGTGTCTGCTCGTAGGTGGCGTCGCTGTGACCGAGGGCGGCGACGATCCCCTCGGCGGCGGCGTCCCTGATCACGTCGAGCGCGTTCGGCAGTTCCGGGGCGATCGTCAGCATCCGCACGTGCCCGCGCCCGGCCTTGACCAGCGCACGGAACTCCGCCCGGTCCGGTTCGCGCAGCAGCGTGGGCTCGTGCGCGCCGCACCGCGACCGGGCGATGTACGGCCCCTCGAAGTGGATGCCGGCGACCAGGCCCTGCTCGCACAGGTCGGCGAGCGTCGCCGCGGCCCGCGTGAGCGTGTCGGGCGCGGCGGTGACCAGGCTGGCCATGAGGGTGGTCGTGCCGCGCCCGAGGTGGAAGGCGGCGACCTCGGCGGCGCTCGCGGGGTCGCCGTCGGGGAAGCTTCCGCCGGCGCCGC
This sequence comes from Microbispora sp. H10836, assembly GCF_012999525.1. Lineage (NCBI taxonomy): Bacteria > Bacillati > Actinomycetota > Actinomycetes > Streptosporangiales > Streptosporangiaceae > Microbispora > Microbispora sp. H10836. The sequence goes on from NZ_JABBWU010000017.1 coordinate 77,273, forward strand.
CGTGACTGTGGATGTCGACGAATCCGGGGACGACGGTGCGTCCGCCCAGGCCGAACCCGTCACGCGGCGCCTGCCCGCGCCCGATGTGGGTGATCCTGCCGTCCTCGATGGTCAGCCAGCCGTCGTGGACGCCGTCGGGAGTGACGACGCGGGCATCGGAGAGAGTCACGCTCATGCCGCCATCCTCGCGTGTGCGGCCCGCGCCCGCCGCTCCGGGTCCGGGCGCTCCCGCCGTACGGGGACGTCCCGATTTCAGCGGAAAGCGCTCATTAGTGCAATAAGTCCTCATAGTGGTGCGAATAGCAACCCTGTACATGGCAGCGAGCCAGAGGTAAGAACTTACGGTGGTGAATTCGCGGGCGAACTATGGTGTGGACGCCCCCGGCGTGCTGGCCGGACTGACACTGGGCGGCATCGCCGAACTGGCACTCGCCGCCGTGCTGTTCGGGGTCGGCCTGCCCGTCCCGGCCGTCGTGCTCCTCGTGGGCGGGATCGCGCTCGCCGCGGGTGCGGCGTTGTTCGCGCACACCACGCTTCGCGGCAAGTTCCGGGTCTGGGACGCCGAACTCGACCGGCTCGGGCTGAAGGGGGACGAGCAGGTCCTCGACCTGGGCTGCGGCCGGGGTCTGGTGCTGCTGAAGGCCGCCGGACGGCTTTCCGGCGCCGGCAGGGCCGTCGGCGTCGACCTGTGGGTGACGAAGGACCAGTCGGGCAACAGCCAGGACGCCACCACGGCCAACGCGCGCGCGGAAGGGGTCGCCGGCCGGGTGGACCTGGTCACCGGCGACATGCGTGACCTCCCGTTCGACGACGCCGCGTTCGACCTGGTCGTCTCCAGCCTCGCCGTGCACAACATCGTCCAGGAGGAGGGCCGTGCGGAGGCGGTGCGCGAGGCCTTCCGCGTGCTCAAACCGGGCGGTCTGCTGCGGATCGCCGACTTCCGCAACGCACACCGGTACGCGGAGGTGCTGACGGAGTGCGGCGCCGCCGACGTCGAGGTCTACGATCTCGGCTGGCGGTTCTGGTACGGCGGGCCGCACGCCCGTACGTCGATGGTCGCCTGCAGGCGCCCCGGTGTGGGGGAGAGGTGACCGACATTTCCGGAGATCCTTGGGAAAGGCGGCGGAAAGAGTGGATTCCCGGGTAGCTACTCATGGGTAGATTTACCCAGCAGAGGTGAAAGCGGTACAGAAGGAGCCCTATGACGGCGAGGATGGGCACGGCGCGACTCGGCCCGGCGGAACGCACCGCCGCCCTGGCGCGGATGGAGGCGCAGGAACTCGACGTGGTCGTGATCGGCGGCGGCGTGGTCGGCGCCGGCGTCGCGCTCGACGCCGTGACCCGAGGGCTCTCGGTGGGCCTCGTCGAGGCGCGCGACTTCGCCTCCGGCACGTCGTCCCGGTCCTCCAAGCTGATCCACGGGGGGCTGCGCTACCTGGAGCAGTTCAACTTCGACCTGGTCAGAGAGGCCCTGCGGGAGCGGGCCCTGCTGCTCAAGCGGATCGCGCCGCACCTGGTCAGGCCGGTGCCGTTCCTGTATCCGCTCACCCACGCGGGCTGGGAGCGGCCGTACATCGGCGCGGGGCTCGCGCTCTACGACACGCTCGGGCTGTCCTTCGGACTCACCCGGGGCGTGCCCGGGCACCGCCACCTGACCCGCCGCCAGGCCCTCCGGGTGGTCCCGTCGCTGCGGCGGTCGGCGTTCACCGGCGCCGTGCAGTACTGGGACGCCCAGGTGGACGACGCCCGCTACGTGATGACCACGCTGCGCACCGCCGCGACGTACGGCGCGCACGTCGCCTCGCGGGTGCAGGCGGTCGGCTTCCTCCGGGAGGGGGAGCGGGTCACCGGAGTGCGCGTGTGCGACCTGGAGACGGGCGCGGAGCTGGACGTGCGGGCCCGCCAGGTCGTCAACGCGACCGGCGTGTGGACCGACGACATCCAGCAGCTCGTCGGCGGCCGGGGGCAGATCCACGTGCGGGCGTCCAAGGGCATCCATCTCGTGGTGCCGCGCGACCGCATCCACTCCCGCAGCGGCCTGATCATGCGTACCGAGAAGTCCGTGCTGTTCGTCATCCCCTGGGGACGGCACTGGATCATCGGAACCACCGACACCCGCTGGAATCTGGACAAGGCCCACCCCGCCGCCTCCCGGGCGGACATCGACTACCTGCTCGACCGGGTCAACTCGGTGCTGTCGGTGCCGCTGACCAGGGACGACGTCGAGGGCGTGTACGCCGGGCTGCGGCCGCTGCTGGCTGGGGAGTCCGAGGAGACCTCCAAGCTCTCGCGCGAGCACGTCGTCGCCCACCCCGTGCCGGGGCTGGTCATGGTGGCCGGCGGCAAGTTCACGACGTACCGGGTCATGGCGGCCGACGCCGTGGACGCGGTCGCGCTCGGCCTCGACCAGCGCGTGCCGCCGTCGTGCACCGACCAGGTGCCGCTCGCCGGCGCCGAGGGCTACCAGGCCCTGTGGAACTCCCGCCATCGAATGGCGCGCGCCTCCGGGCTGCACGTGGCCAGGATCGAGCACCTGCTGGAGCGGTACGGCTCGCTCATCGACGAGGTGCTGGCGATCATCGAGCGCGACCCCTCGCTCGGCCGGCCCCTCGACGGCGCCGACGACTACCTGCGCGCGGAGATCGTGTACGCCGCGACGCACGAGGGCGCCCGGCACCTCAACGACGCGCTGACCCGGCGCACCCGCATCTCGATCGAGACCTTCCACCGGGGCACCGCAGTCGCCCGGGAGGCCGCCGAGCTCATGGCCGGCCCGCTCGACTGGGACGGCGAGCAGGTCAAGCGGGAGGTCGAGTACTACACCAAGCGGGTCGAGGCGGAGCGGGCCTCCCAGGAGCAGGACACCGACCAGGAGGCCGACGCCATCCGCCTCGGCGCGCCGGAGATCGTCCCCGTCGCGCCCCCGCGTGACCTCGCGAAGTCGCGGGGCACCGGGAACTGACCGTCAGCGGAAAGGGATTCACGCGCGGCCGTACAGTGCCGGCAGGTCCACGAGGAGGACGGCAGGGTCTCGCGCGGCCTCGGCCCGGAGGTCGTCGTCGAAGCCGGCTCCGCTGTAGCAGGCCAGTACGGTTCCGGAGGTGTCGTAGCCCTTCGCCGACAGCAGGTCGCGGGCCCGGCGAAGGCGCTCCAGATGGCGCATGCCCATGAGCTTGTCCCACTTGGCCTCGCCCAGGGACCTGACAGCCCGGGGCTCGCCGGGATAGGCGGGGCCGAGGACGGCCACGTCCACGTCGATCTGCGTCCTGGCCACGGGGTCGGCCACCGTGCCGGCCGCGACCTCGCCGATGCCGCCCTCGCCGAAGTGCTCCCGGCCGTGGCGCAACGCGTACTCCCGGCAGAGGGTCTCGAAGTGCGGCCCCATCACCTTCGACAGGAAGCGCTGACGGGAGCGCCGCCAGACTTCCTCGGCGAGGCCGAGGCCGAGGTCCGACCACTCCGGACGCATGATGGCCTGGTAGAAGGTGATGAGCGGCTCCGCGATCCGGTACCGCGTCCGTCCCGGCCGGAAGGCGTCCTTCTCCCTGACCAGCAGCCCGCAGTCCTCCAGGACGTTGAGCGGATGGGCGATGTCGGAGGACTTGTACCCGATGTGACCGGCGATGCCGCCCCAGGTGTCGTTCCCCGCCGCGACCGCGGAGAGAACCGAGTGGTAGAGGGCGGGGTCGCGGATGTCGGGCTCTTCCGCGAGCAGGTAGCGCCCTTCCCGGAAGAGCGACGTTCTCCGGTCGAGGACCGTATGGACCACCCATCGGTCGAAGTCCTCGACCGACTCCGGCCGGTCGCCCAGCACGAACTCGTCCCGATAGGCCGGGGTGCCGCCGACGACCGCGTGGAGCATCGCCGCCAGGCGAGGGTCGTCCTGCACGCCCCAGAACTCTGCGGCGTCCCGGTAGGACAGCGACTGGATCACGAGCTCCAGGCGGGCCCGGCCCCGTAGCGGCGCCTGTCCGGAGAGGATCTCGCCCATGACCGGCAACGCGGAGCCGCAGATCAGCACCCGCGCGTTGCTCGCGCCTCCGTGCGTGCGGCCGCGCAGGTCGATCTCCTGCTTGAGGATGGACGGCAGAGCCGGGTTCGCCTTCATCAGATACGGGAACTCGTCGATGATCAGCGGTTTCGGACCGTCTTCGGCCAGCGAGAAGAAGAAGGTGAGCGCGTCCCGCCAGTCCGCGAACGGGTAGCCGACCGGGGAGCCGGTGTGTCTGGCCAGGGCCATGCCGAACAGGCGGAGTAGCTCGATCTCCGTGCCTTCCGTCGCCTCGAAGTAGAAACCGCCGAGAGCCTCGGCGAGGTTCTTGAGCAGAAAGGTCTTTCCCTGCCTGCGGCGGCCGCTGACGACGCCGAAGGCCACCTGCGCCTGGGTGCCGGTCGCGAAGGAGGTCAGCGCCTCCCACTCCCCGTCCCGGTCGAAGATGTGTCCCGGTTTGGCCACCATGAGCGATCATCCCGTCACTGAAATACGGCTCGCTAGACCGTAATTCAGTGACGGGGACGTCGTCAGGCGAAGGGGATCCACGCCCGGTCGGCGAGCGTGGCCGCGTCGCTGACCTTGAGGCCGCCGTCGGACAGGGTCCACAGGTCGTCGCCGATGACGAGGGAACGGCGGATGCCCTGGTCGGCGGGGGCGAAGTCGCTCCTGGCGGGCTGCCGCGGGTGGCTGACGACGCCCAGCTTGGTGATCTCACGGTCGCCCACCCGCAGGGCGAGGGCCGCGCTGCCCGCGATCCCGCCGTCGGCCCAGTTCGCGAGCGGGAGCACGGCCAGCCCGGTGGCGGGCCAGTAGAGGAAGGCGTGCGGGTCCCACTCGGCCTCGGAGCCGGACTGCTCCTGGTGGAACCGCGACAGCACGGCGGGCGCGGCCGGGTCGGCGACGTCGAACAGCGAGATCTGCGTGCCGAGCATGCGGCCCTTCCCGCTCGCCTCCTGGCCGATGCCGATCAGCCGCCCCTCGCCCGCCGGGTGGAGATAGGCGGAGAAGCCGGTGATCTTCAACTCGCCGGTGACCTTCGGCGCGGCCGGGTCCCGCAGGTCCAGCGCGTACAGGGGGTCGGTCTGGCGGAACGTCACCACATAGCCGAGGCCGTCCATGAACCGGACCGAGTAGATCCGCTCGCCCCTGCCGAGGCCCGTCACCGAGCCGGTTTGTGCGAGTGTGCCGGCGTCGAGCACGTACACGCCGCTCTCGCTGCCGCCCGGGCTCGCGCCGAACACCTCCGCGCCGCTGGTCGTCGCCACCCGCAGGTGGCCGTCGTACTCCGACAGGGAGTACTGGTTCAGCAGCCGGCCCGGCACCGATCCGGAGGTGACGTAGCGCGGGGCGCCGGGGGCGGAGACGTCGAAGCGGTGCACCTCCGTGCGCTCGGGTGGCGCCTGGGGCGTGGCGGCCGAGGCGTCGGGGATCGGCACCACGTCGACCGGGCGGGCCGCCCACCAGCGGGGATTGCTGGTGACGTAGAGGCTGCCCGCGGTGCCGTACACGGTGTCGCCGTCGGCCGCGACCGCGATCGGGGTGAGTGAGCCGAACGGCGTGGCGGCGGCCAGGTCGATCGTGTGGACGGTCAGCATCGAGGTGCCGGTGAACTGCTCGGGGTGGCTGACCCGGTCGCAGCCGACCCGCTCGGTGCGGCTCGCGCCGCCGGACTCGACGTCGTACGACGGCAGCCACGCGTCGGCAGGGGCGGACAGCACGGCCTGACGGTTGCCTTCGAGCAGATCCTTGTCCGGCTCGTTCTGCTTCGGGGCCGGGAAGGCGATCGCCGGCTGGGACCGGACGACGAGCCGCACCGTGGAGCCGGTCTGCCGGGCGTCGACGTGCTGCCCCCGCACGGTCATCGCGCCGAGGACGCGCGGCTCGCCGGACAGGTCCACGAGCACGTATCTCGGGCCGCCGGGACCGACCCCGGTCTTGGCCGTCGCCCCGAACGGGATGATCCCGCCGCCCTGGAACAGCACGAGTGCGCGGTCGCCGTGGACCAGCAGGTCGGCCTGGGCCCACGACTGGTCCTCGGCGACGAGACGCAGCGTTCCGGTGACCTTCCGGCTCCTCGCGTCCACGACGCGCAGCACGCCTCTCGTGACCGTGATCACCCGATTGCCGTCGGTCTTGACCAGGTCGGGCTCGTCCACACCCGCCTCGTGCGTGTTCGTGGTCGAGTGCGACGGCTGCTCGGACGTCGCCTCCTTGGCGGCGGCGACGTCGGATCGGGCCGCGAAGAGCATGTTCTCCCCGAAGCCCCAGGGGGTCACGTTCCGCGCGGCCGCCTGCCGCAGCCCTTCGGTCAGCTCGTCACAGTCGGTGTAGGCGACGAGCCGCACCTTGCCGGTCAGGTCGGCCGGAGAGGGCGGGAAGTCCTGTGCCGTACGGCCGCCCGCGCAGCCCGTGGCTCCCGTGGCCAGCAGCGCGGCGAGAACGCCCGCCGTACGAATCGATGTCCTCATGCCCCCAAGACGGATCGGATTCCGCTCCGGTTCGACGTTCCTTCAGCCTTGGAGTCCAAGATACAATCTAGGGATATTAGGAAAGAGCTAATGTCCTTAGGAAGAGGGGCGGGCGCATGAGGCGGGCCGGGTTGACGGCGGATCGGGTGACGCTCGCCGGTGCCGAGCTGGCGGACGAGGCCGGGCTCGACCACGTGACCATGTCGGCGGTGGCGCGGCGGCTCGGGGTGAAGGACGCCAGTCTCTACGCGCACGTACGTAACCTGGAGGACCTGCGCGGGCGGATCGCGCTGCTGGCGGCGGACGAGAAGACCCTCCGCATCGCGGAGGCGATCGCCGGGCGGGCCGGGAAGGACGCGCTGGTCGCGTACGCGAACGCCTGGCGGCAGTACGCCCACGACCACCCGGGCCGATACATGGCGACGCAGATCCCGATACAGATCGATCCCGAGCTCGTGGCCCGGGCGCCCGGGCCACGACGCGCCGTCGAGCTGACCTACGGCATGCTGCGCGCCTACGCGCTGGCGGAACCCGACCTGACCGACGCGGTCCGGCTGATGCGCAGCACGCTGCACGGCTTCACGAGTCTCGAGGTCGCGGGCGGGTTCGCGCACGCGCGGCCGGCGGAGGACTCGTGGGTCCGCTGCCTCGACGCCCTGCACACCCTCCTTGAGCACTGGCCCCCGCGCGACGAAGGAGACCCCGCATGACCAGCCCGACCACCGGCCGCCTGCGCGTGGACGGCGCCACCCTGCACTACGAGGTGCGCGGCACGGGCCCGCTCCTGCTGCTGATCCCCGGCGGCACGGGCGGCGCGGCCGCCTACGACGGGGTCGCCGACGACCTGGCCGCCGATTACACGGTCGCGTCCTACGATCCGCGCGGCCTCACCCGCAGCCCTCTGGACGACCCGGAGGCCGAGCAGTCGGTCGCGTGGCACGCCGACGACGCGGTGCGGCTGCTGGACCTGCTGTCTCCGGGCGCGCCCGCCCGCGTGGCCGGCTGCAGCTCCGGCGCGATCGTCGCGCTGCACCTGCTCACCGCCCATCCCGAGCGCGTCGAACGCGTCGTGGCGCACGAGCCGCCGGTGGTCGAGGTGCTGCCGGACGCCGCCGAGCACCGGGCGCTGCTCGCCCGCGTCGGGGACACGTTCCGCCGGGAGGGGCTGATGCCCGCGGCCGCGGTGTTCGCGGCAGGTCTCAGGCGCCCCGGCGCCGGCCCAGCCGACGCCCCGGCCGGCTCCCGGGCGGCCACCGAGTTGCCACCACAGGCGGCGGCCCGAGCCGAGCGGACGATGGCGGACATGTCCTACTTCCTCGGGCGTATCGTGCCGAGCTTCATGGCGTACACGCCGGACGTGGCCCGCCTGGAGGCCCTGTCGGACCGGCTCGTGCTCGCGGCCGGAGCGGACTCGCGCGGTGAGCTGCCCTACCGCCCCGCCGCCTTCCTGGCCGAACGCTTCGGCACGGAGCTCGTCCACTTCCCCGGCGGGCACACGGGGCTCACCACGCATCCCGCGGAGTTCGGGAAGACGCTCCGCACGGTGCTGAGCGCGTAACCGCGGCGCGAGGGTGATTACTTACCGGTAGCCACGAGCGGAGCTCCGGAATATTCTTCCGCCATGGGTGCCATGAATCGGACGCTCGACGCGGCCGTGGTCGACCGGATCCTCACGCACGTCTCCTCGGAGGGCAAGACGCGGGAGATCCTCGCGCCGTTCACCGGCGAGGTCCTGGCCGAGGTCCCGATCTCCACCCCCGAGGACGTCCGGGCGGCGTACGCGAGGGCCAGGCAGGCGCAGGAGACCTGGGCGGCGCTGCCGGTCCGGGAGCGGATCAGGCCCTTCCTGCGGCTCCACGACGCGATGCTCGACCGCCGCCAGGAGTTGCTCGACATCGTGCAGTGGGAGACCGGCAAGGCGCGGCGCCACGCGTACGAGGAAGTGGCGGACGTGGCGGGCTGCACGCTCTACTACGCGCGGCGGGCACCCGGGCTGCTGGAGCCGCAGCGCAGGCAGGGCATCTTCCCGATCGCCACCCGGGCCACCGAGCTGCGCCATCCCAAGGGCACGGTCGCGGTGATCAGCCCGTGGAACTACCCGCTGGCCCTGGGCGTCACCGACGTGGTCCCCGCCTTGATCGCGGGCAACGCGGTCGTGCACAAGCCGGACATCCAGACCCCGCTGTCCACGCTGTGGACGATCGACCTGCTGGCCGAGCTGGGCATGCCGCGCGACATCTGGCAGGTCGTGCTCGGCGATCCGGAGGACATCGGCGACCCGCTGATCGACGGCGCCGACTACGTCGCGTTCACCGGCTCGACGCGCGGCGGGCGCAGGATCGCCGAGGAGGCGGCCAAGCGGCTCATCGGCTGCTCGCTGGAGCTCGGCGGCAAGAACCCGATGATCGTGCTCGACGACGCCGACCTCGACGTCGCCGCGCAGGGCGCGATCCGGGCCTGCTTCACCAACGCCGGGCAGCTGTGCATCTCGATCGAGCGGCTCTACGTGCACGAGGCCGTCGCCGGCGCCTTCCGCGACAAGTTCGTGCGGGCGGTGGAGAACATGAAGATCGGCCCAGGTCTCGACTGGGACCTGCAGATGGGCTCGCTCACCTCGCAGCGGCAGCTCGACGGGGTCACCGCGCACGTCGAGGACGCGGTCGCCAAGGGCGCCACGGTGCTGACGGGCGGCAGGCCGCGCCCCGACCTCGGCCCGTTCTTCTACGAGCCGACCGTCCTCGACGGCGTCGGTGAGGAGATGGCCGTCTGCCGGGACGAGACGTTCGGGCCGGTCGTGTCGCTCTACCGCTTCAGGGACGAGGACGAGGCGGTCCACGCGGCCAACGACACGGCGTACGGGCTGAACGCCTCGATCTGGACCGGGGACGTCGCGCGGGGCCGCCGTCTCGCCGCCCGGATCAAGGCGGGCACCGTCAACATCAACGAGGGGTACGGCTCGGCGTACGCGTCCTACGACGCGCCGATGGGCGGGATGAAGTCGTCCGGGCTCGGCCGCCGCCACGGGACCGAGGGCCTGCTGAGGTACACGGAGGTCCAGACGGTGGCGAGCCAGGCCACGTGGCTGGGCTTCGAGCCGATCCTCGGCATGACCTACGACAGGTACGCCGACACGCTCGCGGGGCTGCTCAAGACGATGAAGCGGCTGCACCTCAAGTGAGAAGGGCGGGGCGTTGGACTACGACGTCGCGGTGATCGGGTCGGGATTCGGCGGGAGCGTGGCCGCGCTGCGGCTCACCGAGAAGGGATACTCGGTCGGCGTCCTGGAGGCCGGCCGGCGGTTCGACGAGAAGACCTTCCCCAAGACCTCCTGGCGGGCCAGGGACTTCGTGTTCGCACCCGCGCTCGGCCTGAAGGGCATCCAGCGCTTCCACGTCCTGCGCGGGCCCAACGGGGTGATGGTGATGGCCGGCGCCGGGGTCGGGGGCGGCTCGCTCGTCTACGCCAACACCCTGTACGAGCCGCTCGACCCGTTCTTCGACGACCCGCAGTGGCGCCACATCACGGACTGGAAGGCCGAGCTCGCGCCGTACTACGACCAGGCCAGGCGGATGCTGGGCGTGGTGGAGAACCCGACGGTGACCGCCGCCGACGAGGTGATGAAGAAGGTCGCCGAGCGGATGGGCGTCGGCCACACCTTCCATCTCGCGCCGGTCGGGGTGTTCTTCGGCGAGCCCGGCGTGGAGGTCGGCGACCCGTACTTCGGCGGGGTGGGGCCGCGCCGCCGGGGCTGCACCGAGTGCGGCGAGTGCATGACCGGCTGCCGCCACGGCGCCAAGAACATGCTGATCAAGAACTACCTCTATCTGGCGGAGAAGGCCGGGGCGAGGGTCCATCCCGAGACCACCGTGACCGGCGTACGGCCGATCGAGGGCGGCTACGAGATCACGGTGAGGCGCACAGGACCGTTCGGCCGCACCCGGACGCTGACCGCCGGGCAGGTGGTCTTCGCCGCCGGCACGTACGGCACGCAGCACCTGCTCCACCGGCTCAGGGCGACGACGCTGCCGCGCCTGTCGGGCCGGCTGGGCGTGCTGACCCGGACGAACTCCGAGGCCCTCCTCGGCTTCGAGCGGCTCACGGCGAAGGGGGAGAAGCTCAACCGGGGCGTGGCGATCACCTCCTCGATCCATCCCGACCCCGAGACGCACATCGAGCCGGTCCGGTACGGCGACGGCTCCAACGCCATCGCCGCGCTGCGCACGCTGCTGGTCGACGGGGGCGGCCGGGTCCCGCGCTGGCTGAAGTTCCTCGGCGCGGCGTTGCGGCGGCCCCACCTGGTGCCTCGGCTGTTCAACCACCGCCGCTGGTCGGAGCGCACGATCATCGCCCTCGTCATGCAGGCCAAGGACAACTCGATCACGCTCTCGCTGAAGGGCGGCAGGCTGAAGGCGGGCCCGGGCCACGGCGAGCCGAACCCGACCTGGATCCCCGCCGGGCACGAGGCCGTCCGCCTGGCGGCCGAGGAGATCGACGGCCTTGCGGGCGGCTCCTGGCTCGACCTGTTCGACATCCCCGCCACCGCGCACTTCCTCGGCGGCTGCGCGATCGGCGACTCGCCCGAGACCGGCGTCATCGACCCCTACCACCGGGTCTACGGATACGAGGGGCTGCACATCGTGGACGGTTCGGCCGTGTCGGCCAACCTCGGCGTGAACCCCTCGCTCACGATCACGGCCCAGGCCGAGCGGGCGATGGCGCTGTGGCCCAACAAGGGCGAGCCCGACCCCCGGCCCGCCCTCGGCTCCCCGTACGCGCGGCAAACGCCGATCGCGCCCGTGCGGCCGGTCGTCCCGGCGTCCGCGCCGGGCGCGCTGCGCCTGCCCATCGTGGAGATCACCCACCGCGCGGCCCCCGGCTCCCCGCCCCCGGCAGAGCCCGCGCCCTCCTGATCCGGCATCCGATCGGCCCTATCGTCAAGATCTTCACGGCGGTTTACGCTCGACGCGTGCAGGCCGAGGGACCCAGCGGGACCGCGCTCCACACGGCGGCGGCACGCGCCGCGCACCTGGTCGTCGACGGCGAGCCGGTCGTCTTCCGCGATCCCCCGGCGTACGCCGTGCTCGGGGAGTGCGCGGCGGATCTGGTGGGCCTTCATCGCGCGATGGGCGACCATCCCGTGCTCGCCGGGCTGCGCGCGGCCGTCGTCACCCGGAGCCGCTACACCGAGGGGCGCCTGGCCGACGCCGTACGGCGGGGCGTCCGCCAGTACGTGATCCTCGGCGCGGGGCTGGACTCCTACGCCTGCCGGTCGGCCTCGGGGCCGGTGGAGGTCTTCGAGGTGGACCACCCGGCCACCCAGCGCTGGAAACGGGAGGCGTTGAAGCGGGCGGGCCTCCCGGCGCCGCCCCGCCTCACGTACGTCCCCATGGACCTGGAGGACGGCCGCGCGGTCGACCGGCTGGCCGCGCACGGCTTCGATCTCGCCCGGCCCGCGTTCGTGAGCTGGCTCGGCGTCACCGCGTATCTCACCCGTCAGGCCGTCGCCCGTACGCTGGCCGGGCTCGGCCGCCTCGCCCCCGGCAGCGAGATCGTCGTGGACCATCTGCTGCCCGAGGACCTGCGCGGCCCGCGCGCCCGGGCGTACGCCGAGACCCTGATGCCGCTGCTGGCCGAGCGCGGCGAGCCCTGGCAGACGTTCCTGAGCCCGGCGGAGGCGGCGGACCTGCTGGAGGAGCACGGCCTCGAGGTGATCGAGCAGGTGCCGGAGCGCGACGCCGTCGATCCGGCGTTCTGGGCGCGTTCCGACGCGCTGGCCTCCAGTGAGATCTCGGTGCTGACCCGCGCCCGCCCGCGCGGCACGGCCGGGCGGGACGCGTCACCGCGCCGATAGACTGGCGTTACCGCCTCGCTGCCTTCATGGGGGTCCTTTCCAGTGTCTGAGTTCGACACGGTCCTCGTCGTGGACTTCGGCGCGCAGTACGCGCAGCTGATCGCACGACGGGTGCGTGAGTGCCACGTCTACTCCGAGATCGTCCCGTCGACCATGCCGGTCCACGAGATGCTGGAGAAGAAGCCGAAGGCGATCATCCTGTCCGGCGGCCCGTCGTCGGTGTACGCCGAGGGCGCCCCGCCGGTCCCGGACGGCCTGTTCGAGACCGGGGTGCCGACCTTCGGCATCTGCTACGGCTTCCAGGCCATGGCCCGGGCGCTCGGCGGCGAGGTCGCCAGGACCGACTCCGCCGAGTTCGGCGGGACCGCGCTCCAGGTCCTCAGGGAGGGCCTGCTGTTCGCCGGGCTGCCCGTGGCGCAGACCGTCTGGATGTCGCACGGCGACTCCGTGGTCGGCGCCCCGGCCGGGTTCGCCGTCACCGCCTCCACCGACGCCACCCCGGTCGCGGCGATGGAGGACCCCTCCCGCGGCCTGTACGGCGTGCAGTTCCACCCCGAGGTGCTCCACTCCGAGCACGGGCAGCAGGTGCTCAAGCACTTCCTGGAGGCGGCCGGCTGCCGTCCCTCCTGGACCATGCTCAACATCGTCGAGGACGCCGTCGAGGCGGTGCGGGCCCAGATCGGTGACGGCCGGGCGATCTGCGGCCTGTCGGGCGGCGTCGACTCCGCGGTGGCCGCCGCGATCGTGCAGCGGGCCATCGGTGACCGGCTGACCTGCGTATTCGTCGACCACGGCCTGCTGCGCAAGGGCGAGGCCGAGCAGGTCGAGCGCGATTTCGTCGAGGCGACCGGCGTCAAGCTGCGCGTCGTGGACGCCTCGGAGCGCTTCCTCAAGGCGCTGTCCGGCGTCACCGACCCGGAGGAGAAGCGCAAGATCATCGGCCGGGAGTTCATCCGGGTCTTCGAGGACGAGGCACGCGCGATCATCGCCGACGGGCCGGTGGACTTCCTCGTGCAGGGCACGCTCTACCCGGACGTGGTCGAGTCGGGCGGCGGCACCGGCACCGCGAACATCAAGTCCCACCACAACGTGGGCGGGCTGCCCGAGGACCTCAAGTTCCAGCTGGTCGAGCCGCTGCGCACGCTCTTCAAAGACGAGGTGCGGCGGGCCGGCGAGGAGCTCGGCCTGCCCCCGGCGATGGTCTGGCGCCAGCCGTTCCCCGGCCCCGGTCTCGGCATCCGGATCATCGGCGAGGTCACCCGCGATCGCCTCGACCTGCTCCGCGAGGCCGACGCGATCGCCCGCGAGGAGCTCACCCGCGCCGGTCTCGACCGCGACATCTGGCAGTGCCCGGTCGTGCTGCTGGCCGACGTCCGCTCGGTCGGCGTGCAGGGTGACGGCCGCACCTACGGCCACCCCGTCGTCCTGCGGCCGGTGAGCTCCGAGGACGCCATGACCGCCGACTGGTCGCGGGTGCCGTACGACGTGCTGTCGCGCATCTCCACTCGGATCACCAACGAGGTCCGCGAGGTCAACCGGGTGGTCCTCGACGTGACGAGCAAGCCGCCGGGCACCATCGAGTGGGAGTAATCCGGGATCGATGAGTGGAGATCAACCGGATTGATCCCGGCCGTGCTGGATAGGGTATCGCGGTGATTGCCACTCAGCCCGTCACCGCTCGCTCCGGCGCCAAGGCCACCAGACTCGCCTGGCTCGACGCCCTGCGGGGGATCGGCGCGATGGCGGTGGTCGCCGAGCACGCGCTGCCCTGGCTGATGCCGTCGTTGCGCCCCTACTGGTTCAGCCTCGGCATGTACGGCGTGCTGGTCTTCTTCCTGGTCAGCGGGTACATCATCCCCGCGTCCCTGGAGAACAGGGGTGACGTCGGGGCGTTCTGGGTCAGCCGGGTCTTCCGGTTGTACCCGCTGTATCTGCTGGTGATCGCCCTCGTGCTCGCGATGGCGTTCTGGGTTCCGGTGCGGCAGGAGGTGCCCCGGCACCCCTCGGCCGTGGCCGCGCACGTGAGCATGCTGCTCGACGTCGTCCACACCGGCGCCCTCGCCGACCCGATGTGGACGCTGTCGTACGAGATGGTGTTCTACCTGCTGGTGACCGCGCTGTTCGTGGGCGGCGTACACCGGCGCAGCGGGACGCTGGCGATCGCCTTCGGCGTCGTGGCGGTGGGCGCCGGGCTGGTGCTGTCGGCGCCGCTGCTGCCGGGGCCGTGGCCCGCCGTCGCCACCGGTGTGCTGTTCGTCGCGGGCCTGGTCTGCCTGATCACCGGCCGGTTCCGGACCGTCGCGGCGTACGCGCTGGGCCTGATGGCGCTCGTGCTGCTCGTGTTCGGCAGCTTCGTGCCGTGGTTCGGCGCGGCGATCCTCGCGGTGATGTTCACGGGGACGGCGCTGTACCGGTGGGAGCGGGGGACGGCCGGGCTCGGCCCGGTCGTGGTCGCGGCGGCCCTGGTGGCCGCCGCGCCGGTGTGGTCGATGCAGGCGGGATGGTGGTGGGTGCAGCCCGACGTGTGGATCACCACGATGGTCCTCGCCGGCGGGACGTTCGCGCTCGGCATGGCGCTGCGCGGGCGGCGCGTCCCCGGCGTGCTGACCTGGCTCGGCCTGATCAGCTACTCGGTCTACCTGCTGCACCACCCGCTGCTCAAGTATCTGAACGTGCTCGCCGGCGACCTGCGGTCGCTCGCGCCGACCGGCCGGACGGCTCTCGCGCTCGGCTACCTCGTGGCGCTGCTCACGCTGAGCTGGCTCACCTACCGCTTCGTGGAGGCGCCGGCCCAGGCGCTGGGCCGCAGGATCATTCGACGGCGGCCGTCGTCACCGTCCCCGACCGGTCGGGATATACCTGTCCCGGGGTGAGCTCCCGGCCCTCCAGCAGCGTGGACACCGTCACGAAGCTGTAGCCCTCCGCGGTCAGCGTCTGGAGCACCTCGGGCATCGACTGCACGGTCTCCTTGACGGTCTCGTGCATCAGCACGACCTCGCCCTCGCCGGCCACGTCGAGGGCCCGGTCGGTGAGAAGGTCCACGTGCCGGTAGTCCTTGATGTAGTCCTTCGTGGCGGTCGTGCCGGGCACCTGGAGGAGCCCGAACTTGGCGGTGATCTCCTGCACTCCGCCGTTGCGCAGCCCGCCGGGGGCGCGGAAGAGCTTCGGAGCCTTGCCCGTCGTCTTCTGGATCAGCCGCTGGGCGTCGCCGATCTTCTTGTTGATCTGGGCGTACGTGAGCTCGGTCAGGTAGCTGGCGTCCCACGAGTGATTGCCGATCTCGTGGCCCGACTTGGCGATCAGCTGAGTGAGCTTCGGATGTTTCTTCACCTCCGTCCCGATGACGAAGAACGTCGCCTTCGCCTTGTATTGGGCGAGAGTCTTCAGCAACGTCTGGGTGTACGGGCCCGGACCGTCGTCGAAGGTCAGGGCGATGCACTTGTGGGTCGCGCAGTACGGCTCATCGGTCCCGCGAGCCTGCGCGGGAGTGGCGGTGGCCGCTGCGAGGGCGCACGCGACGGCCACAGGGATCAGGCGACGTACAGCCATGGGGATACTCCTCGGGAATCTATAACGCGGCATCGTAACGTGCTTCGCGGCACTTCCTCCTCGTCAGTCCGGTTCCGTACCGTCGGAAAACCCGCGTCCACCTGGGGCGGGAAGCGATTAAACCTTCGGCCAAGGAAGGGCCTAAGGCGGCCCCGTCACAAGCGGGGTTCGCGATGCTGGGCCGGTCGGAAGAGGAACCGGGCAGTGTGAGGAGGGCGGGTGACGCGAGCCGCCTCCCGTTCGGCGTGGGGGACGTGGATCGGGTTCGAGTCCTGTCCCGCGCTGCTCGGCCGCCTCGTCGAGGGCTTCACCGGTCCCTGGACACCGCTGGAGGACGTCCCCGTTCCCGCGCGGGCGGCGGGCGACGCGGACGCGAGCCCTGGCGCCGAACCCGCCCCGCCAAGCGCGGACGACGTCGGCCGGGCGCCGGACGGGACCGGTGCGATCGGATGCGTCGTGCTCGCCGTGCGGTCCCCTGCCGACCTGCGCAGGGCGGTGCCGCTGCGCGGCCTGCTGCCCACGGCCACGCGGGTGCGGATCGCCGTCGCCGACGTGCCGCCCTGGGCGGCCCAGCCCCTGCCGGCCGCCGCGCCGGGCGCCTGCTGGCGTCACCTGGCCGAGATACGGGTCGCCCGCCGCGGGCGCGGCTGGCACCTGGACGCCGCCTTCACCGAGCCCGTGCCGGCCGGCGACGTCGTGGCCCACGTGGCGCGCGGCCTGTTCGGCGCGTGCGAGGCGACCACTCCCGTCGCGGGGCTGGAGGGCGGCGGCACGGCCGACTGGCGGCCCGGCGACCCCAACGTGACGCTGGTGCCGCCCGGCGGGCCGGTGCCGGACCGCCGCGACGCCCCCGGCTGCGATCTGCCGCTGCGCCGGGCGCAGGCGGACGGCCCTCTGGTTGACGGCCCTCTGGTTGACGGTCCGATGCTTGACGGCCCGGTGGTGGACGGCCTGCTGCCGCCGCTGGACGAGGCCGTGGTCAACCCCATCGGGTTCCGCCGGCAGCCCTCGCGGGGGATGGCGGCGCTCGCCGCGCACCGGGACGGGTTCGCCGTCACCCTCGGCGCGGACAGGCTCGTACGCCTTCCGGCCTCGGGACGGGTCACGGACGTCGACGTCGCCCGCCTGCGGGACGTGCGCGGGATCGAGGTGCCCGCGATCGGCCCACAGGCAGGGGAGGGGCGGGCGAACGCGGTCGCCCGCGTCGTGGCCGCCCTCGCCGCCGCGGGGATCCCGGTGCTCGCCGCACCCGATCCCGCCCGCGACCGGGCGCTGGGCCCCCGCCTGGCCGCCGCGCTCGCGACCGTGACCGGCGAGGCCATCGCGTCCGATCTGCGCCGTGAGGAGCTGAGCATCCGCCTGCGCAGGGCCGCGCTGCGCGAGCACGGAGCCGCCGCCCGCTGGCGGGGTCTCGCCCTGGCCGCCGGCCTGCCGGTGCCGCCGGAGCCGCGGGTCTCGATCCTGCTGTGCACGCGCCGCCCGGAGATGGTGCCGTTCGCGGTCGAGCAGATGGAGCGCCAGCGCGGCGTGACCGCCGAGCTGATCGTGGGGCTGCACGGCTTCACGGCGAGGGAGACGGCGATCCCCCGCACGCGCCTGCCGCACACCGTGATCGAGGCTCCGGCCACGACGCCGTTCGGCGAGGTCCTGAACCGGATGGCGGCCGCCGCGTCCGGGTCGTACCTGACGAAGGTGGACGACGACGACTGGTACGGCCCCGACCACCTCGCCGACCTCCTGCTCGCCCGGCACTACAGCGGCGCCGACCTCGTCGGGACGGCGGCGGAGTTCGTCTACCTGGAGTCGCTCGACGTGACGATCAGGAGGTGCATCGGCACCGAGCGGTTCGCGCCGCTCGTGGCCGGGGGCACGATGCTGGTCACCCGGGCGGCGTTCGAGGCGGCCGGCGGATTCCGGCCGCTGGCGAGGACCGTGGACGGCCAGCTCCTGCAGGCGGTGGAGGCCGTCGGCGGCCGCGTCTACCGCACCCACGGTCTCGGCTACGTGCTGCGCCGCCGCAGCGCGTACGGCCACACCTGGCGCCAGCCCGTGCAGTCGTTCCTCGCGGCCTACCAGGAGCAGTGGCGCGGGCTGGTCTTCAACGAACTGATGGAGGACGGTGCCCCATGGCGGGCGGAGGTGAGGACGTGACGGGGGCTGTGCGCATCCCGCTCAACGACTACGGGGTGCTCGGGGAGCCGCCCGCGCCCGGGGAGTGGACTCCGACGCGGACGGTGAGCGTGGTGATCCCCGCCTACCGCGCGGAGCGCACGCTGCCGCTCACGCTGGCCGGCCTGGCCCGGCAGACCTACCCGGCCCACCTCATGGAGGTCGTGGTGGTGGACGACGGCGACCGGCCCATGGCGCCGCTGCCCGACTCGCCGGCCGGGCCGCTGCCGGAGCGGCTGCGGGTGGTCCGCCCGCGCGGCGGGGCGTGGGGCAGGGCGAGCGCCTGCGCGGCGGGGGCCGAGGCGGCGCAGGGAGAGGTGATCCTCTACCTGGACGCCGACCTCGTGCTGTTCCCCGAGCACGTGGAGGCCCAGATGCGCTGGCACCACCTGGCCGACTACCTGGTCGTGCTCGGGCATCTGCGGTTCGTGCCCGGCCTGGACGAGGTCCCGGCGAGCGAGGTGCTCGCGGCCGTCGAGGCGGGCGCGGTGCACAAGCTCTACGCCGACGAGGACGCCACGCCGCAGTGGACCGAGCGGCGCTGGGACCAGACCGACGACCTGCGGGTGGCCGGCTTCAACGCCTTCTCCGTCATGGTCGGGGCCACCGCGTCGCTGCCGGCCCGCCTGCTGCGCGCCGCCGGCGGGCTGGACGCCTCGCTGGTCCTCGGCGAGGACACCGAGCTCGGCTACCGGCTGGCCCAGGCGGGGGCCGTGTTCGTGCCCGACCGTCACAGCCGGTGCTGGCACCTCGGCCGGTCCACCGTCATGCGCCGGGAGACCGACGTGAAGCGGCACAACTGGCCCCACCTCGCCGAGCGCGTCCCGAGCTTCCGCTGGCTGCGCAGGCACCCCCACCGCTCCTATCTGGTGCCGTACGTCGACGTCGTGGTCGAGGTGGGGGACGCGTCGTTCGAGGAGATCAGGGCCACCGTCGACGCCGTGCTCGCCGGGCGCCTGCCCGACGTGCGGGTGACCGTCGTCGGGCCCTGGGGGCGGCTCGGCGGCGGGCGCCGGGACCCGCTCGGCGATCCATCCCTCGACCTGCGGCTGGTGCTCGCCTGCTACCAGGGCGAGCCGCGCGTGCGGTTCCGCGAGGCCGTGCCGGACGACTGCTTCCCCGTGCCGTTCCGTTTCCACTGCCCGCCGGGCTGGGTGCCCTCGCGCGGCACCATCGGGTCGGTCGTGAAGCACGCCGACCGGCAGCGGCTGGGCATCGTCTCGCTGGCGCTGGACGAGCGGAAGGACGGCCGCGTCGTCAGCGCCCGGCTGGAGCGCACCGCCGCGATGAGCCGTGCGCGGCGATGCGCCGGGCCGGGGGACGACCTCGACGACCTGGTCCACGAGATGTACGGCACGGTGTGGGACGCGGGCTCCACGTGGGGATTCCTGCCCGCCGCGCTCGCCGCGGCGACCGTGCCGCCGATGCCCGGCCGCGCGTGGACGGGCGCTCCGCGTGAGGCGGGCGCTCCGCGTGAGGCGGGCGCTTCGCGTGGGGTGACGGCTCCGCGTGCGGCGGGCACTCCGCGCATGCCTGCATCGCTCCGCTCGGTGCCGAAATCGCTCCGCTCCGTGCCGAAGTCCCTTCGCTCGCTGCCGAAATCACTCCGCTCACCGCTCGCCCGCTCGGTGCCCAATCCGCTGCGCCGCACCGCCCGGCTGCTCCGCAGGCGCCTGCGCGCGCTCGTGCGCCCGGCCTGAGCCCAGCGACCTCCGACCTCCGACCGCCGACCGCCGACCTCCGATCGCCGTTCCGCCGAACTCGCAAGGACCAGCCATGCCCCGCCTGAGCGTGATCGTCCCCATCTACGACGTGGAACCGTACCTCGCCGGATGCCTGGCCTCGGTCGCCGCGCAGACCTGGGAGGACGTCGAGGTCGTCATGGTCGACGACGGCTCGCCGGACGGCAGCGCCGGGATCGCCGCCGGCTTCGCGGCGCGGGACGGCCGATTCCGCCTGGTCCGCCAGGTCAACGCGGGGCTCGGCGCGGCACGCAACACGGGGGTGCGGCACGCGAGCGGGGACTACCTGATGTTCCTCGACAGCGACGACCTGCTGCCGGCGCACGCCCTCGAATACCTCATGGCGTCCCTGGAGCGTACGGGGTCGGACCTCGCCACGGGCAACGTGCTGCGCCTCGACGGGCGCGGCGCCCGTCAGTCGGCCATGCACCGGGCCGTGTTCGCCGACGCCGCCGCGGCGACCCACATCA
Source organism: Microbispora sp. H10836 (assembly GCF_012999525.1). NCBI lineage: Bacteria > Bacillati > Actinomycetota > Actinomycetes > Streptosporangiales > Streptosporangiaceae > Microbispora > Microbispora sp. H10836. The sequence goes on from NZ_JABBWU010000017.1 coordinate 97,516, forward strand.
CCCGGACACGCACGCTCCTGCGCGACCGCCTGGTGACCAACAAGCTGTGGCGCCGCTCGTTCTGGGACGCCCACGGGTTCGCCTTCCCCGAAGGCGTGCTGTACGAGGACATCGCGGTGGCCCTGCGCGCCCACTTCCTGGCGCGGGCCGTGGACGTGCTGCCCGCGCCGGTCTACCTGTGGCGGCGGCGCGAGGGCGGCGGCCGTTCGATCACGCAGGACAAGACGCGGACGGCGCATCTGGAGGACCGGTTCGCCGCCGTCACCGAGGTCCGCCGCTTCCTGAGCGAGCACCACTTCACCGCGCACATCCACGCCTGGGACCACGCCGTCCTCGACGGCGACCTCACGAACTTCCTCGACGTCCTCGACCAGGGCCCCCCGGCGTTCCGGGAGCGCTTCCTCGACCTCGCCGGCCTCTACCTGGAGGACGTGGCGCCCCCCGTGCTCGACGGGCTGCCCGCCCTGCGGCGTCTGCAGTGGCATCTGGTGCGGCTGCGCCGCCAGGCCGACCTGCTGGAGGTCCTCGCCTGGGACCGGGAGGTGGAACCCGACCGGCGGCTCGTCCGCAGGATGGGCGGTCACCATCTGAACGTGCCCCTCGCACGTTCCGCCGAGATCCCCGCCGCCGTGACCAGGGCCAGGGACGAACTCGTCCCGCGCCACCGGATCGACGCCGTCCGGTGGGAGGACGGCGTGCTCGTGGTGGAGGGCCGCGCCGCACCGCCGTTCCTGCGGCCCACCCGGCGCGTCCACCAGCAGGTCTTCGCCACCCTCGTCCACGAGCGGACCGGACGGCGCGTCCGGGTGCCGGCCTCGGTCATCAGGACCCGGATCTCCGCGAAGTCGAAGGAGCGCGACTGGGGCGGCTTCCGGCTGGCGATCGACCCCGAGGCGCTGGCCAGGCCGGGCCGCCTCGGGCGGTGGCACGTGGAGCTGCGCGTGCTCCACCGGGGCGTCCTGCGGCGCGGGCGGCTGACCGATCCGCGCGCCGCCGCCTCGATCGCCGAGCAGGCGGGATACCGCGCCGTGGGCCCCGACCACTACGTCGCGCCGCTGCTCGGAGAGACCGGCGACCTCGTGCTCCGGGCCGAGCGGGAGACCGCCCGGGTCGTCACCCACGAGGTGCGAGACGGCCGCCTGCGTCTGGTGGGCCACGTCGTCAACGACCTCGGACCGAGTCCGCTGCTCCAGGTCACCCGGCGTCCCGGCGGCGTCCCCCGCACCTGTCCCGTGCACGTCGACCGGCGGACTTTCGAGGCCGTCGTCGACCTGCGCGACCTGCTGCCGGCGAGCCGGACCTCCGAGTTCCGGGAGGTCGTGCCGGCGGAGGTCGCCGCGCCCGAGGTCTGGTGGGAGGTCGCGGTGCGGGCCGCCGACGGCACGGTCACGCCGGTGACCCTCGCCGAGGACGTGCCCACCGGCCGCTACGGCCTGGCCGGCCGGGAGATGGTCGTGTTCCGGGACCGCACCGGCGGCCTGGTCCTGCGGGACCAGCCCGTCGCGGCGTACGCCGACCTCGCCGAGTGGCTGCCGGGCGGCGAGCTGCTCGTCGAGGGCGGCCTCGCCGTGCCGTACGAGATGTCGGCCCTGGTGGTGACCGCACTCAACCCCGTTCCCGGGCGCGGGGAGTGGCTGCTGCCGATCGAGGGCGCGGGAACCCGCTTCCGGGCACGGCTGACGCCCGAGCGGGTGGGCTCACCCGCCGGGCCGCTGCCGCTGCCACGCGGCCGGTACGCCCTGTCGATCCGGGCACGCGCCGCCGGGGGGAGCTGGGCGGACCTGCCGCTGGAGTTCGACACGGACGTGCCGGCGGCCCACCAGACGGCCCGCCGTACGTTCGGGATCGTCACGACGGGCCCCGGCCGGGCCCTGCTGACCGTGAGCGGCGACCTGACCGCCGACGAGCGCGGCAGGAAGGCGCAGCGGGCGCTGCGCACGACGGCCTATCCCCAGATGAGGGACAGGCCGTTTCGGGACGCCGTCCTGTTCGACGGCGGCGCGGGCACCCGATTCGGCGGCAGCCCGAGGGCCGTCTGCGAGGAACTGCGCCACCGGGGGATCGACCTGCCGTTGCTGTGGAACGTGCGGGACGGCCAGGTCGCCCTGCCGGGCGACGTCGAACCGGTGCGCACGCTGGGACGGGAGCACTACGAGGCCCTCGCCCGGTGCCGGTACGTCGTCACCGACGCGCCGCTGCCGCCGTGGTTCGAGCGCAGGCCCGGCCAGATGGTCGTGCAGACCTGGCAGGGCCCCCTGTACACGGGCAAGGACGCCCCCGGCGGCTTCGGGGCGGGTCAGTGGACCCATCTCGTCTCCCCGGGCCCGTGGTGGACGCCGCTGCTGCGGCGGACGCTCGGCTTCGACGGCGAGGTGCGGGAGACCGGCCTGCCGTGCGACGACCTGCTGACCGGTCCCGGCGCCCGCGAGCGCGCCGCCGAGGTGCGGCGCCGCCTCGGCCTGCCGGAGCCCGCCCGCGTCCTGCTGTACGTCGCGGGGGAGCACGACACACTCGACGCCGGGCGCCTGGCGGCCGGGCTCCCGGAGGACCATGTCCTGCTGGTCCGCCGTCCCTCGCGGCCCGGGCCGGACGACGCCCGCCTCCGGGACGTCACGGGCCATCCGGACCCGCATGAGCTGTACCTCGCCGCGGACGTCCTGGTCGCCGGGGACGTGACGGCGGTGTTCGACTTCGCCGTGACGGGGCGGCCGGTGCTCATGCACGCCGGCCGGCCGCAGGACCTGTGGCTGCTTCCCGAGGCGCCGGGGCCGGCGCTGCTGCGGGAGGGGGAGGTGCTCGACGCGGTCGCGCACCTCGACGAGGTCGCCGACAAGCACCGGGACGCGTACGCCGCGTTCCTGGCGCAATACCGCCCGCTGGCCGACGGGCAGGCCGCCCGCCGGGTGGTGGACGCCCTGTTCGGCTGACCGCCGCGATACGTGTGCCGCTGTCAAGTGACGGCGGCGACCAGCGCGACGAGGCCGATGGCGAGGAAGACGCAGCCTACGATCGCCAGTCCCACCGCTCCGGCCAGGCCACGCCCCGACGAGGTGTCCATCCGCGCCTTGCGCGGATCGTCCGGGTCGTACAGCACGGCGACCTGGCGGCCCGTGAGCCTGAAGATCTCGAAGGACCCGCCCTTGGTCTGGCCGAGGAATCTACCGGCCGCTCCCGAGCGCGGGAAGATCTGCCGGCGATCAGGGGTCGAAGACGTCGAGGGCGCCCATGGCGATCCTGGCCCGCACGTCGTCGACCGTCATCGACTGTCCCGAGACGCCGCGCACCAGCACCGGCCAGTGCGCCGCCGCGGCCTCCACCAGCTCGGCCGCCAGCGCCTGCGATCCCGGTGCCTCGAACACCTCCAGCAGCACGCAGGTGCAGGGGGCGTCTCCGAGTACGTCGCGGGTGACCGAGGCGGGGCCGGGCGGGGTCGCCCGGGCGTCGGCCAGCTGCACCCAGACCCGGGCGAGCCCGCGTTCGACAAGCGCGTCCGCGTCCTCGCCGCGGCCCGCGAGACCGCCCAGCGACCGGACGAGCCGTTCGACGTGCCGGGGCGTCACGTCATGGGGGAGCGCCATCGTCACGAGGGCGACCCGGCCGCGGCGCGCCGCGGCGGGGGACGGGTCGTGCCATTTCACGGCGTCGAAGAAGCCCGTCCGCCGATTCGCCAGCCGCCGGTGGAACCGCTGGACGGTGAGGATCTCACCGCCGAAGTCCCTGACGAGCAGCGGCCAGCGATCGGCGGCCGCCAGCACGATCTCGGCCGCGAGCCACTGGCTCCCGGGCTCGCTGGTCATCTCCAGGACCAGGGCGGACCGGGGCGGCAGGCCCAGCGCGGACGCGTACGCGGCCCGGAGATCCTCGTAGCGGAGCAGGCCCGGGTCGAGCCACGCCCGGACGGTTCCCCCGTCGCGTTCGAGGGCCGCGTCGTAGTAATCGGGCGAGCCCTCGCCGGCCTCGCAGCCCAGCGACTCGACCAGTTCTCGTACGTCGCCGGGCGTGATGTCCGCACCGAGAACGACGACGACGTTCCTCGACACCTGATCTCCTCCCCACCGCTCGGTGGACCTCCCCGCCCGGCTCGCGGGTCAAGAGGCCGCAAAGCGACGGTAAGGCAATGGGGATGGGCCGGGTGGCGTGCCGCCGCGCGTCGGCATCCTGACGGCGTGACGGTGCCTCCCAGCCTCTCGGTGGTCGTCCCCCTGCACGGCGGGGAGGAGCACGCCGAGGAGTGCCTCGAATCCCTGCGCGACCAGACCCTGGACGACCTGGAGGTGATCCTGGTCGGGCGCCCGCGCCTGCGCCCGCCCGACCACAGGTTCACGCTCCTCACGCTCGGCGACGGCGGCGACGACCTCGGCGTCACGCGCAACGCGGGCGCGGCCTTCGCCACCGGGCGCTACCTCGCCTTCGCCGACCCCGGCTCGGTCGTCCCCACGGACGCCTACCGCGCGCTGGTCGGCGCCCTCGACCACACCGGCTCCGACCTCGCCTGCGGCCGGATCCGCACCTGGACGCCGAACGCGCAGGACACGGCCCCGAAGGCCAAGGAGTTCCTGCGCACGCACATCACCCGGCATCCGAAGCTGCTGGACGACCCGCGGGCGGGCGGCACGGTGTTCCGCCGGGAGTTCTGGAACCGGCACGCCTTCGCCTTCCCGGCGGGACTGGGCGAGGACTTCCCGGTGACGATCCCCGCGCACGTGCTGTCCACCTCGGCCGACGTGCTCGGCAGCGTGGTCTGCCTGACGCGCGGGTCCCGGCCGCCCGCCGATCCCCTGTGCCGCCTGCGGGCGTCGCTGGAGGTGTCGGACCTGCTCGGCCGGCACGCGCCCGCGTTGCGCGCGGCGTACGACCTGCGGCTGGCCGAGGGGCCCGACTTCGAAGCGGTGCTGGACGCCGTACGCGACCGCGTTCCGGACGGGCTCGCCGAGGCCCTGGGCCGTCTGGACCCCGGCGCGGTCGAGCGGCTGCCGGTCCTGCGGCGACTCCAGATCCACTTCGCCGCGCAGGGCATGACCGGCGAACTGGCGGAGCTGCGGATGTTCGCCGCGTCGGAGATCAGGCACCGGGGCGTGCTCCGGCGGGGGCTGCGGCGCCGCCGCTGGTATCTCGACTACCCCTTCCGGCGCGACCCCCGGCTTCCACGCTCGCTGTTCGACGCCACCCGCGACCTGCGGCTCGTCGCCCGTGTGGACGACGTACGCCACACCGACGACAGGCTCGTCCTGGCCGGCCACGCGTACATCGCCCATCTGGACAGCGGGCGCAGCGGGATCGAGCTGTGGCTCCAGCGGGGGGAGGAGCGGCTCACCCTGCCGGTACGGCGGACCCGCAGGCCCGACGTCACCGCCGACTCCCGGCAGTCGGCCGCCTGCCACGACGACTCCGGGTTCGAGACCGTGGTCGCCCTCGACGCCCTGCCTCCCGGCAGGTGGGCGCTGCACGCGCGGGTCCGGGCGCGGGGCGTGACCCGGGCCGGGCGGGCGGCCGGGGGCGCGAGCGAGCGCGTTTTCGACGCCGGGGGCGTGCGCGTCAGCCTCACCCGCGACCGCGGGCTCACGCTCGGCCCGAGCGCCGCGGGCGGCCCCGGTCCCGATCCCGGCGGCCCTGGTCCCGATTCGGGCAGGGTGAGCGCGATCCGGTGGACGGAGTCCGGCGAGCTGATCCTGGAGGGGACGGGACGGTGCCCGTCCTGCCGGATCGTCCTCGAGTGCGGTACGGAGCGGCACGCGTGGCCCGTCCGCCGGGACGAGGCGGTGTGGACGGTCGCCGTCGGCGCGACGGCCGAGGGGCTTCCGCTCCGCAGCGGGACCTGGCGCGTGCTCGCCGTGTCACCGGAGGGCAGGGAAGATCGGGTGCGCCTGAGCCCGGCGCTGATCGCCGACCCGCCGCGGCCGCGTGTCACCGGGTTCCACGAGGTCTCCGTCCGCACCTCACGCGACGGCGACCTGAGCCTCGTGGTGCGTCCCGCGCTCGGCCCGCACGAGCGCGGGCCGTACGCGACGCGCAGGCGGCGGGCGGCGGCGCCGCGACGCACGGCCCTGCGGAACGCGGCGGTGTTCGACAGCTACGGCGGCGGACAGTACTCGTGCAACCCCCGGGCCGTCTCGGAGGAGCTGGCGCGCCGCCACCCGGACGTGGAGATCGTCTGGGTCACCCGGGACGGGCAGTTCGCGGTCCCGCCGGGCGTGCGCCTGGTCCTGTTCGGCTCGCGCGAGCACGAGGAGGCGCTGCGCACCAGCCGCTTCGTCGTGGCCAACCGGCGCACCCAGCCGGGGTGGTACCGCAAGCCGCGGGGACAGACGTTCGTGCAGACCTGGCACGGCACGCCGCTCAAACGGCTGGGGCTCGACCTGGAGGGCATGCCGTACGCGCGACGGGTGTCGCGCGAGGAACTGGCGCGGCAGGTGGCGACCTGGGACCTGCTGCTGTCGCCGAGCCCGTTCGCCACCGCGGCGCTGCGGGGGGCGTTCGGCTACGAGGGGGAGATCCTGGAGTCGGGTTACCCGCGCAACGACGTGCTCTTCGACCCCGCGCGCGCCCGCGAGGCGCGGCGGCGGCTGGGCCTGACCGGCGACCGGCGGGTCGTCCTGTACGCGCCGACGTGGCGGGACGACGAGGCCACCGGGCGGCTCGCGCTGGACCCGGTCCGGGCGGCCGGGGCGCTGGGCGACGACGACGTGCTGCTCGTGCGGGCGCATTACCTGGTGGCGCGGGACATGACGATCCCGGCCGGAGACCGCATCCACGATGTCTCGAAATTTCCAGACATGGCGGATCTCCTGGCCGCCGCGGACGTGCTCGTCACCGACTACTCGTCGGCCATGTTCGACTTCGCGTGCACCGGGAGGCCCATGGTGTTCCTCGCCCACGACCTGGAGCGCTACCGGGACGAGGTGCGCGGCTTCTACTTCGACTTCGAGGCCGAGGCCCCCGGGCCCGTCCTCAGGACCGGCGACGACGTGTTCGACGTGCTGCGCGGCGGCGACCTCGGACGGTTCGCGGAGCGCTACGAGCGCTTCGCCCGCAGGTACTGCCCCTGGGACGACGGGCACGCCTCGGCGCGCGTGGTCGCGCGCATGCGGTCATGACCCGCGCCTCCCGGCGCACCGCGCCGCGAGCGCCGCAGTCACCCCGGCAGCCCGGGTCACGTCCGGCCGAGGCGCCCGAACGGCCCGGGTGGCGGGACCGGCCGGGTGTCGTGACCGTCGTGCCCGCCGTCGTCGCGCTCGCCGCCGGGCTGTGGGACCTCGGCGGGCCGCCGCCGTGGCGGGACGAGGCGGCCACCGTCAGCGCGGCCGGCCGGACCCTTCCCCAGCTGGCGCACCTGCTGCAGTCGGTCGACGCCGTGCACGGCCTGTACTACGCGTTGACGCACGTCGTCGCGCATCTGTCCGGCACCGGCGAGGTGGCGCTGCGGATGCCGTCGGTCGTCGCGGGGGCGCTGGCCGCGGCCGGGACCGGCGCGCTCGGGCGCGCGCTCGGCTCCCCCCGCGTAGGCCTGTACGGCGGCGTGCTGCTCGCCCTCATGCCGATCTTCTCCAGGTACGTCCAGGAGGCCCGGCCGTACCCGATGGCGGCCGCGGCGGCCGTCGGGGCGACCCTGCTGTTCCTGCGCCTGCAGCGGTCGCCGACGTCGGGGGTCCTGGCGGCGTACGCGGCGGCGCTGACCGTGCTGGCCTATCTCAACCTGTTCGCGTTCCTGGTCGCGGGGGCGCACGGCGTCGCCCTGATCCTGTCCAGGGGACCGCTGCTCCGGTGGGCGTGCGCGGTGACGCCGGCACTGGCGGCCGTGGCGCCGCTGGCCTGGCTCGGCTCCCGGCAGAGCGCCCAGGTGGGCTGGATCTCCCGGCCGGAGGCGGCCGACGTGGGCAGGCTGGCCGTCCAGCTGTCCGGCGACCTCGGCGGGGCGACAGGACCGGGGGTGGCCCCGCTGACCTGGGCGCTCGCGCTCTTCGGCCTCGCCAGTGCCGCGGTCGCCGGCGTACGCCGGGCTCGCGCCGCGCGCGGTGTGGAGGAGCCCGCGGCATGTCAGGCGGAAAAGTCCCGCGCGGCGGACCCGGTCGGCCGGACGCCTGCCGGTGCGGCGGGCCCGGCCCCCTTGCCCGGCGGACACGGGGCGCTTGTGCGGCTGACGCTGCCGTGGCTGCTGGTGCCCGCGCTGGTGCTGCTCACGGTCTCCTGGACGGTCCATCCCGTGTACGTGTTCCGGTACGTCTTCTGCTGCGTCCCGGCGGCGGCGCTGCTCGCCGGGGCGGGCCTGGCCGCGCTGCCCCCCGGGCTCGCCGCCGCCGTGCTGGCCGCCTGGCTCGGCCTGTCGGTGCCCGGGCAGCTCGCCACACGGGGGCCGGACGGCAGGCAGGACGATCCACGGCCGGTCATGGCGCTGCTCGCGGCCGAGGCGAGGCCCGGGGACGGGGTGCTGTTCGTCCCCGCCAAGGTCAGGAAATACGCCGTGGTCTATCCATCGGTCTTCGGCAGGCTCAGTGACGTGGCGCTGGCCCGGTCACCCGAGCGGGACGGCAGCTTCCCGGGCCGCGAGGTGGGCCCCCGGGTGCTCGCCGCCCGGTTCGACGGGCTGCGCACGCTCTGGGTGGTCGGCCATACGGGCAAGAACGCGATGCCCGCCCGCCGGCGTGCCCTGGTCGCCCGTTCGTTCGCCCCGGCCGGCCGCTGGACCTTCCGCGGCCTGTTCGTGGACAGGTACGTACGGCCCGCTCACCGCTCGAACGGCGCCGGGGTGGGGAAGTAGGCCTCCAGGAAGCGCGCCAGCAGGGCGTCCTGCTCGACGGTGGTGGGCGCGGTGTCGTTGAGGCAGAACACGTCGTGCCTGCGCCGGGCGAGCATGCGGCGGAGCTTGGCGGGAGTCTTCGGCAGCGACAGGTCGACGTAGGTGTAGTCGACCGTGCCGGGGACCGCCCGCCCGCTCAGGTAGCCGTAGTAGTGCGCCAGCGAGGACACCACGGAGATGTCCCGCGACGTGCGGAACCTGCTGCGGGCGGTCGCCGCGAACTCCGCCGCGAACCGCTGCTCCAGCTCGTACATCAGCGACCGGCGCAGCGCGTACGGCACGTGCTTGAGCTTCTGTGTGATCGTGCGGCCGGTCAGGTCCTCCAGGATGCGCCGGTTGTTCATGCCGGCGGCGTGCACCGGCGACTCCTCGGTCTCCGGCACCCCGAAGGGCACGTGGACGGTGCTGGGGAAGAACCGGGTGATCCCGTTGCCCTCGAAGAAGGTCCGGGGAGGCAGCGGCCGTCCCAGGAAGAAGTCGTCGTTGAAGTACAGGAAGTGCTCGCTGAGCCCGTCGATGTGGTGCAGTTGCGTCTCGATGGCGTGGGAGTTGAACACCGGCAGCACCGACGGGTCGGTGAAGATCTCCTTGTGGTCGACCACCGCGACCATGGGGTGAGTGGTGTCGAGCCACGGCGGCGTCTGACCGTCGGTGACGATCCACACCCGGTTGATCCAGGGCGCGTACATCAGCAGCGAGCGCAGCGAATAGCGCAGCTCGTCCCTGCTGGTGAAACGCGCCTCCGTGGTCGCCATCTCGCTCAGCGGGCCGCCGGAGCGCTGCGCCTCGCCGCGCTCGGCCTGGTCGCGGCGCGCCCGCCAGGCCGGGTCGGCGCCGTCCACCCAGGTGTAGACGGCGTCGATCGGGAAGTCGATGTCGTCCAGCAGCCGCCGGACGAACTCGGGCCGGGTGCGGTAGGAGCGGGCCCGGCGGGCGGTGCACGCCAGCGGGGTGAACAGCTCCTCGCCGCCGTCCACCGAGGGGCCGTCGGCGGGCACGCGGTCGCAGGCGGGGTTCGGCCTCGGCGCGACCAGCTCGTCGCCCTCCCGGGCCCAGAACTCCAGGTCGCAGCCGTTCTCCGGGCCGAGTGTCAGCGTGCGCGAGGGGCTGGCGAAGTACATGGCCACCCGTACGACCCTGGCGTCGCCGAGCAGCGCCGCCGCCCGCCGCAGCGGGCGCATCCGGCCCGCGTCCGCCTGGCGCGCCCGCGACCCCTGCCTGCCGTACGGCTGCCGCGCCGCGAACAGCGGGTGGTCGCCGGCCGCGAGCGCGGCGAGCGCGCGCGTGCGCGAGTCCTCGGGCACGGCGACGACGGGCGGCCGGTTCGGCAGCGGCCGGACGCAGAAATACGGCACGCCCGCCCGGCTCAGCAGGGCGCACACCACGTCCAGCGTCTCGCGCTGGGCCTGCAGCGGACCCGCGTCCGGCCGGATGAGCGCGGCCCGTGGCGCGGGCTCCCATGACGGCAGCCGCCCCTGCAGCCGCCGGTACAACGTGACAACGGGCATGGTCTCCCCCTCGAACACGGACTGTAACCGATCGGCGACCGGATTGGCGGATGGTTTACGTAGACGGGGAAGACGGTCAAGAACCGGCAATGAGATGCCCTGCCTGTTACCGAAGAGCAGGCCAACGGCTACCCGTTGTAGTCATTCTTGCCTGCATGGGGGGCTTCACGCTGGACGACATACTCGCGACGCGCAAACCGAGAGACTCGTGGTGGACCGTCTTCATGGTCGATCCGCTCGCCTGCCGGCTCGCGCTGCTCGTGGCTAACCACACTCCGATCACACCGAACGGGCTGACCAGACTGTCCATGCTGATCGGCTTCGCCTCGGCGGCGGCCTTCGCGGAGGGCATGCTCGTCGCCGGGGCGGCACTGTTCTATCTCAGTTTCACGGTCGACTGCATGGACGGGAAGATCGCCAGGCTCAAGGGCACGGGGACGCCCTTCGGCCTGTGGCTCGACTACGTCGGCGACCGGCTGCGGGTGGTTTGCTGCGCCTTCGGGCTGGGGTTCGGGGAGTACGCCCGGACGGGCGATGCCGATGTGGCGCTCGCCGCCGTCGGCGTCGTCGTGCTCGACCTGTTCCGCTACATCAACGGCCCGCAGCTGAAGCGGGTCAAGGACGCCACCCGCGCGCTGGTGGAGGCGCGGCTGGAGGGGCAGTGCGTCCTCGCCGAGAGCGTCCTGCGGGCCAGGCCGAGGGCCGAGCTGGGGCGGGCCGCCGCGGAGTTCGGCCAGGTCGCCGACGACACCGGCACCACCGTGGTCGACCTGCAGAAGGCGTTCCACGCGCGCTTTCCCTGGTACGACAGGTTGCGCGTCTTCCTGGTGCGGCGGCGGGTGCGCACCCACGTCGTGAGCGGCATCGAGTTCCACGCCGCGGTCTTCGTCGTGGCCCCGCTGCTCGGACCCGCGGCCCTGGTGCCGGTCGCGGCCGTGGCCGGCGCGCTGTTGCTGGCGTTCGAGATGAGCCTGGTCTACCGCGTCTGGCTGGCGTCGCGCCAGGTGCCCCGCACCGCCGCCGAGAGACAGAAGATCCTCGTCTGACCGGCCATTCTCGGCCCGATCCACCAGCTCGTACGGCGTGACGCCGTAGGACCCGCGTCACGAGCCGCGCCCGGGGGAGGGCGGCGGCCTGGCGTCCGGAAATTTCACCACGGGGGAGAGAACTCATGCATTCGGACAGACCTGTCTTCGTCGTCGGCTGCCCGCGCTCCGGCACCACCATGCTGCAGCTCATGCTGCACTCGCATCCGCGCATCGCGGTCCCGCCCGAGACGCGGTTCCTCGTCCCGGCCTACTTCTCCCGCCGGGCGTACGGCGACATGCGGCTCGCCGACAACAGGCGCAAGCTGGCGACCTGGATCGCGGAGGGCCGCACCACGAAGTTCCACGAGCTCGGGCTGAGCCGCCCCGACTTCGTCCAGGCGGCCATGCTCGGCCCGGGCAGCTTCGGCTCGGTCGTCGGCATGGTCTTCAAGAGCTACGCCGAGCGCTTCGGCAAGCCGCGCTGGGGCGACAAGCGGCCCAGCTACTACCGGCACGTCGAGATGCTGATGCGGATGTTCCCCGACGCGCAGTTCGTCCACCTCGTCAGGGACGGCCGCGACTGCGTGGCCTCGCTCAAGCAGATGCCCTGGTACAAGGCGGACGCCGTGCACGCCATGGCCAACTGGGCCGAGGCGATCGACTTCGGCCGGCGGCACGCCCGCAAGCTGCCCGCCGACAGCTTCTACGAGCTGCGGTACGAGGACCTCACCGCCGACCCGGAGACCGAGCTGAAGAAGCTGTGCGTGTTCATCGGCGAGGACTACGACCCGGAGATGTGCGAGCCCCGTCACATGGCCGAGCTGGCCGTGCCCAAGCACAAGGTGTGGCACAGCAACACGCACGAGGAGGTGACCACCGCCCACTCGGGCAAGTGGGCCTCCCGGCTGGAGCCCTGGGAGATCTCGTTGTGCGAGGAGGTGCTCGGCGAGCGGCTCACGGCGTACGGCTACGAGCTGAGCGGCGCGCGCAAGGCCGACCGCGAGCACGTCGCGGCGTTCAAGGCGGCGGCGGTCAAGCGCCGCACGGCGCGGCTGCGCAAGTACAACCGCGACCGGCTCACCCGGCTGCGTGAGCCCGGCCCGATCGCGGCCCTGCTCACCGAGGGGCAGCGGCGCCTCGCCGGCCTCCCCCAGCAGCGCTCCGCCGAGCTGATCCCGCGCTGACCCTCACGGCGCCTACGCGGGTGGAGGGGCGACCGAGGAGCGCTCGATGAGACGGGAGCGCAGTGTGTGGGTCTGCCTGCCGGGCTCGGCCCCCCGCACGATGTCGAGGAGCACCTCGGCGGCCTTCGCGCCGAGATCGTGCACCGGCTGCTCGATCATCGTCAGCGGCGGGTCCATGACCGCCGCCCAGGCGCTGTCGTCGAAGCCGATGAGGGCGACGTCGCGCGGATAGGACAGCCCGGCGGCTCGCAGGGCGCGCAGGGCTCCCGTCACCGCCTCGGTCTCGGTGCAGAACAACGCGGTGATGCGGTCCGGCAGGGCGAGCATGCGTGCGACCTCCTCGGTCACCCGCTCCTCGACCTTCCGCCCGACCATCACCAGCTGGGGATCGAAGGGGATCCGGGCGTCGTCGAGCGCGTCGAGGTAGCCGCGCAGGCGCTCGCCGTCGGTCCACAGGTTGCGGGACGCCGCCGCCAGCAGCTCGCGCCGGGTCGCCGGCGGCTCCGGCACGGGCGGCCCCCACACGAACCCGATCCGCCGGTGCCCGGCCGCGATGAGCCGCTCGACCGCCTCGCGGGCGGCGTCGCGGTTGTCGATGACGACCGCGTCGAGGTCGAGCGAGGGGACCGCCCGGTCGACGAGGACGACCGGGACGCCGCGGTTCAGCGCCTCCTTGACGTGACCGACGTCCCGGCCGCTCAGCGCGGCCGAGGCGACGATGACGCCGTCGACGCGCTTGTCGATCAGCACGTTCATCGCGGCGACCTCCTCGTCGAGCTCCTCGTAGGTGCTCAGGACGATCGTGTCGAAGCCGCGGGCGCGGGAGGCGTCGCAGATCCCGCGCACCACTCCGGCGAAGAAGGGGTTGCCGATGTCGGCGACGATCACTCCGATGGTGTGGCTGACCCCGGTCGACATGCTGCGGGCCAGCGCGTTGGCGCGGTAACCGAGCTTCTCGGCCGCCTCCAGCACGCGCTTGCGCAGCTCCGGGCTGACATGCCCGTACCCGCCGAGCGTGCGGGCGGCGGTCGCCCGCCCGACACCCGCCTCGGCCGCCACCTCGGAGATCGTGGGCCGCCCGGCGGCCTGGCCCCGGTCAGCTGGCATGGGTGGCGTCCCTCACTTCTCGAGATCGCGGGATGGCGACATGGTAGCGACCACCGGCCGCCCGTGGCCGAAAGCGCCTTCGACCAGGCACTGGTCGTGGGCCGACCGCGCGCCGTCGCGCAGGGCGGTCGCGATCACGTCGCCGGCCGGCGCGGCGCCCGCGCGCCAGCCCGCGCGCAGCAGGGACACCGCGAACCCCGCGAGGAAGGCGTCGCCGCAGCCCATCGTGTCCACCATCAGCCGGGAGTCCTCCACGCGGACCGCCGCCGTGGTGAGGGGGACGCGGCCATCGTACGCGATCGCGCCCTCCTCGCCCCGGGTCGCCAGCGCGAGCGTCGCACCCCGCCGTACGACGTCGGCCAGGAGGACCCGCGTGGCGTCCTCGCCGAGGTGCGAGCACGACAGCAGGACGAGATCGGCGTGCGGGCAGACCCGGTCGAGGTACTCCGGCGTGCGGTACTCGTCCTCGCTGGACAGGTCGTAGCTCACCAGCGTGTCCAGCCGGGCCAGCTTCGGCAGCTCGCTCTCGCTGCCCGAGTACACGCTGGAGTGCACCAGGTCGAAGGAGGCGGCGTAGCGGAGGAGGCCGTCGTCGAGGACGATCGGCTCCCTGGTGGTGACGCCGCCGCCGTTCCAGCCGAGAAAGACCCGGTCGCCATCGTCGACGCGCAGGGTCGAGACGCCGCTCTCGCCGGCCCGTACGGCGCAGCGGTCGACGGCGACCCCCTGCGCGGCGATCGACTCGCGGATGAAGCCGCCGAGGTCGTCGTCGCCGAACACGCCCAGGTAGGCGGCGTCGGCGCCGAGGCGCCGGGCGTAGACGGCCACGTTCACGCTGTTGCCGCCGGGGTATTCGATGCCGCGGTCGAGGAACCGGTCGACGATGTTGTCGCCGAAGCCGAGGACTCTCATGGACTCTCCTTCAAGGCGGGCCCCCGCGTGGGGAACGCGGGGGCCCTGGGGGCGCGCGGCCGGCGCGGCGCCGTGAGCGGGGGATGGCGACGGATGACCGTCAGTAGTCCATGACGCGGTAGTAGCGGCGCAGTTCGAGGGAGTGGTCGCGCACCCTCTCCAGGTGCTTGCTCAGCCGGCCGGTCGCCACGTCCATGACCAGGGGCCCGAGCAGGCCGCGGAACTCGGGGCTGATCCCCTCGAGCGGGTAGTCCTTGGTGTCGAGGACCGTGACGTCCTTGGAGACGCGCCTGGCGAAGGCCGCCGCGCGGTCGGTCAGCGGCCGCCCCTCGTCCTCACCCTGGAAGACGAGGACGCTGGTGTCCTCCTCCAGCAGTTCGAGCGAGCCGTGGAAGAACTCCGCGCTGTGCACCCGCGTGGTGTGCAGCCACTGCATCTCCTCGAGGATGCACATGGAGTACAGGTAGGTGTACGACCACAGGTTGCCGCCGCCGATGAGGAAGTAGTAGCCCGTGTCCTTGTGCTCGTCGGCGAACTTCTCTGCGACGGGCTCGGTCTGCCTGGCCACCTTCAGCAGGATCCGCGGCAGGCCGCCGAGCTCGGCGGCGAGCTTCTCGTAGCCCTCGAACTCGCCCCGCCGGGACAGCAGCCGGGTCGTGAAGAGCAGCATCTGCGGGTCGAACGGCCACGCCTTGGGCTCGGTGATCAGCGCGGTGTCCACATTCAGGGCGACGGGCGACTCGGGGTAGCCGGTGATGCCGATCGTGTAGGCGCCCTTGGCCTTGCAGTACTCGATGGCCCGCACGGTGTCGTCGGTGGTGCCGGAGGCCGAGGTGAAGATCGCGACCGACCGCTCGCCCAGCGCCGCCTCGCCCGCGGCGATCAGCTCGGCCGCGATCACCGCGCGCACGTCGAAGGTGGAGCGCTGCCGGGCCAGCCGCTCGTACGGCCACATCTGGGCGTAGGTGCCGCCGGCGCCGACCAGGTAGAGGTTGTCGAATCCCTCGTCCACGAGCCGATCGACCAGTTCCTCGATCTGCGGCCGCAGCGCCACCGCGCTCGCCATCTGGGAGAGGAATTCCGGCTCGTTGAATCCGAGCATCATCGCGTCCTTTCGGGGATTGCCTGCGGACCGGGGCGCCCTGCTGCCTGATACCGGTATCACGCGGTGGTCACGCTGGCACACCTGACGGGCAGGCGTCAACAGGGAGACGGATTCCGGTCATCGATACGCCTGTGACATGCTGTTTTGTCGAGACAGGCGGTCTCGGGGAGCCGCTGGAGGAAAAATTCTTGTGAACAGGTCTGGTACCGGTATCACATGCTCTGTACAGTCACCCGTCATCAAGTGGGTCGTGCCGGCGGCGCGTCCCGGCGGATCCGAGGTGCTCTCGCACCGGCGGTCCCTCCTCCCCCCTGAGAGAGAAAGGAAGCCCATGCGCCCTCGCGCACTGACGACGTTCGCGGCACTCGCCGGAACGTCGGTGCTCGCCCTGGCCGGATGCACCGGCGGCGGCCAGGCGGACAAGGCTCCCGCGGCAGACGTCGCCGCCAGCCCCGACTACTCGGGCACGTTGAGCATCCTCACGAAGTTCGCCGGTGACCCCCTCGAGCCGTACTTCGAGGACCTGGCCGCGGAGTACGAGAAGCTCCATCCCGGGGTGAAGATCGAGCTCATCCAGGAGACCGACCAGAGCATCAAGGACAAGACCAAGACGCTGACGGCGTCGAACGCCCTGCCGGACGTCTACTTCACGTGGACCGGCACCTGGGCGGAGAACTTCGTCCGCGGCGGCCGCGCGGCGGACCTGACCCAGGTGATCGGTCCCGGCACGGAGTGGGGCAAGACCTTCAGCGAGGGGGCGCTGTCGGCCTTCGCCTACGACGGCAAGTACTACGGGATCCCGCTGTACGGCAACGGCAAGTTCATGGGCTACAACAAGGCCGCGTTCGCCAAGGCCGGGGTCGAGGTGCCGAAGACGCTCGAGGAGCTGATCGACAGCTGCACGGCGCTGCGCAAGGCCGGGTACGAGCCGATCTCCTTCGGCAACAAGGACGGCTGGCCGGCCCTCCACTACATGCAGCAGCTCTTCGCGTACGACGTGCCGACGGCCACCTTCGAGGCGGACCTCAAGCCCGCGACGGCCAAGCTCGACGACCCCGGCTACGTGAAGGCCCTCACGCGCTTCAAGACCCTCGTCGACACCTGCACCGACACCAAGACCGGCACCAACGGCGTGCTGTACTCCTCGGCGCAGGAGGCGTTCGCCGACGGCAAGTCCGCGATGTACTACCAGGAGATCCTGGAGTTCGACAACGAGACCGCCGAGGGCAAGCTCCCCGTCGACGACTTCGGCATCTTCCAGCTTCCGGCGCCGCAGGGCGCGGCCGGCGACGCGACGATCGTCGAGGGGTCTCCCGAGGGATATCTCATCAACGCCGCGTCCCCGCGTGTCCCGCTCGCCGTCGACTTCATGAAGTTCGTCACGAGCACCAAGAACGCCCAGACGCTTTCGGCGCCGCCGTACGGCCAGCCCAGCACGGTCATCGGCGCCGTCACCCCCGAGACCTCCAGCAAGGCGGTCTACGAGGGCATCGAGCTGGTCAACAAGGCGCCGAAGCTGGCCGCGTGGCTCGACACGGTCACCGTCCCCGAGGTCGCCGACGCGTGGCTGTCCGGCGGCGAGGCGCTGATCACCGGCAGCAAGACCCCCGAGCAGGTGCTCGAGAGCGTGCGCCAGGCCTCGGCTGCGGCGAAGTAGCCGGGGAGGGCAGGCCGGTGCGCGCCATGAGCAGACGGGCCGCCGGGCTCGCGTGGGTGGTCCCCGCCCTCGCGCTGGTCGGGGTGTTCGTGTACTTCCCGCTGGTGGAGAACTTCGGGTTCAGCACGCTCAAGTGGGACATCTTCAGCGGGAGCCAGGAGTACGTCGGGCTGGACAACTACGCCAAGCTCGTCGACGACCCGGTCTTCTGGACCTCGCTCGGCAACAACGTGCTGTTCGCGGTGGTGTCGATCGTCTTCCAGGTGTTCGGCTCGCTCGTGCTGGCCGCGCTCATCGAGGGCGTGCGCAGTGAGCGGTGGCAGCGCGCCCTGCGGGCGATCTACTTCATCCCCTGCGCGATCTCGCTGACCGTCGCCGGCCTGCTCTTCTACTTCATCTACGAGCCCAACCTCGGGCTGCTGAACCACCTGTTGCAGGCGGTGGGCCTCGACGGGCTCCGGCACGCGTGGCTGGGCGAGGAGGGCACGGCCATGCCGGCGGTCATGGTGATGAGCCAGTGGCAGGGCTTCGGCTACTCGACCCTGCTGTTCGCCGTCGCCATCCAGCGCATCCCCCGCGAGATCTACCAGGCGGCGGCGCTCGACGGCACCGGGCCGATCCGCCGCTTCTTCCACGTGACCGTCCCCCTGGTCCGCGAGATGACCGGCGTGATCATCATGCTCACGATCTCGGGGGCGTTCCAGGTGTTCAACGAGGTCATGGTGATGACCAGCGGCGGGCCGAACAACTCCACCCAGGTGCTGGGCACCTGGCTGTACCGCAGCGGCTTCGTCCGCAACGACTTCGGCTACGCGGCCGCGATCGCGACGGTCATCTTCGTGGTCACGCTCGCCATCGCCGTCGCGCAACTGTGGGTCGCGCGCAGGAGAAGGGTGGAGTGGTGACGCGTCTCGGCTTCCTCGGGGTGATCGCCCGGCTGCTCCTGTGGGCGTTCCTGCTCTGCCTCGCGGTGGTGGTGATCTACCCGCTGCTGTGGATGCTGCTCAACGGCTTCAAGACCAACGCGGAGATCTTCGGGAACCCCTTCGCGTTGCCCTCCCACTGGGGCTTCGACAGCTACCAGAAGGCATGGAACCGCGGGGTGAGCAACTACCTCACCACCAGTGTCCTGGTCACCGTGACGTCGACCGTCGCGACCGTGTTCGTCAGCGCGTGGGCCGCGTACGGCCTCGCCCGGGTGGACATCCCGTTCGGCAAGGTGGTCACCGGGGTGATCCTCGGCGGGCTGATGCTCGCCCCGAGCGTGGCGCTGGTGCCGCTGGTGAAGATGTTCCAGGCCATGGGGTTGTACAACAGCTTCTGGGCGCTGCTCATCCTCTACACGGCCTTCCGGGTGCCCTTCACGACGTTCCTCATCCGGGCGTACATGCTGGACCTGCCGCGCGAGGTGGACGAGGCGGCCGAGATGGACGGCTGCGGGCGCTGGACCGCGTTCTGGCGGATCACGCTCCCGATGTGCAAGCCGATCATCATCTCGACGGTCCTGCTGCACATCCTGTTCGCCTGGAACGAGTACCTGTTCGCCATGGTGTTCACGAGCGGCGCCGGCGTGCAGACTCTTCCCGTCGGCCTGATGAGCCTGATGAGCAAGCACGGCACCGAGTTCCCCGTCGTGTTCGCCGGCATGACGATCGCCGCCGTCCCGGTGGTGCTGCTGTTCTTCTTCGGCCAGCGGTACATCGTCAGGGGCCTCGCCGACGGAGTCGGGAAGTGAGCCCTGCCGACGGAGTCGGCGGATGAGCGCGGCCGACGACGTCGGCAAATGACAGCAGAGCCCTCGCGTACGACTGGAGCGCCGATGTCCTTCCCCCGGATCACCGGATCGAACTTCTCCTACCAGCACCTGCCGTTCGACCGGTTCCTGGACGACGCGGCCGGCCTCGGCCGCGAGGAAGTGGAGCTGTGGGGCGTCGCCCCCCACTTCCACGTGCCGCAGGTGAGCGACGCCGAGGCCCGCGCCGTACGCCGCCGGGTCGCCTCACGCGGCCTGCGGGTGCGCTGCCTCACCCCGGAGCAGGTGATGTACCCGGTCAACATCGCCTCGCCCGACAGCCGGCTGCGCGCCTCCAGCATCGCGATGTTCCGTCGTGCGGCCGAACTGTGCGCGGAGCTCGGGGCCGAGCTCCTGCTGCTGACGCCGGGCCGGGGCTACGAGAACGAGCCGCCGGAGGCGGGGTGGCGCCGCTCCGCCGACGCGCTCGGCGAGATCGCCGCGCACGCCGCGGCCCTCGGGGTGACGTGCGTGCTCGAACCCCTGCAGCGGGTGGAGTCGAACGTGCTCAACGACTCGCGGGCGCTCGCGCGGATGCTGGACGAGGTCGCCGCGCCGAACCTCGCCGCCGTGCTCGACACGGTCGGCATGGCGGTCGCGGGCGAGAGCGTGGACGACTACTTCGACGTGCTCGGCGACCGCGTCCGCCACGTGCACCTGATCGACGGCCGCCCGGCCGGGCACCTGGCGTGGGGCGACGGAGAGCTGCCGCTCGCCGAGTATCTCGCCGCCTTCTCCCGGCGCGGATACGACGGGTTCATGACCTTCGAGCTGTTCGGCGACGGCACCTACGCCTTCGCTCCCCGGCCCGTCGTGGAGCGCTGCCTGTCCGCCGTACGGGCCGCCTCCGGCCGGGCCGGCGGGTGAGCCCGGGGCACACGGCGGGCCGGTCCCGGCGCGGGGTCACGTCACCCTGCGCCGGGGGAGCGGCAGGCGCGACCCGGTGAACAGCGCGCCGCCGAGAGCGGCCAGCAGGGGGAGCGCCACGAGGAGCAGGCCGACGAGCGGCCACGGGACCACGAGCGTGGGCGTCTCCCCGGGCCGCACCAGAATAGGCACTCCGTCGGGCCGCACCAGCATCCAGGCCTCCCTCCGCGAGGGGACCAGAGCCGCGGCGATGCCGGGCGGCAGGCCGGCCAGCACGCCGGCGGTGGTGCCGAGCAGCGCGATCACCAGGGCCTGGCCCGCGACGACGGCCCGCCTCACCCGCGGGTCCGCTCCCACCGCGGCCATGGTCTCCAGGTCGGGCCGGGCCTCGACGGCGGCCAGCGCGGTCGCGACGAACGTCATCCCGAGGACGAGCACGGCGGCCGCCACGGCGAGCACGAGCAGAACCACCAGGTCGTCGGCGGGCCCGCGCCGCGACTCGAGCCGCACCGTCGCGTGGGACGTGACGGCCTCCACCGCCGCGGCGATCCGGTCCGCCGTAGCCCGCGGCGTCCGATAGTCCGCCGGGTTCACCGCGAGCACGGAGGTGACGGTGCCGTATCCCTCCTTCTCGATCACCTCCGGCGCGACCACCGCACGCGCCCAGCCCTGACCGGTGGGCGGCACTCCGACGGCCGGCAGGGAGAGGGAGACGATCCCGCTCAGGGCCGTCGCGTCCCGGCTTACCAGCTGTACCTCGATTCGGTCCCCGTGGACGGCCGCGGGATTGAGCACGACGGCCTTCCCGGCGCGCAGCGCCGCCACCGCCCGCGGATCCTCGCGTCCCAGCACGTAGCGCAGCAGGCTCTCGTCCCCGGCCAGCAGTCCTCCGCTCTCCCCGTCCAGCGTGCGGAACGGCAGATCCCCTCGGGTGAGCGGCGTCGGAAGGTTGACGCCGAGCGGCAGGCCGGCCTTCGTCGCGAGGGCCCGCCCTTCCACGAGTGGCACGTCCGCCGGCAGTTCCCGCCGTACGGCGGCGCGGACGCGGTCCCACAGCTCCGGTGTCAGATCGGATCCGGTGACCCGCAACGCGCCTGTCGGGCCCTGCGGCAGGTCACGATCGTTCATCGGCCTCTGCGCGAGCGCGGTCTGCGAGGTGATGCCCGCCGCGGTGAGCACCACGACCGTGGTCATCACCGCGGCGACGGCGGGCACCGTACGGCCCCTGTTGCGTACGGCGTCCCTTGCGGCGAAGCGGAGCGGCAGGGGGAACCGGACGGCGACCCGGCCGACCACCGCGACGAGGGCAGGCACCAGGGCCACCAGCCCCAGCTGGGTGAGCAGCGCCGAGGCGGCGACCCAGTGGACGCCGTACCGGGCGCTCACCGCCGTGGCCGCGACGCCCGCGACGACGAGCACCGCCCCCAGCAGCGGCCGGCCCGCGCGGTCCCGGCGCCGCTCGCGCCTGCCGGACAGCACCGCCACCGCGTCCGTACGGCCCGCGCCGATGGCCGGGGCGAGGGCGGCCAGCAGCCCGGCGACGACGCCGAGCACCGCGATCAGCGCCACCGGAGTCCACAGGACGGTGACCGGGCCCGCCAGCCTCTGCGTCCACAGTTCGAGACCGGGCATCGCGAGCGGCACCGCCGCGATGCCGATCGCGGCCCCGGCCACGGAGCCGGCGACGCCGAAGAACAGACCGTCGGCCAGCGCGATCATGCGGAGCTGCGCGGGGGAGCCGCCCTGCGCGGCGACGAGCGCGAACTCGCGGGCCCGGCGCCGCCGGCCGACGGCGAAGGCGGGCCCGGCCGCGAGGACGACCTGTAACAGCGCGATCCCGGTCCACGGGAGCACGGGCAGGGTGGAGGAGTCGAATCTCAGGTCGTAGCGCGGCTCGGCCGCCGAAGCGCGCTCGACCTCCGCCCGGCTGACGACCAGGAGGCCGCGCGCGTTGAGCCGCCGGACGTCGGCCCACGACAGCGGGCGCGGTGCGTCCACGAGCCAGCTGTGCGTCATCTGACCCGGATCGGCGAGTTCGAAGGCGGATTCGGGCAGGCTGCCGGGAAAGGCGACGACGTCGGGCCACATCCCCGTCGTCGCGAACAGGGCGACGCCGACGATCCGCAGCGGCCGCCGGTCCTCCCCGGCGAGGAGCGTCGCGCCCGGCCTCACCTGCGCGTCGAGCTTCGGGGCGGAGATGACGGCCTCGCCGGGAGCGGCGGGAAGCCTGCCCTCGACGAGCCGGAAGGTGCCCAGGGACATCGGGTCGCGCAGATCCACCTGCCGGATGGTGCCCGTCTCGTAGCCTCCGGGGGCGAGATAACGGACGAACTGCTGTGACACCGGAATCAGACGGCTGCCGGGGAGGAGCCCGGCGACTTCCGCCCGCGTGTACGGCGTGACGTCCGTGCGACGCGCCCCGTGGATCTCCCCTCCCCACACGTCCTGGCTGATCCCCTCCAGCCCGTGGGCGCCCTGCACCAGCGCGTCGGCCCGGCCGAGTGGGTAGTGCCCGTGCTGCTCGGCGAACATGGTGGCCAGGGCGGTCAGCGCGAAGGTGGCCACGGCGACGGGTAGCGCGAGCATCGCGAGGATCAGCGCGCTGCGTCCCTTGGAGCGCCAGGCGGTGCGGCGGGAGATTCGCAGCGCCGCGCGCAGGCCCCTCATCATGCGCTCACCGCGCCCAAGCCGCCCGTGCCCTCCGTGTCGTCCGTGTCGTCCGCGCCGGACGAGTCGGTGATCCGTCCGTCCCTGAGGAAGACGACGCGGTCGGCCCAGGCCGCGTAGCGGGGTTCGTGCGTGACCAGCAGCACGGCGGCCCCCGCGTCGGCGCGCTGCCGGAGCACCTGGATGATCTCGTCGCCGGTCCGGGTGTCGAGGGCGCCCGTCGGCTCGTCCGCGAGGAGCAGGCGGCGCTCGCCGACGAGCGCCCGGGCGATGGCGGCCCGCTGCCGCTGCCCGCCCGACAGGTCGTCGGGGAACCGGTCGCCCAGGTCCGCGAGGCCGATCTCCTCCAGCACCTCCAGGGCTTCCCGCCTGGCTGTACCGGCACGGACGCCGTCCAGCTCGCGCGGCAGCGCGACGTTCTCGGCGACCGTCAGCGACGGAATGAGGTTGAGGTCCTGGAAGACGTAGCCGGCGCTCCGGCGGCGCAACTCCGCCAGCTGCCTGGGTGACAGTGTGCGCAGCTCGCGGCCTTCGAGGAGCACGGACCCCTCCGACGGCCGATCGAGCCCGCCCGCGAGGTTGAGCAGGGTGGACTTCCCGGACCCCGATGGGCCCATCACCGCGACCAGCTCGCCGGCGTGGACGTCCAGGCTGACGCCCCGCAGCGCGTGGACGGCCCCGGTCCCCTCGCCGTGGACGCGTACGACACCGGTCAGGCGGACGACCGGGTGGCCGCCCGGTTCGGGTAACCGGCCCGGAGATCGGTTTTCGGTCACGGATTCTCCTCGGAGGGACGGGCGAGGACGGCTTCGCAGTGGTCGAGCCAGCGCTGCTCGGCCTCGGCATGGAAGATCATCGAGTCGACGACCAGGCGTTGTGCGGCCTCGGCGGAGGCGTCGAGGCTCCGCTTGGCGCGGGTGAGCTCCTGCAGGCCCCGCATCGTCGCGGACCGCTGGGCCCGGATGACCGCCGCCACGTCGACGCCGGGCGTGGTGACGGCCATCGCGAGCTTGATGACGAGCTCGTCGCGGGGCCGGTCGGCCCGGGCGACGGGTTTGGCGAACCACCGGCCGAGCTCGTCGCGGCCTTCGGCGGTGATGGCGTACCGGACCCGGCCCTGCTCGTCCTGGCCGCCCTGGTCGTCGCGGGCCACCAAGCCGTCGCGTTCGAGGCGGGACAGCGTCGTGTAGACCTGTCCGATGTTCAGCGGCCAGGTCGTCGCGGTGGACGCCTCGAATTCGGCCCTGAGCTGGTAGCCGTAGCGCGGGCCCCGGCTCAGCAGGGCGAGCAGGCCGTGTCGTACCGACATGAATACTCAGTATGCATACTGAGTATGCCGCTGTCAGCGGATCACCGGGAAATGGCGAACGGCCGGGACCGCGCGGACGCGGCACCGGCCGGAAGCGAGATCAGCGGATCAGCGGCGGATGACCTTGGCGAGGATGGCGACGAAGGCCGCGAAGCCCAGCCCTCCGACGAGGATGGGCGCCATGACGACCGCGTCGGGATCAGGGCCGGTCAGGTAGCGGATGCCCATGCCGATGAACAGCAGGCCGCACAGCAGGGACATCCAGTCCGTACGGTGCACCCGGCGCGGGCGCTCGGGCCGGGACTCACGCGGCACGGCGCACCTCCACGTCGCCGAGGCCGGCCTTGACGTGCAGCTCGATCGTGGGCGCGTCGCCCTCGACGGGCGCCTCCGGCTCCAGGATGCGGTCGAACCGCACGTCGGTGCCGTCCTCGACCTTGTGGTCGATCTTCACCTCGCCCAGCTTGGCCGAGCCGTGCACCTCGACGCGGGCGGTCACCGGGACGATCACCGTGAGCTGTCCCAGCGACACCGAGGCGTCGAACCTGACCCGGCCGCCCGGCTTGAGCGCGACGTCGCTGAGGTCGAGCTTGCCCTCGCCGATCCCCAGCTCGTACGTGCCGGGCGACTGGACGGAGCCGACGGGGTGCCAGACGAAGCTGCCGATCTTGCGGGGGATGCCGTTCATCGTCGAGCTCCCCACCAGTACGAGGGCCACGATCGTCCCGGCGGCGACCAGCCCCGCGCCCCGGCCGAACCACGTCGCCACCAGCAGGCCCGCCCCGATCGTGACGAGGACCGCCCCGCCGACGACCGGTAGGCCGACCGTGCCTGAGCCGGTCCGCTCCATGGTGACCAAGATCCCTCCAACGATCAGGGCGAGGCAGATGGTGAGGCCGCCGACGAACGACCGGGGACGCCTGGGCTTCGCCGGACGCGCGGGCGGCGGCGTCGGCGGCGTGTAGGGGTCCGGCGCGTAGGGCGAGCCGTAGGGCTGATGCGGCTCCCGCATCGTGTAGGGGCCGTGCGGGGCGAAGGGCTCACCCGATCCGTATCCGTGGCCCCCGGCTCCGTGCCTGCGCGCGCCGTGCCGGGCGTCCTGGGCGCCGCCGGGGCCGTACGCGCCCTCCCGCGCCTCGCGGGCCAGGTCGGACAGCCGCCGGTAGCCGCCGCCGGCCGGATGCGCGGAGACGGAGGGCCCCGGTGCTCCGGGCGCCCAGCCGTCCGGCGCCCCGTGGCGGTCCGGCCCCGGGGCGGCCTGGCCGGGAACGTTCGCGCCGGGGGCGTTCGCGCCGGGCGCGGGCTCCGCGGCCAGACGGGCGACGGATTCGAAGGGCCGGGTCGGCGGGTCGCCGTCGGCGCGCCCCGCCGCGTCCTCGGCGACGGCCTCCTGGACGAGCGTGTCGTCCGCGACCGCCTCCATCATGGTCGTGTCCTTCCCCGCGGGCTCCTTCACAGCGGGGGCCACCGGGTCCGGGACGATCGTGTCGTGGATCGCGGTGTCGTCCGCGGCCGCGCCGGGGCCGGCTGGGCCGGGCTCCGCGGCGTCCGTCACGGGCGCCTGCCCGGCGGCGCCGGGCGGCGTCGGCGCGGGCGTCTCCCGCAGCGGCGTCTCCCGCAGCGGTGTCTCCGGCATCGGCGCTCCCGCCCCGGGCACGCCGGCCCCGTACGGCTCCCGCGCGGGCGGCGGAGTGAAGGGCGCGAACGGCGCGAAGCCCGGGGCGGCGCGGGTCATGCCGCGCCGTCCGGTCGCCCGGTCGGGCATCGACTTGGCCATGGTCAGCAGGTCGACGCCGCGCGAGTGGGCGGCCATCAGCACGATGGCCAGCAGCGTGCCGACCACGATCGTGCCGCGGTTGATCCCCCCGGAGGCGACGTTGATGATCAGGCCGAACGCGAAGACCGCGGCGAGCAGCGCGAGCACGGTCTCGGCGTCGAACAGCCGCCGGGTCCACTGCTCCAGGTGGCCGGGCCCGCCGCCCGGCTGGCGCATCAGCAGGAACGCCGCGACGTACAGCAGGACGCCGGTGCCGGAGGCGAGGACCAGCACCGCGAAACCGACCCGGAAGAGCACGGGGTCCATGCCCGTGAACCTGCCGAGGCCCGCGCAGACGCCCGTGATCATGCGGCCGTCCCGGGAGCGGCTCAGCACCTTCTCGGGCTCGGGCGGGCCGGCGGGGTCGGGAGCGGGGGTCGATGGTGCCTCGGTCATGGTCCCATCCTGGCGTCGCCCGCCGTACCCCTGCCATCGGGGGAACCCCTGACTCGTCCCCGACCCCTCAGGGACGGCGTCAGGGCATGCCCTGATGCGCTCATGGCCGGTGACGTGTGACGATGCTTCCCGAGATGTCTGAGATGCCTAACGCCCCCGCGGCGTTCCCCCGGATGGTCCGGCCCGTGTCGGGCCGGGTGGTCGCGGGCGTCGCCCAGGGCGCCGCCGCCCAGTTGCGGCTCGACCCCGTCGTGCTGCGCCTCGCCTTCGTGCTGCTCACCGTCGTCGACGGGCTGGGCCTCGTGGCGTACGCCGCGCTGTGGATGTTCACCCCCAAGGAGGAGGTGAAGGGCCGCGAGCCGGCCCGCGAATGGGGCCAGCTCGCCGCGTACGGCGTGCTGTGGCTGGCCCTGGCGAGCTTCGCCTGGCTGACGGGCGCCTCCAGCGGCGGCTTCGGCATGTGGCCGATCGCGGTCGGCGGCATCGGCGCGCTGATCCTGTGGCAGCAGGCCGACCCGGGACGGCGGCAGCGGTGGATGTCCGGCGCGGTCAAGCAGGTCAGCACGACCTGGGTACGCACCGGCATCGGGGCGCTGCTCGTCGTCGTGGGCGCGATCGGCTTCCTGGCCGCGAGCGGCGAGCTCGCCAAGGCCAGGACCGGGCTCGTGTTCACCGCGGTCGTCGTCGGCGGCATGCTGATGATCGCCGCGCCCTGGCTGGCCTCGCTCGTCAAGGAGCTTCAGCGCGAGCGCACCGAGCGCATCAGGCAGGAGGAGCGGGCCGAGGTGGCCGCCCACGTCCACGACTCGGTGCTGCACACGCTCACCCTGATCCAGCGCAACGCCCACGACGCGCGGGAGGTCGCCCGGCTCGCCCGGTCGCAGGAGCGCGAGCTGCGCAACTGGCTGTACCAGCCCAAGCAGGACGCCGACGCCACTCTCGCCGCGGCCGTACGGCGGGTCGCGGCCGAGGAGGAGGACGCCCACGGCGTGCAGATCGAGGTGGTCTGCGTGGGCGACTGCGAGCTGAACGAGGGCCTGGTGGCCCTGCTGCACGCCGCCCGGCAGGCGATGGTCAACGCGTGCAAATACAGTGGGGCTCCGGTCGTCTCCGTCTACGCCGAGGTCGAGCCCGACGAGGTGACGGTGTTCGTCCGGGACCGGGGCAAGGGCTTCGTGCTCGACGACGTCCCCGGGGACCGGATGGGCATCCGCCAGTCGATCATCGGCAGGATGGAGCGCAACGGCGGAAGCGCCCGGGTCAGGACCGAGCCCGGCGACGGAACCGAGGTCATGCTGACGATGAAAAGAGAACCATGAAGACCGTACGCGTGCTGATCGTCGACGACCACCGGCTGTTCCGCTCCGGCGTACGGGCCGAGCTGGGGCCCTCGATCCAGGTGATCGGCGAGGCCGAGGACGTGGAGTCGGCCGTCAAGGCGATCGCCGAGCTGGAGCCCGACGTGGTGCTGCTCGACGTGCACATGCCGGGCGGCGGCGGCCAGGAGGTGCTGCGGCGCGTGCTCGGCTCGGGCTCCCAGGTGCGTTTCCTCGCCCTGTCGGTGTCGGACGCGGCCGAGGACGTGATCGGGGTCATCCGGGGCGGTGCCCGGGGCTATGTGACCAAGACGATCAGCGGCACCGAGCTGACCGACGCGATCATCCGCGTGTCGGAGGGCGACGCGGTGTTCTCGCCGCGGCTGGCCGGCTTCGTCCTCGACGCGTTCGCCTCGACGGAGGCCCCGCCGATCGACCCGGAGCTCGACTCGCTCACCCAGCGGGAGCGTGAGGTGCTGCGGCTGATCGCCCGGGGCTACGCCTACAAGGAGATCGCCAAGGAGCTGTTCATCTCGGTGAAGACCGTCGAGACGCACGTGTCGAGCGTGCTGCGCAAGCTGCAGCTGTCCAACCGCCACGAGCTGTCGCGCTGGGCCACCGCACGACGTCTGGTCTGAACCCGTCTGGTGCGATCGCCCTCCGGCGTGCGACGCTCGGTTAATGGGCCGTGACGTACCCTCCGTCTCCTTCACCCGGGAGGACCGCCGTCGCTACCGGGACAAGGTGAAGCTGTCGCTGGACGTCCTGGACGAGATGCTGCGGGAGTCGCGGTTCGGGTTCGACCGGCCCCAGATGGGCCTGGAGATCGAGCTGAACCTGGTCGACTCCCGGGGCGAGCCGGCGATGAAGAACGCCGAGGTCCTGGCCGCCATCGCGGAGCCCGACTGGGCGACGGAGCTGGGGCAGTTCAACGTCGAGATCAACATCCCGCCGCAGGTGCTGTCCGGCGAGGGCAGCCGCCTGCTGGAGGAGTCCGTACGGCTGCGCCTCAACCGGGCGCAGGAGCGGGCCGCGCGCGTCGGCGGGCAGCTCATGCTGGTCGGCATCCTGCCGACGCTGCGTGAGACCGACGTCAGCGAGGGGACGCTGTCGGCGAACCCCCGCTACAAGCTGCTGAACGAGCAGATCTTCGCCGCCCGGGGTGAGGACCTGCACCTCATGATCGAGGGGGTCGACCGGCTCGACACCTACGCCGACAGCATCACCCCCGAGGCGGCGTGCACGAGCGTGCAGCTCCACCTGCAGGTCAGCCCCGAAACGTTCGCCGACCACTGGAACGCGGCCCAGGTCATCGCCGGTCCGCAGGTCGCGGTCGCGGCCAACTCGCCGTACCTGTTCGGCAAGGAGCTGTGGCGCGAGACCAGGATCAGCCTGTTCGAGCAGGCCACCGACACCCGGCCGGAGGAGCTGAAGGCCCAGGGTGTGCGGCCGCGCGTGTGGTTCGGGGAACGGTGGATCACGTCGGTCTTCGACCTGTTCGAGGAGAACGTCCGCTACTTTCCCGCACTGCTGCCCCTGTGCGAGGAGGAGGACCCGAGGCAGGTGCTGGACGAGGGCGGGGTGCCCGAGCTGCACGAACTGCGGCTGCACAACGGCACCGTCTACCGCTGGAACCGGCCCGTCTACGACGTCTCGGACGGCGTCCCCCATCTGCGGGTGGAGAACCGGGTGCTGCCGGCCGGGCCGACGGTGGCCGACATCGCGGCCAACGCCGCCTTCTACTACGGGCTCATGCGCGTGCTTCCCTCGGCCGAGCGGCCCGTGTGGACGCGCATGTCCTTCGCCGCGGCCGAAGACAACCTCCGCAACGCCGCGAGGTACGGCCTCGACGCCCGCCTCTACTGGCCGGGCTTGGGGGAGGTGCCCGCCGCCGAGCTGATCCTGCGCAGGCTGCTGCCGATGGCCTATCACGGGCTCGACCTGTGGGAGGTCGACCCGGTGCAGCGCGACCGGCTGCTCGGCATCATCGAGCGGCGCTGCGTGACCGGCCGTACGGGGGCGGACTGGCAGGTCAGGACGGCCCGCGCGTTAGGTGGCGACCACGAGGCGCTGCGCCGCATGACCCTGCGCTACCTGCAGCACATGCACACCAACGAGCCCGTGCACACCTGGAGTATGTGAAGTTACCGGATCGGTGACGGGTATCGGCGGCGGCGCAAATTTTTGTCGCCTAAATGGGTATTCAGACGGAAATGACCCGTCGAGTACTCGCCGCCTTCCTGCTAGCAGTGACTCTGCTCGCCTCGTGTGGCACGCTCACCGGTTCCCCGCCCGATCGGGCGCAGCCGGGGAACGCGGCGTCCGGGGGGAGGACGCCCTGCGAGGGCGTCGGCGACGACTTCCCCGGCGACGTCAAGCTCGCCCGGTGCCTCACCGAGTGGTTCTGGTCGCGCCGCTTCCAGGAGAGCGGGGAGACGTACCGCCCGATCACCCGCTTCGTGGCCTACCGGGGGAGCGACGGTCCCGACTGCGGTGGTCAGCCGGCCGTGCCCGAGAACGCCTTCTACTGCCCGTACGGTCACTTCATCGCCTACGACGCGGCCTGGCTGGAGGCGATGTACGACCGGATGGGCGACGGGGCGGTCTACGTCGTGATCCCGCACGAACTGGGACACGCCGTGCAGGCGCAGCTCGTCGACGACTTCCGCTTCAACGTGGAGCGGGAGC
Organism: Microbispora sp. H10836; assembly: GCF_012999525.1. Taxonomy (NCBI): domain Bacteria; kingdom Bacillati; phylum Actinomycetota; class Actinomycetes; order Streptosporangiales; family Streptosporangiaceae; genus Microbispora; species Microbispora sp. H10836. The sequence continues at coordinate 127,662 of NZ_JABBWU010000017.1, forward strand.
TTCAGGCCGACTGCTACGCGGGCGCCTCACTGAGCGGCCTGATCCGCGTGGGGGTGCTGGGCACGGAGCAGGGCGACGAGGAGGAACTGCTCACCAACATCCGGGCGGCGGGCGACCCGACCGACGTCTGGTGGGCGCCGGACGCCCACGGATCGCCCGCGTTGCGCCAGCAGTACTTCGCCCACGGCTACAACGAGGGTGCGGGGACCTGCTGAGGCGGCATGTGGTCAGGCTGGACCGGAAGCAGAACGGGCGGCACCCTGGCAGCATGCCGACCGTCCGGGATCGTCACGGACGACGACTGGAGGACGGGTGAAGCCTGCGCTGGTGGGATGTCTCGGCGTGCTCGCCGCGGCGAACGTGTTGAACAACCGGGTCGCCAGGCGGTGGGCGCCGCTGACCTCGACGGTCGCGACGGGGGCCCTGCTGGCGCTCGCCCGGCGCGAGAGGCTGACCTTGCGGGAGCTGGGCTTCGACCGGGCGCGGCGGGGCGCGATCGCGGGCGCCGCGCTGGCAGGCGTTGTGGCGGCCGGATACGCGGTGGGCGTTGCCCATCCCCGGACCCGGGCGCTGTTCCACGACGAACGGGCGCTGGCGCTGTCGCGCCGCCGCGTGCTGGAGGAGGCCCTGGTCCAGGTGCCCTTCGGGACCGTGCTGCTGGAAGAGGTCGCCTTCCGCGGCGTGCTGCCCGCCCTGCTCGGCCGCTCACTCCCGGCGCGTACGGCCGTCGCCGCCTCGGCCGCGCTGTTCGGGCTGTGGCACGTGCTGCCCGCCATGGACATGGCCCGGGCGAATCCCGCACTCGGCCGCCTGACCTCGGGCGAGTCAGCGCAGGAGCCCGGCGCCCTCGCGGAGACGGCAAGGCTGGTGGCGGGGACGGTCCTGTCCACCGCCCTGGCCGGAGCCTTCTTCCACGAGCTGCGCCGCCGCGCCGGGCTGCTCGCCCCGTCGCTGCTCCACCTGGCGACCAACAGCCTCGGATACGTCGCCGCCCGGCTGGCCAGGCGGATCGGGAAGGCCGCGGAGACCTCCCGAACGGCAGGGGCCGCTGCGCTGCCGCGCTGAGCGGCCTCTGACCGATGCGTCTCGGTGAGCATCGATGGTGGACAAGTCATTGAATTTGTGGAGAGGCCCATATGAGGGGGTTTCAGACGGATCACCGCTGGGCCCGCCAGTTCAGGGCCTGGGGCCGGCCCTACCGGCCGATCCGGAGCTTCACGGCCTACATCGGCACCCGCGGACCGAGGTGCGACGGCGCGGCCTCCGACCCCGACAACGCGTTCTACTGCGTGCCGGGCCACTTCATCGCCTACGACGTGAGGTGAGCTCCAGGCCGACTGCCTGGCGGGCGGCACGTTGCGCGGCCTGGTCATGGCAGGTCAGCTCCGATGGGAGCCGGGTGATGTCCAGGCGATCCGCGACCTCTTCGAGGAGCTTGGGGACAAGGACATCCCCTGGACGGATCCGGACGCGCACGGCAGTCCCTGGCTCCGCGCGAGGTACTACTGGAAGCCGTCGTCCGGGTCGGCCAGGCCGGTTCGGTAGGCGTACGCGACCGCCTGGGCCCGGTCCCGGAGACGGGCCTTGGCGAAGAGGTTGTTGATGTGCGTCTTGACCGTGGCCTCGCTGATGAACAGAGCGGCGGCGATCTCGGCGTTCGACAGGCCACGGGCGATGAGCCGCAGGACCTCCGCCTCGCGTGGCGTCAGCCCGTCCGGCGGCGTCCCGCCACCCGGCGGCCTCCCGGCATTCGTCGGCCTCCCGGCATCCGGCGATCCCATGGCACCGCGTGGTTCCCCACCACCCGGCGTCCGGCCCGCTCGGGGCGCCTGCCGCCCGTGGCGCGGCGACAGACGCGACCGGGGAGCCGGCGCGGCGGCCGGGCCGGGCGGTTCCGGGGGCGGAGCGGTGACGGTGTTCAGGAGGCGGCGCTGCACGCCGGTGTCGAGCTGGGCATCGCCGTTCATCACCGTGGTCACGGCGCGGGCGATCTCCTCGGCGTCCGCGCTCTTGGTGAGGAAGCCGCGCGCCCCGGCCCGCAGCGCGGCGAAGACCGACTCGTCGTCGGTGTACGTCGTGAGCACCACGACCTGGGTGTCCGGGAAGCCGGCCCGGATTTCGCGGGTGGCCTCCACGCCGTCCATGCGGGGCATGCGCAGGTCCATGAGCACCACGTCGGGCCGTTCGTCCGCGACCAGGCGGAGCGCGGCCTCGCCGTCGGCCGCCGACCCCACCACCTCTATCTCCGGCAGCAGGCCGAGCAGCAGCACGAGCCCGTCGCGCACCACGGCCTGGTCGTCGACCACGAGCACGCGGGCGGTCACGCCGGCACCCGCAGCCTGACCCAGAAGCCGTCCTCCACCTCGCCGGCCTCCAGGGTGCCGCCGAGAAGCTCGGCCCGTTCGCGCATGCCCACGAGACCGTATCCTCCACCCGGCGTTCCCGGCGCGTCACTCGGGGGGTTGACGACCTCCAGCTCGCACTCTCCGCCGCGGAAGTCCAGCCGTACCGCGGCGGGGGAGCCGGGGGCGTGCCGCCGCACGTTGGTAACGGCCTCCTGCGCGGTACGGATCATCGCGAGCTCGATCTCGGGGGGAAGGCGGCGTCGCGGGCCACGGATGTCGAGCGTGCACTCCCTGCCCGTGGCCTCGCGGAACTCCTCGGCGAGCGCGTCCAGCGCGGCGGGGAGCGGCGGGGTGTCGTCCCGCAGCGCCGCGACGGCCCTGCGGGCCTCCTCCAGGCCGTTCTTGGCCAGCTCGCGGGCGCGTTCGACCCGGTCGAGCGCCTCCTGGGACCGGTCGGCGCGCAGCAGCAGCCGGGCGCCCTCCAGATGCACGATCTGCGCGGACAGGGAGTGCGCGAGGATGTCGTGGATCTCCCTGGCGATCCGGGCGCGTTCGGCCAGCACGGCCTCGCCCGCCTGCGCGGCGGTCGCGGCCCTGCGCTGCCTGATCGCGTAGGCGACCGTGAAGACCACGCAGAGCGAGACGCCCAGGCTGACGCCGCGATCGGCCGGTCCGGCGGGGGCCACGGGTGACATGAGGCCCATGGTGACCGCCCCGAGTCCCGTCAGGGCGAGCAGCAGGACCGGCAGCGATCGGCTGAGCGGATGCCGCACGGCCGCCGCTCCGATGGCGAACATGACCACGGCGACGGCCGGGCTGCCGCCCTTCGAGATCGCGTCGAGGACGAGGGCCGGCACGATGGCGAGGCCGAGAAGAACGGCCTGCACGCGCCCCGTGTCCCAGCGGCGCGGGAGCACGGCCGGCCGTAGCCGGAGCACGATCGTCATCGCCAGGACGACGGCGACGGCGGCGGTCAGCACGGTGACGGCGAGCCGCTCGCCCGCCAGGCCGAACCCCGGTGCGGAGGTCGCCTGCCCGCCGATCAGCATCGCGGTGACCGCCGCCAGCAGGCACACGCCGGCGATCGCGTTCCTGCGGTGGGCCTCAGAGCCTTCCCGGCTTCCGCCGGGGTGGCCGGGAGGATGCGAGGGGTCACGTCTGAGCACGTCCCGACGCTAGCGGGCCGTCTGGACACCGGGGACGGCGGTGCCGGGCAGGGCGCTCGCCCGGCGGGCGACCATGAGGAACTGCACGCCGAGGGTCACCCCGATGAACAGGAGCATGGAGCCCTGGGACGAGGTCACGCCGAGGAACGCGGTCAGGAAGATCATCGCGACCCGGACGGCGATGGAACCCACCCACGCGAGCAGCGTCGTGGCGGTGCCCTGCGACCACGCCACGCCGTGCTGGTCGAGCCAGACGCGCGTGGTCGCCGCCCGCAGCGCGCCGAGACCCGCGGCCACGAGGAGCCCCGCGGCGAGCAGGGCGACGGCGAGCACCGGGTGGAGGGGGTCGACGAGCTTGTCCCCGTCGGCGGCGAGTCCGGCCAGGACCATGGCCGCGGAGATGATCAGGCCGACGGGCCTGGCGGCGGGCCGCGGTGTCATCTGCCGGTAGATCACGAGGGCGACCGCGGCGAGGGCGATGACGATGATCTGCGCTGTCTGCATGCGTAAGACGGTAGGAAGAGCGGCCGCGGAGCGGATCGGCGCCAGGGTGGAAAGCGGGGGTGGAGAGCGGGGGTGGAGAGCAGGAGAGAAGCGGGGGTGGGGAGCGCCCATCTCCACCCCCGGGTGGACGTCCCACCCCTTCCCCGTGATCTCGAACTTTGCCGCACGGATGGCCTGTGTCCTGCGCCGGCCCTGTCCATGATCTTGCACTTTCTCCGGCACAGGCCCGCCCACCCGCGCGTTCGTCCCGCGTGATCGTGCGGTTCGTCAGGCGGTGGCGACCCGCTGGAACGCCTCCGCGTACGAGCCCTCGGGGAGGCCCGCGGCGGCGGCGTGGCCGGAGAGCCAGCCCTTGACCATGCCGTCCAGGTCGGGGATGTGCGCGGTCTGGCTCTCGTGCGCGCGCAGCGCCGCGATCTTGCGATCCACGGTGGAGGTGACGTCGACGTAGTGGTTGACGGTCATGCCGCCCGTGAGCCACACCTCGCGGACGGTCCAGGCCTCGAGCCCCTCGTCGGCCAGCAGCTCGGGGAAGGCGTACGGGTTGCGCGCGTCGGGGTAGACCGCGTCGAGGGTGGCGCCGCCTACCGCGCGGTGGTCGGGGTGGCTGGGGCCGAGCCGCTCGTAGTTCCGGTCGGGGCTCGAGGTGATGACCAGGTCGGGCCGCACCTGGCGGATCACCCGGGTGATGTCCCGCCGCAGGCCGAGCGTCTGCTCGACCACGCCGTCCTGGTAGCCCAGGAAGCGCAGGTCGCCGACGCCCACGCACTTGGCCGCGGCGGTCTGCTCGGCGCGGCGCAGCGCCGCCATGCCGCCGTTGTCCACCGCCCGGTCGAATCCGCCCGCGTCACCATCCGTGACCAGGCAGTACACGACCTCCGCGCCGGAGTCGGTCAGTGTGGCGACCGTTCCCGCGGCGCCGAAGTCGATGTCGTCGGGGTGCGCGACGACCACCAAAACCTTTTTGATTTCCGCCTCGTCCAGCAAGAGCAGCCTCCTCATGGTGTGGCACATCACCTTAAACGTGACTTGCCGGGCGAGTGGGCTCCGGATGTCGGTGCGCGGCCATAACCTAAGGAGAGTGTCCACCCGAGCCGCCACTCATCCATTGCTCGACGGCCTCAACCCGCAGCAGCGGGACGCCGTCACCCACCAGGGCAGTCCGCTGCTGATCGTCGCCGGGGCCGGCTCCGGGAAGACCAGGGTGCTGACGCACCGTGTCGCGTACCTGCTGGCGGAGCGCGGCGTCCAGCCGGGGGAGATCCTGGCGATCACCTTCACCAACAAGGCCGCCCGCGAGATGAAGGAGCGGGTCGACAGGCTCGTCGGGCCGCGGTCCAGGGCCATGTGGGTCATGACGTTCCACAGCGCCTGCGTGCGGATCCTGCGGCGCGAGGCGAAGCGCCTGGGCTTCACCTCCAGCTTCTCGATCTACGACCAGGCCGACTCCCAGCGGCTCATGGCGATGGTGTGCCGCGAGCTCGACCTCGACCCCAAGCGCTATCCGCCGCGGTCCTTCTCGGCGCAGGTCAGCAACTTCAAGAACGAGCTGATCGACTACGAGACGGCGGCCGACCGGGCCTCGACCCATCTGGAGCGCACGCTCGCGGAGGCGTACCGCACCTACCAGCGGCGGCTCACCGAGGCCGGCGCGATGGACTTCGACGACCTGATCATGCTGACGGTCACGCTGTTCCAGCTCTTCCCCGAGGTGGCCGAGCACTACCGGCGGCGGTTCCGGCACGTGATGGTCGACGAGTACCAGGACACCAACCACGCGCAGTACACGCTGATCCGCGAGCTGGTCGGGCGGCCCGAGGTGCGCACCGCCGACGGCGACGTGGTGCGGGAGGGCGTCGAGCCCTCGGAGCTGGTGGTCGTCGGCGACGCCGACCAGTCGATCTACGCCTTCCGCGGCGCGACGATCCGCAACATCCTGGAGTTCGAACGCGACTACCCGGACGCGCGGACGATCCTGCTGGAGCAGAACTACCGCTCCACGCAGACGATCCTGAACGCCGCCAACTCGGTCATCTCCCGCAACGAGGGCCGCAAGCCGAAGAACCTGTGGTCCGACCAGGGCGCGGGGCCGAAGATCATCGGTTACGTCGCCGACAACGAGCACGACGAGGCCATGTTCGTCGCGCAGGAGGTCGACCGGCTCAGCGACGACCACGGGGTCACCCCCGGCGACGTGGCGGTCTTCTACCGCACGAACGCCGCGTCCCGGGTGTTCGAGGAGATCTTCATCCGCACCGGCCTGCCGTACAAGGTCGTGGGCGGGGTGCGGTTCTACGAGCGCAAGGAGGTCAAGGACCTGCTCGCCTACCTGCGGGTCCTGGCCAACCCGAACGACACGGTCTCGCTGCGGCGCATCCTCAACGTGCCCAAGCGCGGCATCGGCGACCGCGCCGAGGCGATGGTCGAGGCGTTCGCCAACCGCGAGCGCATCGCCTTCTGGGAGGCGCTGCGCCGGGCCGACGAGGCGCCGGGAGTGGCCACCCGCTCGCTCAACGCGATCCGCGACTTCGTCACCATGCTGGACGAGCTGCGAGCCAAGGAGCTTCCGCTGTCGGACCTGGCGGAGGAGGTGCTGAGCGCCACCGGCTACCGGACGGAGCTGGAGACCTCGGGCGACCCGCAGGACGAGAGCCGGCTGGAGAACCTCAACGAGCTGATCTCGGTGGCCGCCGAGTTCGAGGAGGCCAACCCGGAGGGCACGCTCGTCGACTTCCTCGAGCAGGTCTCGCTGGTCGCCGACGCCGACCAGATCCCGGACGGCGACGACCACGGCGGGGTGGTCACGCTGATGACCCTGCACACCGCCAAGGGCCTGGAGTTCCCCGTGGTGTTCCTCACGGGCATGGAGGACGGCGTCTTCCCGCACATGCGCTCGCTGAACGACCCGAAGGAGCTGGAAGAGGAGCGCAGGCTGGCGTACGTCGGCATCACCCGGGCCAAGCAACGGCTCTACCTGTCCAGGTCGGCGGTTCGCTCGGCGTGGGGCGCGCCGTCGTTCAACCCCGCCTCGCGCTTCCTGTCGGAGGTTCCGGGCGACCTGGTCGACTGGCGCGGCGACCCCGGCAAGACCGCCTGGTCCGCCGCGACCTCCCGCCCGGCCGCCCGTACGGCTCCCGCGCAGAAGACCGGCGGCCGGCAGATTCCGAACCTGTCGCCGGGCGACCGGGTCACCCACGACACCTTCGGACTCGGCACGGTGGTGGCGGTGGACGGCCAGGCCGAGAAGACGCGCGTGAAGATCGACTTCGGTAGCGAGGGCGAGAAGACCCTGCTGCTCGCCTACGCCCCGATCGACAAGCTCTGATCGGCGAGCTCTGACCCGTTCCCGCTCGCCGCGGGCGCTGCCGGAGGTCTCGGTGGTCGCCGCCTGACCGGGAGACGCGTCCGGCGGGGTGGAGCGAAACGGCGGGATGGAGCGAAACGGCGGGATGGAGCGAAACGGCCGGTCCCGGGTGTGATCACCCGGGACCGGCCGCCTCTGGCCCTGCCGCGCGAGGGGCTCGGCCGCGCGGTTCAGTGCATGATCGTCCGCCGGTTCAGTCGTTGGGCAGGATGACCGGGCCCTGCGTGTCCGGCAGCTCGCTGTCGAGGTCGCTCAGGTTGGCGACCTGGCTCCTCGGCGGCGCCTTGACCGTGACCTTCCTGCCCCAGCCGGCGAACGTGGTGACGTCGGACAGGGTGAAGGTGACGGACTTGCCCTCGGCCTTCGTCTTCAGGTCGGCGGTGGCCGAGGCGCGGCGGACGAGCTGGTCGGAGCCGACCCACAGCTTCCAGGACACCACGGTCTTGCCGGGGTTGGACCCCAGGCTGGCGAGGCTGTACTTCAGGCCCGGGCTGATCTTCATGAGCTGCGCCAAGGTGATGGTGCCGCGGTAGAGCGTGGTCTTCGCGCCGTTGACGCTGCCGCCAGGCCCCTTGGCCTTGGTGGTCGTGAGGACCGTCTTGAGGGTGCGCCAGTCGGTGGCGTTGAAGAAGCCGCCCGTGGTCAGCGAAGAGTCGAACCGCTGGACGGGGACCCGCACCCAGGTCTTGCCCTCCGGGAGCAGATCCGCGTAGACGCCACCGGAGAAGTAGGCGGTCCTGCCGATGACGATCGTGCGGACGGGGTCCTCGGCGCCCTTCAGGTCCTCGTCCTTCTCCTTCAGCAGGTCGCTGTACTTGACCTTCTGTGTGCTGTCGGCGGCGACGATGCCGGACCGGCCGAAGGCGTAGCCGCCGTTCGAGGTGACTTTGATGGCGGGGATGCCGAGAATGTTCAGCGTGCTCGTGGAGACGTACCGCACACCGTGTCCGGCGACGAACTGCTTGCGCAGCGCCGCCGCCGGGTCGGCGGCGGGGGCCGGCGCCTGCGCCGAGGTCTGAGCCTGGGCGGGGGCGGCGACGGCGGGCGCCACGAGCGCGGCCGTCGCGGCGCACGCCAGCGCCATGATTGCTCGCTTCAAAGGTGATTCCTCCCGTAAGTGCCCTCATGATCGAAAGGGCAGCTCGGAAATCTTCGCGGCTCATGATCACAAGAAAGTCACGAAAATCCACATTTACTGTGAGTTTTCAGCTAGTGGGCCGGTATGCGGGCTGATTATTATTTCGCCGCGAAATGTTCGTAGCGAAAGGACATCATGGAGGAGAACGCGGCGGTCGAGGAGATATCCCGGCTCTACCCCGCCGTCCACCGGCGTCTGCGCACGTCCGGTCGCCTGCTTCCGGGCCGCGACCTCACCGCCCGAATGGTGTCGGTCCTGCGTCACCTGATGTCGTACGGACCGCTCACCGTGGGCGACCTGGCCGGGCGTCTGCGGCTGTCGCGGGCCGCGACCACCGAACTCCTCGACCGCGTCGAGAGCCGGGGTCTCGTCGCGCGGACGCGCGACCAGCGTGACCGGCGGCGCGTCTATGTCCGGATCACCGAGGCGGGGCGTGCCGCCGCCGCCGCTGGCGCGGGCCGCGACGACGCCGGGCGCGACGACGACCCGCTCACGGCGGCCGTGCGCACGATGACCCCGCAGGAGAGGCAGGGGCTCGTGGACGGCCTGCGCGCGCTGCTCCGGGAGCGTCCGGCGGGCGGCTGACGAGGGGCCGTTCCGCGGGGAGGCGGCGCGCGGCGGTTACGCTTCGGGCAGCGAGCACCATCTGCGGGAGGTCTTCATGGCAGGCAGGATTCGGGTCGTCGTCGCGAAGCCGGGGCTCGACGGGCACGACCGCGGGGTCAAGGTGGTGGCGCGGGCGCTGCGCGACGCGGGCATGGAAGTCATCTACACGGGGCTGCACCAGACCCCGGAGCAGATCGTCCGTACGGCGATCCAGGAGGACGCGGCGGCCATCGGGCTGTCCATCCTGTCCGGCGCCCACATGACGCTGTTCGCCCGGCTCTTCGAGGTGCTGCGCGAGGAGGAAGCCGAGGACATCGTGGTGTTCGGCGGCGGTATCATCCCCGATGCCGACATCCCCGAACTGCACAAAATGGGAGTCGCCAGGATCTTCACGCCCGGGTCCACGACTCAGGAGATCGTGGAATGGGTCCGTTCGGCGGTTCCAGCCACCGTTTAGGTATTTTGCCCAACCCTGCCGTACTTGAGGGTTGTTGGCAAGGCTCCAGTGGGACCCGCTGACGTGGTCACGCCGCCACGGGGACTAGGCTTCATGCGCGGAAACGCCGGGCGGGACGACGGCGCCCGGCCTCGGACATCAAAAGGGACGGACCCTCGTGGACCTGTTCGAACATCAGGCGAAGGAGCTCTTCGCGGAGTACGGCATCCCGGTGCCGCGCGGAATCGTCGCGCACACCGCGGAGGAGGCGCGGGCGGCTGCCGAGCAGCTCACCGGACGCGTTGTCGTCAAGGCCCAGGTCAAGACCGGCGGGCGCGGCAAGGCCGGCGGCGTGAAGGTGGCCGACGACGTCGCCGACGCGCACGCGAAGGCGGCGCAGATCCTCGGCATGGACATCAAGGGCCACACGGTCCACAAGGTCCTGATCGAGGAGGCCAGCCAGATCGCGGAGGAGTACTACTTCTCCTTCCTCCTCGACCGCGCCAACCGCACCTTCCTCGCCATCTGCTCCGCCTCGGGCGGTATGGACATCGAGGAGGTCGCGCACACCGCGCCGGAGAAGGTGGCGAAGGTGCCGGTCAGCCCGCTGACGGGCGTCGACCGGGCCAGGGCCCGCGAGATCGCGGTGGCCGGCGGCCTGCCGCAGCAGGCGCTGGACGGCGCCGCCGAGCTGATCGAGAAGCTCTGGGCCGTGTTCGTCGACGAGGACGCCTCGCTCGTCGAGGTCAACCCGATGATCCTGTCGGCCGACGGCCAGGTGAAGGCGCTCGACGGCAAGGTCACCCTCGACGACAACGCGAACTTCCGCCAGGCGGAGCACGTCGCGTACGTCGACAAGGCCGCGGAGGACCCGCTGGAGGCCCGGGCCAAGGAGAAGCACCTCAACTACGTCAAGCTGGACGGCAACGTCGGCATCATCGGCAACGGCGCGGGCCTGGTCATGTCCACGCTCGACGTCGTGGCGTACGCGGGTGAGGAGTTCCCCGGACAGCCCAAGCCGGCCAACTTCCTCGACATCGGTGGCGGCGCCTCGGCCGAGGTCATGGCGAACGGGCTGGAGATCATCCTGTCCGACCCGTCCGTGAAGTCGGTCTTCGTGAACGTCTTCGGCGGCATCACCGCCTGCGACGCGGTCGCCAACGGCATCGTCTCGGCCTTCCAGCTCCTGCAGAGCCGGGGCGAGGAAGTGACCCACCCGCTGGTCGTCCGCCTGGACGGCAACAACGCCGCCCTGGGGCGGCAGATCCTGGCCGACGCCGCGCTGCCGCGGGTCGAGCTGGTCGACACGATGGACGAAGCGGCCAAGCGCGCCGCACAGCTCGCCGCGGTAGGTGCGTAATGGCTATCTGGCTCACCGAGAACAGCAAGATCATCGTTCAGGGCATGACCGGCGGTGAGGGCACCAAGCACACCCGCCGCATGCTCGCCGCCGGCGTCAAGGTCGTGGGCGGCGTGAACGCCCGCAAGGCCGGCATCACGCACGAGGGCCTGCCGGTCTTCGGCACGGTCAAGGAGGCCATGGAGCAGACGGGCGCCGACGTGTCCGTCGTCTTCGTGCCCCCGGCCGCCACCAAGGCCGCCGTCCGCGAGGCCATCGACGCCGAGATCCCGCTGTGCGTGGTCATCACCGAGGGCGTGCCGGTCCACGACACGACCGAGTTCTGGGCGTACGCCGTCTCCAAGGGCAACAAGACCCGCATCATCGGCCCGAACTGCCCCGGCATCGCCTCGCCCGGCGCGTCCAACGCGGGCATCATCCCGGCCGACATCACCACCAAGGGCCGCGTCGGCCTGGTATCGAAGTCGGGCACGCTGACCTACCAGCTCATGTACGAGCTGCGCGACATCGGCTTCTCCACCTGTGTCGGCATCGGCGGCGACCCGGTCATCGGCACGACGCACATCGACGCCCTCCAGGCGTTCCAGGAGGACCCGGAGACCGACGCGATCGTGATGATCGGCGAGATCGGCGGCGACGCCGAGGAGCGCGCCGCGGCCTACATCGACGAGCACGTGACCAAGCCGGTCGTCGCCTATGTGGCCGGGTTCACCGCGCCCGAGGGCAAGACCATGGGCCACGCCGGCGCGATCGTGTCCGGCTCCGCCGGCACCGCCCAGGCCAAGAAGGAGGCCCTGGAGAAGGTCGGCGTCCGCGTCGGCCGTACCCCCAGCGAGACCGCCCGCCTGATGCGCGAGATCATGTCCTCGTGATCTTGTAGTTGGTCGCATGCGGGTCCACTGACCCGCACCACCACCGTTGGCGATCAGGCGGTCGCCGGGCGACCGGCGCTCCTGCCGGCGGTTCCGTCATTCGTGACCTTGCACTTCCCGATGAAGTGCAAGGTCACGATGCGTATACGCCCAGGTCGCAGGGGTGTCCGCAGGCTTTCTGCACGATCACGAAGGCTCCGTGCCCGGCTCGGGCGGCTGATGTGCGACAAACTGCAAGATCATGGCGAATTTGGATGGGTGGGCGGCGTGGCGGCGTGGAGGAAGGCGGCGGGGCTGGGATGATGCGGTAGCGTGACGGGCCTTCTCGATCAGTTCAGGACCGCTCCCCGCGCCGTGCTCGGCCGGGGCGGCGACGACGAGGAGACCCGCCGTCCGCTCCCCGTCTCCGGCATGCTGGCCGCGGTCGGGACGCTCGGCGTCGGCCTCGCCGTGCTCACCACGGTCACGCTCATCGGCTGGATGGCCGCGCCTCGCGGGCCGTTCGGAGAGGGTCTGCCCGGCGTCTTCCGTACGGCCTGCCAACTCTGGCTCGCCGCCCACCACGCCGGTTTCGCGATCCCCGGCGGCCGGGTGGGCCTGCTGCCCATCGGGCTGATGATCCTGCCCGGGGCGCTGCTCTACCGGGCCGGCCTGTGGATGGCGCGCGACGCCGACCTGCGGGTGCGGATGCCGGCCCGGCTGCCCAAGGGCACGCCCCGCGACGTCGAGAACGCCCGGCGCCGCGCCCAGCTTGTGCTCATCGCCCAGGCCGGCATCTCGCTGGCCGCGCCGTACGCGCTGCTCGCCGGGGTGATCGCCCTCGTCTCCGGCAACGAGGTCATGCGGCCGTTCCTGGGGGAGGCGCTGGTCAGCCACCTGCTGCTGGCCTTCGTCACGGGGTCGGTGGCCACCGCCCGCACGATCGGGCCGTGGCGGTCGATGCTGCGCCTGCTGCCCGAGCGGCCACGGTCGCTCGTCTCCGGTACGGCCGTCGCGATCTCGCTGATGCTCCTGGCCGGGGCCGTGCTGGTCCTCGGGGCCGTGGTGGTCAACTTCGCCAGGATCCAGCAGATGTCGGAGGTCCTCAGCCCCGGAGTGGTCGGCGGCCTGCTGCTCCTGCTCCTGGAGGTCCTCTACTTCTTCAACGCCGTGATCTGGGGCATGGCCTACATCTCGGGGCCGGGTTTCGCGGTGGGCGCCGGGACGCTGGTCGCGCCCACCGGGGTCAAGCTGAGCGCGGTGCCCATGCTGCCGCTGCTGGGCGCCCTGCCGTCGTCCGGCGCGGCGCCCGCCTGGGTCATGGGCGTGATCGCGGTGCCGTTCGCGGCCGGCGCCGTCGCCGGCGTGGTGACGGCCCGCGTCGCGCCGACCCCGTCGTTGGAGGCCGCGCCCCTGTGGGGGTTCGTCTGCGGCGTCACCACCGGCCTCGTCGCCGGGACGCTCGCCGCGCTGTCGGGCGGCCCGCTCGGCGGGGCGGGCCTGGCCGCCGTCGGGCCGTCTCCCTGGGAGGTGGCGCTGTCGGTCACGCTCGAGGTCGGCGTGGCCGCCGGCATCTCGGCCGGCATCGCCAACTGGTGGCTGATCTCCCGGAGGCCGGCCACCCCGCCCGAGCCGGTGCGGAGGGCCGGCGCCGTGATCGCCAAGGCGGCCGGCCGGGTGCGGCCCGCCCGCGGCGCCCATCTGCCGGGTCACTGGCTGGACGCCACCGAGGCGGAGACGCAGCCGATTCCCGTGATCAGGGACGACTGGACCGACGAGCACGCCGCCGCGGCCGCCGAGACGTTCGACGACATGAGCGCGCGGCGGGCCCGGGCCACCTCCCGTGATTCCGGCACTCCGCGCAAGCCCGCGGCCAATCCTCCGCGCAAGCCCGCGGCGATTCCTCCGCCGAAGCCGCGCAAGGACATCGTGGACGAATCCGACGATCGCGGGGGGCACGTCATCTACGTCGATCCCTACGCCTGGGATCGCGACTGATCCGTCCCAGAGCGCTCGGTGACGGCCGAGGCGAGGCGGTCCCGCAGGTCCGTCAGGCGGGCGATCTCGGCGTCCAGGGCGGCGATCCGGCGCTGCACGACGCCGCTGCCGCCGGAGCAGCCGGGGCTGCCGTACGGCGGCAGCGTGTCGCCCTCCAGCAGGTCCAGGCGGTCGGCGCAGCGGGCCACGTCCTCGATGGTCAGGCCGAGGGCGAGCAGCTGCCGCACCAGGCGGATGCGGGCGACCTCCCGCGGGCCGTACTCGCGTTGGCCCGTCCGCGTACGCCGGGGTGGCGGGAGCACCCCGCGCTGCTCGTACAGGCGCAACGCGCGTGGGGTGGTCCCGGCCGCCGCCGCCGCGTCGCCGATTCGCACAGGGCCTCCTGCTAGCTCCAGGTCTCCACGACGACCGTTCCCACGTGCCGTCCGTCGAACAACTCGCGCAACGCCAGCGGCGCCCGTTCGATGCCCGCGATTCGGGTGTGCGGGAAGGTGACGGCGCCCGAGCGGAGCCAGGCGCCGAAGCGCTCCGTCCACTCCGCGTCGGTCTCGGCGTCGACGCCGGTGAATCCGCGGACAGTGATGTTCCTGGCGATGAGCTGGAAGGCGTCCAGCTCCACCGGGGCCGTCGTGCCGCCGGCCGCGGCCGACAACTGGGTGGCCAGGGTGCCGACCACGACGACGCGGGCGCCCGGCCGCGCCGCGGCCACCGCGGCCCGGAGCTGCTCGCCTCCGACGGCGTCGACGACCACATCGACGCCGTCGGGCGCCGCCTCGGCCAGCTGTGCGCCGATCGGGCCGCCGTCGCGGAGCACGACCGCGTCGTAGCCGAGCTCGGCGGTCATGCGCCCGGCCTTCGCCGGTGAACCGGTGCTGCCGATCACGCGTGCCGCGCCCAGCCGCCGGGCGATCTGCCCGGCGAGCGACCCGACGGCTCCGGCGCCCCCGGTCACGAAAACCGTCTCACCGGCGCGGAGGCGGGCGATCCGGGTCAGGGCGGCGTACGCGGTGGCGCCCGGCGCCAGATGCGCGGCCGGGTCGGGCAGGGACTCGCCCAGCGGCGCGGACGCGGGGACCGCGGCGTACTCGCGCCAGCCCCGGAAGTGCGCGACCAGGTCGCCCGGACGCAGGCCGCCGTCTCCGCCAGCGGTGACGACCTCGCCGACGGCGGGACCGAACAACGCGTCCCCGGGACGCAGCGGAGGGAAGGGCGTGCCCGGAACGCCTCCGGCGATCAGCGTCCGCAGTGAGGGGAAGACCTGGAACCAGCGGTTGCGCACCAGGACCTCGCCGGCCCCGGGCACGGGAATCGGGACCTCGGCGACGGTCAGGTGCTCGGGGCCGGGGAGGCCGGACGGAACCTCGACGAGCCGGATCTCCCGTGAGACGCGGGGCAGGGTTTCTGGCATTGGGAACTCCCACGGTGTCGGAGAGGACGGCGGCGCGGCCGCACGGCCCCACGACGTTAACCCCTGACCCGCGCGTCAAAGGCAAGCGGGCACGGCGTGGTCGTCAGGCCATCTCGGCGAAGTCGGTTTCGGTCGTGCCGATGGTCTGGGCGACCGACGGCCGGGCCGCGCGGAGGTAGCCGTACCAGACGAGGGCCACGGCGACGGTGACGAGGAAGGCGAGGACCACGAAGTTCAGCGGCCAGGCCGGCCACGGCACGACGTTGACGTAGAAGACGTACGCCATGCCGACCACCGAGACGACCACGCACGGCCAGATGAGCCGCACCCGCGCGCGCTCCCGCCGCAGGAAGATCGGCGCGGCGAGCGCGACGACGGCGTAGGCCACCATGTAGCCGTACGTGCCGTAGGTGTCGACGTTGACGACGATCTCCATGCCGTCCACGCCGAGCGCGAAGAGCAGCGCGGTCAGTGCGACGGCGATCGGTGCGATCGCGAGGATCGCCCGATGCGGGGTCTGCTGGGTCCGGTGGGTCCGGCCGAGAGAGGCGGGCAGCACGCCCTCCTTGCCCATGACGAAGACGATGCGGCCGATCACGTTGATCGGGGCGACCACGACCGCGAAGAACGACGCCGTGACGCCGAGGCTGAGCACCGGGCGGAACCAGCCGGGCATGCCGACTGCCACCGCGAGCTCGTCCAGCGGGTTGCCGCTGGTGCCCAGGTCGCCCAGCGCGCGGTAGCCCGCGACCTGCGTGTAGGAGGCGAAGATGTACAGCAGGCCGACGCCCGCGGCGCTCCACATGATGGCCCGGGGAATCGCCTTGAACGGGTTGCGCGCCTCGCGGCCGAGGGCGTCGGAGCTGGAGAAGCCGACGAACCCGAGGATCGCCAGCACCATGCCGACCGCGATGCCGTGCGGCGTGGCGCCGTCGAGGGTGAGCTGGCTGCTGTCGAAGACCGGCCCGTCCCCGGCGAACAGCACGATTACCAGCATCACCGTGATGATCGCGATCGAGATGACCTCCAGGACGAGCGAGATGCGCGCCGACATCCGGATGCCCCACACGGTGAACAGCGTGGCGAGGCCGCCGATCACGACCGCGAGCACGACGTTCCACAGCGTGTTGTCGATCGTCAGACCGATCCCGGACAGGAAGGCGTTGAAGTGGTAGACGGCGCCCGCGAGGGAGCCGGACGCGATGCCGAAACACCCGATGATCAGCGTGATGCCGGTGACGTACGCGCCGAGCGGGCCGAGCCCCTGGGCGGCGTAGTTGTACAGCGAGCCGGCCGAGGCCCGGCGCTTGGCGAACTGGGAGATGCAGTAGCCGACGGCGAGGATGACCACGGTGGCGAGGGTGAACGACAGCCAGGACGCGTTGCCGGCACTGGCGAAGATTCCGGCCACGGAGAATGCGATGACCGCGCTCGGGGCGATGTTGGCGATGGCCTGGGCGACGACCTCGCCGCCCGACATCGCCCCGCGCCGCAGCCCGTGCCCGTGCTGGCGGTGGGAGGCGGTGGTCTGTGTCATGCGGGGGTTCCTTGTACGAACGGGGCCTCGGCGATCCGGGGCCGGCGGCGCGAACGGGCGGCAGGGCCCTGACCCGCTGCGACGGACCCGGGCGCAGGGCGGTGAGTGACGGGGGAGGGGGTCAGGGGACGAGCAGGGTGCGCAGCGCCTCGCCACTGGCCAGGGCGTCCAGGGCGTGGCCGGCCTCGTCGAGCGTCGTGCGCCTGCTGACGAGCTGGTCGAGCTGCAGGTGGCCGTCCATGTAGCGGTCGACCAGCGCCGGGATGTCGATGGCCGGGCGGACGCTCCCGTAGTTGGACCCGAGGATTCGCTGGTCGGCCTCGGCCAGGACGAGCGGGTCGAACCGGGCGAGCGTGCCCTTGGGCGGCAGGCCTACGGCCACCGCCGCACCACCCAGGCCGAGCATCTGGATCGCCGACTCCAAAGTGGCCTGGTGGCCGACCGCGTCGAAGGCGTAGTCGACGCCGTCCGGCAGGAGGTCGCGCAGCGCCTCGGGATCGGTCGCGCCGGCGCCGGAGAGCTGGTCGGTGGCCCCGAGCGTCATCGCGAGCGCTGTCTTCTCGGCACGGGTGTCGATCGCGACGATCCGCTCGGCTCCGGCCAGCTTGGCGCCCTGGACGACGGAGAGCCCGACCCCGCCGCAGCCGATGACGGCGACCGTGCTGCCGGGCAGGACGGCGGCCGTGTTGGTCACCGCGCCGACGCCGGTGGCCACCGCGCAGCCGACGAGGGCCACGGTGTCCAGCGGGGCGTCCTCGCGGATCTTGACGGCGCCGGACGCCGGTACCACGGCCTCCTCCGCGAAGGAGGACACCCCGAGATAGTGGTAGAGGGTCTCCCCGCTCCGGCTCAGCCTGCTGGTGCCGTCCTGGAGGACGCCTCCGGGCGCGACCACGGTCGCCGCGAGCTGGCAACGCGCCTCGTGCCCGGACCGGCAGTACCGGCATCGCCCGCACGGGGCGACCCAGGACAGGACGACGTGGTCGCCCTCCGCGAGGCTGGTCACCCCCGGGCCGAGCTCGGTCACCACGCCGGAGCCCTCGTGCCCCATCACCAGAGGGAGCGGCACGTCCCATTCGCCGCGGCGTACGTGCAGGTCCGAGCCGCAGACCCCGGCCGCGGCGATCTTCACGCGGACCTCGCCCGGACCCGGAGGGGCGAGCTCCACCTGCTCGACCCGGACGGGCCGGTCGGCGGATTCGAATACCGCGGCGCGCATGCTGCTCCCTTCCTCGGGGCCCGGGGAACAGCCCTGCCGTCACCCGGTGTTACTGAAACAAGGGTTCAGGCTAGGGACGCGGGCGTCGCCGCGGCAGCTGGCCAAATGTCCATCCACCTGCGATCAGTGCGCCGATCCGATACTTCGCGCCCGTCGCGGGCCGATGTCACGGTGACACTGCGTCAGTTCTGCGACGGATGTCGCGTGCTCCGGAGAGGGGAGATGCCGGGTGCTGGAGACGGCGGGCGACATCGCGCAGCGCTTCCGGCTGCGCGTGCCGACGGGGACGACGGGCCTGGACCGCCCCATCCGCTGGACGCACATATCCGAGCTGGCCGATCCGACGCCCTGGCTGCGCGGCGGCGAGATGATCCTCACCCTTGGCCTGGAGCTGGACAGGGCCGGCGACCTGGAGGCGTACGCGGCGAGGCTGGCCGGGGCGGGGGTGGCCGCGCTCGGCTTCGGCATCGGGGTGCGCCACCCGTCCGTCCCGCCGGCGCTGGTCGAAGGCGCCGGGAAGCACGGTATGGCCGTGCTGGAGATCCCCGGCGCCGTGGCGTTCCAGGACATCACCTACCACGTCAACGCCGACCTGCTGCGGACCGGAGCCGCGGAGGCGCGGCTGATCGCCGAGGGCGTCTCCAGCATGACGATGGTGGCGCGCAGCGCCGGGGCGCAGGGGGTCGTGGCGACGCTCGCCGCGCGCATCGAGAGCTGGGCCGTGCTGCTGGACCGGCACGGGAAGATCCACGCGGCCGTGGGCGCCGCACGGGTGCACATCGACGACGCCCGGGCCGCGGCGCTCGGCCAGCGCTCCCGCATCCGGCACCCCGCCCTGACCGTGTACGGCGTGGGCGACCCGGTCCGGCCCCGTGCCCACCTGGTGGTCGCGCCCCGCCCGGACCGGATCACGCTGACCCGGAAGCTGGCGCAGCATGCCGCGCTCCTGCTCGATCTCGCCCTCAACCCCTTGAGCGGTGGCGACACGTGGGGTCTGGCCCGGGCCGACGCGGTGGACGCGCTGATGTCGGGCGACCCCGCGCTCGTCGCACGGGTGTCGGCCCGCTGGAATCTCCTCGCCGGGAACGTCGCCGTCGCGCTGCTG
Organism: Microbispora sp. H10836; assembly: GCF_012999525.1. Classification (NCBI taxonomy): domain Bacteria; kingdom Bacillati; phylum Actinomycetota; class Actinomycetes; order Streptosporangiales; family Streptosporangiaceae; genus Microbispora; species Microbispora sp. H10836. The sequence continues at coordinate 146,699 of NZ_JABBWU010000017.1, forward strand.
CGCTCGCGGTCGCGTGCCGTCCCGCTGGAGGACAACGTGCTGGAGTGGTGCGCGGAGCTGGATCTGCCTCCGCTGGTCAGCTCGGAGTCGTCAGTGGTCACCGTGTTGCTGCCGGAGGACGAGCTGGGCCGGTGGACCGCGCGGGTGTCCGACGCGGTCGAGCGGGAGGGCGTCCCGGCGCGGTGCGGCATCGGCGCTCCTCAGCCGCAGGTCTCCGGCCTGCTCAGCCGGCGGCAGGCCGAGCAGGCGCTCGCGGTGGCCGTGGCGGACGCCCGGCCCGTGGTCGAGTTCGCCGGGCTGCCGACCCAGCGGCTGATCCTCCAGCACCTCGATGCGGCCGCGCGCGGGGCGCTCACCTCGCCACTCCTGCCGCTGCTGGAGAACGACTCCACCCTGGTCCTGCTCCGCTCGCTGCGGGTCTTCCTGAGCGAGAACAGCAGCTGGGAAGCGGCGTCCTCGCAGCTCGGCATCCACCGGCACACGCTGCGCCAGCGTATGGCGCGGGTGGAGGAGCTTACCGGGCTGTCCGTCTCCGTGACCGAGGACCGCGTCATAGCCTGGCTCGCGCTCCAGGCGCTCCAGCTCGGCGACGCACCGTCCTAGAGGGTGCGACCTACGGCGCCGGATCCGGGCCGGCGACGGCCCGGCAGGACCTGTCGCGTCAGGCGGGGGCGGGGACGCCGGCGGGCCAGGCCACCCCGAGCTTGCGCTCGAACGCCCGCATGAGCTGGTCGGAGCACTCCTGCTGGGCCGTCACCGTCCCCGCGCCCTTGCGGCACTCGGTGTAGGCGTTGAGCTCGTCGGAGAAGTAGAGCTGGAATCCCGTCGTCACCAGCCCGAGGACGAACGCGAGTGACGAGAGCACGACGGCTCCGGTCGCCATCCCGATCCCGCGTCGTGCCCGGTTCAGCAGGCGCAGGTCGCGGATCGCGATGACGATCGCGAAAATCGACAGCGCCAGCCCGGCGGCCGGCAGCATCAGCGTGAACACCAGCGCCATGAGGGCGAGGACCAGAGCCCTGCGCCCTCCGGTCGCAGGGGCCGGCGTCTCTAGGGGTGTAGTCACGGTCTCCTCGCCTCGCGTTCCGCATAGCCCGTCGTCAGTCGTGATGGCCGGCGCCCGATACGCTTTAGCTGCGTTGAGGGACGGCCCTCCACGCTCGACCACTCTCTAAGGAACCATCTCCCGGCAATCACCTGCAAAACGAAGGCAGCTCACGAAGGAGTTCCGTCCTGTCGTTCCGGCTCGTCGTCCTCGTCTCGGGTTCGGGGACCAACCTGCAAGCGTTGCTGGACGCGGCGGCAGACGACGCGTTCGGCGCGACCGTCGTGGCCGTCGGGGCCGACCGTACCGGCATCGAGGGCCTGATCCGGGCCGAGCGTGCCGGCGTCCCCACGTTCGTCGAGAGGGTGGGCGACCATCCCGACCGGGAGAGGTGGGACGAGAGTCTGGCCGAGCGCATCGCCGAGCACAAGCCCGACCTGGTGGTCTCCGCCGGGTTCATGAAGATCCTCGGCCCTCGCGTGCTGGGCGCGTTCCCGGTCGTCAACACCCACCCGGCGCTGCTGCCCGCCTTCCCCGGTGCGCACGCGGTGCGTGACGCCCTCGCGTACGGCGTCCGCGTCACCGGCTGCACGGTCCACCTCGTCGACGCGGGCGTGGACACCGGCCCGGTGATCGCCCAGGAGGCGGTGACCGTACGGGAGGGAGACGACGAGGAGTCGCTGCACGAACGCATCAAGGGCGTCGAGCGCGGCCTCCTCGTCGAGACGGTGGGCCGCATGGCCCGCGAGGGCTGGACCCTGACCGGGCGGACCGTCCGCCTTGGGCCGGGACGAGTCGCAGGAGAGGCCGGACACGGCCCGACACCAGGAAGGACGACGAAGTGACCCGCATCGCCATCCGCCGTGCGCTGATCACCGTTTACGACAAGACGGGTCTCGAAGACCTGGCGCGGGGGCTCGAGGCCGCGGGCGTGGAGATCGTGTCGACCGGCGGCACCGCCGCCGCGATCGCCTCCTACGGCGTGCCGGTCACGAAGGTGGAGTCGCTCACCGGATTCCCCGAGTGCCTGGACGGACGGGTCAAGACCCTCCACCCGCGGGTCCACGCCGGGCTGCTCGCCGACGGCGCCAACCCCTCCCACGTCAAGCAGCTGGAGGAGCTGGAGATCGAGGCGTTCCAGCTCGCGGTGGTGAACCTGTACCCCTTCGCCGCCACGGTCGCCTCCGGCGCCTCCGACGCCGAATGCGTCGAGCAGATCGACATCGGCGGTCCCGCGATGATCCGCGCCGCCGCCAAGAACCACGGCACGGTGGCCGTGGTCGTCGATCCCGCGGCGTACGGCGAGGTCCTGGCCGCGGTCGCCGAGGGCGGCTTCACGCTGACCGAGCGCAGGAGGCTGGCCGCCGCGGCGTACGCGCACACCGCCGCCTACGACGTCGCGGTCGCGTCCTGGTTCGCGAACGTGTACGCGTCCGAGGGCGACTGGCCGTCCTTCATGGGCGCGGCGTGGAAGCGCAAGGCCGCGCTGCGGTACGGCGAGAACCCGCACCAGGGAGCGGCCCTCTACACCGGCGGCGAGGACGGCCTGGCCAACGCCGAGCAGCTCCACGGCAAGGAGATGTCCTACAACAACTACGTCGACGCCGACGCGGCCTGGCGGGCCGCCTGGGACTTCGACGAGCCGTGCGTGGCCATCATCAAGCACGCCAACCCCTGCGGCATCGCGGTGGGCGCCGACGTGGCCGAGGCGCACCGCAAGGCGCACGAGTGCGACCCGGTCTCCGCGTACGGCGGAGTGATCGCGGTGAATCGCGAGGTGACCCGCGCGCTGGCCGAGCAGATCGCGCCGATCTTCACCGAGGTGGTGGTCGCGCCGTCGTTCGCGGCGGACGCGCTCGAGGCGCTCAGGGAGAAGAAGAACATCCGCCTGCTCGCCTGCCCGCAGGGGCCGTCGAACGCCGCCGAGTATCGCCGCGTCGACGGCGGCCTGCTCGTGCAGACGGTCGACCGGGTGGACGCGCCCGGCGACGACCCCTCCACATGGGAGCTCAGGGCCGGCGAGGCGGCCTCGCCCGAGGTGCTCGCCGACCTGGCCTTCGCCTGGCGGGCCTGCCGTTCGGTGAAGTCCAACGCCATCCTGCTGGCCTCCGGCGGCGCGACCGTCGGCGTCGGCATGGGCCAGGTCAACCGGGTCGACTCGGCCCGGCTGGCGGTGTCCCGGGCGGGTGAGCGCGCGACCGGGTCGGTCGGCGCCTCCGACGCGTACTTCCCGTTCCCGGACGGCCTGCAGGTGCTGGCCGAGGCCGGGGTGAAGGCGATCGTCGAGCCGGGCGGCTCGATCCGCGACGACGCGGTCATCGAGGCGGCCAAGGAGGCGGGCATCACGCTCTACTTCACCGGGACCCGGCACTTCTTCCACTGATAAGTCCGGACGTACCGCCAGGGAGGGGCGGCCACTGGGATGGATGGGGCGAAAACGGCACGATCACCCCTTTGGGGCGGTTAGCCTGAAGCGCTCACCCCACCCTCTCCACGGAGCCCCTCCATGCCCCTTGATATGATCATGAGCTCCTTCGCGACGATGAACGGCATGTGGAACAGCCCCATCGCGCTGCTGCCCATCGCCGCCCTGGCCGCCTACTTCGGCTGGCGGATCGTGGAGTTCATCCCCTTCACCCGGCGGATCATCGAGCGCCGCGAGGGGGGACAGTAACGCACCTGGAAGGGACGGGAAGTGCCATGACCGCGCTGGTTCTGGACGGCAAGGCGACCGCCGCCAAGATCAAGAGTGAACTGGCGGAGCGGGTGAAGGCCCTGGCGGCCCGGGGAATCACCCCCGGTCTGGGCACGATCCTGGTCGGCGACGACCCCGGCAGCCAAATCTACGTCGGGGGCAAGCACCGCGACTGCGCGGAGGTCGGCATCACCTCCATCCGCAAGGACCTGCCGGAAAGCGCCACCCAGGCGGACGTGGAGGCCGCGGTCGACGAGCTGAACGCCGATCCCGCCTGCACGGGCTACATCGTCCAGCTGCCGCTGCCGCGTCACCTGGACACCCAGGCGCTCATCGAGCGCATGGACCCGGCCAAGGACGCGGACGGTCTCCACCCCGTCAACCTGGGCAGGCTCGTGCACATGGTCGAGGCCCCGCTGCCGTGCACCCCGCGCGGCATCGTGGTCCTCCTCCAGGAGTACGGCGTGCCGCTCAAGGGCGCCGAGGTCGTCGTGGTCGGCCGGGGCATCACGGTGGGCCGGCCGCTGGGCCTGCTCCTCACCCGCCGGACGGAGAACGCCACCGTGACGCTCTGCCACACCGGCACCCAGGACCTGGCCTCCCACGTGCGCCGGGCGGACATCGTCGTCGCGGCGGCCGGGGTGCCCCACCTCGTGACCGCCGAGATGGTCAAGCCCGGCGCGGCCGTGCTCGACGTGGGCGTCTCCAGGGTCGACGGGAAGCTCACCGGCGACGTCGCCCCCGACGTACGCGAGGTCGCGGGCTTCGTCGCCCCCAACCCCGGCGGGGTGGGGCCGATGACCCGGGCCATGCTGCTGGCCAACGTCGTCGAGGCCGCCGAACAGCGCTGATTCACGGATTTTTCGGCGGAGCGTGATCCACCGGACCCGCCCGGCCGGTCCTTCCGCGGCTCCTCGCCGCGGGGCGACGGCCGGGCCGAGTCCGCCGATCACGGGACGTAGAGGTACCAGCGGCCGTTCCGCAGGAAGCAGTACGAGCCCGCGTACACCTTCGTCTGGGGCACGCAGTAGCGCAGGTCCGAATAGGGGCCGTAGACGGCCGACGCGGTGGTGGAAGCGGCGGAGGCCGGCGGTGTCGCCGCGTGCGCGGTGGTGGCGGGGACGGCGAGAGCGGACAGGACGAGAGCGGCACCCGCGGCCGCGCGGCGGAACGCGTTCGTAGTGGAAATCATGGATCGAACAGTAGGAACGGCGCCCCCGCACGGTCGTCAAAGCTGTCCTTGATCTCGGGTCCGCCGCCGGGAGGATTCCGCGGCGCCGGCACCTCCTCTCCTCGGCGCATCGGCCGTCGACCCGGAGAAGAGCCGACCCAGAGAAGAGCCGACCCGGAGAAGAACGCGCGGCGTATGCCGTCGGTCCGCGTCAAGCCCGGTCCAAGGATCGGAATCCCGGCTGCTGACCCGGCAAACTATGACATATCGTCACTGTGTGTGAGCTATCGGACGCGGAACGCGCATTCTCTGCGGTCTCGGGTCCCGGGGCTGGCGGCCTGGGCCGCGCTGCTGATCGGCATCCTGGACATCGTCAGGGGCCTGGCGCCGGGCCTGCGCGCGAGCAGGATCGGCGTGATCGCGAGCGTCCTGCCGGGCGCCGTCACGACGCTCGCCGAGACGGCGTCGCTGCTGGTCGGAATCCTGTTGATCATGCTCGCCCACGCACTCAGGCGGCGTAAGGCGCGGGCCTGGCGCGCCGTGGTGGTGCTGCTGCCGGTGGACGCCGCGATCGAGGGGCTACGCTGGCGGCATCCGGTCGCCGCGTCGGTGTCGCTGCTCCTGTTCGCGGTGCTGGTCGCCGGCAGAGGGGAGTTCTACGCCCTGTCCGATCCGCGCTCACGCTGGCGGGCGCTGTGGAACCTGCTGGCGCTCGGCGCGTTCGACGTCGCGATCGGGTGGATCCTCGTCGCGTCACATCACCGCACGGTCGTCGGCCGGCCGAGCTTCGGCGACCAGATCCGGCACGTCGTGCTCGGTCTGTTCGGCCTGGAGGGGCCGGTCGTGTTCACGTCCGAGCGCACCGGCGACCTCGTCTACTTCTCGCTCGCCGGGCTCGGCGCGCTCACCGCCGTCACCACGATCTACCTGGCCCTGCGGCCGGAACGGCCGGTCGCGGCGCTCAGCGAGGACGACGAACGGCGCCTGCGCGCCCTGCTCGACCGGTACGGCCGGCAGGACTCGCTCGGATACTTCGCGCTCCGCAGGGACAAGAGCGTGATCTTCTCGCCCAGCGGCAAGGCCGCCGTCGCCTACCGCGTCGTCGCGGGGGTGATGCTGGCCGGCGGCGACCCGATCGGCGACCCGGAGGCCTGGCCCGGCGCGATCAGGCGGTTTCTGGAGGAGGCCAGGCGGCACGCGTGGGTTCCCGCCGTCATCGGATGCGGCGAGGCGGGTGGCCAGGCGTGGACGAGGGAGGGCGACCTCGACGCGCTGGAGATCGGGGACGAGGCCGTCGTGGACGTGGCCGGCTTCACCCTGGAAGGCCGGGACCTGCGCAACGTGCGTCAGATGGTCAAGCGGGTGGAGCGCCTCGGCTACACCTGCCGAGTGCGGCGCGCCGGGGACCTGAGCGAGGCGGAGCGCGAGCACATCGGCGACGCGGCCGACCTCTGGCGCGGCACCGAGACCGAGCGGGGCTTCTCGATGGCGCTCGGCCGGTTCGGCGACCCCGCCGACGCCGGCTGCCTGGTGGTCACGGCCCACCGGGTGGCCACGCCGGAGGGCGAACAGACGCCGGACGGGGACATCCGGGCCGTCCTGCATTTCGTGCCCTGGGGAGCCGACGGCATCTCCCTCGACCTCATGCGGCGCGACCGCGAGGCGGACCCCGGGCTCAACGAACTGCTGATCGTGCGGGCCCTGCAGGCCGCACCGGATTTCGGCGTGACCAGGGTGTCGCTGAACTTCGCGATGTTCCGCTCCGCGCTGGCGCGGGGGGAGCGACTGGGGGCGGGACCGGTGCTGCGCGCCTGGCGCGGCGTCCTCGTCTTCCTGTCCCGCTGGTTCCAGATCGAGTCGTTGTACCGCTTCAACGCCAAGTTCCGGCCCGTGTGGGAGCCGCGGTTCCTGGTCTACCCGGCCGCCCGGGATCTGCCGCGCATCGGCGTCGCCGCGCTCCGGGCGGAGGCGTTCCTCACGTCGCCGGGCCTCCGGCGGGCGGGCGGCCTGCTCCGGCGCCGCCGGCGGCAGACTCCCGTTCCCCGCCCCCTCTCCGACGCTGTCGTCGGCGGGAACGGCGGCCCGGACGGCGCGCCGGAGAGCCGCAGAACGGCGTGACCCCACCCGCCGCGGCGGGAACCGCCGGCGCCCGTCCGGTGCACGGCCGCCGGGCCTACCGGCAGACGCCGGGAAGGTCGCAGAGCTTGGCGGCCATCGTACGGGCGTCCTTGATCAGTGGGCGGAACTGGGAGACCGGGAGGCTCTTGGTCACCAGGCCGGTCCTGACGTAGACCGCCACCGCGCTGCCCCTGCGGACGATGACCGAGCGGGACCGGTTCTCGAAGAAGAAGCCGCCGACCCGGAGGGCCTCGTCGCCGATGCCGGTGCTCTTCCAGCGGTAGGAGTAGCGGTCGTGGCCGCGGCCTCCCGTGCCGCACCTGGCCAGGTCGTCCCGTACGGATCGCATCGCCGCCTTCGCGGCCCGCTCCGACGGGTAGAGCACGACCTGCTCGCTCCGGTAGACGGTCTCCGCCAGGTAGGTGAACGTACGGCTCGCGCCGCGCCCGTCGTGGGCGGCCCGGTGGCCGCACGGGTTCACCTCGAGGGGCTTCGTCAGGCTGTCGGTGAGCTTCAGGTGCTCCCACGGCCTGCGCGGACCGTTCACCTTGGCCTCGTCCAGCAGGAACCCCTTGGGCAGCTTCGCCGGTGCCGCCGACGCCGCCTGGGCGGCGTCCATCCGCCCCGCACCGTTCCCGGTCACCGCCGCACTCGCCTGCCCCATACCTGTCACGGTGGCGGTCGCGGTCACCGCCGCGGCCGCCGCCAAGGACACCAGAACTTTGCGCATCGCGCGCCCCCTCGCCAATCGGTCGACGTTCCGTTCGACGGCGGTTTCGCGCTTTTTGTTCGGCACGTTATGCCGCCACGCTCATATGGGCCCGGGCGGCTGGACACGCGAGGCCGGACCCGCGGCCGTACGTCGGCGCGGGCCGTGGGAACGCTCCAGCCGCAGCCGGGGGTGGGACGGCTTCCACCCTCCGGCGGCGGGTGTGGCGCGGCTTCAGGACGCCCGGCGGCCCGCCGGGGTCCGCGGCTGCGGCTGTGGTTCCGGCTCGGCCGGTCCGCCGGCCCGCTGCGGCGGCACGACCGGCGTGGGCCGCACCAGGCCGAGGGCGACGACCTCGTTGGCGAGCCGGGTGCGCCGGTTGGTGCCCTCCGGGATGCGGAACTTCTGGTACAGCCGCAGCAGGTGCTGCTTGACCGCCGCCTCGGTCACCACGAGGTCGTCGGCGATCTCCCGGGCCGTCGCGGGCGCGACGAACGCCTCGTCGGACAGCGCGGGGCGGCACAGCGACGTGAGCACGTCGACCTCCCGGCGGGTGAGCTCCGGCGCGGCGGCGCGGCGCAGCTCGACCTCGGGGGCGAGGTCCTCCCGCGGGATCCCGCCGACCCGGGCCCGGGCGGCCCCGAAGGAGACGACGTCGCCGTCGTCCAGAACCCTTCTGGCGATCGGCCTGCCGTTCACCCGTGTGCCGTTGCGGGACAGGCCCAGGTCCACCACGTACAGGTAGGGCCCGCGACGGACGAATTCGGCGTGCAGCCGTGACACGCTCGGATCCGTCAGCCGGATGTCCACGCCCCGGCCGCGGCCGATCGTGGTGACGTCGGGGCGCAGCGGCACCACCTCGCCGCTGTCCTCGATCCGTATGAACGGCCCCTCCACGGCAGTTCCTCCCCAGGTAGCCCGCCGTTACTTTCCCTATAGCTGCGGCTTACCCACCCGTGGCGAGGGGGAATCGCCTTTGCCGCGAGCAGAATCAATCCCGAAATTGGTCTGGACCTTTGAGAGGTGGTTTACCTGCTCACGGGTAGACTTCGCACGGAGATAAGCGGAGGAAACACCTATGGCGGACAAGCCCACCAAAGGCCTCGCCGATGTCGTCGCCGCATCCACAGCGATCAGCGACATCGACGGCAAAGCCGGTCGTCTCTTCTACCGGGGATACGACATCCACGACCTGGCCGGCCGCGCGACGTTCGAAGAGGTGGCCCACCTGCTCCAGCGCGGCACTCTGCCGACCCGCGAGCAGCTCGCCGGTTACGGCGCGGAACTGGTCGCAGGCCGCACCCTGGGCGCGCTCGTCGAGAGCGACATCTCCGAAATCGCGGCGAAACAGGCGCCCATGGAGGCGCTGCGCACGCTGGTCTCGCTGGCCGGCGCCGACGACCCGGACAAGGATTCCAACGCCGCCGACGCCAACCGCCGCAAGGCCGCCAGGCTCACGGCCCAGCAGCCCGTCCTCGTCGCCCGCTACCACGCGGCCAGGACGGGAGCGGACAAGCCGGAGCCCGATCCCGAGCTGAGCACGGCCGCGAACTTCCTGCTGCAGATCACCGGCCGCCGCCCCGAGCGGCGCGAGGTCGAGATCTTCGACACCTGTCTGGTGCTGCACGCCGACCACACGATGAACGCCTCCACCTTCGCCGCCCGTGTCTGCGCCGCGACGCTGTCCGACATGCACTCGGCGATCGTCGCGGCCATCGGCACGCTCAAGGGCCCCCTCCACGGAGGTGCGAACGAGCAGGTCATGCGTACGCTGGAAGCGCTGGACCCACGCGGCGTCGCCCAGGCCGTGCGGGACAGGCTGGCGGCGGGCGAGAAGATCATGGGATTCGGGCACCGCGTCTACAAGACCGAGGACCCCCGGGCGACGCACCTGCGGCGGATGTCGCAGGAGCTGGCCGAGGCCTCGGGCGACGACACCTACTACCGGATGTCCCGGGAGATGGAGGAGGTCGTCTTCGCGGACAAGCACCTGTACCCGAACGTGGACTTCTACGCGGCGACCGTCTACCACTATCTCGGCATCCCGACGGACCTGTTCACGCCCGTGTTCTCGGTCAGCCGGATGTCCGGGTGGACCGCCCACGTGATCGAGCAGCACGCCGACAACCGGCTGATCCGGCCGGACAGCGAGTACATCGGCGAGCACGACCGGAAGTGGGCGCCCATCGACGAGCGGTGACAGGGAGGCGCCGAGGACCGCAGTGGCAGGCTTGGGAGAGACGTGAGAACGAGTGAGAGCACGGCCTGGGGGCCGTGGCTGCTGGTGGCGGCGGGAGCCGCCGCCGGGCTGGGCGCGATCGGCCTGGGTGCGCCGGCGCCCGCGGGTGGTGCGATCATGGGATTCGGCTTTCTCTTCGGATCCCTGATCCGGGTGACGGTCGCCGAACGCCGGGCGGGCGCGCTCGCGGTGCGCGGCAGGCGGGTGGACGCGCTCACACTGGCGGCGTTCGGCGCGGCGCTCGTCATCGGCTCGCTGCTCATGCTGCTGCGGCTGCACGACTCGTAGGGACACGACCTCGTCGCGGACTTACCACACCCGTCCGATAGCCTCAACGGCCAGTGAGCCTCAAAAAGGACGTGCTGGCCAGTTAATTCAGAAGGGGAACCCCACGCATGCCCAAGATCAAGGTAGCGGGCCCGGTCGTCGAGCTCGACGGCGACGAGATGACCCGGATCATCTGGCAGTTCATCAAGGACCAGCTGATCCTTCCCTACCTCGACGTCGACCTGAAGTACTACGACCTCGGCATTGAGCACCGCGACGCCACCGACGACCAGGTCACGATCGACGCCGCCAACGCCATCAAGCAGCACGGCGTGGGCGTGAAGTGCGCGACCATCACGCCGGACGAGGCCCGGGTCGAGGAGTTCGGCCTGAAGAAGATGTGGAAGTCCCCGAACGGGACCATCCGCAACATCCTCGGCGGTGTCATCTTCCGCGAGCCGATCATCATGTCGAACATCCCGCGGCTCGTGCCCGGCTGGACCAAGCCGATCGTCGTCGGCCGTCACGCCTTCGGCGACCAGTACCGCGCCACCGACCTGAAGATTCCCGGCGAGGGCACGCTGACGCTGACGTTCACGCCGAAGGACGGCAGCGAGCCGATCGAGCTCAACGTCTTCGACTTCCCCGGCTCCGGCGTCGCCCTGGCGATGTACAACCTGGACGAGTCGATCCGCGACTTCGCCCGCGCCTCGATGCGGTACGGCCTCAACCGCGGCTACCCGGTCTACCTGTCGACCAAGAACACGATCCTCAAGGCGTACGACGGCCGGTTCAAGGACATCTTCGCCGAGGTCTACGAGACCGAGTTCAAGGCCGACTTCGAGGCCGCCGGGATCATCTACGAGCACCGCCTGATCGACGACATGGTGGCCGCCTCCCTGAAGTGGGAGGGCGGGTACGTGTGGGCCTGCAAGAACTACGACGGCGACGTCCAGTCGGACACGGTGGCGCAGGGCTTCGGCTCGCTCGGCCTCATGACCAGCGTGCTCATGACCCCCGACGGCCGCACCGTCGAGGCCGAGGCGGCGCACGGCACGGTGACCCGGCACTACCGTCAGCACCAGCAGGGCAAGCCGACCTCCACCAACCCGATCGCCTCGATCTTCGCGTGGACCCGTGGCCTGCAGCACCGCGGCAAGCTCGACAACCAGCCCGAGGTCATCGACTTCGCCGAGAAGCTGGAGCAGGTCTGCGTCGAGACCGTCGAGGGCGGCCAGATGACCAAGGACCTCGCGCTCCTGGTCGGCGGCGACGCCGAGTGGCTGACCACGCAGGACTTCCTCGCGGCGCTCGACGAGAACCTCAAGAAGAAGATGGCGCAGTAACGCCGCTTCGTCGGCGGGGCCGTCCGGAGTCGTTCCGGGCGGCCCCTTTCCCGTTACCTTCGGGTACGGACCGCTCGCCGCTTTGTCACGACTTCCTGACGTCACGGCGCGGTATCAGGCCGCGGAACCGTCGCGCCGGGGCCGTAAAGTTCTGCTGGCCGGTAGTTTGCCGAATCGTGGGGAACGGGGATGCCGCAGATCGCGCCGCTACAACCGGGGGATCCGACCAGGCTCGGTCCCTTCGTGCTGTCCGGCCGTCTGGGCGAGGGCGGGCAGGGCGTGGTCTACCACGGCCAGGACCAGGCCGGCGGACGGGCGGCGGTCAAGCTGCTGCACGTCAAGTTCTCCGGTGACGCGACCGCCAGGTCCCGCTTCGCGCGGGAACTGCGCGCCGCCCAGCGGGTGGCGAGCTTCTGCACCGCCCGGGTGCTGGCGGCCGACCTGGAGGGCGACACGCCGTACATCGCGAGCGAGTTCATCGACGGGCGGTCGCTGCGCGAGACCGTCGAGGCGGACGGGCCGCTGACCGGCTCGGGCCTGGAGCGCCTGGCGGTCGGCACGGCCACCGCCCTCACCGCGATCCACCAGGCGGGCATCGTCCACCGCGACTTCAAACCGGACAACGTGCTGCTGGCCGTCGACGGCCCCCGGGTGGTGGACTTCGGCATCGCCCGCATCCTCGACTCGACCGCCACGATCACCAGCCGGGCGATCGGCACGCCGGCGTACATGGCGCCCGAACAGATCTCCGGCGGCAAGGTCGGGCCCCCGGCCGACGTGTTCTCCTGGGCCGCCACGATCGCGTACGCCGCGACCGGGGACGTCGTGTTCGGCGGGACCTCGATCGCGGTCGTGCTCAACCGCATCCTCAACCACGACATCGACACCCGCATGCTGCCCGAGCCTCTCGGCGGGGTGGTCCGGGCGTGCCTGCGCAAGTCGCCGGACGAGCGGCCGACGGCCGACCAGATCCTGCTGAGCCTGCTGGGCCGTGCGGCGTCGGGCGACGCGTCGGCGGTCGTGCTGTCGGAGGGGGCCGCGCACGCGGCCGACCCGGACGCCACACGGTTCGCGCGCACGGGTCCGGGCCGCGTCCCGGCGACCGGCGCGGGCCCGCTGCCGCCCGGCGGCGTACGAAGTGGGAGCGGCGCACCGGCCGGAACCGGCGCGGGCTCCCTGCCGCCCGGCGGCGTACGAACCGGCAGTGGCGCACCGGCCGGGAACGCCGCGTGGACCGGCGCCGGCGCGTGGACCGGGACAGCGGGACAGGCGGGCAGCACCGGGAACGACGTGCCGACCGGGGCGTCCCCGGCGTTCCGCCCGTCTCCCGGCCCCACCGACCCGAGGCCGGCCGGGCTCGGCATGGCGGGCAGCGCCCCAGTAGAAGCCGGGCCAGGAGAAGTCGGGCCAGCCGAAGCCGGGCCGGCGTGGCGCCGCCGGAAGGGCCCTCTCATCGGTGCGATCGCGGCCGCGCTCGCCGTCGTGGCCGCAGCGGGCGCGATCCTGGCCGCCAGGACCGGTTTCGCGTTCGGCGGCGCGCCCGCGGAGAGCGGCACCGGCGACGCCGCCGTCACGTCGCGATCCCCGCGCCCGAGCACGACGTACGCCTCGGTGTACGAGAAGGCGCTGAAGACCAGGCGGCTGACGATCGGCGTGCGGGGAGACGTGCCCGGGGTCGCCCTGCAGCAGTCGAACGGGTTCAGCGGGTTCGACGTGGACGTCGCCACGTCCATCGCCAGAAGCCTCAAGGTCCCCGCGAAGGGGATCACCTTCCGCAGGGTGGGCGTCGGGGACCGGGTGCGGGCGCTGGCCGACGGCACCGTGGACATGGTCATCGCGACCTACTCCTACGACGACAACCGCGGCGACGCCGTCACCTTCGCCGGGCCGTACTACACGGCCCACGCCGACCTGCTCGTGCTCGCCGGCTCGCGCATCAAGAAGCTGGAGGATCTGGCCGGACGCCGGATGTGCGCGCCCAACGGCAGCAGCATCGCCCGGCTCGTCGCGGACAAGGCGGAGGTCGAGCAGGTCCCGGTGGGCGACTACGCCGAGTGCATGAACCTGCTGACGCGAGGCGAGGTCGACGCGGTCCCCGGCGACGACCTGATCATCGCCGGCTTTGGCAACCGGGTGGCGAGCCTGAAGCTGTCGGTGCTCGGCCTGCGGCTGACCGACCAGCGCTACGCCGTCGGCCTGCCCAGGAAGGACGTGCGCACCTGTAAGGCCGTGGCGGACGCGATCAGCCGTATGTACGACGACGGCACGATGCGCGGCCTGCTGCGTAAGCACTTCGGCAACGTCGACTTCGACCCCGAGCGGGACGCGCCGCCCACGCTCGCCTGTCGCTGAGCCCTCCGCCCGGCGGGGGAGTCAGGCCCGGCGCCCGATCGCGGCGATGGCGTGGTTCGCCCACTCGAGGGTCGTGCGGGTCTGCCGGATGCCGAGGTCCAGGGCGAGGTTGCCGAACCTGACGCCGGTCGCCCCCTCGGGGACGGGCGACGCGCGCTTGACCGCCCAGAGGGCCTCCAGCTCGGCCAGCTTGTGCTCCACGTACGCCTTCAGCCGCTCCAGGACGGCCAGCGCCTCCCCGGGGTCGAGCAGCGGGAGCAGGAACGCCTGGAGCGCGACCTCGTTGCGGGCCGGACCCGTGGGGTCGTGCCCGACCAGCCAGGCACGCAGCTCCGCGCGGCCCTCCGGCGTGATCGCGTAGATCTTGCGTCCCCGTGCGCCCTCCGCCTCGACCGTCACCAGCCCGTCCGCGGTCATCTTCGCCAGCTCGGGATAGATCTGGCTGTGCCCGGCCTGCCAGACATGGGCCACCGACTTCTCGAACGCCTTGGTCAGGTCGTAGCCGCTCGCCGAGCCGTATGCCGTCAGAAGACCGAGTAGAGCGATGCGCAGGGACATGCCCCCACTATATATCTGAGTTGACATGTCTAGTCTTACATGTCACCTTCGACATATGCGATCCAGAAACGGACTCCTTCTGTTCGCCGTGCTCGGCGGCATGTTCCTGGCGATGCTCGATCAGACGATCGTCGGCACCGCGCTGCCGAGGATCACCGCCGAGCTGGGCGGCACCGGCCTGTACACCTGGGTCGTGACCGCCTATCTCCTCACCTCGACCGTCACGGTCCCGCTGTACGGCCGGCTGTCCGACGCGTACGGGCGTAAGCCGCTCCTGCTGATCGGGGTGGTCCTGTTCCTGCTCGGCTCGATCCTGTCCGGGGCGGCGCAGAGCATGGGGCAGCTCATCGCCTTCCGCGGCGTGCAGGGGCTCGGCGCGGGCGCGCTGCTGCCGCTGTCGCTGGCGCTGGTGATCGACCTGTTCCCGCCGGAGCGCAGCGGGCGGGTGCAGGGCGCGCTCGGCGGCGTGATGGCGCTGAGTTACATCGCCGGCCCGTTCCTCGGCGGGCTGTTCACCGACCACGCGAGCTGGCGCTGGGCCTTCTACGTGAACGTCCCGATCGGTGCCGTCCTGGTGGCCATCATCGTGTGGCGGCTGCCGTACCGGCCGGGGCACGGCGGGGCGCGGCCCGACTACCTGGGCATCGCCGTCTTCAGCGCCGCGATCAGCGCGCTGCTCGTCGGCCTGACCGAGAAGGGGGTCGACGGCCACACCTGGACGAGCGGGCCGGTCGCCGGGCCGATCGGCGCGTCGCTGGCGCTGCTCGTGGTGTTCGTCTTCGTCGAGCGGCGGGCCGCCGAGCCGATCGTGCCGCTCCACCTGTTCGCGAACGGCACGTACTCGCTGGTCAACGTCGCGTCGTTCTTCACGGCGTTCTGCATGTACGCCGGGGTGGTGTTCCTGCCGCGCTACTTCCAGGAGGCGCACGGCCTGAGCGCCACCTCCTCCGGGCTGCACATCTACCCGCTGATGCTGGCGATGGTCGTGGGCAGCGCGGTCACCGGCGCCCTGATCTCGCGTACGCGCCGCTACAAGCCGTGGCTGGTGATCGCGCCGTTCTTCCTGGTCGCGGGCACGGCGCTGTGCGCGAACCTCGCGGTCGGCACCTCGACCCCGATGCTCGTCGCCTGGATGGCACTGATCGGGCTCGGGATGGGGCCCATGCTGTCCGGACTCACCGTGGCGATCCAGTCGGCCGTGCCGCCCCGGTACATCGGCACGGCCAGTGCGAACCTGACCTTCTTCCGGCAGATCGGCGGCTCGGTCGCGCTGGCCCTCGCCGGCACGGCGTACACGTCGGTGGTGACGCGGGAGGCGCCGGCGCACGGACTTCCGGCGGCCCACGCCGCCGCGACCGCGACCGTCATCCCCTGGCTCGGGGTCGTGGGGGCGGTCGTCGCCCTCCTCGCGCTCGCGCTGCTGCCGCGGGGCGGTGTGCGCCTCGACAGGCCCGCACCCCAGCAGGACCTCGTCGCCGCGTGAGACGGGAAGTGAGACGGGCGTGACACGGGCGTGGGACTCCAGTTCAGCGGCGCCGTGAGCGGCGTGTCGGACGGTGCGCGGGGCACGTCCGGCACGGTTGAATTGATCTCAAGCGTTCGGGGGAGCGGCAGTGGGTCGTAGGGTCGTCACGGGTTTGGTCTGTGTGTTCGTCGCCGGAGCGCCGCAACCGGCGCTCGCCTTCTCCGGAGAGGCGCCCCGGCCGGCGCCGGTGAAGGAACCGTTGCAGAATCCGTGGGGCACGGCCGACCTCGAGGTCGGCATCACCGCCTCGCCGAAGGTGGCGCAGCCCGGGCAGCCGTTGACCTACCACGTCACCGTGCACAACAAGGGGCCGGGGGACGCCGTGCTGCCGACCCTGCGGGTGCGGCTGCCCAGGGACTTCCAGGTCGTCAACGTCGGCGTGGCCGAGTGCGAGCCCGGCGGGGCGCGCAACCGGGTCGTCTGCCGCTCGTCCGACGACGTCCTGCCCGGCGGCTCGGGCGACATGACGATCACAGGGGTGATCGCGCCGGGCGCGCACGGCCCGCTGCGGGCGCGGGCCGACCTGACCTCCGAGGTGATCGACCAGGACGAGACCGACAACACGGCCGAGGCCGTGACCAGGGTCGACGAGGGGGCCGACCTGGCGATGCGGTTCCGCTCCTCGACCCGGTTCGTCCGCCCGGGCCACTGGTTCTCCATACGGGCGGAGGTGCGCAACCGCGGGCCGCGCGTCGTGCGGGACGCGTACGTGTTCTTCCAGCCGCGCGAGGCCCGGCTGGAGTCCGCGAGGGGCGGGCGCTGCCGGGGGAACCGCCAGTTCGTGGGGTGCTCGCTGCCGCCGATCAGGTCGGGGTCGCGCGGGCTGCTCGAACTGGTCTTCCGGGTGCCGTCCCGGGCCTCCCACGCCGTGGCCACGATGGCCACCGTCTATTCACGCCGCTACGGCGACCGCCGCCCGGCGAACAACAAGGCGAGTGTACGGGTGGCCCTGCGCCGCGCCTGAACGCCGCCGGGGCAGGCCGCCATCGGGGCTCAGGCGGGTTTCGCGCAGGCGGTCCAGGCGTCGGCGACCATGTCCCGCAGCGTCGTGTGGACCGGCTTCCAGCCCAGCTCCCGCTGGATCTTCTCCGACGACGCCACCAGGACGGCCGGGTCGCCGGGACGGCGCGGCGCGACGGTCGTCGGGATGGGGTGCCCGGTCACCTGGCGGCAGACGTCCACGACCTCCTTGACCGAGAAGCCCGTGCCGCTGCCGAGGTTGTAGATCCGGTGCTCCCCGGGGGCGCAGGCGTCCAGGGCGAGCAGGTGCGCCCGGGCGAGGTCGACGACGTGGACGTAGTCGCGGACGCAGGTGCCGTCGGGCGTGGGGTAGTCGGTGCCGAAGACGCCGACCGACTCGCGCTCGCCGAGCGCCACCTTGAGGACGTTGGGGATCAGATGGGTCTCGACCGTGTGCCGCTCGCGGAACCCGCCGTACGCTCCCGCCACGTTGAAGTAACGCAGGCTGACCGCGCCCAGGCCGTACAGCCCGGCGAAGGCGGTGAGCGCGGTGTCCACGGCGAGCTTGGACGCGCCGTAGGGGTTGCCCGGGCGGGTCGGGTCGGTCTCCAGGATGGGCGTGCGCTCCGGCTCGCCGTAGGTGGCGGCGGTGGAGGAGAACACGATCCGGTTCACCCCGGTTTGCCGCATCGCGTCGAGCAGCGCCAGCGTGCCGCCGAGGTTGTGCGACCAGTACAGCCCCGGCTTCTCGACCGACTCGCCCACCAGCGACTTCGCCGCGAAGTGCAGCACGGCGTCGTACCCGTCGGCGAGCACGCCGCCGGCCTCGGTGATCGACGCCTGCACGAACGAGGCTCCGGACGGCACCGCGTCGGCGTGCCCGGTCGACAGGTCGTCGAGCACCGTCACCTGGTGCCCCTCCTCAAGGAGCTGCGCCGCCACGACGCTGCCGATGTATCCGGCTCCACCAGTAACCAGCAGCTTCACCGTTTGCTCCTGTTCGAGCTTGTTGGATTATGTACGTACAGGCCCTAGCTTACGCGCTTCCCATGAGGAGCGGGTTAAATGCCACCAGTACCGCAATCCCAGCAAGTCGCGGGGGTTGCGACGACCGGTCTGGCACGCCTGACATCCGAACGGACTGATGACGTTGAGCAACGTCGCGGTGACCATCGCCCTTGTCCTGATATTCATCCTGATCGGCGGATTCTTCGCCGCGGCCGAGATGGCGATGGTCTCACTGCGGGAGAGCCAGATCCGCCGCCTGAGCCGCGAGGGACGCCGAGGCGCGCGGGTGCAGAAGCTCGCCCGCGACCCCAACCGCTTCCTGTCCGCCATCCAGGTCGGGGTGACCGTGGCGACCGTGCTGTCGGCCGCGCTCGGCGCCGACGCGCTCGGCCCGCGGTTCGCCCCGGTCCTGGAGGCGTGGGGCCTGCGCAAGAGCGTGGCCGCGCCCGTCGCGTTCGTGGCCGTCACGATGTCCATCTCGTACGTGACGCTGGTGCTCGGCGAGCTGGCGCCCAAGCGGCTCGGCCGGCAGCGGGCGGAGAGCCTGTCGCTCATGACCGCCCCGCTGCTCGACCGGATCGCGACGCTGTCGAGGCCGGTGATCTGGCTGCTGTCCAAGTCGACCAACGGCATCGTGCGGCTGCTCGGCGGCAACCCGTCCGCCGACAGGGCGGCCATGACCACCGAGGAGCTGCGCGACATGGTGGTGGGCCACTCGGAGCTCACCCAGGACGAGCGCGACGTGATCGCCGAGGTGTTCGCGGCGGGCAAGCGGCAGCTCAGGGAGGTCATGCTGCCCCGCACGGAGGTCGAGTTCATGGCGGCGGACACCCCGCTCGCCGAGGCGGCCGTGCTCGCCGCCGCCATGCCGCACTCCCGGTTCCCCGTCTACCGCGACACCTACGACGACGTCATCGGGTTCGTCCACGTACGGGACCTGCTCGACCCGGTCCGCACCGGGCGCCTGGAGCCGATCAGCGAGGTCGTGCCGATCCGCCCGGTCAAGCTCGTGCCGGCGAGCAAACGGGTCCTCGCCACGCTCGCGGAGATGCGCGACGAGGGCCACCACCTCGCCATCGTGGTGGACGAGTACGGCGGCACCGACGGCATCGTGACGCTGGAGGACCTGGTCGAGGAGCTCGTGGGCGACATCCGCGACGAGTACGACGAGAGCGGCGACGCCGTACGGATGATCGCCGGGGACGTGGAGGTCGAGGGGCTGGTCAACCTCGACGAGTTCCACGCGCAGACGGGCGTGCGGCTGCCCAGCGGGCCGTACGAGACCCTGGGCGGTTACGTCATGGCCGCCCTCGGCCACCTGCCCCAGCGCGGCGAGGTCGCCGAGGCGCCGGGCGTCAGGCTGACCGTCACCGAGATGGACGGCCGCCGCGTCTCCCGCGTCCGCGTCACCCGCAATCCCCCCGAGGACGCGGCGGCGGCGGCCGGCTGAGCCCCGGGCCGCGTCTGTCGCGGGCAGCCCGCGACTGCTGACAGAATTGCCGTATGGCTCTTGCTCGCGTCCTGTCCGGTATCCAGCCCACCGCAGACTCGTTCCACCTGGGCAACTATCTCGGCGCCATCCGCCAGTACGTCGCGCTGCAGGACACCCATGAGGCCTTCTTCTTCATCGCCGACCTGCACGCGCTGACCGTCGCGCCCAAGCCCGAGGAGCTGCGCCGGCGCACCAGGATCGCCGCCGCCCAGCTGTTCGGCGCGGGGCTCGACCCGGAGCGCGCCGCGGTCTTCGCGCAGAGCCACGTGCGCGAGCACAGCGAGCTCGCCTGGTATCTGATCTGCCAGACCGGCATGGGCGAGGCCGGACGGATGACGCAGTTCAAGGACAAGTCCGCGCGGTACGGCGAGAGCTCGGCCAGCGTCGGCCTGTTCACCTATCCCATCCTCCAGGCGGCCGACATCCTGATCTACCAGGCCGACCAGGTGCCGGTCGGGGTGGACCAGAAGCAGCACCTGGAGCTCAGCCGCGACCTCGCGCAGCGCTTCAACAGCCGCTACGGCCAGACGTTCAAGGTGCCGAGCCCGTACATCCTCAAGGAGGTCGAGAAGATCACCGACCTCCAGGACCCGACCGCGAAGATGTCCAAGTCGTCGTCGAGCCCGCAGGGCATCCTCGACGTGCTCGAGGAGCCGGGCGCCCTGCGCAAGAAGGTCATGCGCGCGGTGACCGACACCGGCAGCGAGGTCGTCGCCGACGAGGAGAACAAGCCGGGCGTCACCAACCTGCTGCGGATCCTGTCCGCGCTGACCGGCACGCCGATCCCCGAGCTGGAGACGCGGTTCGCCGGGCAGGGATACGGCGCCTTCAAGAAGGAGGTCGCCGAGGCCGTCGTCGAGACGTTCTCCCCGATCCGGGAGCGTACGGAGAAGCTGCTGGCCGACGAGGCCGAGCTCGACCGGCTGCTGGTCGCCGGCGCCGCCCGTGCCCGCGCGGTGGCCCGCGAGACGATGGAGCAGGTCCGCGAGCGCCTCGGCCTTCTCCCCACACCGCACTTCGAGTAGACCGCGCCCGAGCCCGGCCACGGCACGGTCACGGCATGGTCACCGCCCCGGGCCGCGTCCGCCGCAGGCATCGGAACGCCCTCTACGGGTAGACAAAGCCGATGGGGATGGCGTTGGTCGACCAGGTCACGCGGCGCGTCGACGCGGTCCGCGCGTGGGGCCGGATGCGGATCGAGCATGACCGGATCCGCTTTTCCTGGCTCGACCACCTCATCCGGACGGTGCAGCGTTACCAGGTGCAGGCGGGGGACCGGCTGGCGGGCGCGATCACCTACTTCGCGTTCTTGTCGTTCTTCCCGGTGATCGCGCTGGCGTTCGCCCTGTTCGGATACGTCGTGACGATCCGCCCGGACGCGCTCGCCACGCTCACCGAGGCCATCAACAGCCAGCTTCCCGGGCTCGCGGACCAGCTCCACATTGACCAGCTCGCCGGGGCCCGGATCCGGGCCGGGGTCATCGGCCTGCTCGGCCTGCTGTACGCCGGGCTGGGCGCCATGGACGCCCTGCGCGGGGCCCTGCGCACCATCTGGATGACCTGCGAGCCGCCGCTCAACTACTTCCTGGGCAAGCTCCGCGACCTCGTCGCGCTCGTGCTCATGGGCCTCGCCATGCTGATCTCGGTGATCGTGAGCGGGTTCGCCACCGGGGCCACGAGCACGGTCGCCGGGTGGCTCGGCCTGGGCTCCTCGCCGCTGGCGGGCGCCGGGGTCTGGGTCGCCGGGATCGCCGGGAGCCTCGTCGCCGATCTGCTGCTCTTCCTGGTCATCCTCGGCTGGGTGGCCAAGCCGTCGCAGCCGTTCCTCGTCGTGCTCAAGGGCGCGCTGCTGGGCGCGGCCGGCTTCGGGGTGCTCAAGCAGCTCGCGGCGCTGATCCTGGCCGTCACCCTGCGCAACCCGGTGTACGGCACGTTCGCGGTCGTCGTGGGGCTGCTGCTGTGGATCAACCTGTCGGCCCGGGTCATCCTCTACGCCGCCGCGTGGACGGCGACGGCCACGCTCGGCCCGCCGCCCGAGCCCACCCCGCTCCCGTCACCGGCGACCACGCCCACGAGCGGCCCCGCCTGACCCCGGTCCTCAGCGTGTCCTCGCCGAGGCCGGCCGGGTCGATCAGCTCGGCCTCGCCGCGTCCTCACCGCGCCTCAGTGCGTCCTCACCGCGGGCGCAACCCGTTGAGCGCGGTCTCCACGACGCTGTCGGCGTACTCGGGGGTGAGCGGGCCGCTGCGCTGGAGCCACCGGTTGAGCAGCGGTCCCCACAGCATCTCGATGGCGACGTCCAGGTCCAGGTCGCCGGACAGCTGCCCGGCCCGCTGCGCGCTGCGCAGCCGCTGCTTCTTCAGCTCCTTCATCGGCCGGTCGAGCCGTTCCGCGTAGGTCGCGGCGAGCGCGGGGTCGTGCAGGATCTCCGTGTTGAGCGCGCGCATCGGCTCGTCGTAGCGCGGGTCGTTCAGCTCGGCCACGGTGGCGCGCAGGACCGTCTTCAGGTCGGCCTCCAGGTCGCCGGTGTCGGGCAGGGCCGCCGAGTCGTCCTCCCCCTCGGAGAGCATGAGGAACGCGTCGAAGAGCACCGCTCCCTTGGAGGGCCACCATCGGTAGATGGTCTGCTTGCCGACCCCGGCCCGGGCGGCGATCCCCTCGATGCTCAGCTTCGCGTAACCGACCTCGCCGACGAGTTCGAACGCCGCGGTGAGGATGGCCCGCCGCGAGGCCTCGCTGCGGCGTCTGGTGCCGGGGGCCGTGGCGTGCTGTGCCGTCATGGCCACGAACCTACCAGAAGCGAGACGAGACGATTCGTCTTGACAAATGCCGGCGGCGGCACGAGGATCAGCGAACAAGACGAGACGTATCGTCTAGCTATCGCAAAATCGATTGGAGCCGCCATGCGTACGCCGACGCCCACAGGCCAGGGACGGGTCTGGTTCATCACCGGAGCGGGACGGGGTCTCGGCCGCGCCTTCGCCCGGGCCGCCTTGGAGACCGGGGACCGGGTGGTCGCCGCGACCAGGACCGTGGCGCCGCTGGCGGACCTGGCCGCCGGCCACGAGGACAGGCTGCTCGTGCTCCCTCTGGACGTCACCGACCGCGCCGCGGTCTTCGCGGCGGTCGCCCGGGCGACCGAGCGCTTCGGCCGGCTCGACGTCGTGGTGAACAACGCCGGCGTCCTTTCCATGGGGATGGTCGAGGAGTTCACCGAGGCCGAGGCCCGAGCGCAGATGGAGACGAACTTCTTCGGCGCGCTGTGGGTCAGTCAGGCCGTCCTGCCCTGTCTGCGCGCCCAGAGGTCCGGGCACATCGTGCAGATCTCCAGTATCGGAGCGCTCGGCGGCTTCCCCACCACGGGGCTGTACAGCGCGAGCAAGTTCGCCCTGGAGGGCATGAGCGAGGCGCTGGCGATGGAGGCCGCGAGGTTCGGGGTCAAGCTCACCATCGTCGAGCCCGGCGGCTACTGGACCGGCCTGTACACCGGCATGACCACGGCCACGCCGCTGCCGGACTACGCCCCTCTGCGGGCCGAGCTGGAGAAACAGTGGGCCGAGGGGTCGGTGGACAGCGATCCACGGCTGGCCGCCGAGGCCGTGCTGAAGCTCGTCGGCAGCGACGACCCCCCGCTGCGGCTGCTGCTGGGCGGCACGGCCTACGACCTGGCCTTCGACGTCTCCCGGCAGCGCATGGAGACATGGGCCCGCTGGGAGGAGGTCAGCCGCGCGGCCGAGCACGCCATCCCCGCCCCTCCCGATCTCTAATCGGGCGCGTCGCCGGGCGTCCTACGGCGCCGGCGCAGGCCGTACGCACCGGCGGCGAGGACGACGAGGGCGCCGCCGCCGATCAGCAGGGGTGTGGTCACGCCCGAGCTCTTCGCGGCGGGGTCCTCGCCACGTGCCCTGGCCGCCCCCGCCGTGTCCGCGCCCGGCGTCGGAGAGCCGGGCCGTACGGCCAGGGGGGAGGACGAGGGCTTGGCGTCGGGCACGGGCGCGACCAGCTGGCCCACGGGCGTCACCTTGCCTCTCGCGGCGAAGCCCCAGTCGAGCAGCTTGGAGACCTCCTCCCAGAAGCCGCCGGGGTGATGCATGATCGCGACGATGACGGTGTGGCCGTCGCGCCTGGCCGCGCCCACGAAGCTGCCCAGGGCCTTGGACGTCCAGCCGTTCTTGACTCCGAGCATGCCCTTGTAGCGGCCCAGGAGCCTGTTGTGGTTGGCCATCTCGTAGTAGGCGGGCCGGGGAGACTCGCTGGCCTCGGCGTCGTCGCGGCGCTTCTTCCTGTCCTTCTTGAGGTAGTCCTTGGGCGCGGGGAACTTGGCGACCTTCGTGCTGACGTACTCGCGGAAGTCCGGCATCGCCAGCCCGGCCCGCGCGATCAGCGCGAGGTCGTAGGCCGAACTGCGCTGGCCCGGCTGGTCCAGGCCGTTCGGCGTCTTGGCCACCGTGTCGTACGCCTGGAGCCTGCGGGCCTCCTTGTTCATGTCGGCGAGCGTCTTCTTCAGGCCGCCGTTGGCCTCGGCCAGCGCGACCGCCGCGTCGTTGCCGGAGACCATGAGCAGCGCCCGCATGAGGTCGTCGACCTTGTAGATCGGCTCGGGGACGATGCCGACGGCGCTGCCCTCCACGTTGCAGGCCGCCTCGCTCGGCTTGACCTTGCGGTTCTTGTCGAGCCTGGGGATCAGCGTGACGGCCGTCAGCGTCTTGAGCGTGCTCGCCGGCAGGTAGTGCCCGTGCGGGTCCTTGGCCGCGAGCACCTGGCCGGTCTCGGCGTCGGCGACGACGTACGACGAGGCCTCGGTCTTGGGCGGCGCCTTGACTCCCGCGGGGGCGATGATCCCGTGGCCGGCGAGCAGGTCCCCGCCGACGGTGCCGTTTCCCGTGCCGTTCTCCGCCACGGCCGTGCCGATCTCCCGCGGCGCCAGGTCCGGTACGGCCGGCGCGCCCGCGGCGGGAGGGGCGCCGAGCAGCGCCGTCGTCAGCACCCCCGCCGTCGTCACGGTGGCGGCGAGGACACGATGATTCGTCCGCATAGGTGGCTCAGCCTAGCCTCGACTGCCTTCGCATGAAGCGACATATGCCCCATATGCCACAGGGCCACGCGGGGGGTCGCCGATACTGTGAGCCATGACGAGACGTGTATCTGTCTTTCTCGTGGCACTCGCCGCCTTCATGATCTTCGAATGGATCAACCTCGCCTTCAACCTCGCCGACGGGCATGAGACGTCCTTCTACGTCGTCCACGGCGTGCTCGTCGCGGTGAACATCCTCCTGGCACTGGCGCTCGGTGCCGTCGGCGTGCGGGGATGGATGAGGGGTAGGGCCTGATCTGGAAACGACCTTGTCCGATGTGACCTGAGTGTCCACAGGGACCGAACGTGATGGAGGCAAGCTTTGGCGATCGACTTCAATCCCTCGCGTGGCGCGACGCTCGGCGTGGAGTGGGAGCTTCAGCTCGTCGACAGGCACACGCGTCATCTGCGCCAGGACGCCAAAGAGGTGCTCGCCGCGGTGCCCGACCTCAGTGAGGGGCAGCGGCCCAAGGCCATGCACGAGCTCATGCAGTCGCAGATCGAGATCGTCACGGACGTCTGCCACACCGTGGCGGAGGCGGTGCAGGACCTGAAGAAGAGCCTCGGGCGGCTGGCCGAGGCCGTCGAGCCGCGCGGCACGGGGCTCGCCTGCACGGGGACCCACGCGATCAGCGACTGGCGCGACGCGGTCTACGCGCCCAACCAGCGCTACGTGGAGCTGGTCGAGGAGATGCAGTGGCTCGCCTGGCGGATCCAGACGTTCGGCGTGCACGTCCACGTGGGGGTCAAGGAGCGGGACAAGGTCATTCCGATCGTCAACGCCCTCGCGGCGTACCTGCCGCACTTCCTCGCGCTCACCTCCTCCAGCCCCTACTGGGGCGGGCAGGACACCGGGCTGGCGTCGAGCCGGGCCATCGTCTTCGGCTCGCTGCCCACGGCCGGGCCGCCGCACCTGCTCGCGGACTGGGCCGAGTTCGAGGAGTACATGGACACGCTGCTGCGGGCGGGCACGATCCGCAGCATCAAGGAGGTGTGGTGGGACATCCGGCCGCATCCCGACTTCGGCACCATCGAGATCAGGATGTTCGACGGGATCCCGACGCCGCGCGAGGTCGGCATGGTGACCGCGCTGTCCCAGTGCCTCGTGCAGCAGTTCGACCAGCAGCTCGACCGGGGGTACAAGCTGCCGCATCCGGCGGCGTGGGTGGTGCGCGACAACAAGTGGCGCGCCACGCGGTACGGCCTCGACGCGGACGTCATCACCGACGACCACGGCTCCACGGCGCCGGTGC
This sequence comes from Microbispora sp. H10836, assembly GCF_012999525.1. Lineage (NCBI taxonomy): Bacteria > Bacillati > Actinomycetota > Actinomycetes > Streptosporangiales > Streptosporangiaceae > Microbispora > Microbispora sp. H10836. The sequence goes on from NZ_JABBWU010000017.1 coordinate 172,511, forward strand.
GCGACGTATTGTATGAACTTCAGCGCGAACTCGAACCGGTCGCCGAACGGCTCGGCTGCGTCGACGAACTGGCGGTCGTGACCGAGGTGCTGGAGCAGGGCAGCTCATCCGAGCGCCAGCGGGCGATCCTCGCCGACGGAGGGACCCTCCAGGACGTGGTCGACGCCACGCTCATCGAGCTCGCGGAGGACAGGTTCGTGACCTCGAACCCCAACCGCGAGATCGGACAATCGGGCAGCTGACTGGGTAGGGCCTGACATGTCCGGCAACAGTGCCCCAGTTCTGGCAACGTGCGGAGGCCGGCGTAAATACTGGGCAATTCGCCGTATCGGAGGGTCGCGGCGTGAAAGGATTGTGATTGAAGGGTCGGTGGAGGCGAGGCGCCCGCTCGACCCTTTTGGGCTTTTTTGTGACTTTTAATGATCATATGGTGATCCGGCGACCCGTGGCGGGACGGCTCGCCGGAGAAGGGAAGTTCCGTGGCCACCTCATCGAAGCTCGCAACGCCGGACGCGGCCGTGCCGGGAAGCAACGACCTGGCCGGGCAACTGGCGGAATTCCTTCGCGGGCACAACGATGAGCTGATCGAGTTCCGGCGCGACGTACACGCGCACCCGGAGATCGCCTTCAGCGAGCATCGCACGACAGAGAAGATCGCTGAGCGGCTGACGGACGCCGGGCTCACCCCGCACCCGCTGTCGCGCGGCACCGGCCTGTGGGTGGACCTCGGCAGGGACGAGGGCCCCACGGTCGCCCTGCGCGCGGACATCGACGCGCTGCCCATGGAGGACGAGAAGGACGTCCCCTACCGGTCCACGAACTCGAACGCGTGCCACGCCTGCGGTCACGACGTGCACACGGCGATCGTCCTCGGCGCGGGGCTGTTCCTGGCGTCGCAGGCCGACGCGGGAGCCCTCCCCGGCCGGGTGCGGCTGATCTTCCAGCCGGCCGAGGAGGTCGCGGGCGGCGCGCTGGAGGTCATGCGCGACGGCGGCCTGAACGAGGTCGACCGCATCTTCGCGGTGCACTGCGACCCGCGTCTCGACGTCGGTCACGTCGGCCTGCGGACCGGCCCGATCACCGGGTCCTGCGACAGCCTGCGCATCCGCGTCGCCGGTCCGGGCGGGCACACCGCCCGGCCGCACCTGACCGTGGACCTCGTCTACGCGCTCAGCAAGATCGTAACCGAGCTGCCGGCCGCGCTGTCACGCCGCGTGGACCCCCGCTCCAGCCTCAGCCTCGTGTGGGGTCAGATCTCCGCGGGCTCGGTGGCCAACGCGATCCCGGACGTCGGGGTCGCCCAGGGCACGGTCAGGTCGCTCGACGAGGAGGCCTGGCACCAGGCTCCCGACCTGGTCAAGGCCCTGCTCGACTCGGTCGCCGGCGCGTACGGCGTGGAGGCCGAGATCGACTACCGGCGCGGCACTCCGCCCACGGTGAACGAGGCCACCAGCATCCAGATGCTGCACGACGCGGTGACCCAGATCGTCGGCGACGGGGCGGCCGTGCCCACGCCGCAGAGCCTCGGCGGCGAGGACTTCTCCTGGTACCTCGAGTCGGTGCCCGGCGCGCTCGCCCGGCTGGGCACCCGCCCGGTGGGGGCCGTCGACGAGGTCGACATCCACCGGCCGCAGTTCGACGTCGACGAGCGGGCGATCGGGATCGGCGTGAAGGTACTCGCCGCCACGGCGCTGACCGCGCTGTGGGGCGGCGCCCGCTGACCCGCGCCCGCCGAACCGGCCGAGTAGCACACCGCCCGTGCCCGACGCATCCCCCCTGCGCCCGGAAGATCCCCGGCATCTCGGGGACTACCGTCTCACCGGCCGCCTTGGCGTAGGCGGCCAGGGAGTGGTCTTCCTCGGCGCGGCCGGCGCGTCGGGCGGGCCGGTGGCCGTGAAGCTCCTGCACGCGCGGCTCGACGACGCATCCGCCCGGCGCGGGTTCGCCCGGGAGATCGAGGCGGTGCGCCGGGTGGCGCCCTTCTGCACCGCGCAGGTCCTCGACGCCGACCTGGACGGCGACCGGCCGTACATCGTGAGCGAGTACGTCGACGGCCCCTCCCTGCGCGAGCACGTGCGGGCGGCGGGCCCGCGGACGGGCGGCGACCTCGACCGGGTCGCCGTGGGGACGGCCACCGCGCTGGCCGCGATCCACCGGGCGGGGGTCGTCCACCGCGACTTCAAGCCGGGCAACGTGCTCCTCGGCTCCGACGGGCTGCGGGTCGTCGACTTCGGCATCTCCCGCCTCGCCGACGCCACCGCGACGACGGGAGACCCGGTCGGCACCCCGGCCTACATCGCCCCCGAGCAGCTCCAAGGGCGGCCCGCGGGACCGGCGGCGGACCTGTTCTGCTGGGCGCTCACGCTCGTCTACGCGGCGAGCGGCAGGCAGGCCTACACCGGTGACACGCACGCGGCCGTGATGGCCCGCATCCTGTACGGGACGCCGGACCTCGGGCCGCTCACCGGCCTGCTGAAAGACCTCGTCGTGGCGTGCCTGGCCGCGGAACCGGCCGACCGGCCGGACGCGGGACAGGTGCTGAGCGCCCTGCTCGGCCGAGTCCCGGGGCGACCGGGTCCGGCCGCGCCGAATCCTCCCGTGTCCACTGCCACCGAGCCGGTTCCGGCCGGACCCGAGCGGACGGAGCCTGAGCGGACGGAGCCTGAGCGGACGGAGCCTGAGCGGACGGAGCCCGACCGGGTGGCGCACGACCGGACCGGCAAACGACGTCCCGGGCGAGCGCGCGTGGTCGCACTGGCCGCCTCGATCTCCGCGGTCGCCGTCCTCGCCGCGCTGGGCGTCGTGTGGGCGCTGACGGACCGCGGGCCCGGACGCCTCGACGGGACCTGGACAGGCGTCGCCACCCATCCCTCGGCCGGCCGGGTCTTCCCGGTCGAGATCCGTCTCGCCGAGCCGGCGCGGATGCGGTGGGGCGCCGACCTGCACTGCTCCGGCCGTCTCACCCCCGCGGGCGGGTCGGACGCGGTGCTCGTGCTGACCCTCGACCGGGTGAAAGGCGACGCCTGTCATCCGGGAAACGTCACGATCACGTGGCGGGGCGAGAGCGCCGCCGGCTTCGAGGTGACGCGCGAAGGGGAACAGGCCGCCCGCTATTCGGGATCCCTTACCCGCACAAAATAACTCAATTGGGATGAACCTGTCATGAGATGCGGCGCGTTCCCCGCCCTCGTCGAGGGGTATCGCGGACAGTGGGACCACCCTCCTGGTTAGGAGGTCCGATTGCGGGCGTTCCGGGCGGTGACGGCGGGCGCCGTCGCCGCCGCCGTTGCCGCCGCCGCGGGCTGTCACGGCGGGGCGGACGCCGCGCCGCCGCGCACCGGCCCACTGCGGGTCGGGCTCGCGTACGACATCGGCGGACGGGGCGACAAGTCGTACAACGACGCCGCGGCCGCCGGGATCGACGAGGCCGCGCGCAACCTGAGCGGCATGCGGGTGAAGGAGGTGGCGGCCGCGCGGGGCGAGCCCGCCGGCCGGAAGGTGGAGCGGGTGCGGGCGCTCGCCGAGGCCGGGTACGACCCGATCATCGCCGTCGGCTACTCGTACGCTCCGGCGCTGAGGCGGATCGCTCCGCGGTTCCCCCGGACGCGCTTCGCCATCCTGGACGAGCCGTCCGTGTCGGGTCCCAACATCACGAATCTGCTGTTCGCCGAGGAGCAGGGCTCGTTCCTGATGGGCGCGGCGGCGGCCATGAAATCACGCACCGGCGACGTCGGCTTCGTCGGGGGCAACCGCTCCCCCCTGGTCAGGAAGTTCGAGGCCGGCTACGTCCAGGGTGTGAAGCACGTGAACCGGCGGGCGCGGATCAGGATCGCCTATCTCAACGGCCCCCACGACCTCCGGGGATTCGAGAGCCCGGCGAAGGCGCGCAGGGCCGCCCGGCGCATGTACTGCGCGGGCGCCGACGTGGTCTACCAGGTGGCCGGGGCCTCGGGGGCCGGGGTGTTCCGCGCGGCGAAGGACGCGGGGGCGTGGGCGATCGGCGTCGACTACGACCAGGCCAAGAGCGCCGACCCCGCGGTGCGCGACGTGATCCTGACCTCCATGATCAAACGGATCGACGTCGCCGTCTACGACTTCCTCGCCGACGTGGCCGATCGGACCGTCACCAGCGGTCCGGTGGTGTACGACCTCAAGCTCGGCGGTGTCGACTACACCCTCACGGGCGGCCACATCACGGACATCCAGCCGCGCCTGGAACAGCTCAAGCAGGAGATCATCCACGGCAGGGTCAAGGTTTCCCCAGGCTGACGCCCCGGTCACGGTGCGGCGTGGGCTCAATAACGGACATGTTGCGGACTGGTGTGCGGGTTTGGTCTATGCAGGTCAAACAACTATCTTCCGTGCAGGGTTGCCGTGCGTTCCTGCGTGCGTGCGACGAGAGTCAGACGGGCGCGGAACGGAAGGGGAGTCACGACCTTGCTCCACAATCGAATCAGCAGACTGGCCGCCGCCACCGCGGGCGGCGCCTTGCTCATGGCCGCCGCCGCGTGTGGAGGTGGTGGCGAAGGCGCCACGACCGAGGCCTCGGCCGGCGCGTCCTCCGCGCCGCCCGCCGCCGCACAGGCCAAGGTCGGCCTGGCGTACGACATCGGCGGCCGCGGCGACGGTTCCTTCAACGACGCGGCCGCGGCCGGCCTGGACAAGGCCGTGTCGGAGCTCAAGGTCGAGAAGAAGGAACTGGAGGCGACCGCGGGCGAGACCGACGCCCAGAAGGAGGAGCGGCTGCGCCTGCTCGCCTCCGGGGGCTTCAACCCGGTCATCGCGGTGGGCTTCGCCTACTCCGGTTCCGTGGCGAAGGTCGCCAAGGAGTTCCCCGAGGTCAAGTTCGCCATCGTGGACGACGACGCCGCGAAGGGCGACAACATCACGAACCTGATGTTCGCCGAGGAGCAGGGGTCGTTCCTCGTCGGCGTCGCGGCGGCGCTGAAGTCCGAGAAGGGCAACGTCGGCTTCGTGGGCGGCGTCGACGTGCCGCTGATCCACAAGTTCGAGGCGGGCTTCGAGGCCGGTGCGAAGGCCGTCAAGCCGGACATCAAGATCCAGAGCAAGTACCTCACCCAGCCCCCGGACTTCAGCGGCTTCGGTGACCCGGCCAAGGGCAAGACGGCCGCGCAGGGCATGTACGACGCCGGCGCGGACGTGGTCTACCAGGCGGCCGGCGGTTCCGGCGCGGGCGTCTTCGAGGCGGCCCAGGCCGCGAAGGCGACGGCCATCGGCGTCGACTCCGACCAGGCGGCGCTCCCGGCGTACGCCGGCTTCAAGGACGTGATCATCACCTCGATGATCAAGAAGGTCGACGTGGCGGTCTTCGACTTCCTGAAGAACTACAGCACCGGTGCGGTCAAGTCGGGCCCGTCCGTCTACGACCTCAAGGCGGGCGGCGTGGACTACTCCACGACCGGCGGCAAGATCGACGACATCAAGTCGAAGATCGACGAGTACAAGCAGAAGATCATCAACGGCGAGATCTCGGTCCCGACGTCCTGACCTGCGTAATCGAGGGGCCCGGGGGCACCCGCCCCGGGCCCTTTGCTCTACGCTCACTACCACTTGACCGTCACCGGGCACTCCGCGAGGAGGAGGCCGACATTACCGCCGCGACCGTTACGGAACCCGCAGTAGAGCTCACCGGGATCACCAAGAGGTTCCCGGGAGTCGTCGCCAACAGCGACATCCACCTCCGCGTCGCCAAAGGGCACATCCATGCCATCGTCGGCGAGAACGGCGCGGGGAAGTCCACGCTGATGAAGATCCTGTACGGGATGCAGCGCCCCGACGAGGGTGATATCCGCGTCGAGGGGAAGCCCGTGGGCTTCCACACCCCCGCCGACGCGATCGACGCGGGCATCGGCATGGTCCACCAGCACTTCATGCTGGCCGACAACCTGACCGTGCTGGAGAACGTGGTCCTGGGCAGCGAGCCGCGCCGCGGCGGCGTCGCTCTCGACTTCGGCGCCGCGCGGAAGAAGATCAAGGAGATCTCCGACGCGTACGGGCTGGGCGTGCGGCCCGACGTGCCGGTCGAGGACCTGGGGGTCGGCGACCGCCAGCGGGTGGAGATCCTGAAGGTGCTCTACCGGGGCGCCCGCATCCTGATCCTGGACGAGCCGACCGCCGTGCTCGTGCCCCACGAGGTCGAGGAACTGTTCGACAACCTGCGCGGACTGGTCCGCGAGGGGCTGACGATCCTGTTCATCTCCCACAAGCTGGACGAGGTCCTGCGGGTCGCCGACGAGATCACCGTCATCCGGCGCGGGACCACCGTGGCGACCGTGGACCCCCAAGAGGTGACCTCCCGCAAACTCGCCGAGCTCATGGTCGGCAGCGAGCTGCCCAGCCCCGAGACCCGCGAGTCGACCGTCACCGACGTCGTCGCCCTGTCCGTACGCGAACTGACCGTGCGCACCGGCGACGGGCGGCCGGTGGTCGAGAACGTGAGCTTCGACATCCGCAAGGGTGAGGTGCTCGGCATCGCGGGCGTCGAGGGCAACGGCCAGGCGGAACTGGTCGAGGCGATCATGGGCATGCGCCCGTGTGAGGTCGCCACGCTCACCCTCGGCGGCGCCGACATCTCCCGGTGGCCGACCCTGAAGCGGCGCGCGGGCGGCATCGGCTACATCCCCGAGGACCGCCACCGGCACGGCCTGCTGCTGGAGTCGCCGCTCTGGGAGAACCGCATCCTCGGCCACCAGACCCGCAAGCCCAACATCAAGGGCCCGTGGATCGACCGCGCCGGCGCGCGGGCCGACACCCGGCGCATCGTCGAGGAGTACGACGTGCGCACCCCCGGCATCGACGTGGACGCGGCCACGCTGTCCGGCGGCAACCAGCAGAAGCTGATCGTCGGGCGGGAGATGAGCGGCGACCCCGTGCTGCTGATCGCCAGCCACCCCACCCGGGGCGTGGACATCGGCGCGCAGGCGGCGATCTGGGACCACCTGCGCACCGCGCGCGCCGCGGGTCTGGCCGTGCTGCTGATCTCCGCGGACCTCGACGAGCTGATCGGCCTGTCCGACACGCTCAAGGTGATCCTGCGCGGCAGGATCGTCGCCGACGTCGATCCCGCGAACGTGACCCCCGAGCAACTGGGCTCGGCGATGACCGGCGCCGGGGAGGGCGTATGAACGGGTTCGTCGACCGGCTGCTCGGCCGGGTGCGGCTGGGCGGCTGGCTCGCCGTCGCCGCGCCGGTCATCGCGGTCGTCTTCGCGGTGCTGATCACCTCGGTGGTCCTGCTCATCGCGGGCAAGGATCCGGTCGAGGCCTTCACCACACTCGCGGACTACGGCACCCAGCCGCGGTCGATGGCCATGACTCTCAACACCGGGGTCATGTACTACATCTCCGCGCTCGCGGTGGCCGTCGGCTTCCGGATGAACCTCTTCAACATCGGCGTGGACGGCCAGTACCGCCTCGCGGCCGTGGTCGCCGCCGCGGTCGGCGGCGCCGCCGTGGTCCCCGGCGTGCTCAACATCGTCCTCGTGGTGGTCTCCGCGGTGGTCGTCGGCGCCCTGTGGGCCGCGATCGCCGGGCTGCTGCGGGTCTACCGGGGCGTGAGCGAGGTCATCTCGACCATCATGCTGAACGCGATCGCCACCGGCCTTGGTTCTTGGCTGGTCAGCGAGCACTTCGGCGTGCTGACCGGCAACGACCTCGGCACCCGGCCGATTCCCGACGACGCGCACATGCCGGGCATCCCGCTCATCGCGGGCACGCCGGTGCTGGTCAACGGGTTCATCGTGGTCGCGGTCCTGCTCGGCGTCGCGTACTGGGTCGTGCTCAACCGCACCCGGTTCGGCTTCGAGCTGCGGGCGACCGGCAAGTCCGAGTCCGCGGCGGTGGCCAGCGGCGTCAGCGTGAAGAAGATGATCGTCGTCACGATGGTCATTTCGGGAGCGGTCGCCGGTCTGATCGGCATGCCGGAGCTGCTCGGCGCCTCCTACAAGTACAGCAACAACTTCCCGACCGACCTCGGCTTCACCGGAATCGCGATCGCCCTGCTCGGGCGCAACAACCCGGTCGGCATGGCGATCGGCGCACTGCTGTGGAGCTTCCTGTACAACTCCTCCAACCAGCTTCAGCTGCTCGACATCCCCAAGGAGATCGTTCAGATCATGCAGGGCGTCGTCGTGCTCTCCGTGATCATCGCGTACGAGCTGGTCCACCGGTACCGGATGGTGGCGGAACAGCGCCGGGTCGGCCGCCAGCTCGCCGCGCCGCAGGAGGCGCCGAAGACAGAGGCGGCGGCATGAGCGAGCGAAGCGAGCGAGACGGTGAACGCGGCGGGCCGGACGTAATCGAGGAGACGGCATGACGGCGACGGATCTCCCGGTCGACCGCCCGGTCGAGACGCCCCCGGCGCGTCGCTTCCGGCTGTCGGCGCCGGTCCTTCTGCTCGGCCTGGCCGGGCTGGTGGTGCTGCTGTCGGTCGCGCGGCTGGTGACCGGGGCGAACGACATCACCTCGGCGGGCACGGTCAGCGCCGCGCTCGGTCTCGCCGTGCCGATCGGGCTCGCCGGTCTCGGCGGTCTGTGGTCGGAGCGGGCCGGCGTGGTCAACATCGGCCTCGAGGGCATGATGGTGCTCGGCACCTGGTTCGGCGCCTGGGGCGCCCTCCAGTTCCACAGCCCCTGGGCGGGCGTGGTCGCCGGGGCCGTCGGCGGGGCGCTGGGCGCGGTGATCCACGCCGTCGCCACCGTGACCTTCGGCGTCGACCACATCATCTCCGGCGTGGCGATCAACATCGTCGGCGTCGGCTTCACCCAGTACCTGTCCCAGCTCGTCTTCGACGGCATGCCGGGCGGCGGGACGAAGAACTCGCCGCCGCTGCCCAAGATGGGCACGGTGAGCCTGGGCTTCCTCGACGACCCGCTGCGGACCGTCGAGGCCAAGCACTGGTTCGTGCTGTCGGACTTCGCGGGCGTGCTGCGGGGCATCACCCAGGGCGTGTCGTGGTTCACGATCCTGGCGATCCTGCTGGTCCCGCTGTCGTTCTACATCCTGTGGCGCACGCCGTTCGGCCTGCGTCTGCGGGCGTGCGGCGAGCGTCCGGTCGCGGCGGAGTCGCTGGGCGTCAACGTCTACCTGTACAAATGGGCCGCCGTGATCATCTCCGGCGTGCTCGCCGGGCTCGGCGGCGCGTTCCTGTCGATCGTGGCGGCGGGGATCTACCGGGACGGGCAGACGGGCGGCCGCGGGTACATCGGCCTGGCCGCCATGATCTTCGGCAACTGGCGTCCGGGCGGGCTCGCCGGAGGCGCGGCGCTGTTCGGCTACACCGACGCCCTCCAGCTCCGCCAGGGCGGCATCTCGGTGCACGCGCTGCTGCTGGTCGTCGCGCTGCTGCTCGCCGCCGTGGCGGTCTACCAGCTCGTACGGCAGCGGCGCGGGGTCGCGGCCCTGCTCACCGGGGTCGTGGCGATCGCGGTGTTCGCGGTGTTCGCGGTGACGGACACCGTGCCGGAGCAGTTCACCTCGTTCACCCCCCACCTGACCACGCTGCTGGTGCTGTCGCTGGCCTCGCAGCGGCTGCGCATGCCGGCGGCGGACGGCGTCCCGTATCGAAGGGGGCAGGCGAAATGAGCATCGACTGGGAGGCGCTGCGGGTCGCGGCCCGCGAGGCCATGACCCACGCGTACGCGCCGTACTCGAAGTTTCCCGTGGGGGCGGCGGCGCTCGTCGACGACGGCCGGATCGTGACCGGCTGCAACGTGGAGAACGCGTCGTACGGCGTGGGCCTGTGCGCCGAGTGCGGGCTCGTCTCGGCGCTGCACGCGAGCGGCGGCGGCAGGCTGGTGGCCTTCACCTGTGTGGACGGCCACGGCGAGCTGCTGATGCCGTGCGGCCGCTGCCGCCAGCTGCTGTTCGAGCACGGCGGGCGGGATCTGCTGGTGGAGACGCCCGACGGGCCGATGCGGATGGCCGATTTCCTGCCGTTCGCCTTCGGACCCGACGATCTGTCGAGATAGGGGACAAGCGTGGGGTTCGACGCGATCGAGGTCATCATCGCCAAGCGTGACCGCGGTGAGCTGTCGACCGCCCAGATCGACTGGGTGATCGACGCGTACACGCGGGGCGAGGTGGCCGACGAGCAGATGTCGGCGCTGCTGATGGCGATCCTGCTCAACGGCATGGACCGCAGGGAGATCGCGGACTGGACCCAGGCCATGATCAGGTCGGGGGAGCGGATGGACTGGTCCGCCCTCGACCGGCCCACCGCCGACAAGCACTCCACCGGAGGGGTCGGTGACAAGATCACCCTGCCGCTGGCCCCGCTCGTCGCCGCCTGCGGCGCGTACGTGCCGCAGCTGTCCGGGCGGGGCCTCGGGCACACCGGCGGCACGCTGGACAAGCTGGAGTCGATCCCCGGCTGGCGGGCGTCGCTGTCGAACGACGAGATGCTCGCCGTGATCCGCTCGGCCGGGGCGGTCGTGTGCGCGGCGGGCGCGGGCCTCGCCCCGGCCGACAAGAAGCTCTACGCGCTGCGCGACGTCACCGGCACGGTCGAGTCGATCCCGCTGATCGCCTCCTCGATCATGTCCAAGAAGATCGCCGAGGGCACGGGGTCGCTCGTGCTCGACGTGAAGGCCGGCTCGGGCGCGTTCATGAAGAACGTGGACGACGCGCGCGAGCTGGCCCGGACGATGGTCGAGCTCGGCACCGACGCCGGGGTGCGCACGGTGGCCCTGCTGACCGCCATGGACCGGCCGCTGGGCCTGAAGGTGGGCAACGCGCTGGAGGTCGAGGAGGCCGTCGAGGTGCTCGCCGGCGGCGGCCCCGCCGACGTGACCGAGCTCACCGTACGGCTGGCACGGGAGATGCTGGAGGCCGCCGGGGTGCCGGGCGCCAAGGATCCCGAGGAGGCGCTGAAGGACGGCTCGGCGATGGACGCCTGGCGGCGCATGATCGCCGCTCAGGGCGGCGACCCGGACGCGCCGCTGCCGAAGGCCGCCGAGTCGGCCGTGGTCACCGCTCCCGCCTCGGGCACGCTGCGGACGCTCGACGCGCTCAAGGTCGGCCTGGCGGCCTGGCGGCTCGGGGCCGGGCGGGCCCGCAAGGAGGACCCGGTGTCGGCGGGCGCGGGCGTCGTCCTGCACGCCAAGCCGGGCGACGCCGTACGCGAGGGTGCGCCGCTGATGACCCTGTACGCCGACGAGGCCGGCCGGTTCGACCGGGCTCTCCAGGCGATCGAGGGGGCGTACGAGATCGGCGAGGACGGCGGCGCGGACCTGCTGCCGCTGGTCATCGACCGCCTGACGGCCTGAGCGTTCCTCCGGGCCCTTCCCCGGCGGTGCGGGCCTCGGCGTCGCTCGCCGCGAGGGCGTCGCCGAGGGGCGTGCGGTAGTACAGGACCGACCGGCCCGCCCTGCGGCGCCGTACGAGACCGGCGTCGAGGAGCACCCTGAGGTGGCGGCCCACCGATCCCAGCCCTTGGCCGGTCAGCGCCACGAGGTGGGTCGTGCTCTTGGGAGCGGCGAGCAGCACGAGCACCCGCGCCCTGGCCGGGCCGAGCAGCCGGCCGAGCGCCTCCGGCGCCGGCGCGCGGTCCGGCTCGGCCAGTGTGCCCGAGCAGGGGTAGACCAGGGCGTAGTGCCGGCCCGAGGTCCAGGCGGTCCAGGCCTGGCGGTGGGTGACCGGGACGAACATCAGCCTGGCCCCGCCGATCCGCCTCGGCGGGTAGTCGTAGGTGTTGATCTGCAGCCGGTTGCCGCCGAGCCAGCGCATCCCCTTGCGCATGTCGTTCAGCGCGGCGGCCCAGCCGCCCTGGCTCAGATGGCCGACGCGGGCGACGACGTCGGCCTCCATGATCCGCCGACGGCGCGGCCAGTCGGGCAGCACGGTCCGCGTCCACACCCACTCCAGCAGACCCGCCGCGCGTTCGGGCAGGTCGTAACGGCGCAGCGCCGTGGGCAACGGGCTGCGCAGCGCCACCTCGATGTCCGCGTGCGCGATCTCGGGCGGGGTCGCGCGGACGCGGGACAGTTCCTCCTCGAACGCCGGGTCGCCCTCGCCGGTCGGGGCGGGCGTGAGGAAGTCGGCGGTCCAGCTGCGTCCCCGCGCGGCCTTCAGCAGCAGCGCCGTGATCGGGTCGCCGGCCAGGCGGGCCCGGTAGGCGGGCAGATGCTCGTCGAGCCACTCCCGCTCGCCCGGATGCGCCCCCGACGCCTTCTCCAGCGTCCAGAGGCAGGCGGTGGCCTCGGCCAGCGGGGAGATCACGAACCGGCTCTCCGCGAGAGTGTCGGCGTTGACCAGCCACCAGCCCATGTTTCGCCTCCCCGCGAAACATTACCGGCGGCCCGTGAAGGTGATCGACGCTCACGTCATGCGCACGTATCGGGAACTGTTCCGCACCCCCGAATTCACGCCGTTGTTCACCGTGGCGTCCGCGCAGGTGGCTGCCTCGACCGTGAGCGGCCTGGCGCTCGGCACGCTCGTGTACGGGACGACACGGTCGCCGCTGCTGTCGGCCCTGAGCATGTTCGGCGCGTCCTTCGCACAGGTGCTCGGGGCGACGGTGCTGCTGTCGGCCGCCGACCGGCTGCCTCCGCGCGCGGCGATGACAGGTCTGGCACTGGTCTTCTGGGCCGGCACGGTCGTGCTCGCCCTGCCCGGCCTGCCGCTGTGGGCGCTGTTCGCCGTCGTCCTCGGCATGGGGCTCGCCGCGTCCCTCGGCGGCGGGGTCCGGTTCGGGCTGCTCAACGAGATCCTGCCCAAGGACGGCTACCTGCTCGGCCGATCGGTGCTCAGCATGTCGGTCGGTGTGCAGCAGATCATCGGATTCGGCGCCGGAGGTGCGCTCATGACCGCGCTGTCCCCGCGCGGCACCCTGCTCGCCGCGGCGGGGCTGTACCTCGTCGCCGCAGTCGTCGCCCGGTGGGGACTGTCAGCGCGCCCGCCCCGCGCCCAGGGACGGCCCTCGCCCGCGCAGACCTGGCGGACCAACCGCACGCTCTGGTCGTCGGTGGTGCGCCGCCGCCTGTACCTGGCTCTCTGGGTGCCGAACGGCCTGATCGTCGGGTGCGAGTCGTTGTACGTGGCCTACGACGCCTCGCACGCGGGGCTGTTGTTCGCCTGCGCCGCCGCCGGAATGCTCGCAGGCGACACGCTGATGGGGCGGTTCGTCCCCAAGCGGTGGCGCGAGCGGCTGAGCGCTCCGCTGCGCCTGCTGCTCGCCGTGCCGTACCTCGTCTTCCTCCTCCACCCGTCCCTGCCGGTCGCGGTGGCCGCCGTCGTCCTCGCCTCGGCCGGATACTCGGCCGGCCTGCTGCTCCAGGAACGCCTCATGGCCGTCACTCCGGAGGAGATGAGCGGGCAGGCGCTCGGGCTGCAGTCGTCGGGCGTGCTCACCATGCAGGGGGTGGGCGCCGCGATCGCGGGGGCGGTGGCCCAGTTCACCTCGGCCGCGGCCGCCATGGGCGTGATGGCGGTGGCCTCCGTCGCGGTCACCCTCGCGCTGGCGCCCGGCCTGCGGGCCGATGCGGCCGTGGAGGTCCGCTCCTGCGCGCCCGCCGGCAGGGCGGCGTGATCGGTCGTACGAGAACGTATGTCAGGGTGGTCGCGCCGTACCGGACCGGCCGGACGCGCAGAGGGGAGAACCGTGTCCGATCATCGAGGCATCCGGCATGTCGAGATCGGCGTCGCCGACCTGGCCCGCTCGCTCGGCTTCTACCGCGACCTGCTGGATCTCACCCCGGTGGACGGCCCGGCCGGGGGACCGGGCGTCGCATGGCTGCCGGCGGGGCCCGTGCTGCTCAAGCTGGTCGAGACGGGCGACGGCGATCTCGGCGGCTGGGTGAACGACGACCTCCAGCGCGGCATCCGGCACATCGGCTTCAAGGTCGGCGACGTCGACCTGCGGGCGGAGCGCGTGCGCGACGCCGGCGTGCCCTTCACGCTGCCACCGCTCGACGCGGTCGGCGGCGTGCGCATCGCGTTCTTCCAGGACCCGGACGGCACCCATCTGGAGATCACCGACAACTACCTCCGGTATCACCGGGTCGCCTCGCCCGAGCCGGCCGAGCGGGAACGGCTGGCCGCCCTGGCCAGGCCGCGTACGGCGCCGCCGGTCTTCGACCACGTGGCGGTCACGTCCGCCGATCTCGGCACGGCGCTGGCCTTCTACCGGGACACGCTCGGCTACGAGGTGATCGGCCAGATAACGCAGGACCAGGATCCCCGCGGCTTCCTGATCACGTATCTGCTGGCCGGGGACGCGGTTCTGGAGGTGTTCACGTTCACCGCTCCGACGACCGCGAGCCCGTGGACCCCCGATCCGTGCCGGAAGGGTTTCCGGCACATCGCGGTCGCCGTCGAGAACCCGGAGAAAGAGGCCGCGCGGCTGGTGGCCGCCGGGGCACGGGTCGCGGCGGACGGCCTGCTCGTCGACCCCGACGGCGTTCCCCTGCGCCCCTCCTGACCGCCCGGCGCTCGTCGATCAGGCGGGGCGGGGCGCGTCGTCCGGGACGGGAGGCGCGTAACCGGCGTTGACGAGGTGCGGGAACAGGTGCGCGGACAGGACGGCCCGATGGGTGGGGATCGCCTCCGCGTGCCGCCGCCGGCCTTCCTCGGTTACGTGGACGAACACGCCGCGCCTGTCCGCCTCGCACATGGCGCGGGCCACCAGCCCTTCGCGTTCCAGCCGGGCGATGAGGCGCGACAGCGCGCTCTGGCTCAGGTGGACCTGGCCGGCGAGCTCCTGAACGCGGAACTTGGCCGCCCCCGGCTCCGCGCACGGCGACTGCGCCTCCACCAGGCGCTCCAGCACCTCGAACTCGCTCACACCGAGCCCGTGCCTGTCGCTCAGCTCCCGCTCCAGCGCACACGACACCTCGGCGTACCGGGCGAGCAGTTCGCGCCAGGCCATCACCACGAAGCCGGTGTCGGTGTCGTTCACGTGAGACCGCCTTTCTCCGCGCGACCATACCATGCGTACGCAATAGATGCAAACGCATTAATTGCTTGTGCATTGAATGCATGTGCATGTAACTTCCCTTGCCATGACTTCCTCCACTCAGGACGAGCGCTGGGGGGCCCGCCTGTGGGGTGCTCTCACCGTCCTCTGCGCCGTCGTGTTCCTCGACGCCCTCGATGTGTCGATGGTCGGGGTGGCGCTCCCGTCCATCCAGGCTGATCTCGGGATGTCCACCTCGTCACTCCAGTGGGTGGTGAGCGGCTACGTGCTGGGGTACGGCGGTCTGCTGCTGCTCGGGGGCCGGACCGCCGACCTGCTCGGGCGCCGCCGGGTGTTCCTGTCCGCACTGGCCGTCTTCGCGGTCGCCTCGCTGCTCGGCGGGCTGATGAGCGACGGGACGCTGCTGATCGCGGCCCGCTTCGTGAAGGGCGTCAGCGCCGCGTTCACCGCGCCCGCCGCGCTGTCCATCATCACCACGACCTTCGCCGAGGGCCCCGCCCGCAACCGGGCCCTGAGCATCTTCACCGCCTGCGGCGCCAGCGGATTCTCACTCGGGCTGGTCCTGTCCGGCCTGCTCACCGAGATCGGCTGGCGCTGGACGTTCTTCATGCCGGTGCCTGTCGCGATCATCGCGCTGGCCGCCGGGGCGCGGCTCCTCGATCGGGGCGAGGAGCGCGGCGAGGGCGGCCACGACCTCCTCGGCGCCGCGACCATCACGGCGGCCATGCTGCTCCTGGTCTTCGCCGTGGTGGAGGCGCCCAAGGTGAGCGTGGTGCGCACCGTGCTGTCGCTCGCCGGGGCCGCCGCCCTGATCGGGCTGTTCGTCTGGCTGGAGCGCCGGGTCCGGCACCCGCTGGTCCGGCTCGGCATCCTGCGCTCCGCGCCGCTCGTCCGGGCCAACATCGGCCTGGTCATCCTGTTCGGGTCGTACGTCGGCTTCCAGTTCGTGGCGATGCAGTACTTCCAGAACCTGCTGGGCTGGAGCGCGTTGCAGACCGCACTCGCGTTCCTGCCGGCGGGGCTGCTGGTCGCGGTCACCTCCACCACGATGGGCGGGTTCGCCGACCGCTTCGGCACCGCGCGGCTGATCGTGGTGGGCTCGGTGGCGCTGCTCGCGGGATACGGGGTGTTCCTGCGGGTGGACCTCCACCCCGGCCTGCTCACGATGGTGCTGCCGGGCATGGTGCTGCTCGGCGTCGCGTTCGCGCTGTCGTTCCCGTCGCTCAACATCCAGGCGACCGCCGGAGTCGACGACGAGGAGCAGGGGCTCGCCTCGGGCCTGCTGAACACCTCCGGCCAGGTCGGCGGAGCAGTGGTGCTGGCGATCGTCACCGCCGTCCTGACCTCGGGGGCGGACGGCGGCGACCCGATCGCCCGATTCCGTGCCGCGATCGTGGTCTCGGCCGGGTTCGCCCTTGTCGGCCTGGCCGTCGCCCTCAGTGGGCTCCGGTTCAGGCGGCAGCCGGTCGAGGCGCGGGAGGAACCGGTGCTGGAGATGGTCTGACCCGTCCACCGGTTCGGAGGGGCGTCCCGGTCACCGGGGCGCCCCTTTTCCACGGTCCGCGCGGCGCGGGGACGCGAGTCAGCGCAGCGCGCCGGGCACCCAGAGGGCGGGCACGCCGCCCGCCTCGTCCAGAGCGATCGGCCGGGCGGCCCCGGTGCGCACGTCGACGGCGTGGACCGAGTATTCCTCTCCCTCGTCCTCGTCGTCGCCGGGCCGCTCCGCCTCGACGATCACCTCGTGCTCGCTCGCCCAGCCGCGAACGGCGGCGACGCGCGCGCCCGCCGGAAGGGCCGCCTCACGCCGGGTGAGCACCCGGCCGGTGGCGGTGTCGAGGGTGGCCAGCAGGCCGTGGTCGTCCTCGCGGGGGTGGGCGCGCTCGCCCGCGACGGCGAGGGCGTGTCCGTCCGGGGAGACCGCGACGCCGGACTCGAACAGCGCCGGGTCGATCGGCGTACGGCTCAGTGTGCGCCCGTCCGGCCGCACCCGCAGCAGGACGGTGGTGGTGAGGCGGCCGGGAGCCACGTCGGTGTCCCACGTGGCCGTGCCCGTCACCGTGCCGTCGTCCCCGACCGCCAGGATCCGCATCCGCCGCGGCAGCGTCGAGACCCGATAACTGGTGAGGCTCTGCACCCGGGGTGAGGGCGCCTGCGCGGCCGAGCCGAAGTCGGCGGCCATCCACCGCCCTCCGGGTGAGATGACCAGATGGGCGTCCTCCGGCGACGCGTCCTCGCCGAGCGGGAGCATCCCGCTTCTCTCCGCCCGGGCGCGACGCCGGTCGAGGACCATGAAGTCGGACGACGTCTCGCTGTAGTAGGCCATGCGGTTGCCGTCCCCGCTGACGGCCACAAGGGGCTGCCACCCGTCGCCGAGCTCGCGGGTCACGTCCGCCAGCCGCCACTGCTCACCGGCGGCTGTCACCACCCGCCAATGGTCGCAGCCGTTGTCCGCGTACTCCTCGGCGACCGGGTCCCAGTCGTCCCTCGTGCAAAACCCCCGGTAGGCGAAGCGCACGGGGTCGGGCAGGGAGGCGGGCAGCGGGCCGGGGATCGTCGCGCTCGCGTCCGGGGAACCGGGGGCTCCGGGGGTGCCGCCGTCCGCTGCCCGCCCCACGCGCCCGGCCAGGCCCGCCGCGGCGAAGGCGAGGGGGACGACGACCAGGGCGGTGAGCGTGACGCTCATGCCGGTGACCAGGGCACGGCGCCGTGTCCCGTGCCGCCGGCCGGCCCGCGCGGCCTCGGCGGCGAGCGGGAGGGGGTCGAGCGCGGGCATCGCCGCGGACAGGGCGGCCAGTTCCCTGCGCAGCGCGGCTTCCCACGGATCGTCGTCCCGTTCGTCCGCGCCGGTGTTCCCCGACGAGGGGGCGGGTGCCGACGGGGCCGTGTGCGGCACGGGCGTGGCGTGGTACGGCGCGGTATGGCCCGGGGCTTCGGAGGCCTGCCCCGCCTCGTAGGGCGGGGGCCAGGGGACGTGGGAGGGGGCGGCCGCCTCCGACGGCGGGGCCCAGGAGGTCGGCGAGGGCCCGGCGGCCTGCGACGACGAGATCCAGGCGCTGGGCGAGGAGAGGGCTGTCTCCGACGGTGCCGGCCACGAGGCCGGCGAAGGGCCCGTCGCCGCGCCGCCGGTGCCGCCGCCCGCGTCCCCGGTCCCAGGGGCCGGCGCCGTCCCGGCGACGAACGAGGCGGGAAGGCGATTGCGCAGTTCGGCGACGGCGAGCACGGTCTCGGTCTTGGCCGGTGTCGCGTCCATGCGGCACAGGCCGGCCGCCTGCCAGGTGGAGTGCCCGTCATGGAAGCAGGCCACGACCAGGGCGCGCCGGTGCGGCGTCAGCCCGGTCAGCGCATCCAGGAGAGCCGCCGCGTCCGTGCCGGGACTGAAGACCGGATGCGCGTCGTGCCCGCGGGCGGCCCGGGGGGTTCGCGGACGCTTCGGGTGGGCCCGGCTCAGGTAGGCCCGGTAGAGCGCCTCACGGGCGGCATGGACGGGGAACGACCAGCGTACGGCGCTCCACTTGGCCGCGACGGCCGAGAGCGCGGTCACCACGAGAGTGCGGGCGGCCGCCGGGTCTCCCGTCAGCGACAGGGCCGTACGCGCGAGCGGCTGGGCCTGGTCGGCGGCGAAGGCGTCGAAGCCCGGCAGATCTCTCACCACGGCTCCCCGTCCGCGCGGCGACGGGTACCGCGTCGTGTCTGGTTCACGTATCACCCCGGCCCTGCGGTCCCTCCCGCCTCCGCAGCCGCTCAAGCCTAGTGCGGATGCGGGCAAATGACAGGATTTCGGGGAACGACTGACAGACTGGTCGGCATGGTCAGGAGGATCGACGGCCCCACCCGCATCCCGGTGCCGGGCGGCAAGGTCATTGACGAGTACGTCGGCCGCGTCAACAGCGGCGACGAGCAGGTCTCCATCGCGCGCATGGTGGCCCCGCCCGGCTGGGAGGAGCCCGCGCAGACCCCGGAGTTCGCCGAGTACACGCTCGTGCTCAAGGGGTCGGTCGTCGTGGAGCACGAGGGCGGCACGACCGTGATCGAGGCGGGCCAGGCGTTCGTCAGCGAGCCCGGCGAGAAGATCCGCTACAGCTCCGGGCCGTCCGGCGCGGAGTACGTGGCCGTCTGCCTGCCCGCGTTCTCCCCGGATACCGCCAATCGCGAGGAGTGAGAATCGGCAGGTCTCGGCGATCCGAAGCCGTTCCGTCCCTGGCTAGGATTGCCGGACGGACGACCGTGGGGAGGAGGGTGGCATGAGTAAGCTGCCCGATTTGGAGGAGATTCGCAGGGCGCCCAAGGTGCTCCTGCACGACCATCTCGACGGCGGGCTGCGTCCCGCGACGATCGTCGACCTCGCCCGCGAATGCGGCCACACGCTGCCCACGTACGACCCCGGTGAGCTGGGGGCCTGGTTCAGGGACGCCGCGGACTCGGGTTCGCTGGAGCGCTACCTGGAGACGTTCTCGCACACCGTCGGGGTGATGCAGACGCGCGAGGCGCTGGTCAGGGTGGCCGCGGAGTGCGCCGAGGACCTGGCGGACGACGGCGTGATGTACGCGGAGGTGCGGTACGCGCCGGAGCAGCACACCTCCCGGGGCCTGTCGCTGGACCAGGTCGTGGAGGCCGTGCTGGAGGGCTTCCGGCTCGGCTCGGCCGGGCCCGACGGCCGCCCGCGGATCAGGGTGGGCACGCTGCTGACGGCCATGCGCCACCAGGCCCGCTCGATGGAGATCGCCGAGCTCGCCGTACGCTACCGGGACCTCGGCGTGGTGGGGTTCGACATCGCCGGCGCCGAGGCCGGTTACCCGCCCACCCGGCACCTGGACGCGTTCGAGTACCTCCAGCGGGAGAACGCCCACTTCACGATCCACGCGGGGGAGGGCTTCGGCCTGCCCTCGATCTGGCAGGCCATCCAGTGGTGCGGCGCCGACCGCCTGGGCCACGGCGTGCGGATCATCGACGACATCAGGGTGTCGGACGACGGCGAGGCCAAGCTCGGCAGGCTGGCGGCCTACGTCCGCGACAAGCGGATCCCGCTGGAGATGTGCCCGACGTCGAACCTGCAGACCGGGGCCGCCCCGTCGATCGCCGAGCATCCGATCGGCCTGCTGCGGCGCCTCTACTTCCGGGTGACGGTCAACACCGACAACCGGTTGATGAGCGGGACGAGCGTGTCGCAGGAGTTCGCCAAGCTGGTGGACGCCTTCGGCTACGACTGGGACGACCTGCAGTGGTTCACGGTCAACGCGATGAAGTCGGCCTTCATCCCCTTCGACGAACGGCTCGCGCTGATCAACGGCGTCATCAAGCCCGGTTACGCGCAGATGAAGTGGCGCGCATGAAACCTCAGGTCTACCGGTCGAGGCTGGCCTGGATCTGCGGCTGGGCCTGGATGCTGTTCGCCGCCTGGAACGTGTGGGACCTGGTCGCCCACGGGAGCATCCCCAGCGCGCTGATCGCGGGCGCGGTGCTGGGCGTCATCACGGCGCTGGTCTTCGTGATGGCGCTGCGGCCCGCCATCGTGGCCGAGGAGGGCGGCGTCCGCGTGCGCAACGTGCTGAGGAACGCCTACGTCCCCTGGAGCGGCGTGGACGACGTGTCCGTGGCCAGTGCCATCGTGATCGAGTCCGGGGGCACCACCGTACGCTGCTGGACGCCCCAGGCGACGGCCCGTGAGCGGGCCAGGGCCGCCGGGCGGGCCGCCAAGGCGGCCAAGTCGGCGAACCGGGCCGAACGGGCGGCGGCCGAGGCCGTCGGCGCCCGCACCCACGCCGACTGGGTGGCCGCCCAGCTCACCGAGATGAGCCGGTCCCGCCGGGAGAACTCCTCCGGTGAGACCCGCGTCACCTGGTCTCCGTCCGCCCTAGCGGCCGTCGCCGCCGCGCTCGCCCTGGTCGCGGCCGCCTTCGTCGTCTCCTGACCTCGGAGACGGACCCGGCGGCTCCGGGGTGGTCACCGTCTGCCGAAGGGGTCTGAGTGCGTCTGGCGCGAGTGATCGTCGTCGTTGTGCTCGCCGCGCTCGCGAGCGTCTACGTGGTCGCCGGTGCGCCGATCGCGCTGGCGGTGTTCGGCGTGCAGGTCCTCTACCTGCTGAAGGTCAGGACGTGGTGGCTGCTCGCCGCGCAGGCCGTCCTCGTCTACTCGGCGAGCGTCGCCGGCGGGGTCTCCACCGGGATCCTCGGCTTCCTGGCCGGATCGCTGCTGCTGACCAGTGCCCATCGTGATACCGCGCGCGTGCTCGCGCCGCTCGTGGTGGTGAGCGCGGCGCTGATCGACGCCGCCCGCGGCGGGGCGACGGCCGACGCGACGATCACCGTGGTGCTGGTCTCGCTGGTCGTCTTCGGCCTCACCCGGCTCGTGGAGCGCGCGGGCGAGATGCACGCCGCCCGGCTCTCGCTGGCCGCCGCGGCCGTGGCCGCCGAGCGGCTGCGCCTCGCCGCCGAGCTGAACGACGGCCTCGGGCGGAGCCTCGAGGTGATCGTCGAGGGCGGTCGCCGCGCGCTCGCGGAGCCGCACGGCGCGGCCGAGGTGCTGGCCTCGGTGACGGCCACCGCGCGCGCGGCGCTGACCGACGCCCGCGCCGCCTCCGCGAACTACCGCGCGACCTCCCTCGCTCCCGAGCTGGTCACGGCGCGGGCGATGCTCGACGCCGCGGGAATCGCCGTCGAGGTGCGCGGCGGCCACACCGAGCCCCTCGGCCCCGGCGGGGCGCTGCTGGCGGGTGTGCTGCGGGAGGCCGTCACCGACGTCGTACGGCGGGGCACCGCCCGGCTGTGCGTCATCGAGACGGGCGAGCAGGGAGACGAGCGGGGAGACAGGGTGCGGCTGCGCGTCGTCGACGACGGCCACCGCACCGCCGAGGGCGCGGACTTCGACGGCCTCCGGCTGGAGGAGGCGGGCGGCACCCTCGCCACCGGTCTGACCCCCGCCGGGCACTTCGTGGTTGAGGCGACCCTTCCCCGCGGGCCGTCGGCGGAGACGGCGTCCGGCGAGGCGGGCACCGGCGCCGGTGCGGGGGAGAGCCAGGCGGGCGGAAGGCGGCGGTGGCTTCTGCCGGAGCCCGCGCACGACACGTCGTACGCGGTGTCGGTCACGGTGTCGGTCACGGTGCTCGCGGCCGTCCTCGTGGGCTTCAGCGTCAAGGCGCTGCTCCAGCTCCCCGGCGCCCTCGTGCTCCCGGCCGCGGCGTGCCTCGCCGTGATCGTCGTCATGCAGCTCCGCTCCGTCGACGGGCGTCACATGGTGGCGCTGGCGGTGATGGCGGTGCTCACGTACGCGCCCATCCCGGTGTTCGGACCCGTATGGCTCGGAGTGGCGGGCTTCCTCGCCGGGCCGGTCCTGCTCGCGTTCCCCTGGCGGGTGGCGTGGCCGGCGGCGGCGGCGATCGTGGCGAGCGTCGCCGGGGCCGGGACGCTGTTCGGCCTGCCCGCTTCCGTCCTCGCCAACAGCACGATCAGCGCGCTCGTCACCGGGCTCGTGGTCTACGCCCTGCTCCGCCTGGCCCAGATCGTGAAAGAGCTCCAGGCCGCGAGGGAGAGCCTGGCCCGCTCCGCGATCGTCGAGGAGCGTCTGCGCGCCGCCCGTGACCTGCACGACCTGCTCGGGCACTCCCTGGCCGCGATCCTCCTCACCTGCGAGCTGGCCCGTCGCCTGCGGAGCCCTCGGGAGCGGATCGAGGAGATCGTCGCCATGGCGGAGGGCGCGCGGGCGGACCTGCGCTCGGTGTCGGGGGAGCAGCGGGAGCTGTCCCTGGCGGCCGAGGTGGAGTCGGCGCGCACGGTGCTGTCGGCCGCCGGGATCCGGGTGACCGTGGAGCCGATCGAGCCGGACCTGCCCGCCGAGGTCGAGACCGTGCTGGGCACCGTGCTCAGGGAGGCCGTGACGAACGTGCTCAGGCACAGCGAGGCCCGCCACTGCGCGATCACGATGCGAGCCGACGAGAGCGGGCTGCGGCTGCGGGTGCGCAACGACGGAGTACGCCCGGGGAACACCAGGCGCGGGTCGTCCGGCATCGGCAACCTGACCACCCGCCTCGCCGCCCTGGACGGCCGGCTGACCTCGCACGTGGACGGCGACCGGTTCACGCTCGACGCCTGCGTGCCGCATCCCGCCCCGGCGCCCGCGCGAGTCTAGATCCAGCCGGCTTCGGTGGCGATGCGCACGGCGTCGGTCCGGTTGCGGGCGTTGAGCTTGGTGACGATCCCGGTGAGGTAGTTGCGCACGGTGCCCGCGGCCAGGTGGAGCCGCGCGGCGATGTCCGCGGCGTCCGCGCCGGAGGCCGCCAGGCGGAGCACGTCCGCCTCGCGCGGGGTGAGCGGGTTGTCCGACAGGTCCCAGGCGGTGACCGCGAGCGAGGGGTCGAGCACCCGCTCGCCGGCCGCGACCTTGCGGATGGCGGCCACGAGTTCGTCCGGCGGCGCCGTCTTCAGCACGTATCCGGCCACACCGGCGCCGAGGGCACGGCGCAGGTGCCCCGGCTTGCCGTACGCGGTCAGCATCAGGGCGCGGCAGGCGGGCAGACGCGTGCGGAGCTCGGCCGCGGCCGCCAGGCCGTCCAGTCCGCCGGGCATGTCGATGTCGAGGACGGCGACGTCGGGGCGGTGGACCAGCGCGGCGGCCAGGGCGGCCTCTCCGGACTCCACGGTCGCGACGACTTCCAGGTCCTCCTCCAGCCCGAGCAGGGCCGCCAGGGCGCTCCTGATGACGTGCTGGTCCTCGGCAAGGAGTACGCGAATCACGCGGATATGTCTACCAGTGTCCGGATCATGACGAGGTCATGGTCACGAGGTGAGGCCGTCTCTGGGAAGCGGCACCGCTGATCAGCAGGCTTGAGCACATGACAGAGGTGCTCCGCCTTGACGCGGTGAGCAAGGTGTATGGGAAGGGACAGGGCGCGGTGGCGGCCCTGCGCGAGGTCTCGGTGAACATCCCCGGCGGGAGCTTCACCGCGGTGATGGGACCGTCGGGTTCGGGCAAGAGCACGTTCCTGCACTGCGCGGCGGGGCTGGACACGCCCTCCTCCGGCTCGGTGCGGCTGGGCGGCACCGAACTGTCCGGCATGGACGAGACCCGGTTGACGGAGCTGCGCAGGCAGCGGATCGGTTTCGTGTTCCAGGCGTTCAACCTGGTCTCGTCCCTGACCGTGCTGGAGAACATCACGCTGCCGATGCGGCTGGCGGGTGCGCGGGCCGACCGGGGGTGGCTCGAGGAGATCGTCGGGCGGGTGGGGCTGACCGGCCGCACCGGGCACCGCCCCGCCCAGCTGTCCGGCGGGCAGCAGCAGCGGGTGGCCATCGCCAGGGCGCTGGTGACCCGGCCGCAGGTGGTCTTCGGCGACGAGCCGACCGGCGCACTCGACACGATGACCGCCGGTGACGTGCTCCGGCTGCTGCGGGAGGTGGTGGACGGCCTCGGCCAGACCGTGGTGATGGTCACCCACGACCCGGTGGCCGCCTCCTACGCCGACACCGTCCTGTTCCTCGCCGACGGCCGGATCGTGGACGCGATGGCCGCGCCGAGCTCCGAGAGGGTCGCCGAGCGCATGACCAGGATGGGGGCGTACGCGGCATGATCACGGGACTCGCCCTGAAGACCCTGCGGCACCGCAGGGCGGCGTTCGCGGGGGCGTTCGTGGCGCTGGTGTGCGCCGCCGCGCTGGTCTGCGCGTGCCTGATGCTGCTGGAGACCGGCCTGCGGGGCGGGGTCGCCCCGGAGCGCTACGCGGGGGCGCCGCTGATCGTCGCCGGCGACCAGAACGTCCACGAGACCGTGACCAAGTCCTCCGGGAAGGTCAAGACGAAGGCCAAGCCACTGTCGGAGCGGGTCTGGATCCCCGAGGCGACGGCAGCGAGACTGCGCGGCCTGCCCGGCGTCTCGAAGGTGCTGACCGAGGTCACGTTCCCCGTGAACGGGCACGCTGTCGGGCACGGGTGGGAGTCCGCGGGGCTCACGCCGTTCGCCATCGCACAGGGACGCCCGCCGCGCGCGGACGGCGAGGTGGTCGTGGACGCCCGCTCCGGTTCATCCGTGGGTGCGGCTCTCGACGTCCGGGGGAAGGCCTACCGGGTCGTGGGGGTCACCGCGCAGGCCCTGCCGAGCCAGGACACGGTGTTCTTCTCGACGGCCGAGGCCCGGCGGCTGGCCGGGCGCCCGGGGCTGGTGACCGCGATCGGCGTGTTCCCCCGCGTGGATGTCTCACCGGTGCTGACCGATCGTCTCGTGGCCTACACCGGGGACGGGCGCGGCACGGTGGAGTTCCTCGACGCGGAGCGGGCGCGGGTGCGGCTGATCAGCCTGGGCGGCGCGCTGGGCGGCACGTCCCTGCTGGTGGCGATCCTCGTCGTGACCGGCACCGCCGCCCTCGCGGTCCAGCAACGGCGGCGTGAGATCGCCCTCCTCCGCGCGGTCGCCGCCACGCCCGGTCAGGTGCGCACGCTACTGGGCGGCGAGGCGCTGCTGGTCGGTCTGGCGGCCGGTGTCATCGGATCGGCCGCCGGCATCGGCCTCGGGTTCTGGCTGCACGGCCGGTTCGTCGAGCTGGGCGCCTTGCCGGCGAACCTGCGCCTGGTGGTCAGCCCGTTCCCGGCCGCGGCCGCCCTGCCGGCCACCGTGGCGGCGGCCTGGGCCGCGACCCGGCTCTCGGTGCGCCGCACCGCGCGGATCCGCCCGGTGGAGGCGCTCGGCGAGGCCGCCATGGGCGGGGGCCTGCCCCTCGGCCGGTCGATTGCGGGCGTCCTGTGCGTCGCCGGCGGGATCACGCTGACGCTGGTGCTGTCGGGACTCGAGACCGAGGCGGCGTCGAGCCCCGTGACGATGCTGACCGCGCTCGTCTGGACGGTGGCCTTCACCCTGCTCGGACCGGTGCTCGCCCGCGCCGCGACCGTCCTGCTCGGCGTCGCGCTGCGTGCCTCCCGCGCCGGATATCTGGCGGCGCGCAACCTGCGGACGGGCCCGGGGCGGATGGCCTCCGTGATGGCGCCGCTGACCCTTCTGGTGGCCATGACCTGCACCATCCTGTTCACCCAGACGACGATGGGGCACGCGTCGGCCGCGCAGGCCGCCGCCGGCACCCACGCCGACTACGCGGTGAGCGGCACGACGGCCGATGCGGTGCGCCGTGTGCCGGGCGTGAAGGCCGTCACCTCGGTGGTGCGCACCTCCGTGCGCGTCGGGCTGGACAAGTACGGCGCGCAGGGCGTCGACGGCGGCGATCGGCCGATCGGGCAGGCCGTGGACCTCGGCGTCGTGTCCGGCTCGCTCGACGGGTTCGGCGCCCGGTCGGCCGCGCTGAGCGAGTCGGCCGCCACCAGGCTCGGGCTGTCGGTCGGTGAGACGCTCAAGCTCACCCTGGGCGACGGCACCCCGGCGGAGCTGAAGGTGGTGGCGATCTACTCCCGCGGCCTCGGCTTCGGCGACCTGACCCTGCCGTACGCGCTGATCGCAGACCATGTCGACGATCCCTCGGGCACCCTGCTCGTCGAGGCCCCCTCGGTCCCGCGTGCGGTCCTGGCGGCCGTGGCGCCGGTGGTGACGCCGGCGGAGGGGACCGGGACGCAGACCCCGAACGCCGAGGTCAACTATGTGGCGATGGGCCTGATCATCGCGTTCAGCGCGATCGCGGTGGTCAACACGCTGGCCATGTCCACCATGGACCGGTCGCGGGAGCTGGCCCTGCTCCGCCTGGTCGGCGCGACCCGGCGGCAGGTGCTGCGCATGCTCCGCCTGGAGACCCTGACCGCGCTGGTCGTCTCCGTGCTCGCCGGGACCGGCATCGCGCTGGTCACGCTGTCGGCCTTCAGCAGGGGGATGACCGGGTCGGCCCTGCCGTACGTCCCCCCGGCCGGCTACGCGCTGGTGATCGCCGCCGTGGCCGCGCTCGCCCTGGTCGCCACGAGCCTGCCCGCGCGTCTCGCCCTGCGCGCCCGCCCGGCCGAGACCATCGGCGCCCGCCAGTGAACCCTCTTCCCCCGGTAACCTCCACGGCTGGAATCATGATGGGAGCGGACGCCGCGGCGGTCCGCCGCACCTTCCTGGACCTCGCCGAGCGCCTGGACCGCGCCCCCATCCCGTGGCCGGGCGCCAACCCGGTGCGGCTCGACGGCGCGGTCCTGCGCGAGACGATGCTGAACGCGCTGTATTCCGACACGTTGTTCCCCGCCCTGGCCGGGGCTCATGCGGGCGGCGCTCGGCCCGGGTCCCCTCCCGGTGCCCTCCACCGCCCCGGACGAGGCGCCGGTGCGGGTCACGGCGAAGGGGCCGTCCAACGTCCTGCTCGTGCAGAACCTGCGCGACCCGGCGACGCCGTACAGCGGCGCCCCGCGGATGCGCGAGGCACTCGGGAGCCGGGCGCGCGTGGTCGCCGTCGACTCGGGCGGGCACGGTCCTACCTGATCAACGGCAACGCCCGCGGTGACGGCGTCGTCACCGCGTTCCTGGTCACCGGCGAGCGGCGGCGCGGGACA
Organism: Microbispora sp. H10836; assembly: GCF_012999525.1. Taxonomy (NCBI): domain Bacteria; kingdom Bacillati; phylum Actinomycetota; class Actinomycetes; order Streptosporangiales; family Streptosporangiaceae; genus Microbispora; species Microbispora sp. H10836. Next base: position 199,891 of record NZ_JABBWU010000017.1, read on the forward strand.
TCGTCTGCGGGTAGGTCACAGGCCGAGCGCGACGGAGAGGTCCTTCTTCAGGGCCTCCAGGTCCTGCGCGGCCCTGGCCCGGGCGGGCGCGACGTCCTCGCCCTCGACCGGTACGACGACCTCCAGGTAACACTTGAGCTTGGGCTCGGTGCCACTGGGCCGGACCACGACCCGGGCGTCGCCGGACAGGCGGTAGCGCAGGCCCTCGGTCGGCGGCAGCCCCGCCACCCCCTGGGACAGGTCCTCGGCGGACTCCACGACCCGGCCGGCCAGCTGCACCGGCGGCTGCGTGCGCAGGCGCTTCATGGCCTGCGTGATCAGCGACAGGTCCTCGACCCGGACCGACAGCTGGGCGGTCGCGTGCAGGCCGTAGCGGCGGGCCTGGTCGTCCAGCAGGTCGAGCATCGACCTGCCGTCCCGCTTGGCGGCGGCGGCCATCCCGGCGACGACGAGGGCGGCCCCCACGCCGTCCTTGTCGTGGACCGGCAGGCCGGTGTCCGACCCGACGCTGTAGCCCAGCGCCTCCTCGTAGCCGAAGACCAGCCCGGGACCCGACTTCATGATCCACTTGAATCCGGTCAGGGTCTCGGCGTGCCGCACGCCGTGCTCGGCGGCGATCCTGGCGAGCAGCGATGACGACACGATCGAGGTGGCGACCAGCCGGTCGTCTCCCGAGGTGTGCCGCAGCACGTGCTCGGCGAGCAGGCCGCCCACCTCGTCGCCGGTGAGCATGCGGTAGCCGCCGCCGGGCAGCGGGACGCCGACCGCGCACCGGTCCGCGTCGGGGTCGTTGGCGATCACCAGGTCGGCGCGGGTCGCGGCGGCGAGTTCGAGCGCGAGGTCCATGGCGCCCGGCTCCTCCGGGTTGGGGAACGCCACGGTGGGGAAGCCGGGGTCGGGCATCGCCTGCCGGCTCACCATGACCGGCACCTCGAAGCCCGCCGCGCGGAACGCCTCGGAGACGGTCGTGCCGCCGACGCCGTGCAGCGGCGTGTACGCGACCGCGATGTCGCGGGCGTCGCCGATCGGGAGCGCTGCCAGGGCCCGCAGGTACGGCACGACGATGTCGTCGTGGCCGAGGGTCCGCCAGTCCTCGCCCAGCGGCAGCGCGTCCACCCGGCCGGCCGCGTCGATGGCGGCCGAGATCTCCTCGTCGATCGGCGGCACGATCTGCGCGCCGTCGCCCCAGTAGACCTTGTAGCCGTTGTCCTCGGGCGGGTTGTGCGAGGCGGTGACCATGACGCCCGCGTCCGCGCCCAGGTGGCGCACGGCGAACGCCAGGACCGGGGTGGGCCATTTGGCGGCCATGACCGAGGCGCGCAGGCCCGCCCCGGTCAGCACGCGGGCCGTGTCGGCGGCGAACACGTCGGACTTGTGCCGCCCGTCGTAGCCGATGACGACGTGGCGTCCGGGGCCGAGCACACGGGCCAGCCCCGCCGCCGCCCGCATCACCGTGACCCGGTTCATCCGGTTCGGCCCGGCCCCCAGCGCGCCGCGCAGGCCCGCCGTGCCGAACTCCAGCTTGGCGCCGAAGCGGTCCTCCAGCGCGGCGAGATCGTTCCGCTCCAGGAGCGCGTCGAGCTCCTCCCGCGTCTCGGGGTCGGGGTCCTGCTCACGCCACTCTTCGGCGAGCCGTACGAGATCGGTCATGGGTCCCCCTACAGCTTGTCGACGACCTGGGCGAGCAGGACGCCCATGCGGGCGGCCGTGACCCGGCCGACCTCCAGGACCTCCTCGTGGTTGAGCGGCTCGCCCACCAGGCCCGCGCCGGGGTTGGTGACCAGGGAGATCCCGAGCACCTCGGCCCCGGCCTCCCGGGCGGCGATCGCCTCCAGCACGGTGGACATGCCCACCAGGTCGCCGCCGAGCGTGCGCAGCATGCGGATCTCTGCGGGCGTCTCGTACGTCGGGCCGCGGAAGGCGACGTACACCCCCTCGGCCAGCGTGGGGTCCACCCCGCGGGCGAGGTCGCGCAGGCGCTTGGAGTAGACCTCGGTGAGGTCGATGAACGTCGCGCCGGTGATCGGGTTGTCGCCGGTGAGGTTGATGTGGTCGCTGATCAGGACCGGGTCGCCCACATTCTGGGTCTCCGGGCGCAGCCCGCCCGCCGCGTTGGTCAGCACGACCGTGCGCACCCCGGCCGCGACGGCCGTGCGCACCCCGTGGACCACCGGCTCCACCCCGCGGCCCTCGTAGAGGTGCGTACGCCCGAGGAAGATCAGGGCGTTGAGCCCGGCCGAGGTGCGCACCGCCCGCACCGTGCCCGCGTGACCGGCGACCGCGGGCGGGGAGAACCCGGGCAGTTTCGTCACCGCGAGTTCGGCGACCGTCTCACCGATCGCGTCCGCGGCCGGGACCCAGCCCGAGCCCATGACGAGGGCGACGTCGAAGGAAGAGATGCCGGTGAGGTTCCTCAGCGTGGTCGCGGCCTCGGCCGCCAGGTCATATGGGGTCACTTTGCTGAGGGTACAGAAGCGCATGAACCCGGCCGATAAGTGCCGGGGCCGTGTCAGTCGCCGAGCTTCTTGCAGGGCCGGGTGCGCAGCCACGTGACGTAGTCGTCGGGCGCGCCCGCCTTCTCCGCGGACTCGGCCAGGATGCCGATGTACCGCGCCGACGGCAGCCCTCCCTCGTAGGAGTCCAGCACGTACGACCAGGCGAGCACGTCGCCCTCCAGTGTCGCGACGCGGAGCCGGACCTTGCGGTAGAGGCCGAGGTCGGTGCCCATCCAGCGGTCGAGGGACGCCTCGTCCCACTCCGGCACGTCGTACAGGACGACGAATACCTGCTCGTCGGCGTCCTCGACTATCGTGGCGAGAGCGCCCTCCCAGCTGACGTCCTCGCCGCCGAAGGTGAGCCGCCAGCCCGGGAGCCAGCCCGTTCCTCGCATGGGCGAGTGGGGCGCCCACTCCGCCATCTGCTTGGGGTCCATGTTGCTGCCGTAGGCCGCGTAAACAGGCACGGCACACAAGCCTAAACCAAGATCCCGGAAGTTGGACGGGTAGCGCGCACCGGGTGTGGCGAGAGAAATCCGCGTAGTCAGCCCGTTACGCGCCCCTCGCCGGGAATGCGAAGCCAGGATGCGTGACAATGGAGCATGTGACAAGGATCGTGATCATCGGTGGTGGCCCCGGCGGATACGAGGCGGCCCTGGTCGCCGCGCAACTGGGCGCCCAAGTCACCGTCGTGGAGGAGGAGGGCCCCGGCGGGGCGTGCGTGCTGACCGACTGCGTGCCGTCCAAGACCCTGATCGCCTCGTCCGTCCGTAAGCAGGCGCTTCTCGACGCCTCGTCCCTCGGGGTCCACTTCGACGGCGGTCCCGACGGCGACGCCGGCGGGGTGGCCGTGGACATGATCGACGTGAACAAGCGCGTCAAGGAACTCGCGCTGGCGCAGTCGAACGACATCGCCGCCCGGCTGGCCGCCGAGGGCGTGGAGGTCATCCGTGCCCGGGGCCGTCTGGTCGATCCCCAGGTTGTGCGGGCGGGGGACCGTACGATCCGGGCCGACGTGGTCATCGTGGCGACCGGCGCCCACCCCCGCGTGCTGCCCGGGGCGGAGCCCGACGGCGAGCGCATCCTCAGCTGGCGGCAGCTGTACGACCTGGAGGAGCTGCCCGAGCACCTGATCGTGGTCGGCTCCGGCGTCACCGGCGCCGAGTTCGCCGGCGCCTACCGGTCGCTCGGGTCGCAGGTCACGCTGGTCTCCTCGCGGGACCGGATGATGCCCAACGAGGACGCCGACGCGGCCGAGGTGCTCGAGGAGGTCTACCGGCGGCGCGGCATGAACGTCATGGGCCGCTCGCGCGCCGCCTCCGTGAAGCGCACCGAGCACGGCGTCGTCGTGACGCTGGAGGACGGCCGCACCGCCGAGGGCAGCCACTGCCTCATGACCGTCGGCATGGTCCCCAACACCTCCGGGCTCGGGCTGGAGGACAACGGCGTGCGGCTCGACCGCAACGGCTTCATCGAGGTCGACAAGGTGTCGCGGACATCCGCGCCCGGCGTGTACGCCGCGGGAGACTGCACCGGCGTCCTGATGCTCGCCTCGGTCGCCGCCATGCAGGGCAGGATCGCGGTCTGGCACGCGCTCGGCGAGGCCGTGCAGCCGATCCGGCTGGCGACGGTCGCCGCCAACATCTTCACCGACCCGGAGATCGCCGCCGTGGGCGTGTCGCAGCGGCAGATCGAGGCGGGCGAGATCGAGGCGAACGTCGTCAAGCTGCCGCTGGCCACCAACGCCCGGGCCAAGATGCAGGGCTTCAACGACGGTTTCGTGAAGCTGTTCTGCCGTCCGAACACCGGCATCGTGCTCGGCGGCGTCGTGGTCGCCCCGCGGGCCTCGGAGCTGATCCTGGCCGTGTCGCTGGCCGTCCAGCACCGCCTGACCGTGGACCAGATCGCCCACACCTTCGCCGTCTACCCGTCGTTGTCGGGCTCGATCACCGAGGCCGCCCGCCGCCTCATGTCCCCGCTGACCGCCGGGGGCATCTGACCCGTCAGTCCGCACACGCCGCGCCCACGGGGACGCGGGCGGCGGCGCCCGGACGCGGCCGCAGGGCCCGCGCCGGCCAGATCATCGCCGCGACCATGCACGTCACCAGGGCGAACGCGAACGGGAAGGCGAACGCGCCGGCCAGCCAGCCGGTGACGGGAGGAGCCACGAGCCCCGACATCCAGGTGATCGTCGCGACCCCCGCGACGCCCTCGGCGGGTGTCCGGGCGACCTGGCCCGCCGCCGCGAACACCAGGGGCACGACGACGGCGATGCCGGCGCCGAACAACGCGAACCCGGCGATCACCGGCACGGGAGTGCGGGAGGCGACCACGATCACGCCGCCGAGGACCGCTGTGACGGCCCCCGCGCGCACGGTCGCGACCGGCCCGAGCCCGCGCACCACGAAGTCTCCGCCGAGCCGCATCACGACCATGCACGCGGTGAACACGGCGTAGCCGGCCGCGGCGACGCCCGCTCCGGCCCCGGCGACGTCCGTGAGGTAGATCGCCGCCCACTGGCCGCTGGCCCGCTCCGCGAAGGTGGCGAAGAAGCCGATCAGGCCGATCAGCAGGACGGCCCTCGGCGGCACCGTGAAGCGCGACGGCGGCCTCTCGTCCGGCGCGGGCCCGTCGTCGAGGAGCGCACGGCTTCCCGCCGCGCCCGCGGCGACCAGCGACACCGCCACGAGGATGAGATGAGCACGGGCGTCCAGCCCCGCCTGCGCGGCCACCGCCCCGACGCCCGCGCCGCAGAGGTTGCCGACGCTCCACATGCCGTGCAGGCCGGACATGACCGAACGGCCCAGCCGCCGTTCGACGAGCACGCCCTGGGCGTTCATCGCCAGGTCGGACATGCCGGCGGCGGCGCCGGACAGGAGGAACGCGGGCACCAGCCACAGGGGTCCCGGCGCGAGCACGGGCAGGGCCAGTGACGCGCACCACAGGGCCAGGAGGGTCCGGGTCGTGGCCCTGGCCCCGAACCGGTAGGCCAGCCGGGCGGTCAGCGGCATCGTGAGGAACGAGCCGATCGGGGGGCAGAGCAGGATGAGCCCGAGGACTCCGGTGTCGATGCCGTGGTGCTCCTGGAGCCACGGCATCCGGGTGGCGAGGGTGCCCGCCACCGCTCCGTGTACGGCGAAGACGAGGGCTGTGGCCCGTTGATGTCTGTCTCGCATGGGGATAAATTAACAGGCAGGGTTCCTGATAAAAAGTGGGTTCTTCATGAAGACCGCGACGCCCCAGCTCGCACGGGCCATCAACGACCGGCTCGCACTCGATCTGCTGCTGGAACGTGGCCCGCTGACCGCGCCGCAACTGCGCGCGCTCACCGGCCTGTCCCGCCCGACCGTGTCGGACCTGATCGAACGCCTCCAGGTCAACGGACTGATCCGGGTCACCGGGGAGAGCGGCGGCGACCGGCGCGGCCCCAACGCCCGGCTCTACGGCATCGTCGCCGACCGGGCCTTCGTGGGTGGTGTGGACGTGCGGCGTGACGTGGTCAACGTGACGGTCGCCGACATCACCGGCGCGACCGTGGGCTCGGCGACACGGCCGATCGGCGAGAACCTTCCCGCGCTGGTCGCGGAGGCGCTCACCGAGGCGGCCGGCTCACGTCCCCTGCACGCGGTCGTGATCGGCGCGCCCGGCATGGTCGACCCGCAGACCGGAGACCTGTCGGCGGGGAACGCCGAGCCCGCCTGGCGGCCCGGGCTCCTCCCGGCCCTGCGCACACTGGTCGACGCGCCGGTCACCGTGGAGAACGAGGTCAATCTGGCCGCCGTCGCCGAGCACACCACCGGGGCGGCCGCCGGGCGGGACGACTTCGCGCTGCTGTGGCTCGACGACGGCGTCGGCGCGGCCGTCGTGCTGGACGGCAGGCTCCGCCGGGGCGCCTCCGGCGGAGCCGGCGAGATCGGCTTCCTGAGCCGGCTCGACATCACGGTGTGCGACCTGCTGGGCGCACAGGCCGTACGCGGGGTCGGCCTGCCGGCCCTCGCGGACAGGGTCGCGACGGCCGCGTTCACGCTCGTCGCCGTGCTCGATCCGGGCCTCGTCGTGCTCGGCGGCGCCACCAGCCTGGCGGGCGGCGACCCGCTGGCGGCCCTGGTCGCCGAGCGCCTGACGGAGGTCTCGCCCGTTCCCGTGCACGTACGCGTGAGCGGCATCCCCGACAACCCCGTGCTGCGGGGCGCCGTCTCCACCGCTCTCTCGATCGCCCGCGACGCCGTCTTCGGACAGGGCCGCCGCTGACCGGCGGACCCGAGCCCGCCCGGTGACCCGCGGGGGCGGTCGCCGGGCGGGCCCGCCTGCCGGCGGGGACGGTCAGTGGTGGCCGCTCGTGCCGGACAGCCCCGATCTGACCGTGTGCAGGGCCTGCCGCCCCCGCGCCACCGCCACGGCCGCCGCCTGCAGGTCGTACGGCGTCTGGGCGACGTGCAGCGCCTGCTTGGCCGCCTCGTACGCGTCGAGCGCCGCGCGCCATTCGTAGGTCGGGCCGCTGACCTGGTTGATCTTCATCTCGAAGTCGAGGGCGTCGATCTCCTCGCCGAACCGGGTCACGTCCTCCTCGGCGGCGTGCCTGGCCACCGCCATCTCGGCCACGAACCGCTCCTTGCGCCGGTGCGCGACACCCCACAGGATCAGCGTCAGGCTCAGGCCGAGTCCGGACAGGATGACGAGGATGAGCGCGGGCGACGGGCCCTTCGGGCGGACGACGTTCCCGGGCATGTCCCGCGCCCCGGTCGTCTCGTCCGCGGCCGTGACCTCCCCGCCGGCCGAGTCCTCGTCGGCGGGCGCGCCGGGCGCGACGGCGTCGTCGGGGAGGTCGGCAGGCGTGCCCCGGGCACCGGTGAGGTCCACGTCGTCGGCCTGGGTGAAGGAGGCCTTGTCGACGTTCGCCCCGTGGAAGTCCGCGCCGTCCAGTTCCGCCTGGGTGAACTCCGCCTCCGACAGGTCGGCGTCCCTGAGCACGGCATGCTCCAGGTGGGCCTGGCCGAGCTTGGCCTCGCCGAGCTTGGCCCGGGTGAAGTCGGCCGTACGGCCCTTGATCTGCCCGAGCGTGGCGTCCTTCAGATCGGCGTCAACGAGTTTGGCGTCGGTGAGGTTGGCCTGGGTGAGCACGGCCCGGGTGAGGACCGCGCCGGTCAGGTCGGAGTGCGGGAACTCGGCCTGCACGGCGTCCGCGTCGGCGAGGATCGCCCCGCGCAGGTTCGCCTGCTTGGCCCGCATCTGACCCATGTCGGCCTCGGTGAGGTCGGCGCCGCGCAGGTCGGCGTAGTCGAGATGCGCCTGGCCGAGGTCGGCCTCCTTCAGCGAGGCCTTGCGCAGGACGGCCCCGGTGAGGTCCTTGCCCGTGAGATCCACCGTGTCCAGCTTCGCCCCCGTGAGGTCGGCACAGCGCAAGCTGTAAGGCAGCGTCGCGCTGGTGAGGTCCTTGCCGCGCAGGTTGGCGCCGCTGCCCGGCTTGCAGGGAGCCGATGCCGCGTGAACGGCGGTCGCGGGAAGTGAGAGGAACGCGAGCGACAGGGCGGCGACGAGGGCAGGGACGAGACGACGCACGGGGGGCCTCCTGAGGGGAACGCCCCGAGTGTCCCACGCGATCTTTACCCCTGCTTGCAATCCGCTTGCCCATGTGCATGGTCACGTACGGCACAAGCGTGGGCGAGGGGTGACGCCTGGAGTTTTCCGCATGATCACGCACCGCATCGACCCAGGTCGCGTGGCACCTGTGCGACAAACTGCGAGATCACGACGTAGGGGCGGGTGGGAATGACGAAGGGGCGGGCCATCGGGCCCGCCCCTCGTCGATGCCGCGCCGGTAGCGCTCAGGCGTTACCAGTCGCCTCCGCCGAAGTCCCCTCCGCCGAAGTCGCCGCCGCCGCCCCAGTCGCCGCCTCCGCCGAAGTCTCCGCCGCCGCCGCCGCCCCAGTCGCCGCCGCCCGCGTCCACGCCCGCGGCGTAGCCGGAGTCGTACCCGGCGCCGTAGCCGCCGTGGCCCCAGCCGCCGAAGGCGCCGCCGAGCATCGTGCCGACCATCATTCCGGTGAGCAGGTCGCCGCCGAAGCCGCCGTAGTAGCCGTACGCGTAGGGCTGGTAGGCGGGACCGGCGTCCCAGTACGGCCGGCGCTGGCCGTTGACCATGACCTCGCGCATCTGCGGGTCGAAGCCGCGCTCCACCGCCTCGGCGTCCGCCGCGCAGGCGGGGACGTCGCGCACCGCGCCACCGGGCGGCGCCCAGCGCACGTTGCGCACCGACGGGCCGTGCTGGGGGTTGAAGAAGCACGGGGGCAGCCGCTCGGGCAGCGGCTGGTCGTTCACGCGCGCCTTCACGCAGGCCAGCGCGTAGCGCCCGTCCTCCAGGGTGGAGGTCACCGTGCGCAGCTCGTCCGCCCGCCGGACCGCGGCCAGTTCGTTCTTGGCCCGCTCGTAGGAGTCGAGCGCCCGCTGCCAGTCCGTCGTCGTCTCGGACTGCGGGAGCATCTTGACGTCCATGTCGAGTGCGGTGATCTCCTCACCGAACTTCGTGACGTCCTCCTCGACCGTCTGCTTGACGGCGGCGAGCTCGGCGGCCTCGCGCTCCTCGCGCTTGCGCTTGTTGCGGCGTCCGACGATCCACAAACCGGCACCTCCCACGACCGCGATGCCCAAAATCCCGACGAGGACCCCCGAACCGCCGCCACCGCCGACGGTGCTGCCCTTGGCGCGGGCGGCCTTGACGTCGCCCTCGCGCACCAGGTTCACCCGGTTGACGAAGTCCTTCATGCCGGTGACCACGTCGCTGTTGGAGCTCGTGGACAGCCGGGTCAGCGTTCCTGCCGCGTTCTTGGGCAGCTCGCTCGATCCGGCGAACAGGCTGTTGCCGTCGAGGAGCGCGACGGTCGCGCTCGACCGGCCGGCCTTGTCGAGTTCGGTCAGGAGCTGCGGGATGTAGGTGCTCACCTGGCTCGTGGTCACGGTGCCGTCGGGCATCGCGACGACGTAGATCTTGGACTTCGAGTCCTCCAGCGCTTGGCGGATCTCGTCCTGCTGACTGGACGACAGCGGGGTGCCGCTCATGGCGTACAGCGGGTTGCCGCTCTTCCAGGACGACAGGACCGTGGCCGGGTCCGGGGGAGCCGCCGCCATCGCGGCCGGGGCGAGTGCGAGCATTGTGATGAGCCCGGCGAGCAGCGCCGCCAGGGCGGCCCCCACCCGGCCGAGCGGTGTCTTCATGGTCACGGCTTCAAGCCTCCTTCGCCCTACTGGACGAACGGCAGGGCGTGATGGTTCCTCCACAAAAACCTATCGTTCCGCATAGGCGACGGGGCATGCGTCCTTCCGGTCGGCAAGTGGCCCTCGCGCCGCTCGCCGAACCGTCTGTCCCGATCCGCCGCCGGCCGCCGCAAGGCGATCAAGTCGCGACGGAGGAGAGGCGCGTCACGGTGCTCCGTCGCGGTACGGCCCGTCACTTCTCGTGAGAGGTGACGGCCGGGGCGCCCTGCTCAGGCGTCCTTGATCTCGCACAGGACGGCCCCGGCGGTGACCGTCTGGCCGACGGAGGCGGCCAGGCCGGTGACCGCGCCGCCCTTGTGGGCGGTGAGCGGTTGCTCCATCTTCATCGCTTCCAGGACGACGATCGTGTCGCCGGGCTCGACGGTGTCGCCGTCGGCGGCGACGACCTTGACGATCGTGCCCTGCATCGGGCTCACCAGGGAGTCACCGCTCGCCGCGGCCTTCTTGGCGCCGCCTGCGCCCGGCCGTCTCGGCGCGGTCTTCCTGGCCGGGCCGGAGCCACCCGCACCGCCCGCGGCGCTCAGATGCGGCGAGCCCAGTCCGGCGGGCAGGACGACCTCCAGGCGCTTGCCGCCGACCTCGACCGTGATGCGTTCCCGCTCGGCCGGCTCCGCGGCGCCCATCTCGCCCTCATACGGCGCGATGGTGTTGTCGAACTCGGTCTCGATCCACCGGGTGTGCACCGTGAACGGCTCGCCGGTGAAGGCGGGGTCGTTCACCACGGCCCGGTGGAAGGGCAGCACGGTCGGCATGCCGCCGATCTCGTACTCGGCCAGGGCCCGGCGTGAACGCTCCAGCGCCTGGGCCCGGGTGGCGCCGGTGACGATCAGCTTGGCCACCAGCGAGTCGAACGCCTGCGGCACGCTCATCCCGGTCTCATATCCGCCGTCCAGCCGCACCCCGGGCCCCGACGGGACCCGCATCGAGGTGATCGTCCCCGGCGCGGGCAGGAAGCCCCGGCCCGCGTCCTCGGCGTTGATCCGGAACTCGATGGAGTGGCCGCGCAACA
>NZ_JABBWU010000018.1:0-183744 GCF_012999525.1 Microbispora sp. H10836
CCGCCCGCAGACGATCCGGCCGAACCCCTGGCGCACACCGCCTTGGCCGCGTCATAGTCACACCAACCCACAACTCGCCGACCCCACACGATCAGCTGCGAGTTACACCACCCGGCGGGACATCACCTAGACGTTCGTCAGCTCAGGCAGAACTCGTTGCCCTCGATGTCCTGCATCACGAGGCACGACTCGTTTTCTTCATCGGCGGGCAGGAGCCGCACGCGTTTCGCGCCGAGAGGGATCAATCGTGCGCATTCGGCCTCGAGGGTTGCCAGGCGCTCTGCACCGACGAGTCCGGTGCCGACCCGCACGTCAAGGTGCAGCCGATTCTTGGCGACCTTGCCTTCGGGAACGCGCTGGAAGTACAGCCGCGGACCGACACCCGAGGGGTCGCTGCATGCGAACCATGAGTCCCGCTGCTCGGGCGGCAGCGTGCGATTGAAGTCGTCCCAACTGGCGAACCCCTCAGGCGGTGCCGGCGCGACATACCCCAACACCTCGCACCAGAAGCGACCGACACGCTCAGGTGAAGCGCAATCGAAGGCGACTTGAATCTGCTTAACGGATGCCATGGAAAAATCCTTCCATAGATCACCATATATACCGTAATCGCCCACCGTGCACCCCAGCCGGATTGGCGAAGTCCTGAAAAGATCCACAGCTCCAGCCTGAACGCCTCGCCCGCCGAGCCCCCGCGCCGGGTCCCGAACGTCTCAGCGCCCAGGGGGTGGGGTGCCCGTCAAGGACGATGACGTATGGGCAGTTCCATCAGGGTCGGGTGCGCGCTGAAGGCGGTCGTCCAGGTGAGCAAGATCCGGAACATGTGCGGATTGTGACCAGCAGCCGACCAGGACTTGTAGCGGCGGCGTACGACATCACGCGGGCAAGGCGTGACCCTCGCATGGGTACCGGAGACGGAGACCGGACACACTTCAAGATCCAGAATATAAACGGATCCACCTCCTCTCCCTCAATAAGATCACCCGACTCCCCAGCAGGTCAGCGCACTGCCAAGCAGAGAAGCAGCAATCCACTTGTGATCCGCAGGCTGGGAGCCACCTTGGGAGCCACCGGGGTGAACGGCTCCGAACCGATTCGGACGGATCCGGACCACCGGTCCTCATCTTGCCTGCATGGCGAACAGGTCCGAACGGCCCTGGAGATCGTTTGGGGATCTACGGATCAGAAGGTCAGGGGTTCGAGTCCTCTCGGCCGCGCACCTCGAACAAGGCCCGTGACCAGGGAAAACCTGGAAACGGGTCTGTTTGTTTTCTAGATCAACTGTGCTGTTTGCCAACACCCTTGCTGGCAGGGTGGCTCCTCCGCCTGTCCTGACCCTGCATGCCGATCCCCGTCCTCGTGAAATCTTCATGATCGCCAGCGAAAATCGCACGAGATGGTAGAAATGGGGCGCAAGTGGAGTCCTGACGGTAGGGGCGATGGATGATCCGGGTTCTGCTCGCCGAGGACATGCACATGGTCCGCGGGGCACTGGTCGCACTGCTCCGGCTTGAGCCCGACATCCAGGTCGTCGCGGAGGCCGCCACCGGCGACGAGATCGTGCCCATGGCGCTGGAGCACGAGCCGGACGTGGCGGTGATCGATGTCGAGCTTCCCGGCGTCGACGGGCTCACCGCCGCGGCCGAGCTGCGCAGAAGGCTACCGCGATGCCGGGTGCTGATCGTCACCAGTTTCGGCCGCCCGGCGAGCGTCCGCAGAGCGTTCGCCGCACAGGCGTCCGGGTTCATGGTCAAGGACGCCCCGCCGGACCAGCTGGCCGGCGCGATCAGAAAGGTCGCGGCGGGCGAGCGGGTGGTCGATCCCCAGCTCGCCGTGGCCGCGCTGGAGGTGGCCGAGAGCCCGCTCAAGCCGCGCGAGCTGCAGGTGCTGCGGAGGTTCTCCGACGGCGAGGACGTGGAGCAGATCGCCGAGGCGCTGTTCCTGTCCGCCGGCACCGTACGTAATCACCTCACCGCAATCGTCGCCACGCTGCACGCCCGCAACCGGCTGCACGCCGTACGGATCGCCCAGGGCGCCGGTTGGCTCTGAGCCCGGCCCGCCTGCTCGCCGGGTTCATCTGCCTGCTGTGCCTGCTGCGAGTGACCTTCCACCTCGGCGAGACCACGTCCGGCCCGCTGACTGTGGCGAGCGTCATCGCCGTCGCCGCGCTCCAGCTGCCGATCTCGCTCCGGGGCGGGCGGCGTCCGGCCTCCGTGCTCCTGCCGGCGCAGGCCGTGCTGAACTACCTGCCCCTGCTGGCCGAGGCTGAGAGCTGGCGGGTCGGCGGCTCGGGGTTCGTCGCCGCCTCGGTGCTGCTCGTGGTGAGCGGTCCCTGGGCATGGTCGCTCTTCGGGTTGATCGCGCTCGTCGAGGCCGCCATGGCGGTCGCGCTGGACCTGGCGCCCGTGCAGATCTACTACGCGGTCGTCGCCCCCCTCAACGTCGGACTGATGCTGTACGGTCTCAGCCGCCTCGCCGGCCTGCTGGACCGGGTCCGGCGGGAGCGGTCCGAGCTGGCCGCCAGGGCCGGGGAGGTCGAGCGGCTACGGCTGTGGGAGCACGTTCGCGGCCTGGTCGTGAGCAGCGTGTCCGCCGTCGAGCGGCTGGCCCGCCGGGCCCGGCGCGAGCATGACGCGGAGGCGGCGCGACAAGCGATCCGCCGGGCCGTCGCCGTCGCACGGGAGGCCCTGGAGCGGGTCCGGTCCCTGCCCGCCGCCGAAGAGGCGATCCCGGTCCCGTCCCGCGATGACGACACGCGGATCCTCCGGCTGGCCACGCCGATCCTCGTCGTCACGCACGTGCTGTTCATCGGGCAGTCGCTCTTCAACTTCGTCGCCGACGATTCCGAGCACCTCGCCCACCTGGCCCTGCTGCCCGTGACCTTCGGCCTGCAGTTCTGGCACCTGGCCGCCCTGCGTGCGGGCACCCGGCCCAGGAGCCTTGCCTGGACGATGGTCGCCCAGGCGCTCACCATCTACGCGCCACTCCTGCAAGGGGACGCGGCCGGGTTGGTCGTGTCGGGGTTCTTCGCCGGGGTCGTCCTGCTCTACGTGCGGGCGCCGGTGTCATGGCCGCTGTGCGCGGCGATCTGCGCCGTCGCCGCCGTCGAAGCCTGGCCCCGGGGGCCGGGCGTGGCCGCGTACCAGCTCTGCAGCGCCTTCGCCACCGCACTGACGGTCTACGGACTGACCCGGCTGGCCGCCCTCGTCACCGAGCTCAGGAAGACCCGGGCCGAGCTCGTCGAGGTGGCCGCCCTGCGCGAACGGCTACAGGTGGGTAGAGACGTCCACGACCTGCTCGGCCGCGGCCTCACCACGATCGTCCTGCATGGTGAGCTAGCGCTGCGGCTGCTCGGCACGGACCCCGGCCGTGCGGCGGAACAGCTCAAACGGGTGACGGAGTCGGCGCGGGCCGCGCTCTCGGACACCGCCCGGCTGAGCGCACCGGACCGACGCCTGTCGCTGGCCGCGGAGATCGGCTCCGCCAGAGCCGTGCTGGAGTCGGCGGGAGCGACCGTACGGATCGACGCCGTACCCGTGACCGGGCCAGCCGAGCCCGTGCTCGCGGTGGTGCTGCGCGAGGCGGTCACCAACGTGCTCCGGCACAGCACCCAGTACGAGTGCGTCATCGAGATCGCCATCGAGGACGGTCGCGTACGGCTGCGCGTGGCCAACGACGGCGCCACCCCCGCGTCCGACGAGCCCGGCACGGGCCTGAGCAGCCTGCGCGCCCGCCTGGCCGCCATCGGCGGCGAGCTCACCACCACCCGGACCGGCGACCGCTTCGAGCTCCTCGCCCGCACCCCCGTAGATCATGAGGATCTCACGCCCACGAGGTGACCCCGGCGACTGTGCAGGCAAGCGCCCGGTGCAGCACAGTTGGCACGCCACACGGACACGACAGACCAACCGGGGACCATGAACCGTCGACAGTTCCTCGCGGCCGCCGCGCTCTCGGGCCTCGCCTCGGCCTGTGGCTCCGCCTCCGCGAGCGATCCGACCGCCTTCCGCACCGAGCTGCGCGTTCCACCCCTGCTCGAACCCGAAGTGGACAAGGACGGGACGCGGAGATTCGCGCTGACGATGCAGCGCGGCCGGAGTGAGATCCTGCCCGGCAAGCCGGTCGAGACCTGGGGGTTCAACGGCCCGCACCTCGGGCCGACGATCCGGGCGGCCCGCGGCGACAAGATCCGGATGACGGTCACCAACCGGCTGGATGAAGTCAGCACCGTGCACTGGCACGGGATGCGGCTGCCCGCGAAAATGGACGGCGGTCCGCACCAGCCGATCGAACCGGGCGCGACATGGAGCCCGCACTGGACCATCGACCAGCCCGCCGCCACGTCCTGGTATCACCCGCACCCGCACGGACAGACCGCCAGACACGTCTACCGGGGTCTCGCCGGCATGTTCATCGTCGATGACGATCGGGGCGAGGCGGGGCTTCCCGGGCGGTATGGGGTCGACGACATTCCTCTTATCCTGCAGGACAAGAACCTCGCGGAGGACGGCTCGCCGACCGGTGACCCGTTGAAGGGGACCTTTGGCATCCTGGGCGACCACATGCTGGTCAACGGGATATACAGGGGTTTTCTGAACGTGCGGACCGAGCGGGTGCGGTTCCGGATCCTCAACGGGTCGAACGCGCGGATGTATCACCTGACGTTCGCCGACGGTCGCTCGTTTCACGTGGTCGGCGGCGATGCCGGGCTGCTGGCCGCTCCAGTCGAGGTGGAGCAGGTCTCGCTCACGCCGGGTGAGCGGGTGGAGGTCGTTGTGGCTTTCACGGCTGGGGAGCAGGTGCTGCTGCGTACGGTTTCGGGGTCCGACGGCATCGACGAGGGCGACTTCGACCTTTTGAAGATTGTCGCGGCACCGCGGCTGGCCTTCTCTCCCCGGCTGCCTGACCGCCTTGCCGGCGCGCGCGCGCCGATCGTGGTGCCGTCGAATGCCACGGTACGGCGGTTCCGGCTCAACGGGCACGATGCGATCAACGGCAAGGAGATGGATATGTCGCGCATTGACGAGGTGATTCCGGCCGGGGCTGTTGAGATTTGGGAGGTTGAGAACACCGTTTACGCCCATAACTTTCATATTCACGAGGTGGCGTTTCAGGTGCTCGACGTGGATGGGGAGAAGCCGGCGGGGTATGCGAGTGGGCACAAGGACACGGTGTACGTGCCGCCGAAGAGCACCGTGCGGCTGGCCGTCCAGTTCGGGCGGTTCACGGACCCGGGGACCCCGTACATGTATCACTGCCACATCCTGCGGCATGAGGACTCCGGGATGATGGGGCAGTTCGTGATCGTGGAGCCCGGCACCGAGAACCAGGTGCTCCGCACGATCAGCGCCCACCACGTGTAGCACCATCAGGCGTGAGTATTCACCTCGTACGCCGTCGAGAAGCGGATCTCGAAGCGGCAGCAGGAGTTCGGGCACGGCGCGATCGAGGGCACCGCCGGCTGTGGGATCTCCTTCTCAGCCGGTTCCGCAGAGTGCGTGGTCGATCAGCGTGGAGGCCGCTCTCATTTGACGCAGGGAGCGGTCCTCGGAGTCCGCGTTCTCGGTGGACACCGAGACGACGACGCCCCGCCGGCCATCCTCGCTGAAGCCGTTCCTCGTCATGAATCCGACGATGTCTCCGCCATGGCCCCAGTAATTTCCGCCGCACGACAGCGGGATGGAGAACAACCCGAGGCCGTACCGCGCTCCGGGAAAGGCCTGTCGCACCTTCGCGTCGGTGGCGACGGTCCGCTTCATCTGGTCGAGCTCCGCCGGGCGCAGCAGCCTGCCGCCGAAGAGAGCGCGATAGAACCGGTCGAGGTCGGCGGTGGTCGAGATGATGGCTCCGGCGGCGTCGGCGGTGTAGGGCGCACGGGTTCGGGTGACGTCGATGAGCGTGCCGTCAGGGTACCGGTCGTAACCCTCGGAATGCGGGTCCGGAACGTCCGGGGAAAGGCCTGGCACACTGGTGTTCCGCAGACCGAGCGGACGAAGGATGCGCCGGTCGACCTCCTCGGACCACGGGCGGCCGGTCACCCGTTTGATGATCATTCCGAGCAGGACGTACCCGGCGTTGCAATACCTCCATGACGTCCCGGGCGCGAAGTCGGGCCGGTGCCGCATGGCCTCTTTCACCAACGCGTCCGGCGGGACGATGTCGAACCGGTGCCGGTAGTAGTCGGCCGGTGTCTCCTGTCCTTCGTCGCCCTCATGGATACCACTCGTGTGCTGGAGCAGCTGACGAACAGTGATCTTGCTGCCGTCGTTGCCGTTGCCGTGCACCACGCCGGGCAGCCGACGTTCGACCGTGTCGTCCAACGACAGCTTCCCTTCCCCCGCCAACTGCAGGACGACCGTCGCCACGAACGTCTTGGTGGAACTTCCGATCCGGAAATGATCGTCCGGCTTGACCGGGCGCCGGGTGCCGGTGTCGCCGAAACCACTGGTGGCCATCAGGTTGTGGCCGTCACGGGTCGCACGCGCCTGGACCCCTGTCGCCCCGGTCGCGATGATCGCATCGGCGTCGCGCTGCAACCGGCTCTGGTCGGACGGCTGTGGCGCGGCCGTACGCGTCGCGGCCGGCCCGCATGCCGCCGCCCCGAGCACACTCGCCAGGACCGTGACCGACGCCACCAGGCGCGCCCGGGGCCCACGCGGCTTCGGCGCTCTCACGTACCGTGATGTCCCCCTGACCGTGGGATCCATGTGTGACCTGTCAGCCGAGCCGGGAGAAACGCCGGGCGGCCACGACCAGTGTGATCGCGGTGAGAGCGGCGACGACGGCCATTTCGACAGGCGGCGACAGACGCAGGTCGCCCCAGCTGAGCGGCTGGGACAGCATCGCCCGTCCGCGCGGGAACCGAACGATTCCGGCGGTGTGGCGCATGGCGTCCACGGCATAGGTCAGCGGGTCGAGGCGGGACAGCCACGCCAGCCAGCCCGGCAGCGCGCTGATCGGGAACATCGTCCCGGACAGGAACATCAGGGGGGCCATCAGGACACTGAGCACAGTGGTCAGCGTGCGGGGTCGCCGGACGAAAACCGCGACCGCCGCGGCCAGGACCGTCAGCGCGAACGACGTCAGCGCCAGTTCGGCGGCGAGCATCGCGAACGCCGCGGGCCGGTACGGGACGTGGAGCAGCCCGGCACTGGCCAGGATCACCATGCCGTGGCAGGTCGCGACCGTCATGCCGCCGAGGCATTTGCCGATCAGCAGGGTGCTCCGCGACACAGGGGCGACGAGCATCTCACGGAGGAAACCGTCCTCCCGCTCCCAGACGATCGACGCGCCCACGGACATCGCGGCGGGTTGCGCCGCCATCACCAGCACACCGGGGAAGAAGAACGTCAGATAGTCCGACGCGGACCCCGCGCCGGAGGCGGCGAAGAGCCCGCCCAGACCGATGCCGAGGATGAAGAGGAACATCAGGGACTCCACCAGGGACACCAGCGTGCCGACCCGATCGCGGAGGAAGTGCAGCATCTCCCGCCGCCACATCATGCGTGCGGCGCCGAGTTCGGCGGCGAGGCCGCGGCCGTACGCGGCGCGTGGCACAGTGCCGCCGGCCATCAGCGGCCTCCCCCGGGCTCGTCCCGGAAGTGGTGCCCGGTGTGATGGAGGAAGACGTCGTCGAGGCTGGGTCTCGTGACTGTCAGCTCGTGGACCGGGACGTCCAGGCCCGCGCACAGCCGGGGTACGAGGCGGGCTCCGTTCTCCGCCTGGACACGCAGGCCTCGCGGTCCGGCGACGGCCTCGATCCCGAAGCGTTCGCGCAGCGCCGCGGCCGCCGCCACGTCGTCACCGGTGCGCAGGTCGATGCGGTCGGCGGCGAGCGTCGACTTCAACTCGGCGGGCGTGCCCTGGGCGACGATCCGTCCGTCGTCGACGATGGCGATGCGGTCGCACCGCTCGGCCTCGTCGAGGTAGTGCGTCGTGAGGAAGATCGTGATCGTCTCACGTTCACGCACCTCGCACAGGTGTGCCCAGAGCCGGTCGCGTGCCTGCGGGTCCAAACCGATGGTGGGTTCGTCCAGGAACAGCACCCGTGGCCGGTGCAGCAGGCCACGGGCGATCTCCAGACGGCGGCGCATCCCGCCGGAGAAGGTCCGTACGAGGTGGTCACGTCGTGCCGTGAGCCCGGCCAGGTCGAGCATCGCGTCGATCCGGGCGGCCAGCCCGGCCTTGGGCATGGCATACAGGTCGGCGTGGAAGCGGAGGTTCTCTGCGGCGGTGAGCTCCCCGTCGAGCGTGCTCTCCTGGAAGACGATTCCGAGACTTCGCCGCACCGGGCCGGGCGCGGTCCGGGTGTCGTGACCGGCCACCTCGATGCGGCCCGCGGTGGGCACGGCAAGTGTGCACAGCATCGCGATGATCGTGCTCTTGCCCGCGCCGTTCGGGCCGAGGAGGCCGAACGTCTCGCCCTGCTCGACCGTGAGGTCGACGCCACGCACGGCGTCCACGTCCGGATAGGACTTGTGGAGGCCGGTCGCCCGTATCGCGGGAACGCCCTGGCACCGGCGTGCGGTGGGCGGCGCCTGGGCGCTCCGATGGCCGGTTCCGAACACGGTTCCTCCCTCAGGCCTTCCTCCGCATGCGGTGCGATGACGGCGTCGTGCCCACTTCTTTCATCCGCCGGGTACTGGATCGAGGAGCAGGGGGGACGGGACCCGGTCGGGGTGGGCCAGGCGCAGGAAGTGCATGCCGAGGCCGGATCTCCCGATCATGAGTCCGGGGAAGAAACCCGCTGTGTCCTGGATGAGACCGTTCTGGGTGTCATCGAAGTGCCGCCATTGCTCGTGCGCCTGGACGTTCGCCTCCAACTGGAAGGTGGGCTCGTCGTGCAGCCTGGCGAAACGCAGGAACAGTTCGGCGTTCCCCGACCGGCCGTGGCAGAGCGTGTCGTTCCGCAGCCGGGGGAAGTTCCGTAGCGTCGCCGTGAGGGCGTGGTGCGTGTCCCGCAGCAGCGACTCGTCGTCGCCGTCGAGGAGCGCCCAGCTCGCGATGCGGCTCAGGCCGATGCCGGCGGCGCCGTTGCACCAGGCGTTGGCGTAGTAGCGGCCGTCCTGCAGTACGCCGCCGGGGCTGGTGCGCAGGTCGTACCAGTCGTTCGTGGTCTCGTCGAAGTGCCGCGCCTCATAGGCCAGGGCACGGCGTCCGGCGATCACGTACTCCGTCCGGTCCGTCAGCCGCCCGAGCCGGATCAGCGCCCATCCGATACCGGCCGCTCCGTGGGCGAAGCCCGTCAGATTGGCCGGGGCGATGCGAGGATCGGGCGGCGGCCAGCTCAGCGTGCCGGCGTCCGCGACGGCGCGGCGCAGCAACGCTCTCGCGCACAGATGCGCCTGGTCGACGCCCTCGCCGTCCGCCTCGGAGGCGAGCCCGAGCAGCACCGGGATGAGGCCGGCGGCACCGCTGAAGACGTCCAGTGCCGTGTCGGCCTCGATCCGGGATCTGAGGTCCTCGCTCAGGCGCACGGCGAGCCCGAGCAGTTCGCGGTCCTGCCAGAGGCGGTGCAGGTGAGTGAGCAGGTAGATCAGGCCACCGATGCCCGTGAAAGCGCCGATCTGCCGGCGATCGGTGGCCGCGACGGCGTGGGACAGGGCCCGTTCGGCCGCCCGCCGGAACTCCGGTCGCGGAACGATCTGGTCGAGGTAGGCGAGGAACAGCGCGATGCCCGCCGCCCCGTCGTACAGGTCGCCGCCGATGTCGACCCGTACGGGCCCGTCCGGGCTGATCTCGTACGACGTCCACGGTGCGGGCTCCGACGGCTCGCGGAGCATGGCGCACAGGCGCTCGCCGACCCGGCTCGCCTGTTCGGCGGCGGCGGACACGAAGGCCGGGCTGGCGACCTCACTCGTGCGCAGGCCGGCCGCGATGTAGCGGCGTTGCCGTTCGCGGTTGTCCACGGACAGCGACCGGATCCGCTGCGCGGCGCAGCCGAGCGGAGAGGTGTCGAGGTCGATCGCCAGCGGCGTCGTGTGGTCGTGGACGAGCGGCCCGCCGCGGGCGTCCATGGTGAAGATCGGTATGTCGAGCCGCCACATCGACTCGACCTCCCGCTCCGCGAGCCGGCCGTCCCGGTCCCAGCTCTGCAGGAAGGTACGAACCGTGCCGAGGGTCAGGTCGACCTCCAGGGGGTCGACCAGGCACCTGGGATGCCGGGCGTGCTGCAGCAGGTTGACGTAGAGCTGGGTGGCCCAGTTGACGAACCGGACGGAGCCGCCGCCGAACATCTCCGTCACCGCGCGTACCGCCGCGTCAGGCCGGCGCTCGAACCATTCGTGCACCCGGCCGAACCCCTCCATGATCGCTTCGGTGAAGTCCTCCGGTCGTACGACCGTGTCGCCGACCAACACCCGGTTATGAGTCCCCGGCTCGACGCGCACGCCGGTCATGTGCGTCACCGACGTCCGGAAGCTGTCGCGCCGCTCTTCGAGGCAGGGCACGGGCATCGGCAGCTCGTACGCCTCGCCTCCGGAGTAGCCGCTGGCCCGCATCAGGTCACCGGAGCCCGCCCCGCGCGGCCACTCGAGCAGTCCGGTTCTGAACACCGAGTCCAGGAGGGTGCCCGGCGGTCGTGCCTGACCACGTAAGAGCACGCTGAGGGCGGTCTCGCAGTCGCAGACGTGGGCGTGACCGTCGGCGACCAGAACATTCTCCAAATGCAGGTCGTCTCCGCCCAGTACGTAGAAGATCCCCAGGTGACCGCCGAGTTCCCGGTAAAGCCGCTCGACCTCCTCACGGGTCGTCACATGGTTACGGCCCGGGGGGATCCGCTCCTCATAGCCGTACCCCGGCCGTGGCAGGACGGCATACGGCGCGAAATCGAGCACTCCGTCGTCGCGTAGCCGCGCGAGCAGTTTCTGCATCGTCGCCTCGGCGGCGATCGAGCGCGGCTTGTAGACGAACGAACCGGTCGCCCCGCCCACCAGCTGAGCCTCGACAAGGGCGACGGTGCGGGCTCCGGCGTGGTGATCGGAGATACCCGGCCGCAGTGACAGGAACGATGAGATGTCCTCCCCGAAGATCGTCTGGCCGATCGCCGCGGCATCCGCCTCGAGGCGCTCGACGAGCTCGCATCCGAAGTCCGCCAGCAAGGCGGTGATGTGCGCCAGCCAGCGTCCCAGGACCGGGAACCCGAGATGGAAGCGGTGGTGGTCGGCCGCCTCGGCGAATGTGGCGTCGAGGTACGCCCGGAAGTCCTCACGGGTCGCCCGTGCCCTGTCGATGCCCGCCTCGGCGCAGTGAACCTTCGCGTCGGCCTCCACGGCCCACGCGAGTGACAGCTCGAAACGCTCGAAAAGATGCCGCTGCAGATCGTCGGTCATGCGACGGCCGAATCGGCCCGGATGGCGGGCCCGGGCGGCGTCCATCCGGCGGCCGAGTTCGAGGAGGAACGGCTCGCAGGCGATGGCGAGCCGACCGTAGTAGATCTCGGGGCGCCGCCAACTCGCGTCCTGCGCATCCTGGGCGGAGCGGTCGAACGCGCCGAGTGCGGCCTGGTAGGTCGGCAGCCAGGAGCGCTGCACCTCGGCGAACACCGCCTTGGTGTCGTCGTCGGCATCGCGCAGGCCGAGCTCGTGATGCCGGAAGGCGGTAAGCGCCCGCCGGAGGTCGTCCCGGCCGGGGGCCGCCGGCGCGGACGGGTCCGGTGCCCTGACGTCCGTCTTCACGGCCAGCCGCTGGGAGATCCGGTCGATCTTCCAGGCGTCGAATCGGGGAAGCGGGTCAGCGAACGTCGCCGGTCCGGTGGCCTCCAGTCCGGCCAGGATTCGCAGACGTTCGGCGAGGTTCGCGGCAGCGGCGGCGATGTCGACAAAGGAGTGGTGGTCGCCCAACGGTCGGACTCCTTTTGGTACGCGACGGACGGCTGGCCGGCCGTGGCCGGTTAACTGTGCGACTTGCCGTGTTTTCCCGTTCGCACCTACTGCGACATGACGCGAATATGAAGGCCATGCCGTAGGGGCAGGCGTTTGTTCTTGATGAACAGATCTCGGTCCGCGACGGCCACTTACATCCCGTGTTCATTCGGCATGGGATGGCTGCCGATCGGCGGCGGCGCGGACGACGGTGGCCGGCCGCGCCGATGTCGGCGTCCTCTTGCCCGGCGCCTAATAGGTCTTACGGCAGACGTGGGTGTGGATGCAATGATGGGTGGCCGGACAGGCGTAGATTTCGCTGGCGGCGCCCGTCGTCCAGGATCTCAGCGACTCCTGGTCGGGCTGCTCGATCGGGTCGGGTAACGCGGAGACCTCAGTATCGAAGGCGATTGGATCCGTCATGAGTTCGGCGCGGAACTCATCGTCGACGGTGGCCTGAAGTGCCATCATCCTGTCCATTGCATCTCCTTGATCGAGCTTCGGAGAAATGATCGTCCGGGCTGGGTCGAATATTCGCATCCGGCTTGCCCTCTCGTATTTTCAGTATCACCTCCGGTGCTGCATGTGTTGCAAGCGGGACGTAAACTTGTCGGCAAGATGGCGGCGGTGTTCGGCTCTTTGTTCCGAGGCCTTTAACTTTGTTTACGCGTTTCTTGTTTGATTGGCAATCGTGGCGGTATTGAATGGTCGCGTGCAGGTGCCGGGCGAGGTTCGCTCCGCGGTGACGGGCGGATAAGCCGGGCCGGCACGGGGTCAGGGAGGGCGGATGAAGCGCACACCGCTTCGCGCGCAGGCCTCTCGCCGGGCGGTCATGGCGGTGGCGGCCCTCGCCGTGACCCTTCTCGGCCCCCCGGCGTCTCCCCTCCCGGTGCCGGATAAGGACGGAGACTCCGCCCTGCGCGCGGTGCTGGCCGAGGCCGTGCGCCAGAACCACTATCCGGGGGCGTTGGCGCAGGCATGGAGTCGGGAGCGGACCTCCGACGTGGCGATCGGGGTCGGCGACGTCCGGAACGGCACGGCGCCGCGGCCTGATGCGCGATTCAGGGCCGGGAGCATCACGAAGACCTTCGTCGCCACCGCGGTCCTGCAACTGGTCGCCGAGGATCGG
This sequence comes from Microbispora sp. H10836, assembly GCF_012999525.1. Lineage (NCBI taxonomy): Bacteria > Bacillati > Actinomycetota > Actinomycetes > Streptosporangiales > Streptosporangiaceae > Microbispora > Microbispora sp. H10836. The sequence continues at coordinate 12,991 of NZ_JABBWU010000018.1, forward strand.
CTCCGACTGGACGACACCGTCGAGCACTGGTTGCCGGGCCTGGTCGACGGCAAGGGCAACGACGGCCGGCGGATCACCCTGCGGATGCTGTTGAACCACACGAGCGGCCTTTTCGACTACACCACCGACAAGGAACTGGGCCAGGCCTATGAGCGTGACCCGTCCCGCCGGCTTGTGCCGCGCGCGTTGGTCCGCGTCGCGGTCTCACATCCCCCGCTGTTCCCGCCCGGGGCGGCCTGGAACTACTCCGACACCGACTACGTCCTGCTCGGGATGGTCATTCAGCGGGTCACCGGCCGGCCGTACACGGAAGAGATCACGCGGCGGATCATCCGGCCTCTGGGCCTGCGCTCGACCTACTTCCCCGGCGGATCCTCGTCCATCGCCCCTCCCTACCTGCACGGCTACAAGATGTCGGACTCCGGCGCCGTCAAGGACGCGACCGTGCTCAACACGAGCTTCGCGCCCGGATCCGGCGACCTGATCTCGACCGTCGGAGATCTGAACCGTTTCGCCTCGGCCCTGCTGGCGGGGCGTCTGCTACCACAGCCTGTCCTGCGTCAGATGCTGACGCCGGTTCCCGGATCCCGCGCGGGCTCGGACATCGACGAATACGGCCTCGGCGTGATCATCACGAAGCTCCCCTGTGGGATCACCGTGTACGGCCACGGCGGAACCCTCGATGGTTATCTCACCGGCGTGACCGGGCGGTCGGGCGGTACCCACACGCTCGCCTGGGTGATCAATGGCAGTTGGGGAGTGGAGAACCAGATCGCGCTGATGGACAAGGCCTACATCGCCGAGTTCTGCGGCAGCCGTCAGCCGCCGCGCCGGGCGTCGGGAGGACATTCCTCGTCGCCGTACGGCACTGGGCCCGCACCGTCGTGACGGTGCGGGCCCAGCCTGGTGGTCTCACTCAGGTGACACCGGGGTCAGTTCACTGGACGACCGCGAGGGTGTCGACGACACCGGCGCCGAAGAAGCTGTTGTCGTCGACGGTGCCGGTGCAGGCCGCGGTGTTCTGCGGGCACGGCTTGGGCACGGCCCGCGCCTTGAGCTCGTTGATCATCTCGGCCGGCGACCAGGACGGGTGCGCCGACTTCATCTGCGCCATGACGCCGGCGACGTGCGGGCTCGCCATCGACGTACCGCTCTTGGTGCCGTAGCCATCCACCCCCGTCCGGGTGTTCCACGTCGTCGAGTAGATCGACGAGCCGGGAGCCGCGACGTCGATCTTGCCGAGGCCGTAGTTGGAGAAGGACGACCGGACGCTGTCCAGCGTGGTGCCCACGCGCTGCAGGGACGCGACCGTCACGACGCCGTCGAGCTCGGCCGGGAGGTCGTTGCAGCCGCTGTTGATCGTGCGCACGGTCGGCTGCGGCGCGTCGTTGGGGCTGCCCTTGTCCACGGTCTTGTTGGCCATGTCGTAGTTGGAGTTGCCCGCCGCGGCGACGTTGACGACGCCCTGCTCGGTGGCCCACCGCACGGCGCGCCGGACGGCCTCCTTGCTGGCGGCCTGGTCGGGCTGGTCGTCACACCAGAACTCGAACGGGTCGACGTAGTAGGAGTTGTTCGTGACGTCCATGTGCTTCAGGCCCGCCCACATGAAGCCGCAGACGGCGTACTCCGGGTAGATGAAGCCGTCGTCGTTGACGACCTTGACGGACGCCATGCGCACGTTCGGCGCGACACCGACGATGCCGATGTTGTTGCGGGCGGCGGCGATGGTGCCGGCGACGTGCGTACCGTGGTCGCTCGTCGTCGGACGCCAAGCCAGCGGCGTCTGGTCCGGACGGCCGACGTTGCTGCAGTTGACCGAGTTTGCGACGTCGATGTTGGCCTTGAGGTCCGGGTGTGTCGGCGAGATGCCGCTGTCGAGCACCCCGACGAGGACGTTGCGGTTGCCGTCGGAGATCGCCTGCGCCTGCGGGGCCTTGATCATCTGCATGTCCCACTGGACCCCCTCGTTGGGGTCGAGGCTCTCGCCGGGCTGTGGGTCGGACGGGATGTCGCCGTTGTCCGGCTTCTTGGCACCCTTCTTGTACCCGTTGGCGCCGGGGCCCCACGGCGCGGCCAGGTCGGCAGGCGTCCCCTCGGAGACCCCGGCCGTGCGGGTGGCGCCGACGGAGGCGACCGCGTTGCCACCCTTGGCGGTCACGTTCACGCGGAAGGCCGCACGGTCGGAGTGGGCGACGACCACGCCGATCTCGGGCCAGGACTGGACGACGACACCTCCGGCGGCCTCGACGGCGCGCTCGACGAGACGAGTCTGGCCGGGGTTGGCGATCCGGGCGTTGACGACGTAGCTCATGAGCATCCCGTCGGGGATGTCCACGTTGACCGGTGTAGACGTCGGCTCGTCGGTGGTGGCCGCGCTGGCCGAGCCGGTCGCGCCTCCGAGGAAGGCGGCACCCACCATGGCGAACGCCGCGGCGGTGGCCGCGAGGCGTCGCTTGGGCAGGGCATGCTGCATGGGTTGCTCCTAGAACGGTGAGACCACGGCACCATCGCCGTGGTCTGGCTGGCTTCGGCGCCGAAAGTCCGAAATAGTCCTGAAACCAGCTTTTAGAGTTGGTTGGTGACGGTAACAGCTCGATCGTGAATTGTTCAAGAGTTCACCAGAGCGTAATGGCACCTGCCGGGCCCGGCCGCGGCCCATCCGGGCACGCCGCTGCACAGCGGCACGTACGGCGACGCCGTCCGGAGCGCGGGGGCCGGCGCGGGTCACGGGACGAAGAAGTACCGGGTCAGGTGGAAGAACAGCGGTGCGGCGAAGCACAGTGAGTCCACCCGGTCGAGCATTCCGCCGTGCCCGGCCAGCATCTCGCCCCAGTCCTTGGCGCCGAGCGAGCGCTTCACCGCCGACAGCACGAGACCGCCGATCACTCCGGCCGCCACGATCGCGAGCGACATCAGCGCGGCCTGCCAGGGGGTGAACGGCGTCAGCCCGTGCAGCAGGACGCCGAGCAGCACCGCCGCCAGGCCGCCCCCGACGAGCCCTTCGACGGTCTTGGAGGGGCTCACCTTCGGCGACAGCGGCGTGCGGCCCCAGAGCTTGCCGCACACGTACTGGAAGACGTCGCTCGACTGCACGACCAGCAGGAAGAACAGCAGAAGCGGGCCGTTTCCGGAGTAGTAGCCGGGAATCTCCAGCATCAGCAGCGCGGGGGCGTGGCTCAGGCCGTAGACGCACACCATCAGCGCCCACTGGATCTTGGCATTGCGTTCGAGGAAGTCGGAGGTGTCCTGCGACAGCGCGGCGGCGGCCGAGACGACGAAGAACACGTAGACCGGAATGAAAATCGAGAAAAGCCCGTACCAGCGGAACCCGAGCAGCGCGAACTGGACCGGAAGCGCGACGTAGAACGCCAGCAGCAGCGACCAGTAGTCGCCGTCCTTGGTCGGGGTCAGCGTGACGAACTCGCGGAGCGCGAAGAACGAGCACAGCGCGAACAGCACGATCGTCGCGTGACTCCCCGCGACGATCGCGGTGCCGGCGACCGCGATCATGACCCACCAGGCGTTGATCCGCTGGTTGAGGTTCAGCACCGTCGTGTTCCCCGGGCCGGCGCGACGCGCCAGGACCGTTCCCACCGTTGTCGCCGCGGTGAGCACTGTCACCATTCCGGCGATCGTCATCCAGAAGACGTGCGGCATGTCAGGTTTTTCCGATCGTGATCACCGCGCCCCGAGCGCGTTCCAGGAAAGCGTCCTTCTCCTCGCCGGGCACCCGCTCGAGTGGCGCGCCGAACCCCACCCGGCACAGGAGGGGAACGGGGATCACCTTTCCCTTGGGCATGACGCGATTGAGGTTGGACAGACTCACGGGGACGAGCTCGACGTCGGGGAATTCCCGTGAGAGCCGGAATATGCCGCTCCGGAACGGCCCGGGCTCCGGCCCCGCGCCCCGGGTCCCCTCAGGGAAGATCACCAGAGAGGCCCCCTCGCGCAGCGCCTCCCGCAGCGGATCGAGCGGGTCACCCGTCCCCTGCCGCTGTCGTTCGACGAAGACGACGTCGAGCACGCGCCGCGCGACGAAGCTTCTGAGCGGGGAGGAGTCCCAGTAGTCGCGCGCCGCCACCGGCCGGACGCTTTCGCGGAGCCGTGCGGGAAGCGCGGCGAGGATCGCCATCGTGTCGACGTGGCTGGTGTGGTTCGAGAAATAGATCCGCTGGCGGCCGGTCGCCAGGGCGGACAGGTATCGGGGGTGGGCGCCGACGACGATCCGGACCAGCCAGACCAGCGCCACCCTGAGGAGGCTAGACATCGGCAGCCCGCAATCTCCTGGCGATGGCGCGACCGCGGGTCCAGCACGTGACGGCCGAGCCGACGGCCACGACCACTGTCGCCGCCTTGAGCGAGTACTGCGTCGCGGTCAGGAGGGACTCGACCGCGCCCATCAGGCAGCCGGCCGACAGGACGGCCATCCGGTGCTGCTTCGCCATCGGGCCGAGGAACTCCTGCTCGAAGCCGAGCGCGCCCCCGAACACCCGGACATACGCGGTGGTCACGGCGAGAAGCGCGGCGAGCCACCCGACCTCCGGCAGCCCCGCGCCGTATCCCGCCCCGATGATGACGAGCGAGTCGGCGACGCGATCCGGGAACTCGTTGTACAGCGCGCCGGTCGGGGACTTCTTCCCTCCTTCGACCGCGACGAGGCCGTCCAGCACGTTGCACAGCAGCCTCAACTGGATGAGCACCGCCGCGGCGAGGCATCCGGCCCATCCCGGAGCCCCGGACAGCACCCATCCCGCCAGACCCGCGAACACCACACTGGCGCAGGAGATCTGGTTCGGCGTGACGGAGGTGCCGGACATCCATGAGGCGACACCCCGGACAGCGCCATTGGACCGGGATCTGACAGGCCGGCGTTGCAGCGTCATATCCGTCCTCCGCTGATTCGTTCGGAACCGGCGAGCGCATCGCCGGACAACTCTTTCGTCACTGGGCCAGCCGTATCCGTGCACTGATGGAGGGCGGCTCATCGCCCTGCCGAACAAGACCCGTGAACTCGGTGATCATTAGTAGTTCCCGGCGCTTGACGACTGCTTGAATCCTGGTTACCGCGGGTAACCGAAGGAATGGCGGCGTCTCGGATCCATCTCGGCTCCACACTTGTTGACCGTGAATTCTCCGTCGGTCTACGTTTGTTGAGCGACATTCGCGGCGATGAAGGGGACAGCGTGCTCGCGACTCCACGGCAGCTGCTCGACCGTTTCCATCAGGCGATGCTGGACTTCTCGCCCGACTCGCTTGCCGATCTGTTCGCCGACGAGGCGACCTATGAGTTCGTGTTCTGGACGCCGCATCGCGGCCCGTCGCAGCGGTACGACGGGCGCGAGGAGATCCGTGCAGGCTTCAGGGCGGCCTGGGGGTCGGTGTCCGAGCCGCCGCTGACCGGATTTCGCGAGATGCGCGTTCACGAGACGTCCGACGCCGGCGTGGTCATCTCCGAGGGCGAGATGGACGGCGTCAACCCGGCGACCGGGCAGCTGTTCTCTTCCCGGTTCGTGCTCGTCCTGCGAGCCCGCGACGGCCGTATCGTCCACCTGCGCGACTACTCCGACGTGCTGCGGACCGCGGCAGGGCTCGGGCGTCTGACTCAGCTCTTCGAGCAGGTGCGGGCCGAGTCCGCGCCGTGAATTCCGGTGCTGTGGCCCGGCGGGCGAGCGGTCAGGGCGTGTAGAGGAGTGACAGCGGCTGCGCCGGATTCCGCTCGCTCAACTGGGTGGCGGTGCGCCCGATGTATCGGCTCAGGGACCGTGCCAGGTGCGGCTGGTCGAAGTAGCCGAGACGGTGGATCACGTCGTGGACCGGCACGCCCTCCTGGATCAGGACCGCGGCCCGCCGGGCGCGGTCGATCTGCCGCACGGTGCCGCGGGTGAGCCCGGTCGCCGTCACGAAGCGCCGCTGCACGGTGCGTTCGGACACGTCCGGCAACGCGCCGCCGAGCACCGCGGCGACGAGCGGGTCGCGCTCCACGACACCCTCGCGCACCAGCCGCTCGACGAAGGCCTCGGCGTTGTCGTAGTCGGGCAGGTGCCACGTGGAACCCTTCAGCCAGAAGGACCCGCGCGTCACATCGGGAATCTCCGCCGAACCGTCCACGAGCCGGCTGACCGGAAGGTGGGGCATCGACGTGCCGAGAGAGAAGCTGATCCCGAAGAACGCGGCCTCCTCGGGAACGGGGGCCGAGCTCGCCTTCGACTCCGGCCCCTGGACGGACGCGCTGACCTGGCCGCGATGCTCCCAGAAGACCAGATCCCAATGCGTCGTCGCGACCGCCGTCATCTGCTCGACGTCGCGGCTGCTGCTCCGCCACACCCGCTCGATGTACGGCGAGTCGGACGACCGGCTCTCGATGTCCAGGCCCATCCGGGTCACACCCCCCCTCGATCGCCCGTGCGCGCCGAACCTCGCGGAAGACCGGCCCAGATCATTTTCCCCGAGCCGGGCACGGGCGCGACCTCACCGGTCTCACGGTCGCCGCGGGCACGGAACACCCGTTCGGTGGGGTCCGGTGCCCCGTCGTCCCGAAGGCGATCGGTGAGAAGGAAGTCGTCCAGTCCGAACTCGTCGGCGTGTTCGCTCTCGCTCAGGAAGAAGGTCCCGCCGGCGAGGTCGGGATCCCAGCCATGCGTCAAGGCGTAGTCGACGACTCTCCGCACATCCTTCGGAGTCGGGTAGGCGCAGTCGGTCGCGCACCCCCACGGCAGCACGGCCGTGGACAACAGATCCGCCTGGAGCACGCGGCCGTTCTTCCCGGCACCCCAGACGCGAAGGCGGACGCATCGGTGACAGTCACGCTCGCCTGCCACGTGGTTGATCTGCGCCGTCCACGCGAACTCCCGGCCGCCTGCGTGCAGCCTCCGCAACCTCGTCCGCACGGTGCTCACCCCACCTCGTCGATTTCATCGGATATCGCCGTACGGATGACCAACAGGAGTATTCGCAGCCCCCGAGGTGACTGGCAACCGGATTTCCGGACGGGTGACAGATCGGACCGGAGTCAGAGGGCACCCGCCGGGACCCACACCGTCACCGGCGCCGCTGAGGAACGGATCACGGACCGCTCGGGCCGATCCGGGTGTTGCGGAGGTGCTCGTAGACGATCGACGTGCGGACGTCGGCGACTTCGGGCCGTTCGGTGAGCCTGTCGATCACGAACGCGTACAGGCTGGCATTGTCCGGCACCGCGACGTGCACGATGAAGTCCTCCGTGCCGGTCGTCACGTAGACGCCCAGGGTGTCGGGGAGCGCGCTGACCCAGTTGCGGAAGCCCTCGATGTTGCGCCGCGAGGGGGGACGTACACGGATGGCGATGAGGGCCTGGACCGGACGCCCGATCGCCGCGAGGTCGACGTCGAGGATCGCTCCCCGGATGACGCCGCGCTGCCGGAGCGCCCGCGTACGGTCGAGTGCCGTGGTCGGCGAGACCCCGACCGCGGCGGCGACGTCACGGTTGGTCTTCCGTGCATCCGACTGCAGTTCCGCCAGGATCGCCTTATCAAGTTCGTCCATGCCCGCCTCTGCACCCCTTCCTCCGATATAAGTACGGATTCCTTGCAGTGCAATCGTACGGGTGCCTAGCATTTTCGACGTACTGCCGGATGGATGAATAGGAGGCCGGGATGACGGCCGATGAAGGTGCGACCACGGGTGTCGGGTTCGCCCCCGAAGAGATCGACCCGGCCCTCCCGACCCGGGCGGCCCGCCTCAAGTGGGTGATCGTGGTCGACGGCGACCTTCCCGCGGGCCGTGCCGTGAACGCCGCCGTCTGCGTGGCCGCGGCGACCTCTACGGCGGTGACCGGGCTCCTCGGTGACGACGCGGTGGACGCCGACGGCGGTGCGCACCCGGGCCTGCCCTGGGCGGGGTGTTCGGTGCTGGCCGCGGACGCCGCCACGCTCCGTGCCATCCGTGCCAAGGCCGCGGCGTCCGCCGGCTGCTTCGTGGCGGACATGCCCGCCGCGGCCCAGCGGACGCGGGTCTACGCCGACTATCTCGCCACGATGAAGGAGACCGCGGCCGACGACGTCGAGTATTACGCGGTCAGCGTGGTCGGGCCGCGCAACCGGGTGGACAAGATCGTGGGAAAACTGCCCCTGATGCCGTGACCCGGCATCCCGGCGACGGTCAGGAGCCGGGCGAGCGCAGGTGGCGGGTGTCCACCCGGTGCCCCGCCTCCTCCAGGACGGCGACCGCCTCATTGATCCTCGGCTCGGGCACGAGGACCAGGTCGGCGTGGAACGTCGAGGCGACGAACACCGGGACGGCCGCATCGGCCAGGGGGCCCACGATGGCCGCCAGCATGCCCGGGACGTCCAGGTGGTGTCCCGTTTCCCCGCCGTACAGGCCGATCCAGCGGTCGCCGGACCCCGTCGGCCAGGCCTCGCGGATCACGGTGAGGCCCTCCGGGGCGCGTACGAGCGCGATCCAGTCGTCGTCCTCGGGGAACGTCGCCTGCGGCAGGTGCTGGACGGCGAACACGGACGGCACGATGCCGAGCCGCTGGGCGGCGGGTGAGGTCATAAGGCGTGTGTAGCAGAGCCCTCCGACAACACGCCTAGACCTGGGACCACTCGGTGACGGAGGCGACCAGCAGCGGCCCGGCGAAGGAGTCCGCGGCGAGGGTCACCCCGGTGATCCTGGCGGCGAGCGCGAACGCCTTCGGGAGCGCGTCGTCCCACCGCACGTCCCAGGCCGCCTTACCGGCCGTGGCGGTCAGCGGCAGCCCGACCCTGCGCATCGGCTCCTTCAGCCGATCGGGGTCGCTGCCCCGGCGGTTGACCGACGCGTGCGGCGTGAACGCGGTGACGATCTCGCCGTCCACGGCGTACAGGAAGCTGTGCTCGGCGTAGTCGTGGCGTCCGACGGCCACCGCCTCGCAGCCCTGCGAGAGGCGTGCCAGGTTCTCGCCCAGGGTGGTGTGCCAGCCGCACAACTCGACCATCACGCTCCACTCGGCGATCCGGGTGACGCCGACGTATCCGCCGCCGTAGCCGCCGTCGGTCCCCTCGATGAACTCCGTGACCGCGTCGTCGAGTTCGCCGAGAGTCATCGAACGCACCGGTGCTCCGGCGGGATCGATACGGGCCGCGACCTCGGCGGGCTCCAGCCCGTGGAAGAACGACACGCAGAAGACGTCGCCCAGCGGGTTGTCCGCGGCTCCGGGCGGGGCCGCCAGCCACCGGAAACGGGCGAGAGCATCGGGCACGTGAGCCCCCTTGGTCATCTCGCGACGTCGTGGCGACCACCGCCCGCAGAACCGGGGCCGAGGCCGTTCGTCGCGTTCCTGTCCGCCGACGGCGGACGCCGTCTGCGTCAAGAGGATGGCGGCACGGTCCTGGAACCGGCTTGGATCTTGCTTAACGCCATGTCACGGCCCGGGGACGACCGCCTTCGAGACGAGCCGGCCGCGGGCGAAGCACAGACGGTAGGCGCGGGCGGGATCGGCCTCCACGGTGTAATAGGCGCAGTCCTGGCCCTGTGGCGGAGCGGGGGCGCCGTCCGGCGGGCCGTCCCTGGTGAACGCGGGGAGCCGGGACCGCACGTCGTCGCGTGGTTCGCCCACCATCAGCCGATCGTAGGCCGCGGAATCGAGGACGGAGAACGACGAGCTGACGAAGTGGAGGGGGATCAGGAGCGCGAAGATCCCGGCCAGCACGGCCACGGGGACCACGACCGCCTGAGCCAGCCGCCGCCGCACCCGCCGGCGGGCGAGGTCGAGCTCCCGGGCCGACGTGGTCACGGGCATGCCGGGGCCCGCCGCCCGCGGGGGTCCGTCGTCCGCGCGCACGCCGTCGACGGGCAGTTGGGCGGCGACCTCGAAACCCCCGCCGGGGGCCGGGCCCGCCCGCAGGACGCCGCCGGCCAGCCGCACGCGTTCCGCCAGCCCGACGAGCCCCGAACCACCCGAGGCGAGGTCCGGCGGGGCGGCCACCGGGGCGGCGTCGCTGACCACGCGGAGCGTGACGACGCCGTCATCGGACGCGAGAGCGACGCGTACGGTCGCGCCGGGAGCGTGCTTGGCGGCGTTGGTCAGGGCCTCCTGGAGCACGCGGCGCACGGCGAGCGAGGTCATCGGAGGCAGGTCGCCGGTGCCGCCCAGGTGCTCGACGACGATCGGCACGCCGGAGTCTCGGGCGCGCTCGACGAGCGTCTCCACGCTCTCCTCACGCGGTGGCATCGCGTCGAAGGGCGGGGCGCCCTCGTCGTCCGCGCGCAGCACGCCGATGATCTCGCGGAGCCGCTCGGTGGCGGCCGCGGCGGCCTCGCGCAGTTCGCGTACGGTCGCCTGCTGCCGGGGGTCGAGACCGGGGTCGAGTTCCAGCGCGCCGGCGCGCACCGCGAGCAGCGTCAGATCGTGGCCGAGCGAGTCGTGCATGTCGCCCGCGATGCGCGCCCTCTCCCGCAGGCGGGCGCGGTCGGCGACGGCCTGCTGCTCACGCTCCAGCCGGTCGGCGAGCCGCCAGCCCGTGCGGACCAGTTCGGTGTGCTGGCGACGCCACCGGCCGAGCAGCCAGGGTGAGACGACCGCGAGCAGCAGCGTGGCGAGCTGTGCGGGCCAGCCCCACAGGTCGCGCAGGACGAGCGCGGACAGCGGCAGCCCGGCGAGGGCGACGACGGCGAAGAAGCACAGCGCCGGGCGGGCGCTCGCCATCCGGTGCCCGGCCAGGTAGCCGAAGACCACCAGCGCCGCCCACGTCCAGGACAGGGGGCCGACCATCTGCACGTCCAGGGCCAGGCTCACCGCCACCGGTACGGCCAGCGCCGCCAGCGGCCACCTGCGGCTCACCGCCGTCGCGGCCGCGAACAGCGGAACGGCCACGGCCGCCGCCACCCGCCGCGCGTCGACGTCCCCAAGGACGCCGTCGCCGATGCCGTCGAGGATGCCGTCGGCGACCGACGCGACCGGCGGCGCGGACACGGCCAGCCAGACACCGAGGTCGAGGAGACGGTACGTCCGCACCGCCTCACGCCCTCCGGTCGAGCGGAGCCTCGGGCACGAGACCCGCCTCGTACGCGAGGATCGCGGCCTGGACGCGGTTGCGGAGGCCGAGACGGGCGAGGATCTGGCTGACGTACCCCTTGACCGTGCCCTCGACGAGGTGCAGGCGCCGGGCGATCTCGGCGTTGGACAGGGCGGCCCCGACCAGCGCGAGCACCTCCCGCTCCCGCTCGCCGAGCTCGGCCACCAGGGCGCGGGCGGCGGCCTCCGTGCCGAGCGGGCGCGCACGGAGACGGGTGATGACCCGCCGCGTGACGGCGGGGGAGAGATAGGCGCCGCCGGCGGCGACCGCGCGGACCCCCGCGATCAGTTCCCGTGGATCGCCCGACTTGAGGAGGAAACCGGCCGCGCCGGAGCCGAGCGCGCTCGTCACGTAGTCGTCCTCGTTGAACGTCGTGAGCATCACGACGGCGACCTCGGGCAGGACGCGGCGCAGCTCGGCGGCGGCCGCCAGCCCGTCGAGGCGCGGCATCCGGACGTCGAGCAGGCAGATGGCGGGACGGTGGCGCAGGGCGAGGTCGACGGCCTCGTGCCCGTCGCCCGCCTCGGCGACGACCTCGATGTCGCCGGCCGTCGCCAGGATGCCCGCGATACCGGCCCGGATCAGCGCCTCGTCGTCCGCCAGCAGGACGCGGATCGTTCCCGGCTCACCGCTGCTCATGCCGGGACGTTACCAACGGCCCGCCGCCGGGAGCGTACGGCGTGGGCGAGACGGGCGGCCACGACGGCGACGGCGGCCAGCGCTCCGGTGGCGGCCCAGACGTACAGCGCGAGCCAGACGTAGGTGAGCTGGTCCAGCGTGCCCACCCGGTTGAGCACCACCGCGGCCAGCGCCGGCAGCCCGAGGTAGAAGGCGACGGGCAGCGCGTACGGCGCCAGCCGCGCGATAATCCGCCACGCGGGCCGGCGGGCGCGACGCCGGGTCCAGCGGGGGGCGCGTACGACCCCGGCCAGGCCGAGGCCCAGGTTGAGCAGCGACAGCGCGCCCAGCCAGGGGTCCACCGACGTCGTGAAGGGCGCGGCGCCCGCGCCGGGCCGTCCCTCGATCAGGTCGACCAGGCCGTCGCTGATGATCAGTGCGTCGTCACCCGAGATCATCCCCGTGTTGGTGACGACCGCGATGCCGTACCCGCTGCCGGGCAGGACGGTCTGCGCGGAGTTGTGCGTGAGCAGCCAGCCGGTGTGCCGCAGCATCGGTGCTCCTCCGGGGGTCCGCTGGGCCGACCAGCCCATGCCGTACGTGCTGCCGCCCACACCGGACGGGGTCTGGGTGGCCTCGACGAGGCCCCGGGGGATGACGTGGCCGGCGCCGGTCTGCGTGACGAGCCACTTGGCCAGGTCGTCCGCCGTGCTGACGACGCCATAGGAGCCGTTGACGAACCACTTCGGGTGCGCGCGCTCGATCACCCGGCCGTACGCGCGGATGTAGCCGGCGCCCGCGCCGGGCAGGTCCTCGGTGGTGTCCACCGTGCGGGTGGACGCCATGCCGAGCGGAGTGAACACCGTGGCGGTCATGAGATCGGCGAACGGCAGGCCCGACACCACCTCGGCCAGCCGAGCCGCGACCGCGTAGTTGGGGTTGTGGTACGCCATCCGGGTGCCCGGCGCCGCCGCCAGCGGAGCCGTCCCGAGCATCGCGACGGCGCCCTTGAGGTCGTCCGGCGCGGGGAGCGTCATATCGGGGAAGGTCCGGTCGCTCATGCCCGAGGTCTGCTGGAGCAGCTGCCGTACGGTGATCCGCCGAGCCCGGGGATCGGCCATGGTGAACTCCGGCAGATACCGGAGGACCGGGGCGTCGAGGTCGATCCTGCCCTCGTCGGCCAGGCGCAGCACCGCGAGGGCCGTGAACGACTTGGACAGCGAGGCGAGCGGCATCGGGGTGTCCGCGGTGATCGCCTCGCCGCCGGCCGTGTGGCCGTGACCGGCGGCGTACACGATCCGGTCGCCCTTGACGACCGTCACCACGGCGCCGGGCAGGTCCGTGCGGCGGATGTAGTCGCGTACGTACCGGTCGACGGACTCCGCGGTCAGACCGGCCTGCCCGGCCGCGCCTGTCGTCCGCGTCGCGGCGCCCGCCGCCGTCGTCCCCGTCGCGACGTTCGCCGTCGTCCCCGTCATGAGCAGCAGCGCACCGGCCAGGCCGGCGGTCGCGGCGATCCTGCGCATCCGCACCGTGTTTCCCCTCCGAGCTTTCCGTTCGCAGGTCACGTACGGTAGGAGCGGCCGGAGGGGCGGCACAGCGGGCGATCGGGAGGTCCTCATCTGACTTTCGTCAGGTCGGGGACCGGGCGGATCAGCGGCGGCCGAACCACCTGAGGAACGAGCGCCTCGGACGCTTCTCGGGAGCGGCCGCGGGGGCGGGCTTCCTCTCGGCGACCGGATGCAGGGCCCGCCACTCGGCGGCGATCTCGTCCACGTCGATGAGCGGCTGCACGACGGGCGGACCGGACAGGGGCCTGCGGTGGCTGTCGCGGATCCTGCCGTTCATCTCCTCGGCGATCCGGCGCGCCTCGGCCTCGGTACGCGCGCCGAGCGCCTCCGCCCTCGCCTCCTCGGCCTCCTTGCGCAGCGCCAGCGTCCCCGGCAGCGGGAACGACAGGTTTTCCGCGCGCAGCTTCTGCTTGATCCACCACATGTCGTCGTGCGGCTTGCCCTGGCCGGGGATGGGCTTGCCGGCGCCCGGCAGATCGTCGAACTCGCCACGCTCGGTGGCCTCGCGGATCTGCCGGTCGATCCACGACTCGAAGCTCACGCCAAGGGGCTTGCGTTCGGTCACGGCCTCACCTCGCAACGACGCGATCGGCATCCTCCTGCGAGGATAACTTTCCGGCGTGGGCGGCCAGGGTGACGGGACAGGCCAGGGCGAGGGGACAGCTGGCTGGGGGACAGCTCAGGGCTTGGGGAGAGTTCAGGGCGCCCGCAGCAGGTCGACCACCCCCGTGGTGCCCTCGTCGGCATGGCCGTCCGCGAGCCGCCGCTCCATCAGGGTCATGAACGGCGTGAGCAGTTCGGGGCTGACCTTCTGCTCCTCGGCCGTCCGCAACAGGGTCGCGTTGCCCCGGACCATCATCGCCAGGTTGGACGTGACGTTCTTCGTGTAGTCGCCGCTGTCCAGCTGGTCGGCGACGCCGTACGCGTACGGGGCCATCGCCCTCAGCCAGCCCACGACGAGGTCGGCGAAGCCCTTCGGGGGGATCTCCTCGCGGACGAGCGCGAAGGCGTGCGCCACCCCCGCGAACATGCCCGTCATCGCGCTCAGCAGTGCCACGTCGTGGAGGGCGGCGAGCCCGGGGTCCTCGCCGGTGTAGACGGTGCCTGCGGGTACGGCCAGCGTGCCCGCGTGGGCCTCGAACACCGCCCGGGAGCCGCTGTAGAAGACGTAGGCGCCGGAGCCGGCCACGCCGATCATGGGCGGAACCGCCATGACACCGCCGTCCAGGAAGCGGGCGCCGCGCGCCTCGGCCCACCGCGCGCGGGCCCGGGCCTCCTCCGGGGTGCCGGTGGTCAGGTCGACCAGGTCCTTGCCGGCCAGGTCGGCGTCGGCGAGGGCCTCGCCGACCGAGGTGTGGTCGAGCAGGCAGACGACCACGAGATCGCTCGCCGCCACGGCCTCGGCGGCGGTCGCGGCGACGCGGGCGCCCTCCAGGGCCTCGGCCATCCCCGGGGTGCGGTTCCAGACGGTCAGGGGATGCCCGGCGGCGAGCCAGGCGCGGGCGAGCGCGCCGCCCATCGCGCCCAGCCCGAGGAGGGACAGCGGAGACTTCTCAGCGTTGTGGGTCATGCCGATTAGGCTGGTCACGAGCCCCGAGTCGATCAAGTACGCACTTCCAAGTGGGTGCTTACCCCGGGGTGAGCGAGCAGCCAGGAGGGGGTGGGGCATGCGGACCGCACGGCGTCCCGGAGCGTCCGGATGCGGGATCGACGCCGCGATGGAGGTGATCGGCGGGAAGTGGAAGAGCTCGATCCTCTGGGCGCTGAACGAGCGCGCGTGCCGTTTCGGCGAGCTGCGCAGGATGCTCCCCGGCGTGACCGAGAAGGTGCTCGCCTCGCACCTGCGGGAGATGGAGGCCGACGGCATCGTGCACCGCGAGGTGTACGACGAGGTGCCGCCGCGCGTCGAATACTCGCTGACGCCGCTCGGAGTCACGCTGAACGAGGCGCTGGCGCCGCTCGGCGAGTGGGGACGGGAGCACCTCCTCGGCGGACAGGACGATCACCACGTCGCCGCCACCGGAGACCGGGTCTCCGGGATGAGTCCCACCGCCCCGAGGTGAGGGGTCACGGCCGGGCCGCGCTCTCGGAGCCGTCCCCGCGGCGTATGTCCCGATGAGCGGCCCCGGGTCTCAGGGCCCGGTCTCGTGGCCGGGCTGTCCGGGCGTGCGCCGCTGTTGCTTCAGCTCGGCCTCGTAGAGGTGGCGGCGCCCCCCGGCGAGCTCGTTGCAGGCCTGACGTTCCAGCTCCTGGAAGGTCGCGTAGTAGCCGTCGTCGTACTCCTCGACGATCTGGAAGGTCCAGCGGCCCTGGATGACGTTGCGGCCGATCAGTTCGCGCTCGATCCGGTCGGCCCACTTGTCGTGGCCGGCCTGCCGCAGCAGCCGTACGGCGTTGTCCAGCTCGAAGTCCGCCGTCCCGGTGAGCTGGTGGAAGGCGTACAGATGACCTCTGACCCGGTGGATGGTCTCCAGCGCCTTGCTGAGCCTGCCCAGCGCGTCGACGGTGACGTCGTCCAGCCCTTCGGGACGGCGGTGATCGGGATCGGGCAGGCCCGCGGATTCCTCGCGTTCGGTCATGTCCCCACCGCTACCCCGGGCGAGGGCACCTCTACCGGCGCGGACACCGCTGGGGACGCTCAACCGGCGGGGCTGCCCGAGACGGACGGTTCGGCGGACGAGCGGATCGTGGCCAGTGCGCGGTTGAGGTCCCGCGACGACAGCACGAGCTTGTACATGATGGCGGCCTCGAAGAGGAGCAGCAGGGTGGCCGCGCCGACCGTGACCGGGATGACCGCGCCGGTCAGCGGGCCGATGATGAACACGGCCATCTGGAACTCGATGCCGCTGACCAGGTGTGTGCGGATCCGGTGCTCACGCAGCCACTCGCGCAGACTCGGGTACCAGGAGAAGCGGGCGCGGAACTCCTTCTGCAGGTCCACGGCGTCCGTCAGGCGGATCCTGATCTCGTCGGGGTCGTTGTCGAGGTCGTCGCGCGACAGGGACGCCGGCAGTGCGACCGGACCGCCGCCCGCCGACTCCTCGTAGGCCTGTCGCAGCGCCCGGCGCATCTGGCGGCGCACTTTCGCGATCTGCAGGGCGTCGACGTAACGCAGCATGTCGAGGAACACCACGGCGATGCCGAGGACCAGGTAGACGTCCTGCTCCGTCGCGTCGTACTGCCCCCACATCAGGGCGGCGGTGCAGGCGAGCACGCGGATGCGGTCGAAGACGTAGTCGAGCCAGCCGCCGAGGACCGTCCCCGTCCCCTTGAGTCGCGCGACCTTCCCGTCCATGCAGTCGAGAACGAAGCTCACGTGATAGAGGACGGCCCCGGCGACCAGCCACGGCCACTCGGCCCGCAGGAAGCACCAGGCCGAGCCCAGACCGAGCACGAAGGCGCCCCAGGTGATCTGGTTCGGGGTGACGGACGTGCGGTTGGCGGTCGTCACCACCAGCCTGCCCGCCAGGGGATCCACCAGGAAAACGGTCCACCAGGCGTCGCGTGCCTTATATGTCCGAGAGCGTACGTCATGCAGTGTGAACGTCATTTGGGGGGCTTTCTCATTTGTGGAAGATTTGCGGGAAAACGTCAGAAGTCGTCATCCAGATCTTCCGTTTCGTCCGAGTCGTCATCCTGGTCGAGCGCATGTGAGTCGTCGCCCAGATGCAGATCATCGGCGTCGAGCAGCGTCGCCATGTGCTGGAGAAGCATCTTAAGCATTTGTATGCCCTTTGCCCGGCGTTTGTTGTTCCACTGCTCATCAAAGCATCGCCCGGCATCGCCCGTCGACTTTTTCCACAGGCCATCGGCACCTGTGGAAGTAGCCCGAAAAATCAAATTCCGGCTTTTTCGGTATATCTACGTTCGCCGTACGGCTCAGGCGACGGCGCGGGCGAGATCCGAGAGCCACCGCTCGTGGTTGGCCCTGAGCATGGGCTCCCGGTAGAAGAGCGGCAGCAGCGGACCGGCGAGCGACTCCTCCACGGTGATCCTGGTGCCCCCGCCCTCCATCGGTTCCAGGACGTGCCGGTCCACCGCCCTGTAGCGACCGAGGAAGGTGCCCGTCCACGTGAGTTCCCGGGCCGGTTCGACCACGGCGAACCGCGACCGCAGGGGCACGCCGTTCAGCCTCCACCGGAAGGACGCGCCGGGACGCACCTCGCCCAGTTCGGTCATCCGGATGCGGGAGGCCCATGACGGCCATGTCCGCAGGTCGGCCATGACCTCCCAGACGCGGTCCGCGGCCGCGTCCACGACCAGATGGGAGGAGGAGATCAGCTGTGCGCCGGGGTCGACTCGTCCCTGTGCGGCGTACTCCTCGTGCAGGACGGCCAGGGATGGGCCCGAATAGAGCAGCGACACGAACGCCTCCAATCGAGATAGGTGCTCTTTATCGAGAGCAATGCTCTCTCCACTGTGTGGGCATGTCAAGAGCAGTGCTCTCTGGGACGTGACGCGGGGAGGACGCGGGCCTCGGAGCCGTCGCCGGCGGAGCTCCGGAGGAAATGCCGTCGACGTGGCCGTCGCCGGCCGCCTATGGTGCGGCCATGACGGACAGCCCCGGTACGGGCCGGTGTGACTGCGGCGCGGCCGCGGGTCCGCTGGGCGAGTGCGTGGACTACTACTACGCGATCCTTGCCGAGGAGCAGACCGATCCTCAGATGTACAGGTGGCACACGACCGTGGTCTGCGCGTATCTCCTGCAGCATCCTGCCCGGGCCCACGAGAAGTACCTCGACACGCAGTTCCGCCTGCTGCAGCTCTATCTGGACAAGGGCCTCGACGCGCTGCTGCGCGTGGCGGCGCATCAGGTGGCGCGCAACAGGCACGGGGTGCGGTCGGGCTACGACATGGCGCCCCTCGCGGAGTACGACCCGCTCCCGTCCGGGTCCCCCGGGCCCTTCCGCGCGGGCTTCTCCGGAATGCCGTTCGGCGACGGCAGCTTCGTGACCGACGGGCACGCGGCGTACGGCCGGCGCATACAGACCATCGCCGAAGCGACCGTGGAGTCCTGGAGAACCCGCACAGCCTGAAAGCACGCGGCGCTCCCACCCGGGGTCGTACGGACCGGGGGTGGGAGCGCCGTGAAGAACGGACGGTTATCCCTGCAGGGCGTCCTCGTCGGCGGACGGGGAGGCCGAGGGCGAGGGCGAAGCGGAGGCCGACGCCGAGCCGGCGGGCAGCGCGCTGCCGCGCTTCCACTGGTTCCAGCTCAGCTGCCAGTAGCTCCAGCCGTTGCGCCAGTCGAGCTTGCGCTTGGTGCCGGTGACCTCGATGACGTCACCGCGCTGGCTGATGCCGTAGAACCACTTGGCCCCCGCGGGGGTGGCGCGCACGCAACCGTGGCTCTGGTTCGACCTGCCCAGGAACTGGTAGTCGCCCGCGCTCTGGTGGACGTACTCGCCGCTGTCGGAGATCCGGACCGCCCAGGGGATCTCCAGCTTGTAGTAGAGCGGGTCCTTGGGGTCGGTGACGCCGAGCCAGGACGAGGTCATCGTCTCGACCCGCTTCTTGCCCATCGCGAGGTGCACACCGGTGGTCGTGAGGTAGACGTCGACGCCGCCCCGCCGCAGGCCGCCGCGGCCCGCGCTGATCGGGATGGTCTTGGTCAGCTTCCCGTCGCGGCGCACCTTCATCACGTGCCTCTTGGTGTCGACCACGGAGATGTTGGCGGTGCCGACGGCGAACCGGCGCGAGACGTCCTTGGCGGCCTCGTTGCCGGGGATCTGGCTCAGCCTGGCGGTGAACAGGACCTTCTGGTGCGGCTTCCAGTAGGTCTTGGTGCGATAGATGACCTTGCGGTCGGAGACCCAGCGCCACGCGCCCTCGGCCGGCTTCTCGGCCTGGACCTGCAGCACCGCTTCGGCGGCCGCCCGGTCGCGGACCGTCCGGTCGAAGGTGACGATGATCGGGAAACCGACGCCGACCCGCTCGACCTTCTCGCCCATGGGGGTGATGTCGGCGATGCCGAGCTTCGGCTTTCCCGCCTTGCGTGCCGTCCTGGACGCGGCGTGCGGGGCGCTCGCCGCCGTCGCCTTGGACGCGTCCCGGGCCTGAGTGGCCGGAGCCTGAGTGGCCGTACCGGCCGCACCAGTGACTGATGCGGCGGGAGTGGTTGTGCCTCCCGCCGAGCAGGCCGTAGCGACGGCGATGGCGGCGACGGAGAGTGTGACGTGGGCCGCCCGCCGGAGGGTATTCACGGTCTACTCCTCATAGGGGGTGTTTCACAGCGGTTTGCACTGACTTGGAACGTGTGAAACCGCTGTTTTGTGCGACCGATTCCGTAACGATCAAGTAACGCCGGGGTGAGCGATACTGTCGGCGCATGCGTTCTCATCGAGGCAGCCGTGGCTGACCGTCCGCACGCGAGGCCCGCCGCGCCGACCGACAGCACGATCGACTCCGAGGACTGGGACGGCCGCGACCTGTCGGGGGAAAGCCACCGCAACGTCGCCTTCGTCCAGGTGGACATGACCGAGGCGTCGGGCCGGGGCGCGGAGTTCTTCGAGTGCACCTTCCGCGACGT
This sequence comes from Microbispora sp. H10836, assembly GCF_012999525.1. Classification (NCBI taxonomy): domain Bacteria; kingdom Bacillati; phylum Actinomycetota; class Actinomycetes; order Streptosporangiales; family Streptosporangiaceae; genus Microbispora; species Microbispora sp. H10836. Next base: position 32,742 of record NZ_JABBWU010000018.1, read on the forward strand.
CCGGTTCAACGTCTCGGAGCACACCGACTCCGCGTTCGTGAACTGCACGTTCGTCAGGTGCTCGTTCTTCGACGCCGTCTTCACCGGGTGCAAGCTCGTCGGCAGCATGTTCGACGGCTGCACCTACGACCTGCTCAAGGTGGAGGGCGGCGACTGGTCGTTCACCGGCCTGCCGGGGGCCGACCTGCGCCGCGCCTCGTTCGTGGACGTGCGCATGCGGGAGGCCGACCTGACCGGCGCGCGGTGCGCGGGAGCGACGATCCGCGGGACCGACCTGTCCGGCGCCTGGCTGCACCGGGCCGACTTCTCCCGCTGCGACCTGCGCGGCAGCGACCTGTCCTCGCTCGACCCGCGTACGGCCGAGGTCGCGGGCGCGGTCATCGACGTGCCGCAGGCCGTCACGATCGCCACCGCGCTCGGCCTCGACGTCCGGTAGCCGGCGCTGTGCCGACGGGCCCTCGGCGCCTGCCTTCGGGACTCGCCGCGGCGCCCCTGCCGTACGATCGGCCGCGTGCTGCTGATGACGCTGGACGCCTACCCCGGCGGACCGGGACTTTCCGCGCGGGACGAGGAGGAGGCGCTGCGGCTCGCCGCCGCGGCCTTCCCCGGCGCGGATCCCGTCGTGGCGGTGGACGAGGAGAACCCCGGCGCGCCCCTCCGGTTCCTGCGCAGGGACGTCACCGGGGCGTTCGTGGCGGTCCAGGCGCGTCCCCCGGTCGCCGAGGCGCTCGGACTGCTGCCGCACCCCGAGGGCGGGTGGTATCGCGAGACATGGCGGGCGGCGGCCTCCGTCGAACCTCCCGGGTACGGCGGCGCGCGGGCGACCGCGACGGGCATCTACTTCCTGCTGGAGCCGGGCGAGGAGTCCGTCTGGCACGCCGTGCGGTCGGACGAGGTGTGGCTGTGGCACCGGGGCGGGCCGCTGACGCTCGTGCTCGGCGGCGCCGGTGAGCGGCCCGGCCACAAGGACGTGGTCGTCCTGGGGCCGGATGTGGAGAACGGGCAGGTTCCTCAGGCCGTGGTGCCCGCGGGCACCTGGCAGGCGGCCCGTCCGGCGGGAACGGAGGGCGTGCTGGTGAGCTGCGTCGTGTCCCCCGGCTTCGACTTCGCCGACTTCACCGCCCTCTGAACAGCCGTCGGATACCGGGAGTGTAAGGAACGAGGTGATAACCGTACGCGCCGGGGGGTAGAGCGCATCAGGGCCGGACGCGTGCGGGAGGAGACCGGGGTGCGGGACAGGGATCGCTGGGTGCTGACCGACGGGGAGTGGACGGCGAGCGCGAGCGAGCGGGACCGCACGGTCGCCGATCCGGCGACGGGGGAGCCGGTGGGCGACTTCCCCGCGGGGTGCGTCGAGGACGTCGAACGGGCGGTCGGCTCGGCCCGCCGCGCCCAGCCCGCCTGGGCCCGTACGGCTCCCGCCGAGCGGGCGGCCCGCCTGCACCGCATGGCCGACCGGATCGAGGCCCGCGCGGACGAGCTGGCCGCGCTGGTGACCAGGGAGATGGGCAAGCCGATCGGCGACAGCCGCGGCGGCGTGGCGGCGGGGATCGGCACGCTCCGGCAGTACGCCGAGCTGGGGCCGCTGCACCGAGGACGGAGCCTGCAGGGCGGCTGGGACGCCACCGACCTGATGGTGCACGAGCCGCGCGGGGTCGTCGCGGTGATCACGCCGTGGAACGACCCGGTGGCCATCGCCTGCGGGCTCGTCGGCGCGGCCGTGGTGACCGGCAACACGGTCGTGCACAAGCCGTCGGAGCGTACGCCGCACACCGGGGCGCTGCTCGCGGAGCTGATGGCCGCGGAGCTGCCGCCGGGCGTGCTGACCATGGTGCCGGGCGACCGGCATCCGGGTGAGGCTATGGCCGCGCATCCGGGCGTGGATCTCGTCGCGCACGTCGGCTCGACCGCGGCCGGCCGGGCCATCGCCGCCGTGGCCGCGCGCACCGGCGCCAGGACCCTGCTGGAGAACGGCGGCAAGGACCCGCTGATCGTGGACGCCGGGGTGGACGTGAAGTGGGCCGCGGGCCAGGCCGCGACCGGCTGCTTCGCCAACGCCGGGCAGATCTGCACCTCGGCCGAGCGCGTCTACGTCCACCGCGACGTGGCCGAGGGGTTCCTCGCCGCGCTCGTCCAGCGGGCGGAGGAGCTGCGCATGGGGCCCGGCACGGACGAGGAGACCACGCTCGGGCCGCTGGTGGACCGGGCGCAGCGCGACGTCGTGGACCGGCACGTGCGCGGCGCGATCGAGGCGGGGGCGCGGCTGCTGACCGGCGGATACGTGCCCGAGGGGCCGGGAGCCTTCTATCCGCCGACCGTGCTGGCCGACTGTACGGAGAACATGGACGTCATGCGCGAGGAGACGTTCGGGCCGGTCGCGGCGGTGCGGGTGGCCGAGTCGTTCGACGAGGCGCTGGAGCTGGCCCGTGAGTCGCGGTACGGCCTGGCCGCCACCGTGCTCACCCCGTCGATGGCCAACGCCCAGCGCGCGTGGCGTGAGCTTCCGGTGGGCACGGTGAAGATCAACGCCGTCTTCGGCGGGGCGCCCGGCGGCGCGGCGCAGCCGGTGCGCGCCAGCGGGCACGGCTTCGGGTACGGCCCCGAGCTGCTCGACGAGATGACGCACACCAAGGTCGTCCACCTGAGCCCGCTGCCCTGACGTGCCGTGCCGGGACTCGTCGCCCCGGCCCGCCGACGACCGTGAGTGGACGAGTTCCAGCTTTGACCCGACATTGGGCGCCGCCCGCGTGATCGGCGCTGTTCGGCTGCCTAGCGTCTTCCTCGTACGATCCGTGACCTCGGGGGAGACTCATGATCACCTGCTTGGCCGCCGCGGCCCTCGCCGCGGCCCTGATCGCCGGACCGGCCGCGTCCGCCGACCCCGCGCCGCCCGCCGGCCCGTCCGGGGGCGGTGCGCCGCCGATCGCGGCGCCGCCCGACACGGTGGTCCGGAACCCCGCTGACGGCCCCACCGGCCCTGGCGACGGCCCGGATGACGGGTCCGAAGACGGGCCCGACGACGGGCCCCGGTACGCGGCCGTGGCCATGCCCATCGCCGCCGGTCCCGCGGCCATGCCCGTCGCCGCCGGTCCCGCTCCCCTCGTGCGGCCGGCCGGCGAGCCGAAGCAGGCCGTCTACCACCTGAAGGGCAAGGACGGCGTGCGGCACGACGTGGTGGTCGTCCCGATCTCGGACGACCCCTCCAAGCCGATCGCGCTGCCCGACTTCGGGTTCCAGAAGTTCAAGGTGACGGACAAGCCGTACAACCCCAAGGCGAAGCAGCACCGGGGGAAGCAGCACTGGGGGAAGCAGCATCGGGTGAAGAAGCACCGCCACGGCGGCAAGGCCCACCACCGCCGTCCTCTCCGTCACCGCTGACGGGCGCCTCATCGGGAAAGGCCGCTTGCCCCACGGAGCGGGATCCGCTCGGTACGGTTTCCTCATGATCGCCGTACTGGACAGCCGAGTCTCCGGAGAGCGCGGATGACGGCCGTGACGACCGTGACGACCGGGACGGCGCCGTTCGACCCGGCCCGTCCGCTGATGGGTGTGGAAGAGGAGTACGTCGTCGTCGATCCCGCCACCCGGGCGGCGGCGCCGCGGGCGAGGGAGGTGGTCAGACGGGCCGCGGGGGCGCTGGGTGAGCGGACGAACACCGAGATCACCCTGTTCCAGGTGGAGGCCAAGACCGACCCGCATGCCGGGGTGGCCGGGCTGGAGGAGGACCTGCGCCGCATGCGTGAGGCGGTGGCGGCGGCCGCCCACGAGGAGGGGCTGGCCGTGGTGGCGTCGGGCACGCCGGTGCTGGGCGACGTCGTCCCGCCGCCGATCATCGACGGTGCCCGGTACCGGGTGGGCATCGAGAACTACCGCGCTCTGCACGACGAGCAGAGCATCTGCGCCGGTCACGTCCACGTCCACCTGCCGGACCGGGAACGCGCCGTGCTGGTGGGCAACCACCTGCGGCCGTGGCTGCCGGTGCTGATCGCCCTGATGGCCAACTCGCCGTTCTGGGCGGGGCGGGACACCGGGTACGCGAGCTGGCGCACGCTGTGCTGGACCAAGTGGCCGGTGGCGGGCCCTCCGCCCTACTTCGCCTCTCTCGAGGAGTACGAGCGGCTGACCGGCGCGCTGGCCGAGGCGGGGGTGCTCGTGGACCCCGGGACGATCTTCTGGGACGTCCGCCCCTCGGCCAGGCTGCCGACGATCGAGGTCAGGGTGACCGACGTGCCCGCCACCGCGGCCGAGACCGCGCTGCTCGCGATGGTCGTACGGGGACTGGTGGTGACCGCGCTGGAACGGGTGGAGCGCGGCGACCCCGGACCCGAGCCGTCGGCCGAACTGCTGCGCGCCGCGTACTGGCAGTCGGCCAGGGACGGCCTCGACGGCCACGGCATCGACCCGCTCACCGGCGTGCGCCGGCCGGCCCGCGACCTCGCCGACGCGCTGCTGCGGCACGTCACCCCGGCCCTGGAGGAGACCGGCGACCTCGCCGAGGTGACCGCGCGGCTGAAGGTCCTGTACGCGGCCGGCACGGGGGCGGCCCGGCAGTGGGCCGCCCACGCCCGGCGGGGCCGCACCGAGGACGTGGTGGACCACCTCGTCGCGCAGCTGCTGGCCTGACGGAGGTGCCTAAGCGCCGGGAAGCAGCGATGCCAGGAACGCGCGCAGCGGCTCCACGTGGCGGACGGGATCGCGCCACTGGGCCAGGAGGTCCTCCAGCAGGTGGCGCTCGGCGATCTGCTCGCGTCCCCGCCACGCCCGTACGACCGGGTGCAGGAAGGCGCTCTCGTGCGCCCGCTCGGGCACCGGATGCCGCTTGATGGCGAACACGTCGGCGTGGGCGTCCCTGGGGCCCCAGCGCAGGGTGACGGTGAAGGCGAGCGGAGCGTCCCCGAAGCGGTCGACGGCGTAGTCCTCGGGCAGGTCGGCGTAGTGCGTGACCCGGCCGTCCGCCACGACGTAGACGTCGCACAGGTACTCGAACTGGGTCCACAGCGCCGAGCTGTAGTTGACCCGCTCCAGCATCGCCGAGGTGAGCTGGCCGGCGTCCACCGGCAGCATCCGGTGCTCCAGCTCCGCGCCCTCGTACCGCTCGGCCAGCAGGGCCGCGAGCGTGCGCAGGTTGTAGCGGAACCCGTCGACGAACGCCGACGAGGCGCGTTTGAAGTCGCGCGCCTGCATGAGCGTGCCGGCGAAGTAGAGCCCGTCGACGTTCGCCGACTGGAAGTCCGGCCGGATGGCGGGCATCCGCCCGCTCGGCACGAGATCGGGCAGGCAGGACGGCCCGAAGATCGACCGGTCCATGGTGAAGCCGGTGCAGCGCAGGACGGTGTCGTATTCGAGCACCGTACGCTCGTCCTCGGCCAGCGTGTAGGTGATCGCCGCCTTGATCCGCTCGCCCTCGCGCCACAGCCGGTCGACCCGGCACTCCAGCACGCCGTGCAGGGTCTTGAACCAGTAGCTGTCCAGCAGCGCGCCGTACTGGCCGCGCACGTGGCCCGGGTGCTTGCTCGTCCAGGCGAGCTGTACGGGGCTGGGACTGGCGAGGTGGATCACGGCGGCGTGGCCGAGCATGGCCTGGGCGGTCTCGAACGCCGAGTTGCCCTTGCCGATGATCAGCACCCGCTGGTCGGTGAACTCCTCCCCCCGGACCGGCATGTCCTCGTAGCCCTGGGCCAGCTCGATGCCGGGGATGTCCGGCACGTACGGCCCGCCCCAGCCGGCCGCCACGATGACGCACTCGGCGTGGAGCACCTCGCCGGCCGTGTGCACGGCGAACAGCCCGTCCGCCTTCTCGATCCGTTCCACGGGTGTGGAGAACCGCACGTTGAGGCCGTGCTCGCGCTGGAAGTCGGTGAGATAGCGCACGAGGTCGTCGGCGTGCGGGAAGTACTCCTGCGAATAGCGGGGGAACTGCAGGTCCGGGGAGTCGTTGAGCAGGGAGTTCCAGTCCCAGCGCAGCGCGATCTCGGGGTCCTTCTCGCTGATGTGCACCTTGTTGAGCGAGATCAGCCGGCGGTGGCGGGGGTAGCGCCGGAAGAAGGCCGCCGGCGCCGCCTCGCGCTCCAGCACGAGGTAGTCGGCGCCCGCGCGGTGCAGGAAGTAGGCGAGTTGCAGGCCCCCGGGACCCGCGCCGACGATCAGGTAACGGTGCGCCCGTCCGTCCGGGCCTGTGTCCGCCATCAGTTGCGGGACTCCGCCGCGCCGTCGGTGTAGCCGGCCGCGACGATCTTCTCCGCCATCGCCGCATACGCCGCCGGGTCCTCGGGAGCGACCGTGCCGAGGCCGTCGACGTACCGGTTGAACATGCAGAAGGCGGCGGCGATGAGGACGGTGTCGTGGATTTCGAGGTCGGTGGCGCCCTCGGTGCGGGCGGCGGCGACCTGTTCCTCGGTCACCTCCCTGCCGCCGCGCTGTACGGAGGCCGCGATGCGCAGCAGCGCCCGCATCTTGGGCGTCACCGGCGCGGTGTCGAGGTCGGCGCGCACCTGCTCGACCAGGTCCATCCCCTCGGGGAGCTGCGCGGCGGCGAAGGCGGCGTGGGAGGAGGCGCAGAACCGGCACTGGTTGAGCGACGAGACGTACGCGGCGATCAGCTCGCGCTCTCCCCTGGTCAGCGTGTTGGCCGCGCGCAGCAGCACCTCCGCCAGCGCGTTCATCGGCGTCGCGGTCTCGGGCCGGTAACCGAACAGGCCGATGATGCCGGGCTCCTCGGTGGGCAGGGTGATGTGGGGCATCCTCACTCCTCGGACTGGCGGACGGGCGGGAAGCGACGGACAGGGACGGCGGGGATCGGGATGATTCCGGGCCGGTCGAATAGCGATTTCCGGCGGTCTTGCGCGATGAAACGGCCCGCCGAATGCTCATGATCCTTACTCCTCCGCTTCGATGTCAACGGCCGATTCGGGTGTGTCGATGAATCGCCAGGTCCGGGCCGTTTTCCTGATGGGGTTAGCGCAATCTGGCCTTGTGGTAAGTCCGTTCTCACCGCGATGTTCGCTGACACTGATCGAGGCACGGCGCCGGCACAATCACCCGAATAGGACAACCCCAATACGGAGGGTGCGTAATGTCGGAACACCCCAATGTGATCGTGGTGCGGGAGAGCTACGACGCCCTGGCCAAGGGAGACCTCGATTACCTCAGGGGTACCCTGCTCGCCGACGACGTGGTATTCCACGTCCCGGGCCGCGGCGCCCTGGCCGGGGCGTATCGCGGAAAGGACGAGGTGGTGAACTATCTCGCCCGGCTCGGTGAATTGTCTGGAAACACGCTGGGATACGAGCCGGAATCATTCCTCGTCGGAGACGACAGGGTCGCCGCGATGGTCCGTGTCCGGGGCGAGCGCGGCGACCGCCGCCTCGACGACCACGGCGTCCAGGTGTTCCGCGTGGCCGACGGGAAGATCACCGAGCGCTGGAGCTACCCCTACGACCCCTACCTCTTCGACGAGTTCTCCGCCTGACGCCGGCTCGTGATGGAACGGCCGGGCCGGGTGGAATCCGCCCGGCCCTGCCGCCCCACCCTCATCCCGCCGCCAGGGCCTCGGCCAGCACCGCCACGTATCCCTGCGTGAGCCTGGCCCGTTCGAGATAGTGCTCCGGGTCGTCGGAGGCCACTGTGCCGAGGCCGTCGACGTACCGGTTGAACATGCAGAAGGCGGCGGCGATGAGGACGGTGTCGTGGATTTCCAGGTCCGTGGCGCCCTCGGTGCGGGCGGCGGCGACCTGTTCCTCGGTCACCTCCCTGCCACCGCGCTGTACGGAGGCCGCGATGCGCAGCAGCGCCCGCATCTTGGGCGTCACCGGCGCGGTGTCGAGGTCGGCGCGCACCTGCTCGACCAGGTCCATCCCCTCGGGCAGTCGTACGGCGGCGAACGCGGCATGGGTGTGGAAACAGAATCGGCAGCGGTTCAGCGCGGAAACGTAGGTGGCGATCAATTCGCGTTCTCCGCGGCCGAGCGTGCCGTCCCCGCGTAACAGGACGTCCACCAGCTGGTTCATCGGCAGCGCGGCCTCCGGACGGAATCGGAAAAGTCCGCGGACTCCGGGCTCGTCGGTGGCGAGTGCGATATACGGCCGGGTGGACCCGCGGTGATTGGTGTGCTGCGGTCCGGTCCGCCCGCCCTGTCGTGGAGAAGGCACGATGGACAGTTCCGTGGCGACGTTGGGGCGTGCCGCGGGCGTGACTGTGTGTGTCATTTCCCTGACTTTCTCCTCGTGGTTTTTTCTCCCACCATCAACAGTGCGAAGAGAAAGGCGGGACAACCAGGCGGACGCGGCTCAGCAAGATGTCCGCCGCTGGCATTGTTCTGTCAATTCCCGAACTTGACGCGGGTCGAGTGGCCGCGAATCCGGCGATTCCCGGCGACCGGTCACGGGTGGCTATGGCCACGATGACCGCTACGCCGTCACGCGTCCTCGCCGGTCGTCTCCTGTCCGGCCGCGATGGTGGCCTCGATGCTCCGGGCGAGGAAACGCCCGATGACGCGGCGCTCCGCCGGGGTGAACTCGTCGAGCGCCGCCGACATCCGACGTCCGAGCGGCGCGAAGAAGCGGCTCGCGAGGGCCGCCGCCTGCTCGTGCATGGCGAGTTCCACCTTCCGCCGGTCGCCGGTGCTCCGGTGCCGCGTGAGATGGCCGGCCTGCTCAAGCCGGTTGATCAGGGCGCTGGTGGCGGGCGCGCTCAGGTTGAGCGCCGCGCCCAGGGCCCCCGGGGTCAGTGGCCGCCCCTCACGCGAGGCGTCCATGATCACGGTGAGCGCGTCGAGGTCCGTGCGGTGCAGCCCGTGGCCGACCGCGAACTGCTCGGCGAACCGGTCCACCTCGACGTTGAGGCGTCGCATCAGGTTCATCAGCTCGAAGGGATCCACGGTCTCCTCGGCCACACGCACCACCTCCCGCGTTGCCAATCACCTCCGGCGCACCTAATCTTTCCACGGTAGAACTATTCCACCATGGAAAGAGTTGGCGGATGAGGCGAGCAGAGCATAGTGGAACGGCCGCGCTCTCGGGTCCCCGGGGCAAGTGGGTCGCGGTCGTCCTGGCGATCATCGTCTCCGGTCTGGCCCTGGCGTTCGGGGGCGCGTCGAAGGTGAACAGCGACCCCGCCGCCGCGCTGCCCAGGGGCGCGGAGTCGGCCACGGTGGCCCGGCTGCAGCAGCGGCTGCCGAGCGGCCAGCTCGCGCCGGCCCTGGTCGTCTACAGCCGTGACGGCGGGCTGTCGCCGCAGGACCGGGCGTCGATCGACGCGGACACGCGGCAACTGGCGGCCCTGGCGGCGGGCGGGCGGGTGCCGCCGCCCGTCTACTCGGAGAAAGGTGACGTGGCGCTGCTGAGCGTGCCGCTGCGCGGCGCACTGCCGCTCGCGGATCTCACCGACGCCGTACGGAAGATCCGCGAGGAAGCCGCGGCCGGCTTGCCCGCGGGGGCGCGGGCGCAGGTCACCGGCCCGGCCGGGTTCAAGGTCGACCTCGCGGCGGTGTTCGACGGCGCGAACCTCACCCTCCTGGCGGTCACCGCGTCGGTCGTCGCGCTCCTGCTGTTGATCACCTATCGCAGCCCGTGGCTGTGGCTGGTTCCCCTCGGCGTCATCGGCGTCGCCGACCAGGTCGCGGCCAAGATCGTCGCGCTGCTCACCCGCACGGCTGGGCTGACCGTGGACGACTCGACCCTCGGCATCACCTCCGTGCTGGTGTTCGGCGCGGGCACCAACTACGCGTTGCTGCTCATCGCCCGCTACCGGGAGCAGCTTCGCGTCCACGACGACCGGCACAGGGCCATGGCGCGGGCCGTCCGCTCGGCGGCCCCGGCCATCCTGGCCAGTTCGGCGACGGTCACGCTCGCCCTGGTGACGCTGGTCCTCGCGGACTCGCCGGCGGTACGCGGTATCGGTCTGGCCGGGGCGATCGGCATCGTGACCGCCGTCTGCTACGCCCTGCTGGTCCTTCCCGCCACGCTCGTGCTGTTCGGCCGGGGGCTGTTCTGGCCGTTCGCCCCCAGGACGGGGCAGCCGGACCCGGCCCGCGGCGGCGTGTGGGCGCGCGTGGGCGGCGCGGTGTCGCGGCGGCCCACGCTGATGACCGTGGTGAGCGTGGCGGTGCTGGCCGTGCTGGCTCTGGGCGCCGCCGGGCTGAAGGTCGGCCTGTCGCAGACGGAGCAGTTCCGGGAGAGGGTCGAGGCCATCGCGGGGCAGGAGACGCTCAGCCGCGCCTTCCCGGCCGGGAGCTCGCAGCCGCTCATCCTGATCTCCCGCGCCTCCGCGGCCGAACAGGTCGAGGCCGCCGCCTCGCGGGTTCCCGGGGTCGTGCGGGTCACGCCGGGCGACCGGACCGCCGAGTACGCCCGGGCCGACGTGGTGTTGCGGGCGGAACCGGGCACGGAGGCCGCGTTCTCGGCGGTCCGCGCGCTGCGCGCGGCGGTGCACGCCGTGCCCGAAGCGCAGGCCGTCGTCGGCGGGCAGCCGGCCGTCGACCTGGACGAACGCGACGCTGCCGCGCGCGACCAGAAGCTGATCATGCCGCTCGTGCTGGGAGTGGTCCTGCTCGTCCTGCTCGCCCTGCTCCGCTCGGTGGTCGCGGCGGTGACGCTGGTGCTGACCGTGATCGCGAGCTTCGGGGCGAGCGTCGGCGCGGGGTGGTTCGCCTTCAGGCACCTGCTCGGCTTCCCCGCGCTCGACCTCGACGTCCCGCTGCTCAGTTTCCTGTTCCTCGTGGCGCTGGGGATCGACTACAACATCTTCCTCGCCACCCGGGCCAGGGAGGAGGCGGCGGAACAGGGCACCCGCGACGGTGTGGTCACCGCTCTCGCGGTGACCGGCGGTGTCATCACGAGCGCCGGGGTCCTGCTCGCCGCCGTGTTCTCCGTGCTCGGCGTGCTGCCGCTGATCACACTCACCCAGATCGGGGTGATCGTCGGGTTCGGCGTGCTGCTCGACACGGTCCTCGTGCGCAGCGTGCTCGTCCCCGCGCTGGTCACGCTGCTGGGCGACCGTTTCTGGTGGCCCGGCGACCCCGCGGCCGGGGCGTCGCTCACGCGTCCGCACAGCCCGCGGAGGCGGCTCGTCCCTGACCGCCCCTGACCGCCGTACGCACGGTCCGGCGGCGCGGCCGGCGGGTGGCCCGGTCAGGCGGGGACGGGCACGTGGGCCGCGCTCCGGCGGCGCTCGGCCTCGGCGCGGGTCGTCGCCTCCCTGACCGGGCGCCGCACGAGAATCCCCACCAGCGTCGCGGCGGCCGCGCTGCCCAGCCCGATGACCCAGCCCGCCGGGCCGAGCGGCCGGCAGCCGAAGACCGTGCTGACTCCCGGCACCGTGACGATGAGCCACAGGACGGCCAGCGACGCCAGCGACGCGAGCACGACGATCCTGTCCCGGCCGCCCGCGAGCGTCTGCAGCAGTTGCGCGGACACGAGCGCGACCAGGCCGATGGTGTTCGCGCGCACACGGGTGCCGGTCATGCGGCCCAGGATCCAGGCCGCCGTCGCCGCCGCCGTCGTGACCGCCGCGCGCAGGTAGATGTCGCGGGTCAGCGACTCGCCCAGCGACGCCTCCGGGCCCTCGGCGAGGAGCTTGTCCGGGTCGGTCGAGGCGGGCGGCCGTACGGCGACCGCCATGGCCGGCACCATGTCGGTGAGCAGGTTGACCAGCAGGAGCTGCCGGGCGTTGAGCGCGCTGCCGCCCGCCAGCAGGTTGGACCCCACGGTGAAGGCGATCTCGCCGATGTTGCCGCCGAGGAGGATGCTCAGCGCGTCGCGCACCGAGGTCCACATCGCCCTGCCCTCGACTATGGCGTCCACGATCGTCTCGATGCGGTCGTCGGTGACGACGAGGTCGGCGGCGGCCCGTGCGGCGGGCGTCGCCCGCGAGCCGAGTGCGATGCCCACGTCGGCCGTGCGGATGGCGGGCGCGTCGTTGGCGCCGTCCCCTGTGACGGCGACGACCTCCCCCGCCCGGCGCAGGCACGTGACGATCCTGGCCTTGTGCGCGGGTGTGGTCCTGGCGAAGACCGCCACGTCGGGCAGCACCTTGGTCAGCGTCTCGTCGTCCAGTGCGTCCAGCTCGGGGCCGGTCATGACGCGCTGGCCGTTCAACGCGTTCAGCTCGACCGCGATCGCCTCGGCGGTGCTGGGGTGGTCGCCGGTGACCATGACGATCCGCACCCCGGCCCGCATGAGGCGCCTGACGCTCTCCGCGGCCGTGGACCTGACCGGGTCGGCCAGGCCGAGGAAGCCGAGGAAGCACAGCTCCTCGATGCGTGACTCGTCGAGGTCGCTCCGGTCGGAGGCGGGCCGCTGCGCGACGGCGAGCACGCGGTACCCCTGCCGGGCCAGCCGTTCCACCTCCTGCTCCAGCTCCCCGCGTACGGTCTCGTCGCAGGGGACCGGCCCGGTGTCGCGGTGCACGGTGGTGCAGTGGGTGAGCACGATCTCGGGGGCGCCCTTCACACTGAGCAGGTGCCCGTGCTCGGTGCGGCCGAGCACCGCGTGGTAACCCCGGCCCGGCTCGAACGGCATCTCGTCGACGCGCTCCCAGCTCTCGAACCCTTCGCCCGGCGTGACGTCCAGCCGATGGGCGCCGTCGAGCACGGCGCGGTCGGTCGGGTGAGCGATCACCCGTCCCACGCCGGACTTGGGGCTGGCCCGTACGGCCGCGGCGAGGACGCGCCGCAGCCCGGCGTCCGCCTCCTCGACGGGACGGCCCGCGCGCCCGTCCGACACGTGCCGCAGGCTGATGCGGCCCTCGGTGAGCGTGCCCGTCTTGTCGAAGCACAGCACGTTGACCCGGCCCAGGGCCTCGATCGTGGACGGGTTGCGCACCAGTGCGGCACGCCTGGACAACCGCCGCGCGGCGGCCAGCTCCGCCACGGTGGCGATGAACGGGAGCCCCTCGGGCACGGCGGCGACCGTCAGGCTCACGGCCGGCGTGAGCGCCGCGGCCAGCGGCCGTCCGCGCAGGAGGTCGATGACGAGCAGCGCCACCCCGGAGGCGATCGAGATCGGCAGGATGCGGCGGCTCAGCTCCCGCAGGCGCAGCTCCACCCCGGTGGGCGGGCTCGGCTCGCCGGCGAGCCTGGCGCTGCGCCCCGACTCGGTCATGTCGCCCGTCGCGACGACCACCGCCCGTCCGCTGCCCGCCGCGATCGACGTGCCCAGGTAGACCATCGAGCTGCGGTCGGCGATGGCCGCCGCCACGGTCGGCGCGGCCGTCTTGGCGACGAGCTGGGACTCTCCGGTGAGCGTGGACTCGTCCACCTCCAGCCCGACGGCGTTGATGACGCGGGCGTCGGCGGGCACGGCGTCCCCGGCGCGCAGCTCGATGACGTCACCGGGCGCGAGTTCGTCCCTCGTCGTCTCGACGACGCCCTCGGGGCGGCGCAGCCGTACGAGGATCTCGGTCGACTCGGTCAGGCGGTGCAGCGCCCGGTCGGCCTTGAACCGCTGCACGCCCCCGAGGAACGCGTTGATGACCATGACGCCGCTGATGAGCACGGCGTCGAGGGCCGAGCCGACGAGGGCCGATATCCCCGCGCCGGTGGCGAGGGCGGGCGTGAGCGGGTTCGCGAGCTCCTCCACCGTGGCCCGCGCCAGCGAGTGAGGGCCCTCCACCTTCTCCGGCGCGGCCTCGGCTCGGCGCCTGCCCGCCTCCTGCTCGGCGATGCCCTGCGTCGAGGAGCGGAGCCGGGACAACACCTCCCGCGCGGACATTGCGTGCCACGGGGTGATGTCGGCGCGAGGCGGGGTGGGAACGCGACCCGCGTTCTGCCCGGACCATTCGCCGAGCACGATGGCGGCCAGCGAGACGGCGGCGCTGGCGAGCTGCGCCCGGCGCAGGGAGGTGGCGGCCGGGCCCGCGGCGGCCAGCAGGGTGCCGACGCACGCGCCCGCCGCGCCGAGTTTCACGCCGTTCCCGCTGTTGCCGCGCGCCCGGGGCAGGCAGCGCAGGAACAGGTGGACGCCGTGCAGTTCGCCCGCGATGTCGGCGTCCCACGGCACCATGCGTCCGGGCTCGACGGCCTCGGGATCGACCACCCCGAGGCCGATGTCGGCCTGGGCGAGCGAGTGCCAGGCCCCCTTGGACACGACGGCCACACAGTGGCCCGCCGCCTGCAGGTCGTGCACGTGCTCGGCTAGCTCCGGGCCTCCGGGCAGCGTCCGGCCGATCGCGAGGCGCTGTGCCAGGCCCTCGTCGCCGCCCGCGAGGAAGACGGCGCCGGCCGCCTTGGCCGCGCCGACGACGGGCACGGCCAGGGCGTCGATCTCCCGGGCCAGCCCGGCGACGGCGATCCGGGTGCCGTTCCTGGACACCTCCACCGCCCGCAGCCCGCGCGACCGCCACAGGGCGGCGTCCGCGACCAGTCCTTCGGGGTCGGGCAGCGGCCGGGCCGACCAGCCCTCCAGGGTCCGGGCACGCCCGGGGTCGGAGAAGTCGATGAGGGAGTAGAGCCGCGAGTACAGCTCGTCGGTGTCCTGCCCTTCGAGCAGCGGCTCGACGCGGTCGATCGTCCACGAGCCGGTCGTCAGCGCGTCGGCGTGCAGGACGACGGTGTCGACGCGGTCCATCGTGCGCAGGCAGTCGGCGTCGAAGACGACCGTGTCGTGCTTGCCGAGCGCGCGGCTGATCGCGCCCGCGAACGCCTCCCGGCTGAGGTCGGCGACCCGGGGGGTGGCGGAGATGAGGACGGACGCGGCCCGTTCGCCCCGAGTGAGCACCCGGGTCACCGCGTACGCGGCGGCGCTGATCGGGGCGACCACGTCCGCGTAACGCTCGACCGGGCCGTGCGGCAGGTGGGTCGGCCGCCGCCGGGCCTCGGCCCTGATGTGGTGATAGGCACCCGGGCGGGTGGCCAGCCGCTCCTCCAGTCCCTCCCAGGCGTACCGGCTGGCCCTGGTCTCGATGTAGCGGCCCACGTTCGCGACGGCCTGCACGAACAGCGCGGTGGGGCGGAGTGTGAGGGTCTGCGTGACGAGGTTGGCGGTGGTGAACAGAGCGTCGGTGGGACGGCGTCCCAGCCGGCGGTCGAGCTGCTCGCGGATCGCGGGCGTGGCGTTGACCAGTTGCACCACCGCGGGGACGACCGCCGGGAGCTGGGGGGCCCGGATTACCTTGCCGAGGAAGATCAGCCCGATTCCGGTGACGCCGGCCGTCAGCCGCACGGTCGCCCGCAGGTGCTCCTCCACGAGGTGGACGGGGCTCTCGTGAGCGTGCTCCTCCTGCTCGTCGAGCTCCGCGGCGACGGCCAGTAGCTTGTCCTGATCGACCTGGTCCGGGTCACAGGCGACGAAGACGGCGCCGATGCGGCCGTTGACCTCGGCGCGCTCGACGCCGGGGACGGTCTCCAGCCGCTCCTCCAGCCGGCCGGCCGCCGCTTCGGAGCCGGGCCGGCCGATCCCGTGCAGGTTGATGCGCAACCCGCCGGGGGAGACGCGCACCTCACGAGGGCACGGAAGCAGATCTCGGAACGGCTCGGACAGCACGCCGCGCAGCAGGGCCACGGACGTGTTGAGCACCCGGTTCAGGATCACATCACCCCTCCTCGCGAGAGTCGGGGGGAACTCACGGATGAATCCCGCCTGAACCTGGATAAAGGCTCAAGCGCTGGTCATAACGGTCGTGCGACCGTCGTCGGATACCTTCCTCCATACGGAGCAGGAGAAACGCGGGATACGGGAAACCCGGAGGACGAGAAAACCGGGAGAACGGCGGACGCGCCGCCCGCGATCGGCGCGGCCGAGGGGCCCGAGTGGACCGCGGGGTCAGCCGATGGTGAAGGCGGGCCAGTCGAGGAGGGCGAGCAGCCTCCGCAGCGCCGGCGTGGCGTTGTGCAGCCGGATCGGCCGGCCCAGGGGCATGTCGGACAGCAGGGCCAGGGCGCGCAGGCCGTAGAGGTCGATGAACTGGAGTTCGGCGACGTCCACGGTTCCCGTTCCGGGCCTCGTCCACTGCCTGTGGAGGGTGTCGGCGATCGCGTCGCCGTTGGTGAGATCGATCTGCCCGATCAGCCGTACGGAGCCGTCGTCGGAGGTGCGTACGACCAGTTGCTTGTCGAGATAGAGCAGGTTCTTCTTGTGTAGAGCGGATTCGAACGACCCATTGATGGTCATCATGTCGGAGCCGCCTTCCTGTAGAGGGGCAGCCACCTCCGAGCATCACCGTCGCTGCTCGCCCATGTCAACCGAAGCGGGGTCCCCCCACCTACCCCGCCGATCAGCGGCCCGCCGTCGCACGGCCCGCGGCCTGCGCCGATGCCTGTCGGGCCGTACGGCGGGGCAGTGACGTATCTAACGTTTATCGCCCGGGCGACATTTCAGGGCTTGTGGGCGACGGCACCGACGAACGTGTGGTAGGTGATGCCGCGATCGACGAACTCGCCGGGATCCGGCCGCCACTCGGCGAGGGGCACCAGACCGGGTTCGAGGAGCGGCAGGTCGCCGAAGTAGGCGAGGATCTCGTCGCGGGTGCGCCACCGGCCCGTGCCGAGGTGCTCGTTGAACAGTTTCTCGGCCGACGTGGCCTGCGCCGACACCTCGGGCATCGCGGGCCCCGGGTTGTGGAAATGGGACAGCGCCAGATAGCTGCCGGAGGGCAGGGCCGAGCGGAAGCGGGCGGCGATGCCCTGGGGGTCCTCGTGTTCGTTGACGTGATGCAGGATCGCGAACAGCAGCAGGGCCACCGGCTGGTCGAAGTCGATGAGCGCCCCGACCGAGGGGTGGTTCAGGATCGACTCCGGGTCGCGGATGTCGGCCTCGACGACCGTGGTGCTCCCGTTCGTGGCGAGCAGCGCCCGGCCGTGCGCGAGCACGATCGGGTCGTTGTCGACATAGACGACCCGCGCCTCCGGGGCGACCTCCTGGGCCACCTCGTGGACGTTGCCCTGGGTCGGCAGACCCGAGCCGATGTCGAGGAACTGCCGGATGCCCGCCTCGGCCGCGAGATAGTGGACGACGCGCCGGAGGAAGGCGCGGTTCGCGCGGCCCGCCGCGGGAGCGTCCGGCGCGATCTTCAATGTCGCCTCGCCCACCTGCCGGTCGATGGCGAAGTTGTCCTTCCCGCCGAGGAAGAAGTCGTAGACACGGGCGATGCTCGGTTTGCTCGTGTCGATCCTGGTCCCCGCCTGCTCGTTGTCCGCCGGGGCACCGCTCACGTGCTGGTCGTCGTCAGCCATGATCCGTCCTGCTCCCTCGCTGTACCGGTCCCAGATCGCGATCATGGTAAGGCTGTCGAGGGCCGAGAGGGAGATGTTTGCGATAACTGGCATGAACAGGTCGGTCAACGGACGAGGCCGGGCGCATCGGGCCGGCCGGGTGTCGGCAGGGTCGGCAAGGACCGGCAGGGGTGGGTCAGCCCGGGTCGGCCGGGTCGGCCGGGTTGGCCGGGTTGGCCGGGTCGGCCGCCGGGCGGCCGTCGAGAGGACGGCCGCCCGCGATCGCCGGATCAGACGCTGACGCCGACCCCGCCGCGTGTCTGCGCGCCGTACCGCTCCAGCTCCTTGGCCAGGTCCAGCGGCCTGATCTGGGTGCGCCCTGCCAGGGTCTCCTCGGTGAGCAGGTGCGCGGGCACCAGCCAGGAGACCTCGAACTCCAGCCCGTCCGGGTCCTTCGCGTAGAGGGCCTTGGTGGTGGAGTGGTCGGAGGCGCCGACCAGGGCGTTCATCTCCGTCAGCGTGGTCGCGATCCGCTGCAGCTCTGCGAGCGTGTCCACCTCCCACGCGAGGTGGTAGAGGCCGACCGTCGCGCGCCCGGCGGACGACGGCCCCGCCTGCGTCCCGATCTGGAACAGCCCGAGGTCGTGGTCGTTCGTGGACCCCTCGGCCTGCAGGAACGCGGCCCCCGGGAACGCCTGCACGACGCGGAACCCGAGGGCTTCCTGGTAGAAGGCCACGCTGCGGGAAACGTCCCGCACGTACAGCACGGCGTGGTTGAGTCGCTGGACCGGCATGACGCCCTCCCGAAAAAGTTGAACTCTCAAGTAATTGTACCTCGCCGGGTCTCCCGGAAACTGTCGGTGCCAGGTCGTACGGTGGCGAGCGGGCAGAGCCGCCAGGGGGTGGCGAGCCGCCCGCCGGCGTTCCGTACGGCGCCGGAGTGGGCGGTCAGGTAGCGGTGCCGGCGTCGAGGCCGGCGAAGGGGGGCGTCATGATCGTCGACAGGGCGACGCGGGAGCGTGAGGACAACCTGGTCCTGTTCCGGGCGGTGCACGAGGTAGCCGTCCGTCATGCCGGTGCGCCCTACCACCAGGTGATCGCGGCGCTGACCTCCAATCTGCCCGGCACGCCCCGGCTGGCCGCCGACGAACTGCGGCGCATCGCCGAGGAGATCAGCCTCGGCCGCGACCCCTCGGGCCTGTGACCCTCCGACCGCCCGGATGGAGGTCACCGGTACGACCGTCATCTGGAGCGGTTTTCGCGACGGCTGTCGGGACGGCCGGTGGGATCTGAGCGCGCTCGGGCCCTGCGTCTTCGAGCGCGGGCAGTACGAGGCCGCGCTGCGGGCCACTCAGCGGGCCACTCAGCGGGACGGTGGCGCTCACTAGCCCTGCAGAAGGGCTGCGGGGTCGGCCATGACCTGCTCGATCACCTGGCCGGCCGCGCCGAGGGCGGCGGCCTCGGCGCCGAGCCGTGAGACGACCACGGGCGGTATGGCGCCGCGCATCTGCCCGAGGTGGGCCTTCAGCGTGTCGGCGACCGTGTGGCCGATCCAGGGGAAGAGCGGTGCGTAGATCCCGCCGAGGACGATCGCGTCGGGGTCCACCAGGTTGACCGCCGACGACAGGGCCACGCCGAGCGCCCACGCCGCCCGCTCGCACGCGGCGCGCGCGTTCTCGTCGCCCTCCCGGAGCCGGGAAAGCACCCATGACAGGCCCTGCTGCGCGGGAAGGAGCATCTCCGGCGAGGGCGACGCGGACGTCATCGCCGCCTCCGCCCAGGTCGTACGGCCAAGGTGCGCCGGCGGCCCGTCGTCGTCCGTGACCCCTGCCCCGCCGCCGTCCGGCACGCCGCCCATCGCGCCGGGTTCGCTGTCGGTGGGCACGACGGAGGTCGCGCCTGCCTCGCCGTCCACCGGGGCACCTGCTTTGGCATCGT
Source organism: Microbispora sp. H10836 (assembly GCF_012999525.1). Classification (NCBI taxonomy): domain Bacteria; kingdom Bacillati; phylum Actinomycetota; class Actinomycetes; order Streptosporangiales; family Streptosporangiaceae; genus Microbispora; species Microbispora sp. H10836. Next base: position 51,823 of record NZ_JABBWU010000018.1, read on the forward strand.
CCGGCACATCGGGCATTGCCCCGGCTTCGGCGTCGTCCGGCACGCCGGGCGTTGCCCCGGCTTCACCGTCGGGCGGCGCGGGGGACGGTGCGTGCTCCTCACCGGTCGCGTGGTCCGTGACTTCGCGCGGCTCTTCGGCCGGCACCTCCCCGGACGCCCCCGCCTGACGCGTGCCGGCGGCGGGACCGATCGACGCGGCGGCGCCGCGGACGGCGGTCAGGAGGGCGTCCTGCCCGGCGTACTGTTCGAGGCAGCCGCGGCCGCCGCAGCGGCACGGCGGGCCGCCGGGGGAGACGACGACGTGCCCGAGCTCGCCGGCCAGGCCGTGCGCCCCCCGGAAGAGCCGGCCGCGGACCACGAGACCGGCTCCGATGCCGATCTCTCCCGACACGTGCAGGAAATCGGGCAGCCCGGATCCGAACCACAGCTCGCCGAGCGCGGCCAGGTTGGCCTCGTTCTCCACGCGTACGGGGAAGGGGAACCGCAGGAGCGAGGCCAGCGGCACGTCGCGCCAGCCGAGGTTCGGCGCGTTGTGGACGACCCCGCTGGTCATGTCCACAGGACCCGGGACCGCCAGCACGCCGCCGACCACCCGCAGGCCTTTCTCCACAGCTTCGTCCACAACCGTGGCGGCCAAATCCCCAAGTCGCGCGATCACGTCCACAGGGGCCGCGGCCCGGTTGTCCACAGCCTGTGTACGGCGCAGCCGTACCGTCCGGGCGAGATCGACCACGCACACCGCGAGGTAGTCGACGTTGACCTCGAGCCCGAGTGCGGCGACGCGCTGCCCGCTGATCCGGATCTCGACCCCGGGCCTGCCGCGCTCTCCGTCGCGCACGGTCCCGGTCTCCACCACGAGCCCGCCCTCGATGAGGTCGCCGACGAGCTTGGACACCGTCGTCTTGGTCAGGCCGGTGATCTCGGCCAGGGCGGCGCGCGTCACCGACCCCCGGGCGCCGACCGCGCCGAGGACGAGCGCCAGGTTCCGGGCGCGCATCGCGTCATGCCGCAGGGCCTGCGTCATCGCACCTCCTCGCCCGTGTTCCGCCCCACCCGCAACGCGGGTGTCATCGCGCTCCATCACGTGTGTCCCGTCTCACACCCTGTGGCCCGCGCCATCACATCCTCCACTGCGGGACGTTGATAACACCGACACACCCTCTTGACCGTACGGCTTGTCACGTCCGATATTTAGTCCACAACATAGACTAATTCGGAGGCGATTCATGTACACCCCCACTCCCGAGGACCGATTCACGTTCGGGCTGTGGACCGTCGGCTGGCAGGCGCGCGACCAGTTCGGCGACGCGTCCCGGGCCCCGCTGGACCCGGTCGAGAGCGTCCACCGCCTGGCCGAGCTCGGCGCGTACGGTGTGACCTTCCACGACGACGACCTCCTCGCGGTGGAGCCGGACCGGGCCAAGGCGATCGAGAACCTCAAGAAGGCGCTGGCCGACACCGGCATGAAGGTGCCGATGGCCACCACCAACCTGTTCACCCACCCGATCTTCAAGGACGGCGGGTTCACCAGCAACGACCGCGAGGTCCGGCGCTACGCGCTGCGCAAGGTGATGCGCAACATCGACCTCGCCGCCGAGCTTGGCGCGAAGACGTACGTGTGCTGGGGCGGCCGTGAGGGCGCCGAGTCCGAGGCCGCCAAGGACGTGCGGGTCGCGCTCGACCGCTACAAGGAGGGCTTCGACCTCCTCTGCCAGTACGTGATCGACAAGGGCTACGACATCCGCTTCGCCGTCGAGCCCAAGCCGAACGAGCCGCGCGGCGACATCCTGCTCCCGACGATCGGGCACGCCCTGGCGTTCATCAACTCGCTGGAGCACCCCGAGATGGTGGGCCTCAACCCCGAGACCGGCCACGAGCAGATGGCCGGGATGAACTTCGTGCACGGCATCGCCCAGGCGCTGTGGCACGGCAAGCTGTTCCACATCGACCTCAACGGCCAGCACGGCCCGCGGTTCGACCAGGACCTCATCTTCGGCCACGGCGACGTGAAGAACGCGTTCTTCCTCGTCGACCTGCTGGAGAACGGCGGCTACGACGGCCCGCGCCACTTCGACTACAAGCCGCTGCGCACCGAGGACAAGGAGGACGTCTGGGACTCGGCCGCGGCCAACATGCGGACCTACCTCATCTTCAAGGAGAAGTCGAAGGCCTACCGCGCCGACCCCGAGGTGCAGGCGGCGCTGGAGGCCAGCAAGTGCAACGAGCTGGCCCAGCCGACCCTCGCCGCAGGCGAGACCTACGAGGACATCCTCGCCGAGTCGATCGACGTGGACGCGGTGGCGGAGCGCGGCTACCACTTCACCCGGCTGAACCAGCTCGCGATTGAGCACCTCCTCGGCGTCCGCGGCTGAGCGGTTCAGTGAGAGCGGAGTAACGACTGTGACGCTGGTCGCGGGGGTCGACTCGTCGACCCAGAGCTGCAAGGTCGTCATCCGGGACGCGGAGAGCGGGGCCCTCGTGCGCGAGGGCCGCGCTCCCCACCCCGACGGCACGGAGGTCCATCCTGACCACTGGTGGAGCGCGCTGCAGAGCGCGATCGAGCAGGCGGGAGGCCTGGCGGACGTCGCCGCCGTCAGCGTGGGCGCGCAGCAGCACGGCATGGTCTGCCTCGACGAGGACGGCGAGGTGGTCCGGCCCGCACTGCTGTGGAACGACACCCGCTCGGCCGGGGCGGCGGCCGACCTGGTCGCCGAGCTGGGCGGCCCGAAGGTGTGGGCCGAGGCCGTCGGCAGCGTCCCGGTGGCGTCCTTCACGGTGACCAAGCTCCGCTGGCTCGCCCGGAACGAGCCGGACAACGCGCGCCGTACGCGGTCGGTGTGCCTGCCGCACGACTGGCTCACCTGGCGGCTGGCCGGCCGGCCCGGCACGATCACGACAGACCGGGGCGACGCCTCCGGCACCGGTTACTGGTCGCCCGCGACCGGGGAGTACCGCACGGACCTGCTCGAACTCGCCATGGGCAGGGTGCCGGAACTGCCCCGCGTGCTCGGTCCCGCCGAACAGGCGGGGACGGCCGAGCAGGGCGGCGCGCTGCTCGCGCCCGGCACGGGCGACAACATGGCGGCGGCGCTCGGCGTCGGCATGCGGCCCGGTGACGTGGTCGTGTCCATCGGCACCTCGGGCACGGCGTTCGCCGTCGCCGAGGCGCCGTCCGCCGACCCCTCCGGGGCGGTCGCCGGGTTCGCGGACGCCACCGGGCACTACCTTCCGCTGGTCTGCACGCTGAACGCGGCGCGGGTGCTGGACGCGGCGGCCCGGATGCTCCGGGTCACGCCCCAGGAGCTGAGCGACCTGGCTCTGCGGGCCCCTGCCGGTGCGGACGGGCTGGTCCTCGTGCCGTACCTGGAAGGGGAGCGCACCCCGAACCGGCCCGACGCCACCGGTTCGCTGCACGGCCTGCGCCTGGGCAACTCCACCCCGGAGCACCTGGCCCGGGCCGCGGTGGAGGGCATGCTCTGCGGGCTCGCCGACGCGCTGGACGCCCTCGGCCTCGAGCCGCGGCGCGTGCTGCTCATCGGCGGCGGCGCCCGCTCGGAGGCCGTGCGCCGCATCGCGCCGACCGTCTTCGGGCGTCCGGTGCTCGTGCCCACCCCCGGCGAGTACGTCGCGGACGGCGCGGCCAAGCAGGCCGCCTGGCTGCTGTCCGGGGAACCGGAACCGCCGGTGTGGGACACCGGCGCCACCGAGCGGTACGAGGCCGACCCCACCTCCGGCCTGCGTGAGCGATACCACGAGGCCGCGCAGGAGTGACGTCCTGGGTGGGGTCCCCGGGGAGACCCCGGGGACCCCACCCTGAGACGACCCTGACCCCTTCTCGGGGGGATCTACGCGTTGTCCCGGATGTTAGGAACGGGCCGTACGCGGGATTCTCTCCTTATGGTCAAGAGGCTTTACCCCCTGCTCGCCGGCGGCGGCATCCTGCTCGCGGTCGTCACCGTGGTGACGGCGCAGGTGGGCGGGGATGCCTCCCTGAACCCCGTCTCCATGACGATCAGCCAGTACGCCGCCCGTGACGAGGGCGGCGCCATCGAGACGGCCATGGCCGTCCTCGGGCTGGCCTCGCTCGCACTGCTGGCCGGGATGCGCGCGCTCGACGCGCCGGTGGACGGCTGGCCCGCCCGCCTGATCGGCCTGTGGAGCGTCTCGCTCATCGGCGCCGCCGTGGTCCCGTCGGGCACGGCCTGGCAGGGGGACGTCCACGGCGTCCTGTCGGCGGTGGCCTTCGTGAGTGTGCCCGCCGCCGCGATCCAGTTGGTGGGCCGCCTGGGACAGGACGAGCGGTGGAAGGCCGCCGCCCGGCCGCTGGAGTGGCTGGCGCTCGCCTCCGGCCTCGGCCTGGCGGTCATCACGTACGTCGCGCTGCCCGGCCACGGCGTCATGATCGGCCTGGTGGAGCGCCTGCTCCTGACCGCCGAGGTGGCCGTCCTCGGAGTGCTCGCCGTACGGCTCGCGCAGCTCGCCTGGGGACCGTGGCTGAGAGAGCGTGCCGCCGGTCGGCGCGCCGGCTTCCTCGTCCACCGCTGACGGATGGGGAGGGACACACCGGGCCGCGCGGGCGCGGGGGCGCCGCGCGGCCCGGTGTTGTGCTGCCTGGTGCGGCTCGGGGTTGTGGAAGCAGGGCGGTCAGGGCTCGCCGAGCAGGTCGCGCAGGCGCTCGGCGTACGGCCGCCAGCCGAGGCCCTTGCCCGCCGCCCAGGCGTCGTCGTGGCAGGTCGCGAGATGACGCTCGCCCGCGTCGCCGATCACGCTGACCACCTCGCCGCGCTCGCCCCGGTCGCGCATCCGGGTGATCAGTTCGAGGGCCGCCCACAGGTTCGTCCCCGTGGCGGGGCCGACCGCGAGCCCGGTCACCTGCCGGACGTAGCGGGCGGCGGCCACGCTCGCCGCGTCGGGCACGGGGACGACCAGGTCGACGAGCGCGGGGTCGAAGGCGGGCTCCATCCGCGGCCGGCCGACGCCCTCGATGCGGCTGGGCATGCCCGTGGCGTAGTCCGGGGCGCCGGTGGCCCAGCCGGGGAAGTAGGCGGAGTTCTCCGGATCGGCCACGGCCAGCCTCCCCGGCAGGTCGTGACCCCGCAGGCGCCGGCCGATCGCGGCGGACGTGGCGCCGGTGCCCGCCCCGACCACGATCCAGCGGGGGCAGCCGTCCAGCTGCCCGAACAGCTCGTCGGCCAGGCTCGCGCCACGCCAGTCGACCACGGCGGCCGAGCGGTAGTGATCGAGGTAGTGACCGCCGATCTCGCCGGACAGGCGGGCGGCCTCCTCGTACACGGCGAGCGGAGGATCGACGTACCGGCAGGTGCCGCCCAGCCGCTCGACACCGGCCCCGGACGACTTCTTCGGCATCACCGGGATGTACGGCAGGCCGAGCAGCCGGGCGAACCAGGCCTCGGCGACCGCCATGGGACCGCCGGTGGCGTCGACCACGGTCGTCCCCTCGGTGATCCGCCCGGAGGCGATCGCCTGGGCGAACAGTGCGCGGGCCAGCCGGTGCTTGAGACCCCCGGTGGGCTGCGCCGACTCGTCCTTCAGCCGCAGCCGCACCCCCCACTCCGAGGGCGTCGGGAGCTCGCGGAGCGGCGTCGTGCCCGCCTGAACCCGCTCCCGGTCGAGGAGCGCGACGGCTTCGGCCGCCCACCTGCTGATCATGTTCGCACTCCCGGCCCGCCGGGCTGATCAGCGTTGTGCGGCCGTCAGCATCTTGAGCGCGTGCTCCACGAGCGTGACGAGCACGACCTTGGCCGAGGCGCGGCGCCGTACGTCGCAGAGCAGGACGGGGACCTCGGGGTCGAGGTCGAGGGCGATCCGCACGTCGTCGGGCTCGTGGCGATCGGCGCCGTCGAAGCAGTTCACGGCGACGATGAACGGCGTGCCGCGCTGCTCGAAGTAGTCGATCGACGGGAAGCAGTCGGTCAGCCTGCGGGTGTCGGCCAGCACGACCGCCCCGAGCGCGCCGTAGGACAACTCGTCCCACATGAACCAGAAGCGCTCCTGTCCGGGGGTGCCGAACAGGTAGACCACGAGCCCTTCCCTGATGGTGATGCGGCCGAAGTCCATGGCCACGGTCGTGGTCGTCTTGCCTTCCACGCCGTCGGTGTCGTCGACGCCGACGCCGCGATCGGACAGCACCTCCTCGGTGCGCAGGGGGCGAATCTCGCTGATCGCGCCGACCAGCGTGGTCTTGCCGACGCCGAAGCCGCCGGCCACCAATATCTTGAGGGCGACCGGCTCCTCAGAGGGCGCGAAGGCCATTGATCACTTCCTTGAGAATGCGCTCGCTTGGCAGCGGCGCCACCTTGCCCGGAGCCCGTACGTCGACGAGCCCGAGGTCGTGCAGATCCCCGATCAGAACCCGGACCACGCCCAGGGGCAGATCGATGTCGGACGCGATGTCCGCCACCGACGCGCCGCGGCGCGCGAGCTCAAGGATCCGCCGCTGCTCGGGGCCCATGCCGGGGACGTCCCTCGGTGAGCCCGAGGTGGTCACCATGGTGATCAGGTCGAGCTTGGCCCCGGAGTGCCGTGCCCGGCCCCCCGTCAGCGCGTAGGGCCGGACCAACGGTCCGGCCTCCTCGTCCATCCACTGGGGTCCCGTCATGTGGCCGCCAATCTCATGGGGCAATTCGCCGCGGGTTGGTGGAAATGTGCTGCCCCACCCGCTTGACCAGCATCGCCATCTCGTACGCGATGTGCCCCACGTCGGCGTCGGAGGCGGCCAGGACGGCGAGGCAGGTGCCCTGTCCCGCGGCCGTGACGAACAGGAACGCGGCCTCCATCTCCACGATGGTCTGCCTGACCTCGCCCCCGCCGAAGTGCCGTCCGGCGCCTCGCGCCAGGCTCTGGAAGCCGGCCGCGACCGCGGACAGGTGTTCCGCGTCCTCCCGGCTCAGCCCCTGGGAGGCTCCCACGACGAGGCCGTCGGTGGAGAGGATCACCGCCTGGCGGACGGCGGCGACCCTGCTGATGAGATCGTCGAGCAGCCAGTTCAGTTCGCCGGTCGACGTCGCTTTGCCGGTCATTCGTCACCCTTTTCGCCGTGCGTGTTGTGTTCGTGGTGGCCGGGTGCGGCCACACCCGGCCGATCGGAGTCCTCCCGGCCCCGCAGCGCACCGCGCTGGAAGGCGCTGAACATCGCCCTCGCCTCCTCGGGCGACCGCTCCTCCACGGTCGGGGCGGACAGCGGCTGCCTCTGCGGGGACTGCGCCTGCTGGGGTTGCTGGGATGGGGCCTGCTGATACTCAGGGCGAAGCTGCGGGGCGATGTTGGCCTGGCGAACCCTGCGCGGCAGGCCGGCGTGGGTGCCGCTGGAGACGGATCCTCCGGACCGCTTCGTGCTCGTCCGCTGCGCCAGGCCGTTCGCCGCCACCCCGGCGGCCGCCGGCTCGGGGGCGGGCGAAACCGCGGGCGGAACAAAGGGCGAGACCGAGGGCGGAACGCTGGGCGCGGCCGGGCGCGGACTCTCGAAGCCGGAGCCGAAGGACCGTGGGGAGAGGTCGTCGCGCGTCGCGGAGGGCACGGCCTCGGTCCGCAGGGCGGCCGGCGTGAAGAACGGGGACGGCTCGGACGCGCTCGGACGCTCCTCCCGGTCCTCCGTCTCCCCGCGAAGGTCCTCCGTCTCCTCGCGAAGGCTCACCGTCTCCCCGCGGAGGCCCACCGTCTCCTCGCGAAGGCCCACCGTCTCCCCGCGGAGGCCCTCCGTCTCCTCGCGGAGGCCCTCCGTCTCCTCGCGGAGGCCCACCGTCTCCCCGCGGAGGCTCACCGTCTCCCCGCGGAGGCCCACCGTCTCCCCGCGAAGGCTCACCGTCTCCCCGCGGGGACCCACCGGAACGTCCCCGGCGACCTCTCCGGCGATCGTGCGGATCTCCCGGGGGTCGTGGGACGGGCGGCCCAGCCCCAGGTCGGCGTCGAACGTCTCACCGAGCGACACGTCGGTGTCGTCACCGCCGGAGGCAAGCGCGAACTTGGCGTGGGCGCCGCGGCCGGCCGGGCCCGCCAGCGCCGCGGGCGAGCCCTCCTCCACCATCAGGGCCCGGGGGATGAGCACGATGGCGGTCGTCCCGCCGTACGGCGAGCCCCGCAGGACCACGCCGATCTCGTGGCGGGCGGCGAGCTGGCCGACGACGAAGAGCCCGAGCCGGTCGCTGTCCGCCAGGTCGAACTCCGGCGGGTCGGCCAGCCGTGCGTTGATCTCGTCGTACTCCTGGGGCAGCAGGCCGAGACCACGGTCCTCGATCTCCACGGCGAGCCCGTTGGCGACGATCTCCCCGCGCACCTCCACCTTCGTCTGCGGGGGCGAGAAGATCGTGGCGTTCTCCACCAGCTCGGCGATCAGGTGCACCACGTCGGCCACGGTCGCGCCGGCGATGGCGGCGTCCGGCATCGGGGCCATCGAGACGCGGGTGTAGTCCTCGACCTCGGAGGTCGCCGCGCGGACCACGTCGATGAGAGGCACCGGCTTGCGCCAGGACCGTCCGGGGGCGGAGCCGGACAGGATGATCAGGCTCTCCGCGTGGCGGCGCATGCGGGTGGTCAGGTGGTCGAGCCGGAACAGGTCCTCCAGGCTCTCGGGGTCCTCGGCGCGGCGCTGCATCGTGTCGAGCAGCGTGAGCTGGCGGTGCAGCAGGGTCTGCTTGCGGCGGGCCAGGTTGAGGAAGACCTGGCTGACGCCGCGGCGGAGGGCGGCCTGGCCGACGGCGGCCTCCACTGCCGTGCGCTGGACGGAGCTGAACGCGTGCGCGACGTCCTCGACCTCGTTGGCCCCCGTCGCCTTGATCGGGGGCGCCTCGGCCTCGACGTCGACGTCCTCGCCCCGCCGCAGCTTCTCGACGACCTGCGGCAGCCGTACGTCGGCGAGTTCGAGCGCAGCGTCGCGCAGGCCGGCGAGGTCGCGGGCGAGACGACGGCCGAAGCGGACGGAGAAGATGATCGTGGCGACGATGACCACGAGCCCGAGACCGCCGGCGATCAGGATGCGGAGCATGATCGCGGTGGCGACCGACGTGGCGGAGCCGCTGAGCGCGTCCGAGGCCTTGATCCGGGCCGAGTCGAGCCTGACGATCAGCTGGTCGACGGTCGCCGACCACCTCTCGGCGTCCGCGGGCAGCGGCCCGCCGGAACGTACCTGGTCGACGATCTGGTTCTCCAGGGCGGTGAACCGGTCGAACAGCGGCGAGGTGAGCACCTGTTCGTACGGCGCCCGCATCTCCCCGCTGAGGACCGGCCGGTTCTTGCCGTAGAGGAACCGCCGGGTGGCGACCCATTCGCTGAAGGCGTTCTGCTCCTGGGCCGTCATCGTGCCGCTGGCGAGCGCGCCGCGTACGAGGGCGTCCTCACGAGTGATCATCTCGTGCGCGTTGCCCATTCCCTGCATCGCGCTGGCCACCTGGAAGGTGGGCAGGTCGGGCACGGAGACGAGACGTTCGTACACCGCGAACAGGTCGTCCATGATCGCGTTGTACGACGTGATCGCGGTCAGCCTGTCGACCCTGCCGAGCGTGACGGACTCCCTGACCGACGGCAGGCGGTCGAGGGAGGACAGCAGGTCGTCCAACGGCGCTACGAGCTCGTCGCTCATGGCGTCGCGGGTCGCCCCGTCGTCGGCGGACTTCCTGAACCTGTCCACGGCGGCGGTGGTCTTGGCCTGCTGGGCGGTGAGCGCGGTGGAGCCGGTCTGGCCGCTGCTCAGCACGCCGGCGGTCAGCGCGCGCTCGGCCTGGATCTGGGTGCCGAGGTCGGTGGAGGTCACCCCGATGGTGTCGTACAGCGTCTTCGAGTTGAGGAGGACGAGGCCATCGCCAACCGTGAGCTTTAGGGCAAACCCCCACATAGCACTCAACATGAGCAATGGCAGGAGCAGCAACGAGAAGATCTTGAACCGAATCGACCGGTTTCTTGAACCCATGGCCACTCCTGCAGTGCTGGAGGCTCGCGCCGCATTTATGGGGGAATGCACCTCCGGAAGATCGCACAGAAGGCTAGCACCGATACAGTGCTGGCGCAGTGGGAGGTTTCGATGATTACTGTGATCACTGGGGCCGGTGCCGGAATCGGCGCAGCTTCTGCCCTTGATCTCGCCCGGCGAGGTCATCAAATCGTGCTCGTCGGACGCACCCAGGAGAAGCTCCGCGCTGTCGCCGACCGCGCGGAGCAGGCCGGTGGCGGCCGTCCGGACACGCTCGTCGCGGATTTCTCCTCCCTCGACCAGGTGCGCCGGCTGGCGGCCGAGTTGCTGGCGCGGTACGAGCGCATCGACGTGCTGATCAACAACGCCGGCGTCATGACACCCGACCGCCGCACCACCGTGGACGGCAACGAGTGGATGATGCAGGTCAACCACCTGGCACCGTTCCTGCTGACGAACCTGCTTCTCGACCGGCTCACGGCGTCGTCCGCCCGCGTCGTCACCACGTCGTCCCGGGCCGCGACCACGGGCCGCCTCGACCCCGCCGACCTGTCCAGGGAGCGGCGGCGCTGGAACGGCTGGCTGCAGTACGGCGACTCCAAGCAGGCCAACGCGCTGTTCACGGTGTCACTCGCCGAGCGCGGCCTGGCCGCCACGTGCCTGCACCCGGGCGTCCTGAAGACCGGCTTCGCGGAGGGCACGTTCTTCATGAAGGTGGTGTGGCATCTGCCCGGAATGGGCGAGCCGGTCGAGGCCGGGGCGGCGCGGATCGTCCACCTCGCCACCCACCCCGACGGCGTCGATCATCCGGGCCGGTACTTCGTGAAGAACGCTCCCGTACGGGCGCCGGAGAAGATGTCCGACCCCGCCCTCGCCGCCGCCCTGTGGGACGCGAGCCGCGCCGCCACCGGCCTGACTCCCTGAAGGGGCGGCGAAGAGTTCGGGCACTGTTCGCCCGCGGTTGCGCCGGTGCTCACGGACGGGTGACTAGGGTCCGGCCGCATGACCGTGACCGCTCCCGCCCGCCCCTCCGGTGCGGCCGTCGCCCGCGACCCGCTGCTGGACAACGCCAAGTTCCTCGCCATCGTGCTCGTCGTTTCCGGGCATCTCATCGAGGAGCTGAGGGACGTCCCGGCGGCGCACGCGCTCTACTTCTTCGTCTATCTCTTCCACATGCCGCTCTTCATCGTCGTCAGCGGCTATTTGTCCCGAAATTTCACGTTTTCTCCTGGTAAGGCGCGCAAGCTCATCAGCGGCCTCGCGGTGCCGTACGTCATCTTCGAAGTGGCCTACTCGCTGCCCCGCTTCTTCCTGTACGGCAAGCTCGAAATCAGCCTGCTCGACCCGTACTACCTGACCTGGTTTCTGATGTCGCTGTTCCTGTGGCGGCTGTCCACGCCGGTCTGGCAGCAGTTGCGGCACCCTCTGGCGGTCGCGGTCGGGCTGTGCCTGCTGTCGGGCACCAGCGCCCTGCCCGACGAGCTGTCGATGAATCGGACGTTCGGCCTGCTGCCGTTCTACGTGCTCGGCCTCATGCTCACGCCGGAGCACCTCGACCGCCTCCGCGGGCGGCGGGCGAGGATCGCGGGCGCGGCCGTGCTCGCGACGGTGCTCGCCGGGGCGTTCGCCGTCCACACGCTCGTGCCGACGGAGTGGATCCGCTGGCGTCACTCCAACCACCAGATCGGCGTGGACGACCTGACCGGCACGCTGATCAGGCTCGGCATGCTGGCGGTGGGCGCCCTGCTGGTGACGGCGTTCCTCGCGATCACCCCGAGCCGCCGCACCTGGTTCACGGGCCTCGGCGCCGCCACGATGTACGCCTATCTGCTGCACGGCTTCGCGGCGAAGGTGTCCGAGCGCTTCCACGACGCCCTCGTCAACCCGCTCGGCGTGGCCGCCATGGCGGCCCTCGGAGCCGTCCTCGCGGCCCTGCTCTGCACGTCCCCGGTGCGCAGGGCGTTTCGATGGGCGGTGGAGCCCGACGTCTCCTGGGCCTTCACGAGACTGCGCCGGCCGGTGAAGAGGGAGCCCGCTGCGACATAGTGGAACTTTGCGCGACGACCCTCCGTTGGCCGAAGTGATGGTGCAGAGTTGGGCGAATCGCACATCCGGCGGGACGAGCCACCGAAAACGGCTCTGTCACGGCACGGTAATACGGGGTAACGTGCGCATTCGCGGTGCAGCCAGGAGCGGTGGAAACGACGGGGTGACGCGGGTGGTCGGCAGACAGGGCAGGGTCACGGGCAAGATCGGGCCCGGCCTTGTCGGCGAGGTGATGGTGCCCATCCGCGGGGGTGTCGAGGCGTTCTACGCCTATCCGAGCATTCCGGACGAGGAAATCCCGGTGGGGTCGATCGTCGTCGTCGTGGAGTATTCGCCCCCGCGCACCGTCTACGTCGCTCGTGCGGTCGTCTGACTCGCTCCCTCGCTCTTATCTCCCCCCACTACACGGAGGCTCCCATGTCCCCGGAGATCCTGGTCGTGGGCGGTGTGGCCGTTGTCGCCCTCATCGTCCTCATCCTCCTGTTCAAGGCCATCTGGCGGGTGGCCGAGCCCAACGAGGCGCTCATCATCTCGGGCCTCGGCGCCCACACGAAGAACGAGCTGGCCGACAGCCTCGGCTTCAAGATCGTGACCGGCAAGGGCACCGCGGTGCTGCCCGGCTTCCAGACCGCCCGGCGGCTGCGGCTCGACAGCCGGGCCACGAACCTGCAGGTCAACTGCGTGACGCAGCAGGGCATCCCGGTCCAGGTGCGCGGCGTCATCATCTACAAGGTGGGTGACGACTTCACCAGCATCGCGAACGCGGCGCGGCGCTTCCTCGACCAGCAGGACTCGATGAACGGCGCCATCCACGAACTGTTCACCGGTCACCTGCGCTCGATCATCGGCAACCTGACCGTCGAGGACCTTATCCTCAACCGCGAGCGGCTCACCAGCGAGACCCGCAGCTCCGCGGCCGACGAGATGAGCAAGCTCGGCCTGGTGGTCGACTCGCTGCAGATCCAGGAGATCGAGGACGAGACCGGCTACATCACGAACCTCGGCAAGCCGCACGCCGCGAAGATCGCCGCCGCCGCGCGCATCGCCGAGGCGCAGCGCGACCAGGAGGCCACCGAGGCCGAGCAGGTCGCGGCCGCCAAGAAGGCCTCCGCCATCCGCGAGTCGCAGATCCAGCAGGCCGGCTACCAGGCGGAGGTGGACCAGGCGTCGGCCAAGGCCCGGCAGGCCGGCCCGCTGTCGGAGGCCACCGCGCGCCAGGAGGTCGTCGTCCAGGAGACCAGGGCCGCGGAGCTGGAGGCACAGCTCGCCGAGCAGCGGCTCCAGTCGCAGGTTCGCAAGCCCGCCGACGCCAAGGCGTACGAGACCGTCACGCTGTCCCAGGCGGAGCGCGACGCCCGCATCGCCCAGGCCGAGGCGGAGGCCAGGGAGACCGAGCTGCGCGCCGCGGCCCAGGCGTCCCAGGTGAAGCAGGCGGCGGCGGCCGACGCCGAGTCGGTGCGGCTGCGCGGCGAGGCCGCCGCGTCGGCGACCAAGGCGACCGGTCTGGGCGAGGCGGAGGCCGCCAAGGCGCGGGGTCTCGCGGAGGCCGAGGCGGCCAGGGCGAAGGGTCTCGCGGAGGCGGAGGCCGCCAAGGCCAAGGGTCTGGCCGAGGCCGACGCGATCAGGGCCCGGTCCGAGGCGCTGCGGGAGAACCAGGAGGCCGTCATCGCCCAGCAGCTCGCCGAGAACTGGCCGCAGATCGTGGAGGCCGGCGCGAAGGCGTTCGGCAACGTCGACCACATGGTGGTGCTCAACGGCGCCCAGGGCATCGAGGAGATGCTGGCCAAGGCGCTCACGCTCGGCGGCACCGGCCTCGGCCTGGCCCGCTCCCTGCTGGCCGGCGGCTCCCCGGCCGCGAAGGACGGCGCGAGCGTGAACGGCGCCGAGCCGGCCACGAAGGACGCCATCGACACCACGCCCTGACCCTCACGGCCCGCGTTCGTCCCCGTCCCATCGGACGGGGACGAACGTCTCGCGTACGCCGGGGTCATTCGTCGTAGAGGTCGTCGAGATCCACCAGGTGGACGTCATCCCTACGGCTTGCCTCCGCGAGAAGATCGGCCGCGAAGCCGGATTCGCTGAAGACGGCGTACTGCGCGGCGGAGACGTCGATCTTGCTGATGGAGCGCATACGCTCTCTGATCTTCTCCAGTCGTCGCAGATCGTGCCCACTGCGCGGCTCCGCGGTGCATTTGGCCTCGCCCAGGAGCCGGACCGTGATCCGGTCTCCGCGTGGAGAGGACTCAGGGTCCAGCATCACCACGTCGATCTGATGGCCACGTTGCCCGTCGGCTCCTGAGCTGATCGTCGTCTGGCCGACCTCGCCCGGCTCGGGGAAGCCCAGCCGGACCCACCCCTGGTCGGCGAGCCAGTCGCGAACGAGGTCCTCGAAATGCGGTCGGAGGATGTTGCTGCGGAAGCCATCGGCTGAACGCTCCCAGACAAGGCGGGACCTGCCGCGGTCGAGCTGGCTGAGGCGGGGCAGGATGACGGCGTGGGCGAACCGGAGGATCGGTTCGGCGATGTGATAGCTGGTCTTGCCGGAGAACACGAGGTCCTCCACGCGTCGCACCAGTCCGGTGTCCACGAGGGCATCGAGCGGATGCTTCATGCTCCGCGCGTCGCGGCCCAGGGCAGCGGCGATCTTGCCGGGTTTGGTCACGCCCTGGGCGATCTGCCGCAGCACTCCCTGGTAAAGGGCGCGGTGGCTGATCCGAGGGTCCTCTCGCAGCAGCCGGTCATGCTCCTGGAACAGCATGGACGCGGGATTCAGCACGGTTGCGACCACCCACTCGTCCAGGTCGCCCGGAGAGTGGAACCCCGAGGTGGGATACACGGCTTCGGACAGCATCCGGTAACCCGGCACTCCTCCCACTATGGCGTGCAGCCGGAGGGCTGTGGGCCGATGTGTGGCGTTCCAGAACCGGGCGGCGACACGGTGGTCGAAGGGCCGCATCAGCCTGCTGAGCGCTGCTCTTCCATACAGCGGCTTGTCCCCGGAGAGCAGGTTTGCCATCAAGGGGAAGGCGGACCCGCACAACACGATGCGAACGGTGCCACGCCGGTCGCGTTTGTAGCGATCGAACGTGTTCTGGATGTACGACGACAGGGCGGGCGTTCCGGAGAGCAGGTACGAGTACTCGTCGATGACCATGAGGGCCGGCCTGCCGGTCTCCGTGGAGCGCCGGGTCATCTGCTCCACCGCAGCCTCGATCGCGGACTTCCAGTCCTCGAACCTCAGCGGCACGGCCAGGCCGAGCCATTCGGCCAAAGACGCGGCGAAACTGTCCAACGCCGTGCGCGGATCATCCTCGGCGGCCACGTGATAAAGCCCGCCGTACCGCCTGGTCAGGTGATCGAGGAGAAAGCTCTTGCCCTGGCGACGATGGCCGTACACCACAGCGAGGTTGGGGCCGGGGTCGGGGTTTGTAACAAAACGATCTAGTTCCGCCCACTCCGCATCGCGATCGAAGATCTCCACTGGTTTGGCTTGAGCCGCCATCTCATCTAACTCCACTTCGACGAAGTGAACTTAGATAGATTAGCTTCCCTGCGGCGAGCACCGGGCGCGAACGGCTTGAGCGTGGCGATGGGGACCAGAACAACTCGCCCGCCCGTACGGCATGGCGGCGCCGCTCGCGGTCAGCGGCGGGATCAGCGGGCGTCAGTCGAACGACAACTCGGTCGTACGGCGGGGCATGAGCAGCAGCGCGGCGACGCTGAGCACGGCCACGACGACGAGCGCCAGGAAGATGTGGTGGACGGCGTCGTACAGCGCGCCCCGGACGAAGGAGGCGGCGGCCGAATGGGCCTGCGCGCCCTGCGCCTTCAGCACCAGGCTCGTGGCGTCGAGGCTGTCCGGCAGTTGTCCCGCGACGCCGGCGGGCGGGTGGGCGAAGCGGTCCGACAGGGTCGCGTTGGAGATGGCGCCGAGCACCGCGGCCCCGACCGTGCTGCCGATCGAGCGGAAGAACATGTTGGTCGCGGTCACCACGCCGCGGCGCTCCCAGCCGACGACCGACTGCACGGCGACCATCGTGGGGCTGGCCGACAGGCCGAGGCCGACGCCGACGACGAAACAGGCGGCCGCGACCTGCCAGATCATCGCGTTCTGCCCGAGCAGCGCGCACAGCACGGTGCCGGCCACCACCACGACGATGCCGATCAGCGCGGTGTCGCGGAACCCGATCCGCATGTAGAAGCGGCCGGAGAACGTCGCCGCGAGAGGCCAGCCGACGGTGAGCGCGGCCAGCGCGAAGCCCGCCACCAGCGCGCCGGTGCCCAGCACGCCCTGCGCGTACGTCGGGACGTACGAGGTGAGCCCGATGGTGAGGGCGCCGATGCCGAGGGAGGTCAGGTTGCCACCGGTCAGCGTGCGGCGGCGGAAGACCCACAGCGGCAGCACCGGCTCGGCCGCGCGGCGCTCCACCAGCACGAAGGCGACGATCATGAGCACGCCCGCCGCGAAGATCAGCAGGCTGGGCGCGGAGCCCCAGTCCCAGGCGACGCCGCCCTCCAGCAGGCCGAGGATGAGGAGCGAGGAGCCGCCGGTCAGCAGCGCGGCGCCCGTGTAGTCGATCCGGTGGGAGCCCCGCTTCACCTGCTCCTTGAACCGGCGGGCGAGCATCCAGACGGCCACCGCGCCGAGCGGCAGGTTGATGAAGAAGATCCAGCGCCAGGAGACGTACTCGGAGAAGACACCGCCGAGCGTCGGGCCGACGACGGCCGACATGCCCCACACGCTGGCGAGGTAGCCCTGAACGCGGGCCCGTTCCTCGACCGTGTAAAGGTCGCCGGCCATCGTCATGCTGATCGGCTGCACCGCCCCGGCGCCGATGCCCTGGATCGCCCGGAAGGCGATCAGCGCGGGCATGCTCCAGGCGATCCCGCACAGCACCGACCCGAGCAGGAACGCCCCGATGCCGAAGAACATCACCGGCTTGCGCCCGAACACGTCGGCGAGCTTGCCGTAGATGGGGACGGTCACGGCCTGCGTGAGCAGGTAGATCGAGAAAAGCCAGGGGAACTGGGAGAACCCGCCGAGGTCGGTGACGACCGAGGGCACCGCGGTCGCGATGATCGTGCTGTCCAGCGCCACCAGAGCGGTGCAGAGCATGATGGCGCCGAGCACGGGACCGCGTTCTGACCGCAGGCCGATGCCCTTCGATGTCGTCGTCGTGGTCACGTGGAAGGCTCCCCCGAATGTTCGTGCACGTACGCGGGACCTTCCCACGTGAGCGGGAAGGTCCCGGAACAGGGCAACTATCGCAAACCGCCCGGCATTCCTTGTCGTCGCCGGGCAGGATCAGGCGTCAGCCGCGGCGCTGGGTCTCCTCCAGGTAGCGCAGGACGGCCGTGACCCTGCGGTCCGCCCGGTCGGTGGGCGCCAGGTCGAGTTTGGCGAAGATGCTGCGGATGTGCTTGTGGACGGCGCCTTCACTGATGAACAGCCGTTCGGAGATGGCGGTGTTGCCCAGTCCCTCGGCCATCAGGGCGAGCACGTCGCGTTCCCGGGCGGTCAGCCGTTCCAGCCCGCTGTCGGAGCGGGTGCGCGTGAGCAGCTGTGCCACGACCTCGGGGTCGATGGCCGTGCCCCCGGCGGCCACCCGGTGCAGGGCGTCGAGGAACTCGCCGACGCGGCCGACTCTCTCCTTGAGTAGATATCCGAGCCGGTCGGTTCCGGCGGCGAGCAGTTCGGTGGCGAACGCCTGCTCGACGTAGGCGGACAGCACGAGCACCGCCAGGCCGGGCTGACGGCGCCTGGCCTCCACGGCGGCGGCGATGCCCTCGGTGGTGTGGGTCGGAGGCATCCGGACGTCGACGATGGCCACATTGGGCCGGTGGGCGTCGACGGCCGCCAGGAAGGTGTCCGGGGAGTCGGTCGTGGCCACCACGTCCAGGGACTCCGCGCGCAGCAGCAGCGCGACCCCCTCACGCAGCAGGGGGTCGTCCTCGGCTATCACGATCCGCACGGCAACTCCACGTCGAGGGTGGTCGGCCCACCAGGTGGGCTGGTCAGGGTGAGACGCCCGTCGTGCGCCTCGATCCGGCTGCGCATG
The DNA here is from genome assembly GCF_012999525.1 of Microbispora sp. H10836. Taxonomy (NCBI): domain Bacteria; kingdom Bacillati; phylum Actinomycetota; class Actinomycetes; order Streptosporangiales; family Streptosporangiaceae; genus Microbispora; species Microbispora sp. H10836. Next base: position 69,850 of record NZ_JABBWU010000018.1, read on the forward strand.
CCGGTGAGCCCGGAGCCGTGCCGTTCGTCCGCGCCGCCGACGCCGTCGTCCTCGATCCGCAGGGACAACCGGCCGCCCGCACGTCGTACGGTCACCGTGGCGTGCCGGGCCCGGCTGTGCCTGGAGATGTTGGTGAGCGCCTCGGCGCTCACGAAGTAGGCGGTGGCCTCGATGGAGGCGGCGCACCTGCCGAGCGCGTCGACGTCCACCCGGCAGGGCACCCCGCAGTTCGCCGCGAGCCCGGCGAGCGCGTCGGCGAGCCCCCGGTCGGCCAGCACGGGCGGCAGGATGCTGCGCACGACCGTACGGAGCTCCGCCAGCGCCTGCTCGGCGGTCTCCTGGGCGCGTTCGAGCATGTCCTCGGCGCCCGGCCGGTTCTGCGCCAGCGCGCGGCGGGCCGCGCCGAGCAGCACGGTGACGGCGACCAGCCGGTTCTGCGCCCCGTCGTGCAGTGAGCGTTCGATCCGCCGCAACTCCGCGGCGTGGGCGTCCAGCGCCGCCGCGCGGGTGGCCGACAGCTGTGCGATGCGCAGAGACAGGTCCATGTCCGCGGTGGGCGCCAGGAGCCGGCGCCCCGGCCACGCCTGCGCCCACGCCATCCCCGGTCCGAGCAGCAGGAAGCAGACGGCCAGCCCCACGCCGAAGAGCGCGACGGCCAGGACGCCCCCGGGGGCGTGCACGTCCCAGAACACCAGGCCGGGAGTGGCATCGTCCGGGGGCAGCATCCGCCACCACAGGGGGTAGGTGACGTCCTGCACGGAGTTCGCCACCATCGTCAGCCCGGACAGGCTGAGGAACAGGCCCAGCGTGCTGTGCACGAGGAGCCAGCCCACCTCCCGCCGTACGGCCCGGTCGGCGAGCGCGGCGCGTACGCCGTCCGGCGCCGGCCCCAGCCGGACGATCTCCGGCCCCCAGCGGGACAACCGGTCACGCTCCCGTTCGGCGACGGACCGCACGACGCGCGGCACGGTGGGCGCCAGGAGCAGGCCCACCCCGATCAGGCAGGTGAGTGCGACCAGGACGAGCCACACCAGACCGGCGAACGCCAGCAGCGCGGTGGCGAGACCGCCGACGAGGCGTTCGACGGCGTCGAGGAGGCGACGGGCGTGTGCGGTGAGACCCCTCGGCGCGTCTCGCCGGGCGCCGGCCGGGGCGCGCCGGATGTCCGTACGGGCGTCTTCGCGGGTCTCCGGCGGCTCCATCACGCACCCCCTCGGACAAGTGATCTTAGGGTCTTCGGCGGCGTGGTGGTTCAGCGTGGGGTTCAGCGCTGGGGGGCGAGCGCGGGCGCGGGCTCCTCGGCGGGACGGTAACCGAGACGGCCGCGGGTCGTGATGAGCAGCACGATCGCCGCCGTGGTGGCCGCGAGCAGGACGACACGGCTGGCCTGCTCGGCGGTGCTGATCGACGGGAACATCTCCGCGTAGACCATCGACATGAAGTTGTTGGCGCTCACGTGCAGCAGCATGACCAGCGGCAGGCTCTGGCCGGTCCGGTTGAAGAGCCAGGTGACGACCACGCTGAAGGCGCAGCAGAAGACGACGAACTCGCCGACTCGCATGACGGTGACGTGCGGCCACCCGCCCCACTCGCTCATGAACAGCGGCAGGTGCCAGATGCTCCACATCATGCCGAGGATGGCGGTGCCGCCCAGCGGGCCGAACCGGCGCTGCATGCGGGGCAGGGCGAAGTCACGCCAGCCGGGCTCCTCGGCGAGACCGGTGGTGACCATCTGGATCAGCAGGCCGGGCACGTAGGCGGCCAGGATGACGAGGGACGGCATGCGGGCGGGTTCGTCGGAGAGCGCCGCCGAGGCGGCGATGATGGAGACGGGCACCGCGAAGATGGCCACGACGTACCAGACCCAGTTGACCCGCCACTTGGTCATCCCCTGGAGCCACCGGCGGACGCCCTCCTTGCCGTCCGCGACCCTGGTCACGATGTACGCGGAGAAGATGGGGCCGAGATAGGCGCCGGGCAGCATCCCGGTGATCTGCCCGGGCTCGGGGAACGTGAAGTCCCAGACTCCGAGGCCGGTCGACGAGAGGATGAAGGGCGTCCACGCGACCCAGCTCATGAGGTTGGCCAGGACGAAGAAGCTGATCAGGGGATAGCGGCTGATAAGGCCCCGAAGCCCGCTCCGACCCGTGTGGCGCTCGGCCGCCGGCCGGCTGTCGACTGTCATTTCACTGTCTCCTGCGAGGAACGCTTGACTGACAGTGATCAGCACACCAGTCGCAGGCACTCCAGGTCGTTCCCGCGTACGCCCCAATCGAGGTATAGCCAGGGGTACCAAGGGCGAGAACGACCAGGTCGGAGCGTCGTCGGGCCGGAGGCGACCGCCGGGGACGATGACGGGCCCCGGCGGTCCGTCCCGCTCAGATGAGCACGTGCGGCTCAGGATTGCCGGCGAAGCAGAACTGCGCGTTGCGGGTCAGCTTGTAGTCCGCCGCCTGCCAGGTGTGGGCGGTGGCGTCCGAGCCGCGCATGTAGATGAAGTTGTACCGGTCGGACGAGTAGATCCGGACACCCTCCTCCTTGCAGCGCCGTACGAGCCGGGTGTCCTCGCCCGCGTTGACCGCCTCGAACGGGAACGCCCGCAGCAGGTCGGTCTTGGCCAGGATCGTCGCCCCCTGGATGAGGTGGGCGTAGCGGTGCTCCAGCCCGGGCAGGCGGAAGATCGTGACGTCCTGCTCGGGGAAGTACGTGTAGTGGGCGCCCTTGCCGACCATCTCGGCGTCGGCGAAGTCGAAGGAGCGGACCAGGTCGGACAGGTAGTGCTCGCCGTAGATGTTGTCGTCGTCCATCTTGGAGATCAGCTCGCCTTCGGCGTGGGCGATGCCGTGGTTGAGCACCTCGCCGAGCGTCCAGGACGGGTCGGCGGTCAGCACCTTCACGGCCGGGATGCCCGCCGCGAGGGCCTTGTCGCGCACGACCGCCGGGTCCTCCGACAGGCCGTGCATGACCAGCACCAGCTCCAGGTTGCGGTGCCGCTGCCGCGCGACCTGGCTGATCGCGTGTTCGAGCTGGCCCGCGCGGTTGGTCGGCAGCACCACGGAGATCGACCGCGACCGGGGGGCGACCGGCAGGCCGAGGTCGGTGAGGATCTGGTCGACCCGGTGGGAGAACAGGTGCTTGTCGAACACCTCACGCATCGCCAGGTGCCCCTGGCGCGCCCGCAGCTCGGGGCTGTTGATCAGGTAGATCGCCCGGTTGTACGCCTCCTCCTGGGAGTGCGCGACCGGGATGAGCGGCCCGAACGTCTCCTCGATGGCCCGAGACCATCCCGACAGCACGGTGGTCGAGCAGGCCGACAACTCGAAGACCCGGCGCGCGCACATGGTCGGCGAGTCGATCACCGAGTTCACGTTCAGGAATACCTTGTACATCTTGTACGCGGCCAGCATCTGCTCGTACGGCAGCTCGCCGACGATGTGCGGGCGGTACTCCTCCGGCCAGGCGTACTTGTCGGCCACGGAGGCGTTCCTGGCGTAGATGTGCAGCCCGAGCGGACGTACGGGCGCGAGGATCGTCTCCATCTGCTCGCGCCGCTCGGGGTGCTTGTCGCGGAAGTACATCCCGGCGAAGACGACGTCGTACGGCCGGCCCTGCTTGGTCTGGATCGGGTTGTGGATCCGGGGCTGGGCGGCGAACTGCAGCACACCGACACGGTCATGACCCAGAACCTCGCGATATTTCGGGATCATGTCGCCGTCGCACGTGTACACGTAGTCGAACAGCTTGGCCGTCTCGATGAAGAAGTCGAAGTTGGGCGGGTCCTCCTTGTTCCAGAAGACCGTGGGGATGCCCTCCTCGCGGCACCAGGCGATGAGGTCGCGCAGCTCCTGCTTGGGCGCGTTGGTCCCGGTCATCTGGTAGCGCCAGCGGCCCTGGTTGCCGTGCCAGGCCGACTCGCAGAACAGTATCTCCGGCCGCGTCTCGGCGAAGATCTCCCGCCAGTCCTGCAGGCCGAACTCGATCTGGTCCCACTCGTACCTGAACGCCATGCGGGAGAAGTCGTCCAGGATCACCGCGACGCGCATGTCCGGCCGTACGACCGGGCCGTCGGGCCACTTGAGGCCCGGGATCTTGACCTCGGGGCCGCGCGCCTCGGCCTCTGCGGCGACCTCGATCGCGGACGGCGGCGCCTTCGGCGCCTTCCTGCCGTCCTTCATGGCCTTGCTGAGGTCGCGCGGCAGCCGGACGATCTTCTTGGGCTTCGACGCGTTCGTGAGCACCTGCGCGACCCGGTACGGCTTCTGGGTCTGGGTGGCCTGCAGCCTCCACAGGGCGTAGTCGGCACGGGCCTCCTGGTAGGCGAGCCGGTTCTCCAGGTCGCGGATCCGCTGCTCGTACTGCTCGACGTGCTTGCGCTCCTCGGGCAGCCAGTTCACCGGCCCCAGTCGCTGGAAACGCGGGCCTTCCGAAGCCTCAGGAGTCTCGTCGGTCTCAGCCATGTTTCGCCCCCTTGAGGACCATGAGAGTGAGGAGCTTGACAAAGGCCCAATGGTAGGGCCGTTACCCGTACCTTTGTGTCCTTTTGTCCCCGCACCCCCCACAACACCACCAGCGTGATCTTGTAGTGCGTCGGACGGCGTGTCTGCGACCTATCGCGAGCTCACGCGGGACTGGGCGGCGGGGGAGAGGCTGTCGCCGCGGAGCCAGGCCTCGATGACGCGGGCGATCCGCGGCCCGGCCGCGCCGTCCCACAGCGGCGGCAGCTCGCCGCTCGGCGTGGTCGCGCCGTCCGCCAGCGCCTTGGACGCCGCGGCGGGCAGCGAGGCGGGCGTGACGAGCCGGTTGGTGCCGTGGGTCACGGTGATCGGCCGCTCGGTGTTGGGCCGTACGGTCAGGCAGGGGACGCCCAGCATGGTCGTCTCCTCCTGCACGCCGCCCGAGTCGGTCACCACGAGGGCGGCGCCCCTGACCAGGGACAGGAAGTCCACATACCCGAGCGGGTCCACGATCTTCAGATGCGGCCTGTCCACGAGCCCGGCCTCCGCGAGCCGCTGCCGGCCGCGAGGGTGGAGCGGGACGACGACGGGCACCTGCTCGGCCACGCCGAGCACCGCGTCGACCAGCTCGCGGGCCGCCTGCGGGTCGTCGACGTTCGCCGGGCGGTGCAGCGTGGCGACCGCGTACCTGCCCTCGATCCCCAGGCGCTCCTGGACGGGCGCGGGGTCGAGCTTCGGCAGCGCCGCGAACAGGCTGTCGATCATCGGGTTGCCGACGAGGTGCACCCTGGCCGGATCCACGCCCTCGTTGGAGAGGTGGGAAAGCGCCTCCGGCGAGGTGGCGAACAGCAGGTCCGACAGCGCGTCGGTGACGACCCGGTTGACCTCCTCCGGCATCTCCCGGTCGAAGGAGCGCAGGCCCGCCTCCACGTGCGCGGTCGGCACGTGCAGCTTGGCGCAGACGAGGATCGCCGCCAGCGTCGAGTTCACGTCGCCGTACACCACCACGAGCGCCGGGCGGTGTTCGAGCACGACGTCCTCCAGCCCCGTGAGCAGGGCGGCCGTCTGCCGGGCGTGGGTGCCGCTGCCGACGCCGAGGTTCGCGACCGGCTCGGGCAGGCCGAGGTCGGCGAAGAACACGTCCGACATCAGCGCGTCGTAGTGCTGGCCCGTGTGGATGATGCCCTGCCGGATGCCGAGCTCGGCCAACCCCTTGACGACCGGGGCCGCCTTGACGAAGTTGGGCCGTGCGCCCAGTACGTGCAGGACGAGGGGGTTGTCTCTCATCTACCTCGCCTTTCGCCTTTTCTCCGACCTTGGACAAACGTTGCCTATGGTACGGTCGCGCCGTGGAATCCGAGGCCAACAAGCCCGTAAAGGCCGTGTCCGCCGCGTCCGCGAAGGCCGGCCTCGGCGGCTTCCTCCGGGGGTTCGCGAGGAACCCGGTCCTCGTCTCCCGGATCGTCGCGAGCAAGGTCAAGTCCGACCCCATGCGGGTGGCCCAGGCCGCCGCCGACGCGATACCGCCCGGGATGCGTCCGGTCGTCGGCCGCGTCGCCTGGCCCGCGGCCAGGTTCGTGAAGGTCAGGACCCGCAAGATCCTGCAACGAGCGGCCAAGGGCCCGCTGCGGGACGCCAAGGCCCACTTCGACGCCGGCCGGCTCACCGAGGCGGTCCAGGTGCTCCAGCCGCACGCCCGGTGGCCGTTCGTCCGCCGGAGGATGGCCTACTACGTGGGCGAGAAGGCCGCGCTCGGGCCGAATCCGATCCCGCCCAAGGCCAAGATCATCATGGGTGACCGGATGCCCGGCCGGGTGCTCCACATGGTCACCAACGCCCTGCCGTACACGCAGGCGGGCTACACCGTGCGCACCCACCGCATCGTCACCGCGCAGAAGGCGGCGGGGCTCGACCCCCACGTCGTGACGAGCTGGGGCTGGCCCATGCTCCAGGGGCACACCGACGCCGAGCCGTACGAGGAGATCGACGGGATCCCCTACTACCGGCTGCTGCCCAAGGACGAGGTGCCCTTCGAGAGCCAGGGGCGGATGATCCGCGGCGCCGCGGACGTGTCGGAGCTGGTCAGGACCCTCCGCCCGCAGGTCCTGCACGCGGCGACCGACCACCGCAACGGCTCGGTCGCGCTCGCCGTGCGCGAGCGGACGAACACGCCCTTCGTGTACGAGGTGCGAGGCTTCCTGGAGGAGACCTGGGTCTCCCGCGACCCCGCCCGAGTCGGCAGCGAGCGGCACAGGATGCAGCGTGACCGCGAGGCGCAGATCATGCGCGAGGCCGACGCGGTCGTCACGCTCGCCGAGACGATGGCCGCCGAGATCGTGGAGCGCGGCGTGCCCAGGGAGCGCATCTTCCTCGCGCCCAACGCCGTGGACGACTCCCTGCTGACGGCCGACTACGACGGCGACACGTTCCGCGAGCGGTTCGGGATCGGCCGGGACGAGATCGTCGTGGGCTCGGTGTCGAGCATCGTCGCCTACGAGGGCTTCGCCACGCTGCTGAGCGCCGCCGCGCTGCTGCGCGACTCGGGGACGCCGGTGAAGGTCCTGCTCGTCGGCGACGGGGCCGAACGGCCCGCGCTGCTCGAACAGGTCGAACGGCTCGGCCTGAAGGACGCGATCCTGCCCGGCCGGGTGGGCCCGGACGAGGCCCTGCAGGCCCAGGCGGCCATCGACATCTTCGTCTGCCCGCGTGAGGACCTGCGGGTCTGCCGCCTCGTCACGCCGCTGAAGCCGGTCGAGGCGATGGCGCTCGGCAAGCCGGTCGTGCTGAGCGACCTGCCCGCGCTCTCGGAGCTCGTCGGCGGCGAGGGGGCCGGTCTGCTGGTGCCGCCGGGGGACCCGGCCGAGCTGGCGAAGGCGCTGGCCGCCCTGCGCGACGATCCGGAGCGCCGCCGTGCCATGGGTGAGGCCGGCAAGGCCGAGGTCGCGGCGCACCGGACCTGGAGCAGCCTGGCCCGCACCTACCAAGGGATCTACCAGTCCGTGACCGAAGCTCGATGAACAGCAGGAAGTCCGATGTGTTGCATCAGGCATGCTTGGTGCCGAGTTGAGATAACCTTTGCCACCATGAAGTGTTGTTTCCGCCCTCAGGCCACATCGTGACAGCCTTCGATCTGACGATCATCGGGCTGGGGTACGTGGGCATGCCGCTGGCCAAGGAGGCCACGGCGGCGGGCCTGCGGGTGGCCGGTCTGGACGTCGACCCCCGCAAGGTCGACGCGCTCAACGCCGGCCGCTCCTACATCGACGACCTGACCGACGCCGATCTCGACGCGATGCTCTCCGGCGGCTTCACGGCCATGCTGGACGCGTCCGTGCTGTCGCGGTCGCGCACGATCGTCATCTGCGTCCCGACGCCGCTGGACGAGGACCACCGTCCCGACCTGTCGGCCGTCGAGGGCGCCACCAGGACCGTCGCAGAGCACCTTCAGGCGGGCACGCTCGTCGTGCTGGAGTCCACCACGTGGCCCGGCACCACCGACGAGCTGGCGCGGCCGATCCTGGAGCAGTCCGGGCTGGTGGCGGGCGAGGACTTCCATCTGGCGTTCTCGCCGGAGCGGATCGACCCGGGCAACCCGAAGTTCGGCCTGCGCAACACTCCCAAGGTCGTCGGCGGCTACACCCCCGCGTGCAAGGAGCGGGCCGTCGCCTTCTACTCCCAGTTCGTCGAGCGGGTCGTGCCGGTCAGCGGCACCCGCGAGGCGGAGATGGCCAAGCTGCTGGAGAACACCTACCGGCACGTGAACATCGCCCTCGTCAACGAGATGGCGATCTTCTGCGACGAGCTCGGCGTGAACCTGTGGGAGGCCATCGAGGCGGCCTCGACCAAGCCGTTCGGCTTCCAGAAGTTCCTGCCCGGCCCCGGCGTCGGCGGGCACTGCATCCCCGTCGACCCGTCGTACCTGTCGTACACGGTGCGCAAGCTCGGCTATCCGTTCCGGTTCGTGGAACTGGCCCAGGAGATCAACGAGCGGATGCCGTCCTACGTGGTGGCCCGCGTGCAGCGGCTGCTCAACCGGGCCCGTAAGCCGGTGAACGGCTCGCGCGTGCTGCTCCTCGGCGTGACGTACAAGCCCGACATCGCCGACGAGCGGGAGACGCCCGCGATCCCGGTGGCCGAGGCGCTGCTGGAGCTGGGCGCCGAGTTGTCGTTCTGCGACCCGTACGTCAAGGAGTGGTCGGTCGAGGGCACGCCGGTCCCCCGCGAGGAGGACCTGGCCGAGGCCGTGGCCGCCGCCGACGTGGTGGTCCTGCTGCAGCAGCATTCGGCCTTCGACCTTGACGTGGTGGAGGAGCGAGCCTCTCTCGTGCTGGACACTCGCGGCGTGCTCGCCACGAGCGAACGCGTCGAGCGGTTGTAGGAAGGGTCCCGCGCGTGCACGTGCTCGTCATGACGGTGGTGCATCACCCCGAGGACGCCCGGATCCTGCACCGGCAGATCCGCGCGCTCGTCGACGCCGGTCATGAGGTCACGTATGCCGCGCCGTACACCGCCCGCGGGGTCGTGCCGCGTTCGTTCGTGACGGGCGTGGACCTGCCCAGGGCCGCCGAGCGGCGCCGCTTGGCGGCGGTGCGGGCGGCCCGCAAGCTGTTCAAGAGCATGCGCGGCAAGGTCGACCTGGCCCTCATCCACGACCCCGAGCTGCTGTTCGCGGTCGCCGGGGTGCGCGGGCGCCCGCCGGTCGTCTGGGACGTCCACGAGGACACCCCCGCGACGCTGTCGCTCAAGCCGTGGCTGCCGGCGTTCCTGCGCCCGCCGACGCGGTTCCTCGCCCGGCTGCTCGAAACCACCGCCGAGCGCCGGCTGCACCTGCTGCTGGCCGAGACGGCGTACGCGGGCCGGTTCAAACAGGAGCACCTCGTGGTGCCGAACGAGACGTGGGTGCCCGACAGGGTCAGCCCGCCCGGAGACGACCGCGTGGTCTACCTCGGCTGGCTGTCGGAGGCCCGGGGCGTCCAGGAGGCCGTCGAGGTGGCCCGGCTGCTCCAGCCGCACCGCGTGGCCGTGGAGCTCATCGGCTACGCCGACCCGCAGAGCCGGCCCCTGCTGAACGAGGCCGTCGCCCAGGGCCTGCTGGAATGGCGCGACTTCATGCCGAACGACGAGGCGCTCAAGCGGCTCGACGGCGCGCTCGCGGGGCTCTCGCTGCTGCACGACGAGCCCAACTATCGCCACTCGATGCCCACGAAGATCGTGGAGTACATGGCGCACGGCATCCCGGTCATCACCACCCCCTCGCCGCGGGCCGTGGAGCTCGTCGAGCGCTACCAGTGCGGCCTGGTCGTCCCCTGGCAGGACGCCCAGGCGGTGGCGCGGGCGGTGCTGCAGCTCAGGGACAACCCCTTCGAACGGCACGGGACCGGCGGCCGGGGCTACGCCGCCGCGCGGGCGCACCACCACTGGCCCAACTCCGCACGCCGGTTCGTCGCGCAGTTGGAGGCCTGGGCCGGCGTCAAGAGCTGAACACGCGGTGAACACCGCCCCGGGCGGCCGTCGACGGCGACCGGGCAGTGCGACATCCGGGTAGGCTGGGCACCAGCAAGATCATTTGAACGACGGGCGGTAGTGTCCTGAAAGTGCGCTGGCTCACTCTGATCCTCGGCGTGGCGATCCTCGCCGGTGTCGCATCAGTGGTGATCGTCTTCCGCGACGGGAACACCGGGTCCGGCACCGCCAGCGCCGGGCAGACCGCCCCCGCGACCCCGGCGCTCGGGTCGCCGACGCACAGCGAGTTCACCGACCCCTGCGGGACGTTCGAGACCGCGGCGACCACGCCCTACGCCGTGAGCGGCTACTGGCTGATCCCCACCTCCGATCCCTGCACATGGCGGCGTCAGCTGGAGGCCATCCACCGGCTCGGCGGGGACACGGTCGTACGCCTCGGGTTCGGCCTGTCGCCGCGCGAGACCGACGACGCGGGCCAGGTCCTGGAGGCGTCGACCCCCGAGGGGAAGGACCCCAAGCCCGACGGCAGGTACGCCCGCTGCGCCGAGAACGGGCTCACCTGCGTGCAGGCGGCGGACAAGGACATCAAGGCCGCCAATCCCGGCAACGAGATCACCGGGACGTACGTCTACCGCACCGACGAGCGGTTCGGTCCCGGCATCCTCCGCTGCCCGCAGATGGAGCACGAGATCGTCGTGGGGGACGCCGTCTTCTTCCGGCTCCTCGCGCCCGAGGACGGTTCGGACGACCCCACCTGCGACTTCACCTCCCAGGGACGCGGCTATCACCTGATCCTCGTCTCCGCGGGCGCCAAGGACAGCCTCGCCGAGCTGCTCGGCCTCGGCGACCGGTTCGGCATCAAGGTCTTCCCCGCCCTGCCGCTCGCTCCGCGCGACCCCGAGGAGTCCACCCGGGCCGACCCCCGGCACATCGGCACGCTCACGACGCTGACCCGGCGGATCCTGCAGGACTACGGCGACCGCTTCAACGGCCGCGAGTCGCTGGGCGGCGTCTACCAGCCGTTCGAACTGCAACTGCGGGACTGGCCCGACCCGAGCAAGGTCCAGACGCTCCAGGTGTACGCCGAGCAGCACCTGATCGTCGAGCAGGAACTGCCGGACAAACCGATCCTGGTGAGCCCGTACATCGACAGCCGCAGACGGGTGAAGTACACCTCCACGCCCAGCCAGGTGGCCCAGGGCTTCAAGGCCCTCGCGCGCACCGGGGTGGAGATCATCGCCCCGCAGGACGGCCGGGGCACGGGCAAGGTCGGCCTGTTCTGGCCGAACTGGAAGAACAAGCCGGTGGACGACGCACTCAAGCCGGTCGTCGGCGAGAGCACGTACTCCACGGCCTACTACGGCAGCACCCGGGACTACTACCGGGCGATGTCGCTGGCCAGGCAGGAGCTGGTCCAGGAGGGCGCCCAGGTCGAGCTGTGGGCCAACGTGGAGGCGTTCGAGCCCTCGACCTCGACCGAGACCTGCGGCCGTCAGGGCACTCGCGGGCGCACGGACAAGCCCAGGCTCGACACGCAGGTGACGCTCGCCGCGCCGTACGTGTCGAAGATCATCTCGTACATGTGGAGCGACTTCTTCACCTGCGGCTCGCCGTCGCTGGCGGAGGAGATCGCGGCCGACTGGAACCGCCCGATCCCCATCGAGGCGCAGCGGCACGCGCGGCAGATCCAGGACGGCCTGGAGATCCGCGGCTACCACCTCGGCTCGGCCAAGGTCACGCTGAGCTGGCCGGACCTGGACACCCCCAGGGTCGTCGACTCGGCCACGGTCGGCTGGCACGACGCCACGCCGATCCCGGGGCTGCCGGCGGGCACGGAGCAGATCTGGATCCCGGTCGACTGGGCCACGGTCCCCGAAGACGTGTGGATCCGCGTGGAGGTCACCTCCGCCGACGGCAGGAAGTCCGCCGAGCCGGTCTACTACCACAAGACCGGCTGACCGGTCCTCTCCCGCCGGGCTGCGAACCGGACGTTCCCCGCCCGTTCCCGGGCCCGGCAATGTCCGCGCAAGGAACGGACAATGCCGCGGCGGGGCGCCCGCGCGGCCGGTCCCGCCCGCTGATCTCCTTGCCTGCGCCGCCCGGCGGATCTTGCCGCCCGGGCGGAGCGACCACAGGCCGGTGCACGCCGGCTTCGAGGTGCCCGTCGCATCAGGGCATTGGACGATCGACAAGGAGACCGCCCATGAACCGACTCCGTCACCTGCCCGCCGGTCTCACGGCGGGTGCGCTGGTGGCCGCGATGGCCCTGGCGGCCCCCGCGGCCACCGCCCAGGCCGCGAGCGAGCGTGCGACCGTCGTCACCGCGCTCGGCTACGACAGCACGGGCTGGACGTACCGCCAGGTGCCCGCCACGACCCAGGTGCCGGGCTTCGCCGCACGGGGATTCGACGACAGCGCCTGGCCGACGGGGCAGGCGGGCTTCGGCACCACGAACGGCACCTGCTCGTGGAACAACCAGGCCAGTGTCAAGACGCCGTGGGCGGTCAACACGGACCTCCTGGTGCGGCACTGGATTCACCTGCCGCGCGACGCGCAGCAGGTGCGCATCCAGGGCACGGTGGACAACGACGCGCAGGTCTACTTCAACGGTCACCTCCTGCAGAGCGTCACGAGCGGCAGGTGCGCCGCGGGGGCGATCGACGTCGTCGTGCCCGTGACCGATCTGGACTGCTGCAACCTGCTGGCCGTCCGCGCCCACGACGCCGGCGTGGCGGCCTACCTGAACCTCCGGGTGACCTACGTCAAGCCCACACAGGCGCTCTGACGTTCCCGGCGGCACGTCGCCCGGCGCCGCCCGCGCCGCGCCGGGCGACCCGCGGGGACACTCTGGGACGCCCGGGGACGTCAGGTGACGGACATCCCGGTTCAGGGGGCGCACGGCGGTCGTGCCGCGTCCTGGCGGACGGCCCGAGTTGCGGCCCGCGTCCTGTAGCGTGCTGAGCATGATCCCGCGTATCCCCGTCAGCGTGGATCTCGTCGTGCTCACCGTCAGGTCCCAGCAGCTCAGCGCCCTCGTCTGGCGGCGCGACAGGCCGCCGTACGAAGGCCGGTGGGCGCTTTCCGGCGGTTTCATCAAGCTGGAGGAGGACCTGCCCGCCGCGGCGGCCCGCGTGCTGGCCGAACGGGCCGGCCTTCCCGGCGCGCCGGTCCACCTGGAGCAACTCCAGACCTACGGCTATCCCGACCGCGATCCGCGCCAGCGGGTCGTCAGCGTGGCCTACCTGGGCCTCGCCCCCGACCTGCCCGCGTCCACCGAGGCCCACATGAGCTGGCAGCCGGTGGCGGAGCTGACCGAGATGGCCTTCGACCACCGCAGGATCATGCTCGACGGCGTGGAGCGGGCCAGGGGCAAGCTCGAGTACACCTCGCTCGGGGCCGCCTTCTGCCCGCCCGAGTTCACCGTCGCGGAGCTGCGCCGCGTCTACGAGATCGTCTGGGGACGGCCGCTGGACCCGCGCAACTTCCACCGTAAGGTCACCAAGACGGAGGGCTTCCTGGTGCCCACCGGGCGCACCACGACCCGGGACGGCGGCCGTCCCGCCATGCTCTACCGTCGTGGCCCGGCCGTGCTGTTGCACCCGCCCATGCTCCGCACCTGACACCTGACACCGGACGCCTGCGGACGCCGGAAAGCGCTCATATCGGGACGTCAGCGCAGAAGGTGCGCCTCACAGCGATCTTTCAGGATATATTCCGGCCTATGCTGGCTGCGGCCCCCCGCATCCCCGATGCGCCGGCCAACCTCCCCGGACCGTCCCGGCTGCGCGTTCTCGACCTTCTGCGGTTCTGCGCGGCCCTCGGCGTCGTCCTGTTCCACTTCGGCGAGACGCGCGCCTGGGGCACGCCCAACGCCTTCCCCGCGCTGAGCGCGGTGACCATGTTCGGCGTGTACGGCGTGCGCCTGTTCTTCCTGATCAGCGGATTCGTGATCCTGATGAGCGCCTGGGGCCGCACCCCCGGTCACTTCGCGGCGTCGCGCATCGCCCGGCTGTACCCGGCGTACTGGGCGAGCGTGCTCGTCCTGGGCGGCCTGGCCGTCGGGGGACTGATCACCGACCACCGGCCGAGCCTCACCGAGCTGCTGGCCAACATGACCATGCTCCAGCACGGCTTCCGCGTACGCGACCTGGAGATCGTCTACTGGACGCTGTGGCAGGAGCTGGTCTTCTACGCCCTCATCGCGTGCCTCGCGGCCGTGGGGATCACCTATCGCCGGTGCCTGGCCTTCATGGGGGCATGGGTGATCCTGCTGGCGATCGCCGACCGGGCGGACGCCGACCTGCTGCAGCAGCTGCTCGTCCCGTTCAGCGCGCCGTACTTCATCGCGGGGATGGCGCTCTATCTCATCCACCGCTTCGGCGGGTCGCTGTTCCCCTGGCTGTTCGTGGCCGTGGGCTGGGCGCTCGGGCTCTACACGGCGCTCGACGGGGAACCGACGGCGGTCCGGAGATACGGGCAGGCGCTGGGCTCGGCGCTCGTGGTGGGCGTGATCTCGCTGATCTTCCTGGTGATGATCCTCGTGGCGGTCGGCGTGTTCGACCGGCTCGACTGGCGGTGGCTCACCTTCCTCGGCACGCTGACCTACCCGCTCTACCTCTTCCACCACCACGTGGGGTTCCTGCTGATCCAGTGGCTCCACCCCGCGCTGGGCAACCGCCTCACGCTCCCGCTGGCCGTGGTCGCGGTGCTCGTGGTCGCGTACGGCGTGCACCGGCTGGTCGAGCGGCCCCTGCAACCGCGGATGCGCGCGGCTCTGGACCGCTCGCTCACGGCCGACGCCGCCCGCGTCCCCCTGGCCGAGACGGCGGCGGCCTCTCCCATGCCCCCGATGCCCGCAGCGATGCCCCCGGCGATGCCTCCGCCGCCGTATGCGGAGACGGCGCCCGGAGCCGGCTACTTGCCGCGCGGCGGGTAGATCTCGCCGGGACGCAGCTTGCGGCCCTGGAGCAGGGTCGTCAGCGTGACCAACTTGTAGTTCTCCTTCTCCAGCGCGGCGAGCACGCCCGGCATGACCTTGACCGTCTCGGGGACGATGTCGTGCAGCAGGATGACACCGTTGCGCTTGGCGAGCTTCAGCGTGCGCTCGGCGATCACCTTGGTGTCGCGGGCCTGCCAGTCGAGCGTGGACCCCGTCCACAGGATCTGCGGCAGCCCCAGGTCGACCATGAGACCGGAGACCCGGGAGTCGGTCGCGCCGTTCGGCGGGCGCATGTACTCGGGCCTCTTGCCGATCGTCTGGTAGATGACCTCCGAGGTGGTCGAGACCTCGTCGAACACCTCGCCGTCGGACAGCTTGGTGAGCGAGGGGTGGGTCCAGGTGTGGTTGCCGATGTCGTGACCCTCCTCGTAGATCCGCCTGGTGAGCTCGGGCCGGTAGGCCACCTTCCTGCCGAGCAGGAAGAAGGTGGCCTTCGCCTTGTGCTTCTTCAGCGTGTCGAGCAACGCGGGGGTGTAGTGCCACGGACCGTCGTCGAAGGTGAGGGCGATGCACTTGTACCGGGCGCAGTAGGGCTCGGTCTTCGTCTTCGTCTCGGCCTGCTTCGCCTCGGCCCGGGTCACGGCCGCCGTCTTCGTGGTGGCGGCGGTCGCGGATCCGGTCGGGGTGGGGACGACGCTCACGCCGGCTGCGCAGATACCGGCCATTACGATTCTTACTTTCCGCCACATGTCGCGGGATCTTAGTGAAAACCGGCGAGATGGTCATCAAAGCGGCGGAACGGCGTCCTTCGCTCGCTGCAGGGCGAGCTCCGGCCACCACGCGCCGCCGTACGGGGTGACGGTGCCGTACACCGGGTCCTCGGCGCCGCCCTCTCCCCGGGTGCAGCGGTCGTCGGACATGCCGACCGGCCGCACCCACAGGTACGCGTCCACGAGCGGGCTGCCGGTCCGGGTGGTCGGCCGTACGCCGACGCCACGCCCCGGCGGGTTGCACCAGACCTCGGGGTCCTTGTACCTGCCCGCCGGCGGGTTCCACTCGCCCCTGCCGTTCCTGCTCGTGTCGATCACGAAGTGGGGGAGCCCGGCCGTTCCCGCGTCCGTACCGGCGTCGGAGCACGTGGCGGCGCCCGCGGACACGGACTTCACGCAGGCGGCCAGGCGGGTGCCGTACGCGATGAGCCGGTCGGTTCTCTGATATCCGGCGGCGTTCAGATAGAAGCCGTCGGCCCCGGCGATCCCGGCCTTCACCAGCCGCGCGGCCGCGACCTCGGGGGACGGCCAGCCGTCCAGGCTGCCGTCGAGGTAGACGGCGGTGTTCGGCAGCGCGCCGAGCCGCTCGACCGCCGAGGCGAGCATGCGCAGTCTGGCTTTCTGATCGTCGGCGTCGCCGAGGGAACAGTCGGGCGAAGCGGGCAACTCGGCGAGGCTGTTGGGCTCCAGCACGAACACCGCGCTCCGGTCGCCGACGGACGACGCGATCGCGTCGATCCACGCGAGATACTCCGCCGAATCCGCCGCGCCGCCCTCGTTGCACGCCCGCAGCGGGATGTGGTCGGTGACGAAGACCGGCACCGCGCCCAGCCGCGCCGCCGCTTCCACCGTGGCACTCGTCGTACTGGCCGCCTGCGCCGCGTCGATCTGTCCCAGCCACACGGCCCTCGGCGCGGCGGCCAGCTTCCGAATCAACGTGGCGTCCGCGGCCCGGCCGGCCGTCTCCAGGGCCGACGCCTGTGTGGCCTCGTCGCCGGTCGGGCTCGCGTAGAGCCGTACGGCCTGCCCCCGGAGCGGATTGCCGCCGGCCGGAGCGCCGGCGGTCGCGGGTGAGACCTGCCCTCCACCCGGCGTCCGCCCTCCGCCCGATGCCTGGTGCCCGCCCGACGAGGCCGACTGGACGGCGACGACGACCCCGGCCGTGACCAGGACGGCCGCGGCGGCGGTCGCGATCCCCAGGCATGATCCGGACCATCGCCTCGTCCGGGTGTCCGCGCCGGGCGTCCCGGCACCGGCCCGTGTCCCGTCCGGTGCTGCGACCGCGGCCGCCGTGCCCAGCCGCGAGACCTCGGGCGCGGTGCCCCGCCACGCGGCCTCGGGCGCGGGGGTGACGGGCTCGTGACCGGTCAGCATCTCGACCAGCCGCTGCGCGGTGGGGCGGTGGACCGGGTCCTTCGCCAGCGCGAGCTCGACGATCGACCGAAGCCGGGGGTCGAGGCCGGAGATGTGCGGAGGCTCGTGCAGCACCCGGTAGAGGATGCCCGGGATCGACTCCCCGCTGAACGGCGCCCGGCCCGAGGCGGTGTAGGCGACCAGGGCGCCCCAGGCGAAGATGTCGGACGCCGGGGTGAGGCGGTCGCCCTTCGCCTGCTCCGGCGACATGAAGGACGGCGTTCCCGCGACGATGCCGCTGATGTCCGCCGTGGTGTCGGTGACCTGGGCGATGCCGAAGTCGATGACCTTGGGGCCGACCGGCGACAGCAGCACGTTCGACGGCTTGAGGTCGCGGTGGATCACCCCCGCGCTGTGGATCGCCTGCAGCGCCACGGCCACGTTGACCGCCACCGCCTCCAGGCTCGACCCCGACAGCGGCCCTCGCTCCCGCACGATCTCCTGAAGCGTGGGCCCGGGGACGTATTCGGTGGCGAGGTAGGCGGTCTCGCCGTCCAGCCCCGCGCCGAGGACGGCGGCGGTGCAGAAACGCGCCACCCGCTGCGCGGCGGCGACCTCGCGCCGGAACCGGCGCCGGAAGCCGGGGTCGGCCGTCCACTGCGGATGGATCACCTTGACCGCCGCGTCGCGGCCCTCGGCGTCCCGGCCGAGGTAGACCACGCCCATGCCGCCCTGACCGAGCCTGCCGAGGATGCGGAACGGCCCGATCCGCCGGGGATCACCGTCCCGGAGACCTTCGCCCTCCACGCCGCTCGTCATGTTCTCCTCGATCGCCCGGTTACCGCGTGATCCTAACCAGGCGCTCCTCCGCCGACCAGGCGGTGTACAGCGGGCGTCAAGGGACTTGAAAGCGTCGCGGCGCAGACTGCGTGCAACGACGCAGGAAGGAACCCCAGCCATGACCCTCACCCGCTCCCTGGCAGGAATCACGCTCGCGGCCGGCATTCTGGCTCTCGCCCCGATCGCCACCGCCACGGCCGCCCAGGCCGCCCCGGCCAAGCCCTGGGGCCCCTACTACGCGGCCGGGTCGAAGGCCAAGACGAGCGGCTCGCTGACCGCCGCGGCCAAGAACGACCCGAGCCTGCCCGCGCCGTACGTGAAGGTCGCCGGCAGCGTCACCAGCCTGAACCGCAAGGCGTCCACCTGCGGCTGGGCCCTGTTCCGCGTCAGCTACTTCGACTCCGCCAACAAGCCGCACCTGGCGTACCGCAACTACCGCACCTGCTCCTACGGCGCGAAGAAGCAGTTCGCCTTCACCATCAAGAACGTCGGCGAGGTCGAGCTCAAGGTCTGCTCCGAGGCCAAGGCCGCCAAGCCGTCCCTCAACTGCCAGTACGCCGGCACCTGGAAGACGCTGTACGCGTACTACAAGTAGGGACGCGTGAGCGGTCCGCAGGGGGCGTACGGGGTGCCGCCGGAACAGGCGAATCTCCTATCGTTAGGGCATGCCTCGATTCCGCTCGATCCTCGACACCATGCCGGCCTACAAGCCCGGCAAGGCCGTGGTCTCCCCGGACGGCCGGTCCTACAAGCTGTCCTCCAACGAGAGCCCCTTCGGGCCCCTGCCGTCGGTGGTGGAGGCGATCGCGCGGGCGGCCACGGAGATCCACCGTTATCCCGACCCCGGTGCGGTCCGGCTCACCGAGACGCTCGCCGAACGGTTCGGGGTGCCCTACGACCACGTCGCGCTCGGCGCCGGATCGGTGGCGGTCGCCCAGCAGATCCTCGAAGCGGTCGGTGAGCCCGGCGCCGACGTGGTCTACGCCTGGCGCTCCTTCGAGGCCTACCCGCTGCTGGTCGGCCTCTCGGGCGCCAACGCCGTCGAGGTGCCGCTGCGCGACGAGACGCACGACCTCGACGCGATGGCCGAGGCCATCACGCCCGAGACGCGCCTGGTCTTCGTGTGCAACCCCAACAACCCGACCGGGACGGCGAACCGGACCGAGGAGCTCGTGCGCTTCCTCGACCGCGTGCCGGAGAACGTCACCGTCGTCCTCGACGAGGCCTACCGGGAGTACGTCAGGGACGTGGACGTGCCCGACGGCCTCACGCTCTACCGCGACCGTCCCAACGTCGCCGTCCTGCGCACGTTCTCCAAGGCGTACGGCCTCGCGGGGCTGCGGGTCGGCTACCTGATCGGGCACGAGCCCGTCGCCGCCGCCGTCCGGAAGACGCTGCTGCCCTTCGCGGTCAACCACCTCGCGCAGGCCGCCGCGATCGCGTCCCTGCAGGCGGAGGACGAGTTGCAGGAGCGGGTCGAGAACGTGGTCAAGGAGCGCGCCCGCGTCCGGGAGACGCTGCTGTCGCAGGGCTGGACCGTCCCGCCCACCGAGGCCAACTTCGTCTGGTTGCGCCTCGGCGAGCGCACGATGGAGTTCGCCGGCAAGTGTGCGGCCGTGGGCGTCGCGGTGCGCCCGTTCGAGGGCGAGGGAGCCCGGATCTCCATCGGCGACCCCGAGTCCAACGACGTCTTCCTCGCCGCCGCCGCGGAGTTCAGGCGCTGACACGGGCGCCGGGCCGCTCACCGGTCTCTACTGCGTCCGCGACCCGGAGAAGCTGTCCCGCATCGGAGCCGAGGCCCGGCTAACCCTGCGCTGAGTCGGTGGGAACGGGTCCTAGTGAGCGGGGTAGTACTGCCGGACGAGCGCGTTCGTGCTCTCCCCTATCTGGTCGAGACCGGCTCCGAGCTCGACCAGGATCCGCGACGCCACGCTCTCGCCGTCGCGGATGAGCCCGAGCAGGATGTGCTCGGTGCCGATGCGGTCGTGGCCGAGCCGTACGGACTCCTGGTTCGCCGACTCGAGGACCTTGCCACCCGACGGGCTGAACGGAATGGGCTCCCCCGGATTCGGAGCCGCCTGGCCTTGCCCGATGATCTCCTTGACCCGCAGGCGCACATCCTCGAGGGTCAGGCCCAGGCCCTTGAGCACCGCGCTCTTGAGTACCTGGGCGCCGATGCCCTCGTCCTCACGGATCAGACCGAGGAGAACGTGCTCGGTGCCGATGGACGGGTGGCTGAACATCCTGGCCTCCTCCTGGGCCAGGATGACGACGCGTCGCGCTCGGTTGGTGAATTTCTCGTACATACCGCCGCTCCTCGCAATGCAGTTCGTGAACCCATTCGGGTCCGGCGGACGTCGTCCGCCGTGATGACTGAATTGCCCTGTGACGGTAGTGGATCTCGGTAAAACTCGCAGGCGCGCGGCCGGCGGGCGCTATGGGGCGTTCACGGTTCGGAGGCCGGCTGCGCGGCCGGATGGCTCCCGGCACCCGCGGGGGTCTCCTGCTCCGCAGGCCTCCCATCCACCCGGTTGCGGCGCTCGGTGGAGACCACCAGCGCGACCCCCGCGACGATCAGGCCTCCCGCGACGAGCATGGCCGCGGTGACCGGTTCCGACAGGATCGCCGCTCCGAGGATCACCGCCACCACCGGGTTCACGTACGCGTAGGTGGACACGAGCGAGATCGGCGCGTGGCCGAGCAGCCAGATGTACGAGGTGAAGCCGACCAAGGAGCCCACCAGCACCAGGTAGGCCAGGGCCGCCCACGACTGCCAGCTCACCGAGGCGAGATGCAGTCGCTCGCCCTGCGCGGCGCCCATGACGAGCAGCGCGGCGCCGCCCACCGCCATCTCGATCGTGCTGGCCACGAACGGGTTGGCCGGCATCGGGATCCGCGGGGACAGGAACGACCCCAGCGACCACGACACCGAGCCCAGCAGCACCACGGTGATGCCTGCCCCGCTGCCCGACGCGTTGCCGCCGTGCAGTGAGAGGAAGGCGACGCCGGCGAAGCCGACCAGCACCCCGGCCAGCGTCAGCACGTGCGGCCGGTCGCGGAAGACCGTCCTGAGCACGATCAGCCACAGCGGGGTCGAGGCGACGAGCAGCGCGGCCAGGCCGCTGGAGATGTGCTGCTCGGCCACGGCGACCATGCCGTTGCCCCCGGCGAGGAGCAGGAGCCCGACGAGCGCGGCGCCGCCGAACTCCTGCCATCTCATCCTGAACGGCACGGCCCTGACGAGCAGGACCCCGCCGAGGACCAGCGCCGCCGCGACGAAACGGAGCCCACCGCTCGTCATCGGCGGAAGGGTCCGGATGGCGATGGCGATGCCGAGGTACGTCGAGCCCCACACCACGTACACGGCCGCCAAGGCCAACCACACCCGTACGTCATGACCGTTCCGTTCCATGGGTCATGACGATAGAGCGTCGCTTCCGGACGCTGATTACCGGTTCAGCTTCTCCACGATGAGCCGGTAGAGCTGACGCGGCCGGCCCGGCTGGGGAGTGCGGTTCGGCGGAAGCGGCCACGCGAGTCCCTCGTCAACCAGCGTGCGCAGCAACCGCCTGGCCGTACGCGGGGTCACCCCGAGCATGCGCCCGGCGCCCTCCGCGTCCACGACCGTGTCCCCACCCTCCAGCTTGGCGGCCAGGCGCGCCAGCACCTCGACCCCCTTGGGCTTGATCGGCCCGCCGGGCTGGGGCGGCATCCGGGGCGGCGGCACCAGTGCGCGGCCCTCCCTGTCCACCGCGAAGCCCTGCGGCTGCTTGCCGCCCTGGGTGCGGGCGAGCGCGCCCCTCGCGTGTGTCTCGGCCTCGTGCGTGGTGCGGCCCATCCCCACACCCACCTCGACGGCCAGGCCCAGCTCCTCGCGGATCCTGGCGGCGAACGGCAGGATCCGGAACCCGTCGGTGGCCGCCGCGATCGAGCCCTTGGTGGCCACCACCAGGTAGCTGTGGTCGTCGATCGGCCACACGCTCGCGTTGATCCGGTTGGCCTCCTGCACGAGCAGGCGGTGCAGCGACAGCCGCAGCTCGTCACGCCAGTAGCGCGGCGCGGCCCGCCGAACCGGTTCGCGTAGCGTCGGCACCTCGACCAGCACCACCGTGAGCTGCGACTCCTCCAGCCGGTGGCGTGCGCCGAGCAGCGCCGCCGTGTGCAGCGCCGTGCGTACGGCCGCGGAGGTCGGCCGTATCGGCACCACCGGCACCCCGGCGGATGTCAGCCGGTCGGCCACGCCCTGGACGCAGGTGAGCGCGCCCGTCGTGGCCCCCTGGCGGAGCAGCCGCTCGTGAAAGGCCGTGATCGTGCCGACCGGGCCCGGCTCGTCCCGGCTGTGCACCTCTCCGGAGGAGAGGTTGAGGTCCGCGTACGCCTCGTCGATCTCCGGCCGGCCGAGCACGTCGACGCTCACCCGGCGCGGATCGATTCGCTCATCCAGCGCGGCCCGCGCGATCGCCGCCACGATCGCGGCCCCGCCGAGCTGCACGTGCGTCGCGGGCATCGTCAGCACCCCGGCCCGCCGCGCGAGCTCGAAGGGCACCGGGCTCGCGAACAGACACGCGTCCACACCCGGACCGAGCCGGGTCACCTTGTCCGCCGCCTCCTGCTCGTCTCGGTACGCGGCGGCGACCAGCCGGCAGGGCACCGGGGCAGCCGAGTGCCCCATGAGCATCACCCGCTCGACCAGATCGTGCGACCCCACCACGCCGATGGTGAGGTCGGGTGTCACCGTGCCCAGACGTGACCCGCGCGCAGTGTCTTCCGTGCGCTCGACCAATGTTCGTCCCATCCCACGTCGCCCTCGTTGTTGTGGCTTCTCTTTGGAACGATCGCTGGTTAAGGCCGTAATGTCACGCCCAGATTTACCGGAATACCATTCTGGGTAGTCCCGGGGGTTCCGTAATTCGGAAGGTCTCTCCTGGTCAGGGCATTAGTAAAGGTTTCCGGACTCAGTCCCCGTCCGAAGTGGAAATTTCACGCACCACATCTGCCCCGAGTGCCTGCATACGCTGGGCGAGCGCGGCGTGCCCACGGTCGATGAGATATCCGGACCCGATGGTCGTCTCACCCTCCGCGGCGAGACCGGCGAGCACGAGGGCGATTCCCGACCGCAGGTCGTGGGCCGTCACGTCGGTGCCGCGCAGCGGAGTCGGGCCGTGCACGACCGCCCGGCTGCCCTCGACTTCGACGTTCGCGCCCATCTTGTTCAGCTCGCCCGCCAGTGCGAAGCGGCCGTCGAAGATGCGCTCGTGGATGTAGCTGGAGCCCTCCGCGAGGCAGGCGACGGTCATCAGCGGCGACTGCAGGTCGGTCGCGAAGCCGGGGTAGGTGTCGGTGATGACGTTGATCGGGCGCAGCGGGCGGTTGCGGCGCACCTGCAGTACGGCGCCGTGCTGCTCGAATTCGACGCCCATCTGCTCCAGCTTCCACCGGACCACGCCGAGGTGCTCCAGCGATGCGCCGACCAGGCTCACGTCGCCGCCCGTGATCGCCGCGGCCATCGCGAACACGCCCGCGTCGAGCCGGTCCGGCATGACCGTGTGCTCGACCGCGGTCAGCTCGTCCACGCCCTCGACCGTGATGAAGCCCGTGCCGCCGCCGCGGATACGCGCGCCCATCCGGCTCAGCATCGTGATGACGTCGAGCACCTCGGGTTCGAGGGCCGCGTTCTCGATGACGGTGGTGCCCCGCGCCAGCGCGGCAGCCATGATCAGGTTCTCGGTGCCGGTGTGCGACGGGGTGTCGAGGTAGAGCGGAGCGCCGACCAGGCCGCCGGCCTTGATGTGGATGACCGACTCGCCCTCGTCCACCATCGCGCCCAGGCGCTTGTAGCCCAGGTAGTGGAAGTCGAGGTTGCGGCTGCCGAGGTTGCACCCGCCGATGCCCTCGATGATCGCCTCGCCGAGGCGGTGGAGCAGCGCGGGGACGAACAGCACCGACCCCCGGAACCGGCGGGCGATCTCCGCGGGCAGGACCGGGCTGGTCAGGCGGGAGGCGTCGATGACGAGCGTCCGCTCGCTCTCGTGGAACTCCACCTTCGCGCCCACGGCCTGGGCGAGTTCGACGGCCCGGCGCACGTCCTCGATGACGGGCACGTTCCGGAGCACCGTGCGGCCCTCGGACGCGAGCAGCGCCGCCCCGATCATGGGCAGTACGGCGTTCTTCGCGCCCTGGATGAAGGCGGTTCCACGCAGTACATTGCCACCGCGCACGCGGTAACGGACCATGGGTTCGACTCCTATGTATGGGGGAAAGGCGGGGGACTCCCGTCAGCCGGCGGCCGAGTCGTCGGCGAGGACGATCGGCCTAGAGTAGCCGCTGTGCCGGGAGTTTCGGGGGTGGAACTACCCTCGGAACACGCGGGGGAACGGGTCACTTGAGACTACTTGTGTGACCTGTGTGATTCAGCCGCGGAAGCGCTCTCCGGTGAGCCGTTCGTACGCCTCGACGTAGCGGCTGCGGGTGCGCTCGACGATCTCGTCGGGCAGCGGCGGGGGCGCCTCGCCGGACGACCTGTCCCAGCCCGACTCGGGGGACAGCAGCCAGTCTCTGACGAACTGCTTGTCGAACGACGGCTGGGAGCGGCCCGGCTCCCACTGGTCGAGGGGCCAGAAGCGGGAGGAGTCCGGCGTCAGCACCTCGTCTCCCAGCGTCAGCACGCCGTCGGCGTCGAAACCCAGCTCGATTTTGGTGTCGGCCAGAATGATGCCGCGTTCCAAAGCGATCTCGGCCCCGCGGCTGTAGACGTCGAGGGTGATCCGGCGCAGCCGCTCGGCCACGTCCCCGCCGACCTCCGCCACGACCTCGTCGTACGTCATGGGCTCGTCGTGCTCGCCCATCGGGGCCTTGGACGACGGCGTGAAGATCGGCTCGGGCAGCCGCGAGCCGTCGGTGAGCCCTTCCGGGAGCCGCACGCCGGAGACGACGCCCTCCCTGCGGTAGTCCACCAGGCCCGAGCCGGTGAGGTAGCCGCGCGCCACGCACTCGACCGGCACCATCCGCAGTCTGCGGCACAGCACCCCGCGACCGGCGAACTCCGCCGGGACGTCGGTCGAGACCACGTGGTGCGGAACGACGTCCTTGAGCTGCTCGAACCACCACAGCGACAACCGGGTGAGGATCTCTCCCTTGTCGGGGATGCCGGGTTCGAGCACGAAGTCGAAGGCCGAAATGCGGTCGGACGCGACCATCAGCAGCAGCCCGTCGGGCATCTCGTAGAGGTCGCGTACCTTGCCGGAGTGCAGGTGCTTCACAGTCCCATCTTCCCAGCTCTCCCACCCGTGTTGAGCAGGGGGGAGAGCCGGGGTGTCAGGAGGACGCGGCGGCGAGCGCGATGTCGGAGCGGTGGTGGGAGCCGCGCAGCGTGATCTGCTCCAGGGCCTCGTACGCCCGCGCCCTGGCCTGGGCGACGTCCGCGCCCGTGCCGACCACGTTGAGGACCCGTCCGCCGTTGGACACCAGCCGGTTCTCCGCGTCGAGGGACGTGCCCGCGTGCAGCGCGTACGCGCCCTCGACCGTGACCGGCAGCCCCGCGATCGGGTCGCCCTTCACCGGGTCGGCCGGGTAGTTCTCCGCGGCGAGCACCACGGTCACGGCGGCGCCGTCACGCCACCGCAGCGGCGGGTGCCCGGCGAGCGTGCCGGTCGCGCACGCCAGCAGCAGCCCGCCGAGCGGGGTCTCCAGCCGGTCGAGCACGACCTGGGTCTCCGGGTCGCCGAACCGCGCGTTGAACTCGATCACCCGGGGACCGGCCGAGGTCAGCGCCAGCCCGGCGTACAGCACTCCCGCGTACGGCATGCCGCGCCGGGACATCTCGGCCACGGTCGGGCGCACGATCTCTTCCATGACCCGCTCGGACAGGCCCTCGGGCGCCCAGGACAGGGGGGTGTAGGCCCCCATGCCGCCGGTGTTGGGGCCCTTGTCGCCGTCGTAGGCCCGCTTGAAATCCTGGGCCGGCTGCAGCGCCACGGCGTCCGTGCCGTCGCACAGCGCGAACAGCGACACCTCGGGGCCGTCGAGGTACTCCTCGATGACGACCCGCCCGCACGCCCTGGCGTGCTCCAGTGCCTCCTCGCGGCTGTCGGTCACGACCACGCCCTTGCCCGCGGCCAGGCCGTCGTCCTTCACGACGTACGGCGCGCCGAACGCGTCGAGCGCCGCCGCGGCCTCCTCCTCCGTGGTGCAGGTGTACGCGCGCGCGGTCGGCACTCCGGCGGCGGTCATCACGTCCTTCGCGAACGCCTTGGATCCCTCGATCTCCGCCGCCCGCGCCGACGGCCCGAAGCAGGCGATCCCGGCCTCCCTGACGGCGTCGGCGACGCCGGCGACCAGCGGCGCCTCGGGACCGATCACGACGAGGTCGGCGCCCAGCCGCTCCGCGAGCGCGGTCACCGCCGCGCCGTCGGTCGCCGTGACCTGGTGCAGGGTGGCGACGTCGGCGATGCCGGCGTTGCCGGGAGCACAGTGGACCTCTTCGACGGCGGGGTCGAGCCGCAGGGCCCGGCACAGAGCGTGCTCGCGGCCCCCGGAACCGATGACAAGTACGCGCACCCGTCCATTGTCGCAGTGTTTTCCCGCCTCCCTTCGCTCGGCTGCTCGGGCGCCTTGAGGTCACCTCAGTCCAGACCACGGCCGCGCCCCTAGCGGCTCCCGCGGGCGCCTCAGGGTTGTCTTGAGTGGGGTGGTTCAAGTGGGGATACACACCGATGGCTAGTTTGCTCGGGTTGTTTTTGGCAAGAAGTGCATGATCGACGGCACTTGACGCGGGTACTCTGGAAAAGCCGCCGAGCGGCAATGTGGTAGGTTAGTCAGGCTTCGCGCTGTCTCGTGGCGATTGGAGGTGGTCTGGGATGAATTCTGGTGATCCCGTCAGTACGTGCTCGCGCACGTACGTCGTGCGCATTCCCGACCACTCCGAAACTGAAGCCCGAGGGGCAGCTCACGCCTGTATGAAGGGGTGACATCACGTCGCGCGTAGAGCGTGCCGGCTCGGGCGGGAAGGGACCGCCATGCGCTCCTCTCTGCTCTTTCCCCGCATCAACAGGCACACCCGTGTGCTGCCCACGCACATCGGCGCCGCGTCGATGAACGCCGAGCCCGTCGTCCGCTGCGTGCCGCCGAGCAACTCGCTCGTCGAGTTCGGCGCCTATGTCGCAGGCAAGAAGGTCGCCGCCGGTGGCATACCGGAGGCCGTGCGGCTGGTCCGCGAGCACAACGAGGCCAACGAGATGCCCGACGCGTACGTCTGGGTCGGTCTGCACGAGCCCGCCGCGCCCGAGGTCGAGTGGCTGGCGGAGGTGTTCGGCCTGCACCCGCTCGCCGTGGAGGACGCCATCAAGGCCCACCAGCGGCCCAAGGTGGAACGGTACGGCGACTCGCTGTTCGTGGTGCTCAAGACCGTCGAGTTCCTCGACCACGAGGTGTCGACGGCGAGCAGCGAGATCATCGGCACCGGCGAGATCATGGCGTTCGTCGGGCCCGACTTCGTGGTGACCGTACGGCACGGCCGCTACTGCCCGCTGGGCGAGATCCGCGAGAAGCTCGAGTCGAAGCAGAAGCTGATCAACCGCGGCCCGACGGGTGTCCTGCACGCCATCGCCGACCACGTCGTGGACAGGTACCTGCAGGTGGCCGACCTCATGCAGGCCGAGCTCGAAGAGGTCGAGGCGGCCGTCTTCGCCGAGGTCAGCTCCCGCGACATCAACAGGATCTACCAGCTCAAGCGCGAGATGCTGGAGCTCAAGCGGGCGGTCGGACCGCTCCAGACCCCCTTCAACGCCCTTCCCCAGCGGCGCAGCATCCCCTCCGAGATGCGTGAGTACTTCCGCGACGTCGGCGACCACCTGTCCCGCGTGTGCGAGCAGGTCCAGGCGTCCAACGAGCTGTCCGACTCGATCCTCCAGGCCGCGCTGGCGCGCTCCAACGCCCTCGCGAACGAGGACATGCGCAAGATCTCCTCATGGGTGGCGATCATCTCGGTCCCCACGATGATCGCCGGGATCTACGGGATGAACTTCGACCACATGCCCGAGATCAAGTCCGTGTACGGCTACCCCGTCGTGCTCGGCGTGATGGTCGTCGCGTGCACGCTCCTGCACCGCGCCTTCCGCCGTAACGGCTGGCTCTGACCGCCCTTCCCCCGGGACGCGCCCGGAGGGCGTGCCGTCAGCCTCGGCCGCCGCCCACGCGCGTCCCGGTGGGCGTCTCCCCCTCTCCAGGACGCGCGTGTGCCGGATCAGGCATCGGCGTGTGCCGGATCAGGCGGCGCGGCCGGCCTTCAGCAAGGCCGCGGTGCGGGCGACGCGGCGGGCCTGGTGACGGGCCGCCTCCAAGGACACTTCGCCGGGTGCGCCCTCGCCGGACACGTGCGAGGTGCCGTACGGATTGCCTGACTTGAACTGGACGGGGTCGGTGTAGCCGGGGGGCACGGTGACGCCGCCCCAGTGGTAGAACGTGTTCCCCAACGCCAGGAGGGTGGATTCCTGTCCGCCGTGGGCGGTGCTGGAGGCGGTGAAGGCCGAGTACACCTTGTCCGCGAGCTTGCCCTGGTACCACAGGGGGCCGGTGGTGTCGATGAACGCCCTGAGCTGGCCTGCCGGGTTGCCGAAGCGGCTGGGGGTGCCGAACAGCACCGCGTCGGCCCACTCCAGGTCGTCGTGGACGGCCTCGGCGACGTCGGCGGTGTCCTGGAGGTGCGCGGCCCACTCCGGCCTGGAGCTGACGATTTCCGGTGGGGCCGTTTCCGCGACCTTGCGCAGCCGCACGTGTGCGCCGGTCTTCTCCGCGCCCTCGGCGGCGGCTCGCGCCAAGGCGTGCACGGTGCCCGTGGCACTGTAGTAAATGATCGCGACGTTCACGGGCTCCATGATCGGTTTCCCTCTCCATCGGGGTCGGTCTCAGCGGTACGACGACACACCCCCTCGCTATGTGAGGCGACGCCGCGACCTCACAGTTGGGCCGGACGTCTCGTCGAACCCAGTGAGGACGGATGCGACCAAGGGGGGCCGGAGACACCATGACGATCCAGTCCGAGCCGGAAGGGCTCGACCCGAGCCTGGGCGTGATCATGAACGAGCGGCGCAGGCTGATCAACCTCGCGTATCGGCTCCTCGGCTCCCTGGCCGACGCCGAGGACGTCGTGCAGGAGACCTACGCCCGCTGGTACGCCATGTCGCGGCAGCGGCAGGAGGCCGTCGAGTCCCCCGGCGGCTGGCTGACGACGGTCGCCAGTCGCATCTGCCTCGAC
Source organism: Microbispora sp. H10836 (assembly GCF_012999525.1). Taxonomy (NCBI): domain Bacteria; kingdom Bacillati; phylum Actinomycetota; class Actinomycetes; order Streptosporangiales; family Streptosporangiaceae; genus Microbispora; species Microbispora sp. H10836. Next base: position 98,920 of record NZ_JABBWU010000018.1, read on the forward strand.
CTGCTCGGCTCGGCACGGGCCCGGCGGGAGCGCTACGTGGGGGAATGGATTCCCGAGCCGCTGCCCGAGCCCGCGGAGTGGACCGACGGGCGGCCGGGCATCACCGCCGACCCGGCCGACCGGGTCACCCTGGACGAGTCGGTCAGTATGGCGTTCCTCGTCGTGCTCGACTCGATGACCCCGGCCGAGCGGGTCGCGTTCGTCCTGCACGACGTCTTCCGCTACTCCTTCGCCGAGGTGGCCGAGATCGTCGGCCGCACCCCGGCGGCCTGCCGCCAGCTGGCCTCCTCGGCCCGCCGCCGCATCCGTGACGCACAGGCCCCCGCGACTCCGGCGGCCCGGCGCGCCGGCATCGTGAGGGACTTCAAGCAGGCGTGGGAGGCCGGGGACATCGACGCCCTCATCGGCCTTCTCGCCCCCGGCGCCACGGCGACCGGCGACGGCGGCGGACTCGTCGGCGCCGAGCCCCGTCCGGTCGAGGGCGCCGAGCGGATCGCCCGGTTCTTCGTGGATCGGGCCAGTGCGGTGCCCGGGGTGACGATCCTGGAGTGCACGGTCAATGGCCAGCCCGGTCTGGTGGCCCGGCAGGAGGGCGTCACCGTGTCGGTGATGGCGTTCGATATCGCAGGCGACCGGATCACGCACATCTGGGCGATCCTCAACCCCGACAAGCTCCGGCCGTGGACGGCGCGCTGACAACCAGCGGTATTCGCTTCAACACGTACACTTCATGACCGCAATCATGAGCAATCGGTCATTGCGGTATGTCAGATGATGTTGTTAGGTGGGGGGAGCGGGCCGCTCGACACATCGACCGTTTCCACTCTCGCAGGAGCGTGTCATGACAGAGGCGACACCCCGGTTGGCGACTTTCCCCCTGGCGCGCGAACGTGCCTTCGATCCACCGGACGAACTGGCGCGCCGCCGCGACGAGGCGCCGGTCCAGCGGATGACGTACGCGGACGGGCACGAGGGCTGGCTGGTGACCGGCTACGCCGAGGCACGCGCGATCCTGGCCGACAACCGCTTCAGCACCCGCCCCGAACTGCTGCACTCGCCGATCCCCCAGCGCGGCGAGTTCAACAAGGAGCCGCTGACCCCGGGGTTCTTCCTGCGCATGGATCCCCCCGAGCACACCCGCTACCGCCGCCTCCTGACCGGCCAGTTCACCGTACGGCGGATGAAGCAGCTCGAACCGAGGATCCACGAGATCACCGAGAGCCGGCTCGACGCGATGGAGCGCGAGGGCGCCCCCTCCGACCTCGTCGAGTCCTTCGCACTGCCCATCCCCTCGCTGGTGATCTGCGAGATGCTCGGCGTGCCGTACGAGGACCGGGAGAAGTTCCAGCGCGACTCGGCGGTGCTGGTGAACCTGGACTCGTCGATGGAGGAGGTCCGGGCGGCGGTGCAGGATCTGCTCTCCTACCTGCACGGCCTCGTCGCGTTGAAGGCGAAGGAGCCGGACGACGACATGCTGAGCGGTCTGGTCATGGGCGGAGAGCTGACGACCGAGGAGCTCGGCGGCGTGGCGCTGCTGCTGCTCATCGCAGGGCACGAGACGACCGCGAACATGCTCGGCCTCGGCACGTTCGCGCTGCTGACCAACCCCGGACAGCTCGCCGTCGTGCGGGACGACCCGGCCGCCGTCGACAACGCGGTGGAGGAACTGCTGCGCCACCTCAGCATCGTGCACATAGGGCCGACCCGTACGGCCCTGGAGGACGTGGAGATCGGCGGCGTCCTGATCAGGGCGGGCGAGTCGGTGACGCTGTCCCTGGGGGCGGCGAACCGCGATCCCGGGCGGTTCGAGGGCGGTGACAACCTCGACGTGACCCGGCCGGCGCACGGGCACCTGAGCTTCGGGCACGGCATCCACCAGTGCCTGGGCCAGCAACTCGCCCGGATCGAGATGCGCATCGCCTATCCCGCTCTGCTGCGCCGCTTCCCCAACCTGCGCCTGGCCGTGCCGGCGCGGGAGGTGCCGCTGCGGTCCAAAATGGCGATCTACGGTGTGCACCGCCTGCCGGTGCTCTGGTGAGGAAAGTCGCTGGGGGAACGATGAAGATCAAGGCGGACGCCGGCCGGTGTGTCGGTGCGGGGATGTGCGCGCTCACGCTGCCCCAGGTGTTCGACCAGAGCGAGGACGACGGGACGGTCGTGGTGCTCGACGCCGAGCCCCCGGCGGCCCTCGGGCCCGCCGTGAACAGGGCCGTCCAGCTCTGCCCGTCCGGCGCGCTCGCCGTGGAGGAGTGACCGTGGAGGAGTGAACGCGCGCGACACGCCGGCCCGGGTGACGCTCAGCGACTTGACGCGCACGGTCCGATGCTGTTGGCTGGTAATCGGCTGTGCAAGCCATTCTTGTGGGTGACCCTGGAGCCCCGTCCCGGCCGTCGAAGGCCCGGGCGGGGCTCTTCCCCTGTCCGGCCGCGGAGGGCTGGGCCTCAGGCTCCCACTGTCCTCAGCGGGGTCACGGGATCGGGCAGCGACAGGCCGCGGGCCTTCCACAGGCGGCGCATGCGGTCGGGGTAGTCGGTGACGATGCCGGCCACGCCCATGTCGATCAGGCGGGCGGCCTCGTCGGGCTCGTTGACCGTCCACACCACGACCGGCAGGCCCTGCCGGGCCGCACCTGCCATCAGCGCCTCGTCGACGAGCACGCGGTCGGGGGACAGCGTCGTCGCCCCCACCGCCGCGGCCGCCGCCGCGAGGTCGCCGCCGGCCTCGCCGAGGCGGATGCCGTTCATCCAGGCGGGAGTCATCGTGTCGCGCTCGACCAGGGCGTAGCGCCGCTCGACCATCGGCCTGGCGATCTCCAGGACGCGCCAGTCGAAGCTGAGCAGGGACGCCCTCGACAGCCGGTCGTGCCGGTCGAGTTCGTGCACGACCTCCTCGACGAACCGGCGCGGGTCGGCGCACAGGTCGGGACGGGTGGGATCGGACTTCAGCTCGACGTGGAGGCGCACGTGATCCGCGCCGAGCGCGCCGATCAGGCCGAGCACCGCTCCGAGCGTCGGCATCCGGGTGTCCGGCAGCGGCACCTGCGTGAGCGCGAAGCGGTCGTCCGGCCGCTCCGGCAGGCGTACGCCGACGTCGAGGGTCCGCAACTGGGGCAGCGTGAGCGCGATGATCGGCTTGCCGACGTAGGGGAACATCTCGTCCCCCGGCGCGGCCATCCCGGTGTCGGCGCTGGTCACCGGGGACACGTGCAGGTCGTGGGTGAGCACGAGCTGCCCGTCCGCGGACATGGCGACGTCGAACTCCAGCGCGTCGACCCCCAGCTCCAGCGCGAAGGCCAGGCCGGGCAGGGTGTTCTCGGGCCTCAGGCCCCGGGCTCCACGATGCCCGTGCAGCTCAACGTATCCATGCACAGCGGCGTACCTTACCGCCTCGCCCGTCCGCGGCCCGGAACCCTCCGATTCCGGGCGCGTACGCCACGAATCATCAGATGAGGGAACGGATCTGGATGGTCTGGGTCCGGCCAGGGCCGACGCCGATGGCGGAGATCGGGGCGCCGCTCATCTCCTCCAGCGCCCTGACGTACGCCTGCGCGTTCGGCGGCAGGTCGTCGAACGTCTTGGCGCTGGTGATGTCCTCCTGCCAGCCGGGCAGCTCCTCGTAGACCGGCGTGGCGTGGTGGAACTCGGTCTGCGTCATCGGGATCTCGTCGTGGCGGACGCCGTCGACGTCGTAGGCCACGCAGACCGGGATCCGCTCCAGCCCGGACAGCACGTCGAGCTTGGTCAGGAAGAAGTCGGTCACGCCGTTGATCCGGGTGGCGTACCGCGCGATGACCGCGTCGAACCAGCCGCAGCGGCGGTTGCGGCCGGTGGTCACGCCGTACTCGCCGCCGGTCTGGCGCAGCCAGTCGCCCTGCTCGTCCAGCAGTTCGGTCGGGAACGGCCCGGAGCCCACACGGGTCGTGTACGCCTTCAGGATGCCGATGATCCTGGTCAGGCGGGTCGGCGGGATGCCCGAGCCGGCGCAGGCGCCGCCCGAGGTGGGCGAGCTGGAGGTGACGAAGGGGTAGGTGCCGTGGTCGATGTCGAGCAGCGTGCCCTGCCCGCCCTCCAGCAGCACGACCTTGTCCTGGTCGAGCGCCCGCGAGAGCACGAGCGAGGTGTCGGCGATGTGCGGGCGCAGCCGCTCGGCGTAGCCGAGGTACTCCTCCAGCACCTTCGCCGGGTCGAGCCCACGGCGGTTGTAGATCTTGGTGAGGATCTGGTTCTTCTCGCCCACCGCGGCCTCGATCTTCTTGCCGAGGATGCCGGGGTCGAGCAGGTCCTGCACCCGGATGCCCATGCGGTAGATCTTGTCGCCGTACGCCGGGCCGATGCCGCGGCCGGTCGTGCCGATCTTGGCCTTGCCGAGGAAGCGCTCGCTGACCTTGTCGATGGCCTTGTGCTGCGGCATGATCAGGTGCGCGTTGGCGGAGATCAGCAGCCGCTCGCAGGAGATGCCCCGCTCGGCCAGCCCGTCGATCTCGCTCAGCAGCACACCGGGGTCGACGACCACCCCGTTGCCGATGACCGGCACCACGTCGGGCGACAGCACACCCGTCGGGAGCAGGTGCAACGCGTACTTCTGGTCGCCGATGACGACGGTGTGGCCCGCGTTGTTGCCACCCTGGTAACGCACGACGTAGTCGACGTCACCACCCAGCAGGTCGGTGGCCTTCCCCTTGCCCTCATCGCCCCACTGGGCGCCAACGAGAACGACAGCCGGCATGGTCTAACTCCCGCACCAAGACGAAAGCCCCTGACGCAAGCGCGCAGGGGCCTCTTGCACACAGAGACTACCCGAGGGGCATGCCGCGGGTGAACGCGGTCTTAACTCGCGAGACGGGGACCGCGGCCGGGGCTCCGTGTACGGAAGTCCGTCAGTGATTGGCCGTCAGCGCCTCCGCGGCGGCCGTGCTGCTGTCACGCAGGAACTGGGCGCAGCGCTCGGCCTCGTCCCTCTCGCCGATGGCGTTCGCGGCCCGGGCGAGGGCGTTCAGGCAACGCAGGAACCCCTGGTTCGGCTCGTGCTCCCAGGGGATCGGCCCGTGGCCCTTCCAACCGGCCCGGCGGAGCTGGTCGAGCCCCCGGTGGTAGCCGGTACGCGCGAAGGCGTACGAGGTGACGGCGTGGCCCGCCGCGAAGTAGTCGTCCGCCAGGGCGCCCCAGGCCGCGGAGTAGGCGGGGAAGCGCGCGGCCACGTCGGCCGCCTTGGCACCCGACTCGAGCATCTGCCGCGCCTCGGGGTTGTCCGGCAGCAGGGTGGGCGGCGGGCCGGCAAGGAGGTTCTCGTGCGTTTCCATGTGGACAGTTCTACCTGCCGAACACGCACAGGGGTATGGGCCGCCCGGCGGGAACGGAGATCGATACAAGAATGGATCTTCCGTTCCCGCCTTTTCCCTGGTCCTGCGCCCGGGGCGGGTGGCACGGTCCCCGGCCGTACGGCCGGGGAGGGCGTCACTTGAGCTTGGTGCCCGCGGACTTGAGCTGCTGGCACGCCTCGACGATGCGCGCGGCCATGCCGGCCTCGGCCGACTTGCCGTACGCGCGCGGGTCGTAGGCCTTCTTGTTGCCGACCTCGCCGTCGACCTTCAGCACGCCGTCGTAGTTGCGGAAGATGTGGTCCACGATCGGGCGGGTGAAGGCGTACTGCGTGTCGGTGTCGATGTTCATCTTCACCACGCCGTACGAGATCGACTCGCGGATCTCCTCCAGGGTGGAGCCGGAGCCGCCGTGGAAGACCAGCGAGAACGGCTTCTCCTTGCCGTACTTGGCGCCGACGGCGTCCTGGATCTCCTTGAGCACGCTCGGGCGCAGCTTGACGTGGCCCGGCTTGTACACGCCGTGGACGTTGCCGAACGTGGCGGCCACGACGTAGCGGCCGCGCTCGCCCAGGCCGAGGGTCTCGGCGACGGCCAGCGCGTCCTCCGGCGTCGTGTAGAGCTTCTCGTTGATCTCGCCGACGATGCCGTCCTCCTCACCGCCGACGACGCCGATCTCGATCTCGAGGACGACCTTGGCTGCGGCGGTCTTGTCGAGCAGCTCGGAGGCGATCTGGAGGTTCTCGTCCAGCGGCACGGCGGAGCCGTCCCACATGTGCGACTGGAACAGCGGGTCCTGGCCGCGCGCGACACGCTCGGCGGAGATCTCCAGCAGCGGGCGGACGAACGAGCCGAGCTTGTCCTTCGGGCAGTGGTCAGTGTGCAGCGCCACCGTCACCGGGTACTTCTCGGCGACCACGCGGGCGAACTCGGCGAACGCTACCGACCCGGTGACCATGTCCTTCACGGTGGTGCCGGAGAGGAACTCCGCGCCACCGGTCGACACCTGGATGATCCCGTCGCTTTCCGCCTCCGCGAAGCCGCGCAGCGCGGCGTGCAGGGTCTGCGACGAGGTCACGTTGATCGCCGGGTACGCGAAGCCGCCCTCTTTGGCGCGGTCGAGCATCTCGGCGTAGACCTCTGGAGTCGCGATAGGCATGCGAAGTCATCTCCTTCTGACGGTATGCGGCGTGGCAAGTATCCCGAAGGCCGGGCCGATCGGGAAAGCCGGGCCGGTTCACGGCGCCGGGAAAGCCGCGGTCATTCCGCGATTCACGGTTTTCCACAGCTCTGCCGCTTCTCAGTCTCATCTCATCGGGGACAGGTAGGCTCGCCCCGTGGACGTGCTCTTGGACCTTATTGACCCGAAGTGGTGGCTGAGCATGCTCGGCGCCTTCGCGACGATCGGCGTCATCGCCATCGTATTCGCAGAGACGGGGCTGCTCGTCGGGTTCTTCCTGCCCGGCGACTCGCTGCTGGTGACCGCTGGAATTTTCAGCACCGCGGCCGCGGCGCACGGATTCGGGATCGCGCCCCTGTCGCTGCCCGCCCTGCTGATCGGCGCGCCGCTGGCGGCGGTCGCGGGGGCGCAGTTGGGCCACTTCCTGGGGGCGAAGGTCGGCAGGAGGATGTTCGACAAGCCCGACTCGCGGTTGTTCAAGAGGGAGCACGTCGAGAAGGCGGAGTACTACTTCGAGAAGTTCGGCCCCGCCAAGGCCGTGGTCGCCGCGCGGTTCATGCCGATCGTCCGCACCTTCATGAACCCGGTGGCCGGCGTCCTGGAGATGGACGCGCGACGGTTCTTCGTCTGGAATGTCGTCGGCGGCGTCGTCTGGGTCGAGGCGCTGCTGCTGCTCGGTTATTTCCTGGGCAGCAAGGTCGAGGGCATCGACAGGTTCATCCTTCCCGGTGTCTTCGTCATCGTCCTGCTGTCGGTCATCCCGATCGTGCGCGAGGTGATGAAGAACCGCCGGGCCGCCACCGCCGTCCCCAAGGGCCGCCACCACGCCGACCGGTGACGTCGCTCCTCGCAGGCGGGTGACCTGCGGGAAGTGCTAACGCACAAGAAGTGACCGACGAGTACTGAGATATGCCTCACAACCGCTACTCTCCCGAATGTGGGACGCCACAGGTCTGATCCCCTCGGTATAGCCAGGCTGGCGCTGGTCGGCCTGGCGGTCGTGCTGCTGCTCGCCGTCGTCGTGATCGGCGCGAGGGCGCTGCTGTCCACGCTCGGATCGGAGGAGCCCGCGACCGGCGCGTCCTCCACCCCGTCGGCGCAGCCCTCCGCCGAGCCTTCCGCGGAGCCCTCCGCGCCCCGCGTGCCCACCGTGCGCGTGGTGTGCCAGGCCGACCGGTGCCCCGTGTTCGTCCGGGTGCCTGGCGGCGACGTGCTCATCGACCGGGACCTGGCCCGGGGCGAGCAGGCGTCCTACTTCCAGCCCGAGCTCGACGTCGTCCTCGACGACGCGAGCACGGTTCAGGTCTTCGAGAACGGAAGCGCCAGATCCCCCGGGCCGCCCGGCGAGCGGCAGGCGTTCAGTGTGAAGCGATCCCCAAGTCAGTGAGGGAGTAGGCGGAGCGATACGGCACACCGGTGGCGGCCAGCGCCTCGTCGCCGCCCCGGTGCACGATCGTCGCGATGCCCACGACCTGGGCGCCGGCCTCGCGCAGCGCCTCCACGGCGGTGAGCACGGACCCGCCCGTCGTGGTCGTGTCCTCCACCGCCAGCACCCGGCGTCCGGCGACGTCGGGGCCCTCGATCCTGCGCTGCAGGCCGTGCGCCTTACCCGCCTTGCGCACCACGAAAGCGTCGAGCGTGCGTCCGCGGGCCGCCGCGGCGTGCAGCATCGCCGTCGCCACCGGGTCGGCGCCCAGCGTGAGACCGCCGACCGCCTCGTAGCCCAGGTCCTCGGTCAGATCCAGCATCACGCGGCCCACGAGCGGCGCCGCCACCCCGTCCAGGGTGATGCGGCGCAGGTCGACGTACCAGTCGGCCTCCTTGCCGGAGGACAGCACGACCCGGCCGTGCACGATGCCCTTGTTCTTGATCTCGTCCAGCAGTCTCTCGCGGTCACTCATGAGGCTCAGCGTACGGCCGGTCACGCCGTGCGGGCCGTACGGGTCCGGCGGCCGGACGCGGCGTGCGACGACTACGCAGAGTAAAGAGGTCTCAGCGGTTTAGCCAGGACACGGACTGCGGAATGTATCGCCGTGCAACTCATCGTAATCGCGAGGTCGCAATGCGTAGAGAAGTCCGGCATACCGACATGGAACTGCTCGAGGCCGTGCGGGGAGGGGACACGGCGGCCTTCGGGACGCTCTACCGGCGGCATTCGGTCGCCGCGCGGTCGCTGGCGCGGCGGATCGCGCAGAGCGAGGACGCGGTGGAGGACCTCCTCGCCGAGACCTTCGCGAGGGTCCTGGAGGTGGTGCGGCGGGGCGACGGCCCCGCCTCCGCGTTCCGGCCCTATCTCCTCGGGTCGCTGCGTCGCTACGCCGCCACCGGAGTGGTCGACCTGGCCGACGGCGACTCCCTCTACGTGGATCCGGAACTCGCGGGGCTGGAGCGCTCGCCGCTCGCCCGGGCGTACCGCTCGTTGCCGGAGCGCTGGCGCGCGCTGCTGTGGCACGTGGAGATCGAGGGCGGCGGTCCCGCCGACGCGGGCCCGCTGGTCGGCCTGTCGGGCAGGGCCGCGGCCGACCTCACCCGGAGGGCCCGCCGGGGCCTGCGGGAGGCGTACGTGCGGCTGCACCTGGAGGACGGTCCCCGGGCCGAGTGCCGGCCGATCGTGTCGATGATCCTTCGTTATCTCGAGAGCGGTCTGCCCAAGGGGGAGGCCGCCGCGGTCGACGCCCACGTGGCCGAGTGCATCGACTGCCGGTCGGTCTTCCTCCAGCTGGTCGATCTCACCCAGGAGTTGCGGGCCGTCGTCGGCCAGCTGGTCGCCGGGCCGGCTGTGGACGACTACCTCGCCGATCTCGCCACCGCCACCACCGCGCGCTCGCGGTCGTACGGCGGGGCACGGGCGCGGCTGGAGGCGGCCCGCCAGCACGTGAGGATGGTGAAGAGCCGTGCGGACCGCCGCATGAGGAGAGTCCTGCGGGCCGCGCGGGACCGGCCCGCGGGGCGGGCGCACGCGCTGCTCCGAGAGGCGTACGGCAGGGCGCGGACGACGGCCCGGCGTCTGTACGGGAAGGCGGGCGCGCTGCCGGGGGCGGCATACGGCGGGACGCGGACGACGATCCGGCGCGTGTACGGGAAGGCCGGCGCGCTGCCGAGGGCGGCGTACGTCCGGGTGCGGGCGGCGCTGGCGCGGCTGTCGGCACTGGTGCGGAGCATGCCGACGCCGCATCGGGCGGTGCTGGGAGGCATCGCCGTGGCCGGCCTCGCGACCGCCGCCTTCCTGCTCGTCGCCCAGCCGATGGAGACGCTGTCCGCGGGCCGCTCCGGGGAACGGGCCCTGGACCGTCCGCGGCCCGCGGACGGCGCCGCCTCTTCGCGGACCGCCGCCGGTGACACCGAATCCGCGGGGACTCCGTTTCCGTACGACCGGCCGAGGCCGCACCCGTGGACGTCCGGGAGCGCCGCCGACCAGCCGGGCGCGGGCATCGCGCTCGGCATGCCCGAGATCACCGGCAGGGCCGGCCCGGGCACCGATCGGCGGTCACCGCGCGAGGAGACCACGGGAACGCCGCCCGCCTCCGGCCACGCGGGTGAGGATCGCCCCGGCCGCGAGGGCGGAGAGCACGCGGCTGCCGACGCAGACGGCGGGGGACGGGCGAACCGGCGTCCGGCGAGCGGCCGCCCGGTGGGGGAGCCCAGGACGGTCACGGCCCTCCCGCGCCGCGAGCAGGGTTCCGGCCACGCGGACGCTGCGCGGGGTCCGGTTCCCGAACGGCAACGGGTGCGGGGTCAGCTCTCCCGGCATCCCTACCAGGAACATCCCGAGCAGGCCCGTGCCCAGGCCGGCACCCGGGCTGAGGCGCAGGGCGGCGCGCGGGCGGGGTCGCGGCAGGAGCCGGGGGCGACTCGTGACCGGCGCGAGCCACAGGCCCGCAACGCCGCCACACGGCGCGCCCCGCTCGCACGGCCGGGCGGCTCGCAGGCCGGGGAGCGTGCCCGATCGACGGGCCGGAGCGACACCGGCGCCCAGAAGACCGCAGGCAGCCTGGGAAAGGCGAAGGGAGCGGGGAGCCCGGGGAAGGCGAAGGGAGCGGGGAGCCCGGGGAAGGCGAAGGGAGCAGGGAGCCCGGGGAAGGCGAAGGGAGCAGGGAGCCCGGGGAAGGCGAAGGGAGCAGGGAGCCCCGGGAAGGCGAAGGGAGCAGGGAGCCCCGGGAAGGCGAAGGGAGCGGGGAGCCCCGGGAAGGCGAAGGAGGCGCTCGCCGTCGCCGTCGATCCGCTCGGCGCCCTGCTGCGCGGCCAGCCCGGGCTCGTCGCCGTACGGCTGCGCAACGCGGGCGACGCCGCCACCGGTGACGTCACCGCGACGGTGACCTTGCCACCCGGCGTCCGCTACCTGGACCAGGACGGGCGCGGCGGGCGGGGCCACGAGGCGAAGCCGGGCGCCCTCGGGCAGAACCACCCGCGGCAGGACGGCGTGCGGGAGGACGGCGCGGCGAGTGACAGCGCCGATCAGGAGCGCGCGGCGGGTAGGGGCGCGGACCGAGCCCAGAACGAGGCGATGCGGAACGACGTGCGGCGGAACGGTGTGCGGGAGGACGGCGCGGCGCGTGACAGCGCCGATCAGGACCGTGCGGCGGGTAGGGGCGCGGGCGACGCGCGGACGCGGAGCGGAGCGGGCGACGGCTGGTCGTGTGAGGCGTCGGGACGTCTGGTGCGGTGTGCCCGGGGACCGCTCGCCGCCGGTGAGGTCACGGCGATCTTCCTGAAGGTGGCGGTGGCCGCGGACGCGCCCACGGGACGGGCGTTCACGGTGCGGGTGCGGGCGGGGCGGCTGGAGAGCACCGCCCAATCGACCGTGGGAGTGCGCGCCTCGGGCGCGGCGGCGCGCTTCGCCGCGGACGGCCGCCTCGCCGCCCGGGTCGTCGGCAACGTGCTCGTGGGCTCCGCCGCGTCGTCCGGCCCCTGCGGAGCCGCCTCGGGCGGCCGCGGCCGGAGCCCGGGCGTCAGCGTGCCGGTCGATCTCGACAGGGACCCCTCGACGGGCACGTCCAGTTGCGCCGATCTCGACCTGCCGGCCGGAGGCCACGTGCTGTGGGCGGGCCTCTACTGGGCGGGCGGCGGCCGGGGGGCGGTTCCCGCGCAGGACATCCGGGTGCGCGCTCCGGGAAGGCCCGGATACGCGACCCTGCACGCCGCCGAGGTCGCCCGGCGGGACCTGCCGAGCGGTTCCGGTTATCAGGCGTTCGCCGAGGTGACCTCTCTCGTCCGTGCGGCGGGCGGGGGCCGCTGGTGGGTCGCGGGCGCCCCGGCGCGTGCGGGTACGGTCCGGCACTCCGCCTGGGGCCTGGTGGTGATGGTCGCGGACGTGCGGCAGCCGTACACGCGGGCGGTGGTGCTGGACGCCGCGGCGGTGATCGGGAACGAGGAGAGGGCCCTGCGGCTCCCCCTCGACGGCCTCGCCCCGGACGGCGCGCCCGCGCGGATCGATCTGATGGTCTGGAACGGTGAGGGGGTCAGGGCGGGCGTCGTCACCATGGGGGATCGTGAGGACCGGCGCGGTTCGGGCGTCCTGGGCCGCGCGGATCCCGGAGGTGTCGCGGTCGACACGCTCCACGCCCTCCTGGGACCCCACCCCGCGCTCCAACTGGCCACCAGACGCGACCCCGTCTTCTTCGGCGTCGCGGTCGTGAGCGCACGGACGTGGTCTTGACATCCCCTGACTGGGATGCCCGACCGTCACCGTCCGGCGTGTTCACGGACTCCGCGGCCCGTATCCGTCCAAGGGCGGTCGTGCGATAACAAATTGGTGGGAGGCGATACTTGGACAAACTGGTACGGTCGGCGTGAACGCTTCCGACCCCAGGGGTGTTGGCGTCCCGATCCCCCCACCAGGCGGGCGAGGGCTGAATCGCCGGGAATCAGCCTCGCGGGAACACACGCTTGACTACCCTGAGAGGGCCACGTAGGAAGGGCGGTGTCGCGTGGATCGCTGCGCGCTGTTCGTTGACGCCGGCTACTTGCTGGCAGACGGCGCGATGGCCGTCCATGGGACCCGCCATCGCGAGGCCGTCTCCTGGGACTATCCGAGCCTGCTGCAGTTCCTGACGACCTTGTCAAGAGAGCGGACGGGCCTGCCGCTTCTGCGCTGCTACTGGTACGAGGCGACCGTCGAGGGCCGCCGTACGCCGGAGCACGACGTGCTGGCGGACATCCCCGGGCTCAAGCTCCGCCTCGGCCGCATCCGGCCGGGCCGCAGGGAAGGCGTGGACGCCCAGGTTCACCGTGACCTCATGACGCTGGCGCGCAACAACGCGGTCTGCGACGCGGTCGTGGTCAGCGGCGACGAGGACCTCACCCAGGTGGTGAGCGACGCGCAGGACCTCGGCATCCGCGTGACCGTCATGCAGATCGCCACCGACGGCGCATGGTCGGCGGCGCGCACCCTGCGGCAGGAGTGCGACGACCTCATCGAGATCGGGAGCGGCCATCTCCGGCCGTTCGTCACGATGCTCACCGGGGCGGACCCGAGCCCCGGCGTCGGCAACGGCCAGTCCCACGGCAACGGTCAGTCCCACGGCAACGGCCTCGTCCCCCACGGCGGAAACGGCTCGCTGTCCAACGGGACCCACCTCAACGGTTCCCACCAGAACGGGACACCCTCGCAGGGTAGCCACGCCACCGGCCTGCACGGTGGGGCGGTGACGGGAGCGCACGGCACCCCGCCGCAGGACCACCTGAGCGCTTCCGGAGCGGCCTCGAACGCCACCCAACCGCACCCCACGGGGACACACACGGGGACACCGGGCACGGGAAGCCACAGCGCCGGGTCGCACGGCGTGGGCAGCCACGGCAGCGGCGCCCACGGCAGTGACTCCCACGGCGCCGGCTCTCAAGGCATCGGCTCCCAGGGCGCGGGCGCACACGGGACGGGTGCACACAGCGGCGGGCGGTCCTCCGCCGCCCACGCGCGTCCGGCTCTTCCAGCGCAGCCGTCCCCGCCGGTCTACAACGGGTACTCGCCGGAGTCCCAGCAGCCGCCCACCCAGCCCGCTCCGCCGCGCCAGGCTCAGCCGCCCGTGAGCACACCGCTGCCGGCTCCCCCGGCGTCCACCCCGCCGTCGCCGCCCCCGGGGGGCCAGCCGCCGCCGAGCAGCCCGGTGCAGAGCCAGCAGTACGGCTCCGGCCACGCCGCCTACTCGCCCTCACAGCTGGGGCCGTACACGGGCCCGCAGCCCGCTCCGGTGCCCGTGCAGACCGGAGGCACCACGACGCTCGCCGAGGCGGTCAAGGCGGCGCACAAGGAGGGGCACGACTTCGGCGAGTCGGTCGCCCGCGACGCCCCCGCGCTGTGGCTGGAGGCCGTGCTCGCCCGCAAGCCCCGGATGCCGTCCGACCTCGAGGCCCGCCTCCTGCAGGGGTCCTCGCTGCCGATCGACTTCCTGCTGCACGACGAGGTCAGGCACGCCCTGCGCCGCGGCTTCTGGGACGCCCTCGAGCGCGCCCGCCGCTGACCCCGGCGGCTGTCCTTGCCATGGCGGCCCATGGCGCGGCGCACCCCGCGCCCGTACGTCAGGTCAGGGCACGTTGGCTCAGCCGAGGGCGTCGAAGCCGGCCCGGAGGTGGGCGACGCGTTCGGTCAGTTCGGCGACCGCGCCGTTGAGGGGCGCGTCGGCGGACTTGTCCGCCAGTTCGCGCACCCGCCGCAGCTCGTCCTCGACGGCGGTGACGCGGCCGGCCAGCTCGGCCAGTACGGAGGCGTGGTCGCCGCCGTCCGGCAACTCGTTCGACAGGCGTTCGCGCAGCAGTGCCGCCTGCTCGGAGAGCCGCCGGTTCATCGTGTAGAGCTCCACGAACACGGCGACCTTGGCGCGCAGCACCCAGGGGTCGAACGGCTTGGTGAGGTAGTCCACCGCCCCGGCGGCGTACCCACGGAAGGCGTAGTCGGGGGCGCTGTCGACCACGGTCAGGAAGATGATCGGGATGTTCCTGGTGCGCTCTCTCCGCTTGATGTGCGCGGCGGTCTCGAAGCCGTCCATGCCCGGCATGCGTACGTCGAGCAGGATGAGGGCGAAGTCGGTCGACAGGAGGGCTTTCAGCGCCTCCTCCCCGGACCGGGCCCGTATGGGCACGACGTCCAGCGAGCTGAGGATCGCCTCCAGAGCGATCAGGTTCTCCTCGCGGTCGTCGACCAGCAGGACCCTGGCGCGGTCAGCCATCGATCACGTCTCCTGGGCGTCTCGGGACTCCGGGGCCGGCACGCCCCTCGTTCGTTCTGTGCCCCCGCCGCGGCCGCGCATGAGCCATCCGCGCAGCCGCTCGAGCAGCCGGTCGACGTCGACGGGCTTGGGCACGTAGTCGGACGCGCCGGACGCGATGCTCTTCTCGCGGTCGCCCCGCATGACCTTCGCCGTCAGCGCGATGATCGGCAGGTCGGCGAACTGCGGCATCGTGCGGATCGCCGAGGTCGTGGCCCAGCCGTCCATCTCGGGCATCATGATGTCCATCAGCACGAGCGCCACGTCCTCGTTGCGTTCGAGCTGCTCGATGCCCTCGCGGCCGTTCTCGGCGTACACGACGGTCGAGCCGTGCCGCTCCAGCACGCTGGTCAGCGCGAAGACGTTGCGGATGTCGTCGTCCACGATGAGGATCTTGGCCCCGGTCAGCGGGTCGTCCCCCTGCCAGTCATGGCCGTCCACCAGCGGCGTGTACTGCGGGACCGGCAGGTCGGTCGGGAGCGGGATCTCCGGGAGGATGTCCTTGATGTGCAGGTCGGGCACCTCGTCCTCGCGTCCCTCCGGTTCGGTGGGCGTGGCGATCGCGCCGCCGTCGGGTGCGGCGAGCGGCCCCGAGTAGTTCGGGGGCAGGTACAGCGTGAACGTGCTGCCCTCTCCGGGGACGCTCTGGACGTGGATCTCGCCGCCGAGCAGGCGGGCGATCTCCCGGCAGATCGACAGGCCGAGGCCGGTGCCGCCGTACTTGCGGCTGGTCGTGCCGTCGGCCTGGCGGAACTGCTCGAAGATCACTTCGAGCTTGTCCGGCGCGATGCCGATGCCGGTGTCCACGACCCTGAAGGCCAGCATGTCCTCCGGCGAGCCCTGCAGCTTCTCGTCCACATAGGGGACGTCGACGGGTGCGCGGGTCACCTCCAGCCTGACCTCGCCCTCGTGGGTGAACTTCACCGCGTTGGACAGCAGGTTGCGCAGCACCTGCTGCAGCCGCTGCTCGTCGCTGCGCAGCTCGTGCGGCACGGAGGGGTCGACCTGGACCGCGAACGACAGGCCCTTGTCCTGCGCGAGCGGGGCGAAGGTCGCCTCCATGTAGTCGACCAGCGCGGACAGCGACATCCCCTGCGGATGGATGTCCATCCGGCCCGCCTCGACCTTGGACAGGTCGAGGATGTCGTTGATCAACTGCAGTAGCGCCGAACCGGCGTCGTGGATCGTACGGGCGAACTCGACCTGCTGCGGCGTGAGGTTGCCCTCGGTGTTCTCCGTCAGCAGCTTGGCGAGCACGAGCAGGCTGTTGAGCGGGGTGCGCAGCTCGTGGGACATGTTCGCGAGGAACTCGGACTTGTAGCGCGAGGAGACCGCGAGCTGCTCGGCCCGTTCCTCCAGCGTCCGCCGGGCCTGCTCGATCTGGAAGTTCTGGATCTCGATGGCGCGGTTCTGCTTGGCCAGCAGCGCCGCCTTGTCCTCCAGCTCGGCGTTGGACCGGCGCAGCTCCTCCTGCTGGCGCTGGAGCTCGTCGGAGCGCTCCTGCAGCTCGATCGCGAGCCGCTGCGACTCGGTGAGCAGGTCCTCGGTCCGGGAGTTGGCCATGATCGTGTTGATCGTGACGCCGATGGTCTCGACGAGCTGGGTGAGGAACGCCAGGTGGACCTCGCTGAACTGCCGGAACGAGGCCATCTCGAGGACGCCGAGCACCTTGTTCTCGAAGAGGATCGGCAGCACGACGATCTGAGCCGGGTTCGACCGGCTGAGCCCGGTCTCGACCGTGATCGAGTCGACCGGCACGTTCTCCAGGATGATCTGATCGGCCTCCAGCGCGGCCTGGCCGATGATGCCCTCGCCCAGTTCGAAGCTCGGCTTGGGAGCCGAGCCGGGCTGGATGCCGTACCCGGCGATGAGGTTGAGCCGGCCGTCGTCGTACAGGTAACAGGCGCCGTGGCTGGCCGAGACGAGCGGGGTGAGCTCGCTCATGATCAGCCGGGCGACCTCCATCAGGTCGCGGTGGCCCTGCATCAGGCGGGAGATCCTGGCCAGGTTGGACTTGAGCCAGTCCTGCTCCTGGTTGGTCTTGGTCGTCTCGCGCAGGGTGGCGACCATCGTGTTGATGTTGTCCTTGAGCTGGGCCAGCTCGCCCGGCGCCTCCACGGTGATCGACCGGGTGAGGTCGCCCCTGGCGACCGCGCTGGTCACCTCGGCGATCGCGCGGACCTGGGTGGTCAGGTTGCCGGCCAGCTCGTTCACGCTCTCGGTGAGCCGCTTCCAGGTGCCCTCGACGCCTTCGACCCGGGCCTGGCCGCCGAGCTGGCCCTCCGAGCCGACCTCGCGGGCGACGCGGGTCACCTCGGAGGCGAAGGACGACAGCTGGTCGACCATGGTGTTCATGGTGCTCTTGAGCTCGAGGATCTCGCCCTGGGCGTCGACGTCGATCTTGCGGGTCAGGTCGCCGTTGGCGACGGCGGTGGTGACCTGGGCGATGTTGCGCACCTGGTAGGTGAAGTTGTTCGCCATCGAGTTGACGTTGTCGGTGAGGTCCTTCCAGACGCCCGACACGCCGGGGACGCGCGCCTGGCCGCCCAGGCGTCCCTCGGTGCCGACCTCGCGGGCGACGCGGGTCACCTCGTCGGCGAAGGCGGACAGCTGGTCGACCATCGTGTTCATCGTGTCCTTGAGCTCCAGGATCTCGCCCTGGGCGTCCACCGTGATCTTCTTGGACAGGTTGCCCTGCGCCACGGCGGTGGAGACGACGGCGATCTGACGAATCTGCGACGTCAGGTTGTTGGCCATGAAGTTGACGTTGTCGGTGAGGTCCTTCCAGATGCCCGACACGCCGCGCACCTGCGCCTGGCCGCCCAGGCGTCCCTCGGTGCCGACCTCGCGGGCGACGCGGGTCACCTCGGAGGCGAAGGACGACAGCTGGTCGACCATGGTGTTCATGGTGCTCTTGAGCTCGAGCATCTCGCCCTGGGCGTCGACGTCGATCTTGCGGGTGAAGTCGCCGTTGGCGACGGCGGTGGTGACCTGGGCGATGTTGCGCACCTGGTAGGTCAGGTTGTTCGCCATCGAGTTGACGTTGTCGGTGAGGTCCTTCCAGACACCCGACACGCCCTTCACCTCGGCGCGGCCGCCCAGCTTGCCCTCGGTGCCGACCTCGCGGGCCACCCGGGTGACCTCGTCGGCGAACGCCGAGAGCTGGTCGACCATCGTGTTGAGGGTCTCCTTGAGCTCCAGGATCTCGCCCTGGGCGTCCACCGTGATCTTCCTGGACAGGTCGCCCTTGGCCACGGCGGTGGAGACGACGGCGATCTGCCGCACCTGCGAGGTGAGGTTGTTGGCCATGAAGTTGACGTTGTCGGTGAGGTCCTTCCAGACGCCCGACACGCCGCGCACCTGCGCCTGGCCGCCCAGCTTGCCCTCGGTGCCCACCTCGCGGGCCACCCGGGTGACCTCCTCGGCGAACGCCGAGAGCTGGTCGACCATCGTGTTGACGGTGTGCTTCAGCTCCAGCATCTCGCCGACGGCGTCGACGGTGACCTTGCGGCTCAGGTCGCCGCCCGCGACGGCGGTCGTCACCTCGGCGATGTCGCGGACCTGCGCGGAGACGCGGTCGGACATCGTGTTGACGGCCTCGGTGAGATCGCGCCAGCTGCCCGACATGCCGCGCAGGTTGGCCCGGCCGCCCAGACGGCCCTCGGTGCCGACCTCGCGGGCCACGTGGGTCACCTCGGAGGTGAACAGCGAGAGCTGGTCGACCATGCCGTTGATGGCCTTGCCCAGCCGCCGTACCTCGCCCCGGGCCGCGCGGTTCAGGTCGATCCGGCGGGACAGGTCGCCCTTGGCCACGGCGTCGATGACGTCGGCGGCGCCGCTGACCGGCGTCACGATGGCGTCGATGAGATCGTTGACCGAGCCCACGCTCTCCGCCCACGCGCCGACGCCCGGCCCCGGGCTCAGCCGTTCGGTGAAACGGCCCTCCTTGACGATCTCACGGCGCACTCGGGCCAGCTCGTTGGCCAGATGTTCGCGCCGGTCCGCCACCTCGTTCAGCAGCAGCCGGATCTCACTGAGGATTCCCGGCGGGGCGTGGGACACGCGTCGGCGGAAGTCGCCGTCCCGCCATGTGATGAGCGTCTCCAGGAAGGGGACGAGGTCGGATTCGCGGTAGACCCGTTCGGTCCCGGCCAGCTCGGCGTTGGCGGGCGACATTTAGCCTCCTTTACCCCGATCGGGGCTGACGCGACCAAGGCATATGGCCTCATACGGCCTGTCCAGCCGCGGACTCCATGCCAGTCTGTCACGTTCGGCGGGATGCGGGGCCCCCTTGCTTGACCCGAGGTCAGCCGGAAGTGTGGTAAGCACAATGGTGGTGACAACTACCCCTCGAGCCGTTCTGGCGGCGTCCTTCACGCCGGGCCAGACGGCCGTACCCGAAGCGAAGCGGTTCACGCGCGAGGTGATGACAGCGTGGGCCGCCATGTCGGTGTACCCCGAGGCCGAGCGCCTGGTGGGGGAACTCGTCGTGGAGGCGGCGGGCGCGCCCTTCGAGGTGGTGTGGCTTCACCACGGCGAGTCCATCCAGGTGGAGGTCAGGGAGAAGGCGGACGGCCAGGATTTCGGGCCGCCGGCCGACGCCGTCACCTGGGGGGTCACGTTCACCCCGTCGCTGCGTACCCGCTGGGCCCGCCTGGAACTGCCCGGCCGGGAGCCGGTGCAGAGCGACGAGTGGCTGCTCGAGGCCGCGCACGGCCCGGGCTGGCTGGGCTTCCTCGCGGACGCGAGCGACCTGCTCGCGGGCACGCTCAACCCGGAGATGGTCCCGGCGATCGTCGCGCAGATCGTGGTGCCGCGCCTGGCGAGCTGGTGCGCCGTCTACACCGCGCAGGACGGGTCGGGGGAACTGCGGCCCGCCTATCTCTGGCACGCGGACGAGACCCAGATCGACGCCATGCGCGACGAACTGGAGGAGATCTCGCTGCCCGCGGACGACGACCCCGCCGTGCTGCCGATGAGCGAATGGCAGGCGCTGGCGTACCCGCTGACCGCGCGGGGGCGGCGGCTCGGCGTGATGTGCCTGGGCCGGCGCGACCGCTTCCCCGACGAGGCCATGCAGATCGCCGAGGACCTCAGCCGCCGCGCGGCGCTGGCGCTCGACAACGCGCGCCTGTACGCCCAGCAGGCGGCGGCCAACCGGGCGCTCCAGCGCAGCCTCCTGCCGCCCGACGAGCCCACCACCCCGGGGCTCGACTTCCACGTGATCTACGAGCCGGCGGGGGAGAACAACGAGGTCGGCGGCGACTTCTACGACCTGTTCCCGATCGCGGAAGGAGTCTGGCGCTTCGCGATCGGCGACGTCTGCGGCACCGGGCCGGAGGCCGCCGCGGTCACCGGGCTGGCCCGTCACACGCTCCGGCTGCTCGCCCGCGAGGGGTACGGCGTGGCCGCCGTCGTGGGCCGGCTCAACCAGGCCATCCTGGAGGAGGGGGAGCGCGCCCGCTTCCTGACCCTGCTGCACGGCCAGATCACGGTCATGCCGGAGGGCCTCGACATCCGTCTCGTCTCCGCCGGGCATCCGGAGGCCCTGCGGCTGCGGCCGAACGGCGACGTCGAGGTCGTCGCCTCGCCGCAGTCGCTGCTCGGGGTGTTCCCCGAGGTGAAGTTCCAGGAGGACAGCCTGCGGCTCACTCCGGGCGACGTGCTGCTGGGCGTGACCGACGGGGTCACCGAGCGGCGGTCGGGCAACCGGCTGCTCGACGACGACGGCGGCCTGGCCAAGCTCCTGGCCGAGTGCGTGGACCTGTCCGCCCGCGCGGTGGCCGAGCGCATCCGCCGCGCCGTACAGGACTTCGCGCCCGTGCCGAGCGCCGACGACCTGGCCATCCTCGTCCTGCGCGCGCCCTAGAGCCCAGGTACGACAGATCTTAGGCACGACCCAGGGCTCGGGCGGCGAAGGCGATGGACGCGGCCATTCTGTGCACCCGCTCCTCGACGGCCGGCGTGCCCGGATCGGCGTCGTACCGGTACACGGCCGCCTCCCTGCCGTGGCCGGCCAGGGCCCGCACATAGCGCTCGACCTGCCGGGCCGGGCAGCGCCGGTCGTTCACCCCCGTGAGGATCAGCAGCGGCGCGGTCACCATGTCGGCGTACGTGATCGGGGAGGACGCGGCGTACCGTTCGGGCACCTCGTCCGGGGAACCGCCCAGCAGCGCCCGGTGCACCGCGCGCATGCATTCGGCCTCGTCCTCGTACGCCGCCGCGTGGTCGGCGATGGGGGCGGCGGCGATCCCCGCCGTCCACGACTTCGGCTGGGTGCCGAGCGCCAGCAGGGTCAGGTAGCCGCCCCATGCCGTGCCGGCGAGCACGAGGCGGTCCGGGTCGGCGATGCGGCGCTCCACCGCCCAGTCGCGCACCGCCGCCACGTCGGCCAGCTCGATGTGGCCGATGTCGCCGCGCAGCGCGTCGCGCCAGGCGGAGCCGTAGCCGGCCGACCCCCGGTGGTTCACCCGGATCACGGCGAAACCGCTGTCGACCCACGCCGCGACCTGCGGCTGGAACGAGTCGTCGTCCTGGCCGCCCGTGCCGCCGCCGAACCCCGGCAGCGCGCTGCGCAGCAGGAACACCGTCGGGTACGGCGCGGCCACCCGCTCGGGCCGGGAGACGAGGGCGTGGATGCGCCCGCCCGGGCCCTCCACGTCGATGTCCTCCAGCGGCACGGACGGCGGCGGCGTGCGCCCGGGGCTGAAGACCACGTGGCCGTTGCTCGACCTGACGACCGGCGGGTGGGCGGCGCTCGACCAGGCGTACTCGACGGTGCCGTCGGGGCGCGGCGCCGCCGCCTCGATCACCCCGTGCGGGCTCTGGATCGGGGTGAGGCCGCCGCCGGCGAGGTCGTAGCGCAGCAGTTCCGTGCGTCCCCGCTGGTTGTGGATGATGAGCAGGGCCCGGCCGTCGTCGTACCAGTCCGCGGAGATCTCGCCGCGCACCCGCAGCCAGATCTCCCGCTGCTCGCCGGTCACCGGGTCCCACACGAGCGGTTCGCGGCGGCCCCGGCGCTCGTGCAGGACGAGCAGGCGCCGGTCGCCGGGGACGGGGGCGAACCTGCAGCCGGTCACGCCTCTGCCCGGTCCGTCGTTCAGCTCGGCGACCGTCGAGCCGTTCGCCCTGATGACCCGTACGGCCGGGTGCAGGGCGTCGCCGTGCTCGCTGTGGTTGACGGCGATGAGCGAGCCGTCGAGGGACATGTCCGCGACCGCGGCGTACTCGTCGTGGCGGTACAACGTGACCGGCTCGCTCCCGGGCCGGGCCAGCAGGATCTCGAAGCCGTCCCGGGAGGAACGGCCGACGGCCGCGGCGCCGTCCGAGGCGAGCGCGAGCCCGCACGGGTGGCCGGGCGGTATGGCCAGGGGCTCGTCCGGGCCGCCGTGGAACGGCTGACGCGACCACACGCCGTATCCGTCGCCCCGCCCGTCGCCGTCCGTGTCGCCGAACCACCAGATCCACCGGCCGGCGGGGTCGATCGCGCCGTACCGGGTGCCGCGGGCGCGGTCGGTGACCTGGCGGATCTGCCCGCTCGACCGGTCCCAGGCGTAGATCTCCCACGCGCCGGAGGCGTTGCCGCGGTAGACGGCGCGGTGCGGCGCCTGACGCGCCCACGTGGGCAGGGTCACCCGCGGTGCCCGGAACCTGGCCTGCCAGCGTTCCTCGGCCTTCATGCCGGCCCTCCCCAGGTGCTCCTACGGGGTCGGGTTCAGTATGTCCCGCGAGAGATGCAAATGACCGACAAATAGGTGATGTCGGGACACAAGTTGGCGCGGGCGGCGGGTCAGGACAGGTCCAGACCGGCGAGCTGGGCGCGGCTGGCCACGTTCAGCTTCGGAAACGCCCGGTAGAGGTGATAGCTGACGGTCTTCGGGCTGAGGAACAGCCGCGCGCCGATCTCCCGGTTGGTCAGGCCCTTGGCGGCCAGCCGTACGATCTGCAGCTCCTGCGGCGACAGGGCGGACAGCGCCTCCCCGCGCGCGGCCGGGGAGCCGGTGTCTCCGGTGGCGCGCAGTTCGGTGCTCGCGCGTTCGGCCCACGGACGGGCGCCCAGCCGCTCGAAGGTCTCCCACGCGGCCCGCAGATGCGGCCGGGCACTGCCCTTGTCGCGCTCCCTGCGCAGGCGCTCCCCGAAGGCGAGCCTGGTGCGGGCCGCCTCCCAGGGGCGGCCGCTGCCGGCGTGCAGCCGTAGGGCGGTGCGGAAGTGCTCGTGCGCCCGTTCCCCGTCGGGCTCGACCAGGGCGCGGCAACGGTGCAGGACGGCCAGCGCCCAGTCCTGCCCCGAGGCCGTCGCCCACTCCTCGAACCGGCACAGGGGCTCGTGCGCGGGCAGCCCGAGCCGTACGGCCGCCTCGATCTGGTCGGGAGCGAAGTAGACGGCCTGGATCTGATGGCGCACCGGGCCGGTCATGGCGGCGTCGAGCCGGTCCAGCGCCTCGGCGAACCGGCCCCGGCCGAGGTCGAGCAGGGCCGGCGCCCACTCGGCCCAGGCGAGGCCGTTGACGATGTGGTTGGCGTCGAAGCGGTCGCGGCAGCGGGCGGCGAGCTCGGCGCATCGGTCCGCCTCACCCCGTACGGCCGCGAGCCACGCCAGCGTGCCCTCCAGGTAGCCCGCCCGGTTGCGCTGCCCGGTGTCGGAGATGAGCCGCAGGCCCTCGGCCGCGGTGGCCTCGGCGTCCCTGAACCTGCCCAGGTACAGCTCGGCGGCGGCGAGCGTGACGTGGACCAGCGGGAGCTTGCCGACGTCTCCGGCGGCCCGGCACTCCTCCGCCATCGCGGCCGAGATGTCGTGCCCGGTCCGGAAGTCGCCGACGAGCGGGGCCACGAAGGCCGCGTTGATCCGGAACGTGTGCGCCCCGGAGGTGATCCGGCCGCCGCTGGCGACCATGTCGCGCATGATGGGCACCCCCTGCGCCGGCCCCTGCCGCAGCAGCACGGCCGCGCCGGTCACGGCCTGGACGGCGGGGTCGAGGCCGTCCTCCGGGCGCAGGCCGAGCCCGTGCAGGCGTGCGGCCGCCTCGGCGACCCTGTCCGGATCGCTGAGCTGCCAGGCGTTGCGCGCGGCGTCGGTCAGCATGAGCCCGGCCGCGATCCGGTCCTGACGCGCCTGCCCGCCGGGGCCCTCCTCGTCCGTCCCGGCGAGCGCGGCCAGTTCCTCCGCGCCCTGCATGAGCAGGTCGTGGGCCAGGTAGGGGGCGCCTTCGTCGAACGCGATCCGGGCGCGCAGCTCACAGAGCCGGGCGCGGGAACGGGGGTCGGTGACCAGCTCGGCGGCGCGCTCGACCAGGTGCTTGGCCCGGCCGGCCTGGCCCGCGTCGGCGGCGGCGACGGCGGCCGCGGTCAGCCGCCCCGCCTTGAGCGCGCGGTCCTCGGTGAGCTCGGCGGCCCGTTCGAGTGCGGCGCAGGCAGCCGCGTTGCCGTCGCGGTCCCGGGCGCGCCGCGCGGCCTGCTCCAGCGCCAGTGCCGCCGTCTCGTCGGGGCCGGTGGCGGCGGCGGCCAGGTGCCAGGCCCGCCGGTCCGGCTGGTGCTCAAGCAGCCGCGCCAGGACCGCGTGGACCTCCAGCCGCAGGTCGTAGGTGCCGTGCCGGAAGGCCGCCGCGCGCATGAGCGGGTGGGTGAAGGCCACCCGCCCGCCGTCGATCCTGATCAGGCCGGACTTCTCGGCCACGCCCAGGGCGGCGGGCGCGATCCCCAGCTCACGCCCCGCCCGTACGATCACATCCAGGTCGCCGCCGTCGGTCAGCGCGGTGAGCAGCAGCGCCCGCTGGGCGTCCGGGGGCAGTCCGGCGATGCGGATCGCGTACGCCTGCTGGATGCGGTCGGGCAGCGGCAGCGGGCTCCGGTCGTAGGCGGGCGGGGCCGTACGCGGGAGTTCGAGCAGGGCGAGCGGATTGCCGCAGCTCTCCTCGATGAGACGGTCGCGGGTGCCGGGAGCGAGGCCGGGGGCCGCGTGGTCGAGCAGCGCGGCGGCGCTGCCGGCGTCGATGCCCGGCAACCGGTGCTCGGGCAGGCCGGAGGGGTCGAAGCCGTCACGCGCGGCGAAGATCATGACGATGCCCTCGGCGTGCAGCCGGTGGGCCGCGAACCGCAGCGCCTGCGCCGACTCCTGGTCGAGCCACTGCGCGTCGTCCACCAGGCACAGCAGCGGCCCGCCCTCGGCCAGCTCCGCCAGCAGCGACAGCACGGCCAGGCCCGCCAGGAGCCGGTTGGTCACCGGGGCCAGGCCGAAGGCGCCGCGCAGGGCGGCGGCCTGCGGTGCGGGCAGCGCGTCGAGCCGGTCGAGCCCGTGCCCGAGCAGCAGGTGGAGCGAGGCGAACGGGATCTCCGCCTCGGTCTCGACGCCGACGCCGCGCAGCACGCGCATGTCGCGCGTGTCCCGGGCCCGGTCGGCGGCGTACCCCAGCAGCGACGTCTTGCCGATGCCCGGCTCGCCCCGGACCACGAGCACGCCGGACCGTCCGGCACGCGCCCGGTCGAGCAGACCGTCGATCACCGCTTGATCGGTCGCACGCCCCCACAGCACGCCGGAATCCTAGTGGCCCTGATCATCACGCCCGGCCCGACGGCCCGAGGGCCGGTGCGGCCGGTGGCCCTTCCGGTGACGGCACCGGTCATGTGTCCGATACCCCCCGGACGTCGGCGTTCCTAGCGTTCTCAGGGTGGACAACACCCAAGCGGTCGATCTCATCGGGGTCACCAAACACTACGCACACGGCGTCACGGCGCTGGACGACGTCACGATCGGGTTCGGCGCCGGCACGTTCACGGCCGTGATGGGGCCCTCGGGGTCGGGCAAGTCGACGCTGCTGCAGTGCGCGGCCGGGCTGGACCGGCCCAACGCGGGCCGGGTGGTCGTGGACGGCCGCGACCTGGCCGCACTAGGCGACCGGAAGCTGACGCTGCTGCGCAGAGACCGGATCGGCTTCGTGTTCCAATCGTTCAACCTGCTGCCCTCGCTCACCGCGGAGCAGAATGTGGGCCTGCCGCTGCGGCTGGCCGGGCGGCGCCCCGACCGGGAGCTGGTGGGGCAGAGCCTGACCGCCGTGGGCCTGGCCGAGCGCGCCGGGCACCGGCCCGCCGAGCTGTCGGGCGGGCAGCAGCAGCGGGTGGCCATCGCGCGGGCGCTGGTCACCCGCCCCGCCGTGCTCTTCGCCGACGAGCCGACCGGCGCCCTCGACGCCAACACCAGCCGCGACGTGCTGCGCCTGCTGCGCACGCTGGTGGACCGGCAGGCCCAGACCATCGTCATGGTCACCCACGACGCCGTGGCGGCCTCGTACGCCGACCGGGTCGTGTTCCTGGCCGACGGCCGTGTGTACGGCGAGCTGCACGAGCCCACCGCCGAGCTGGTCGCCACCCGGATGCTGCAGCTGGAGGCGTCGTGCTGAGGATCGCCTGGTCCACGCTGCGTACGCGCTGGGTCTCCTTCGCGGGCACGTTCGCCGCGCTGGCGCTGGGCGCCGCGCTGATCGCCGCGCTCGGTCAGGTGCTGGCCTCCGGGATCACCTCACCGCCGCGGGGGCCGCAGCGGTACGCCGCCGCACCCGTCGTGGTAGTGCCCGACGACCGCCTCACCGTGGACACCTGGCGGGGCGGCAGCAGCGCGCCCCTGGCCGAGCCGCGCGGCCTCGCGGACGACATCGTCGCCCGTTTCCCCGGCGCGGTGGTGGACCGGGTCTTCCCGGCGCGGCTCTCGGACGGGCCGCCGGCGGTGGGCAGGCCCTGGTCGGCCGCCCGTACGGCCCCGCAGCCGCTCGTCGCGGGCCGCGCACCGTCGGGGGACGGCGAGATCGCGATCAGCGCGGGGACGCGGCCCGGGCGGCGGGGGTCCGCCGCGGCGCGGGCGCTGGTCGGGACGCGGGTGCCCGTGGTCACCGCGACCGGGATCGAGACGCACCGGGTCGTGGGCGTCACGGAGGCGGGGCCGCAACCCACGGTGTTCTTCGCCGACGCGCACGCCGCCCGGCTGTCGCCGCGCGTGGACGCGCTCGCGCTGTGGCGGCCCGCCGCCGAGGTGACGAAGGCGGTCGCGGGGGCGGCGCGGGTGCTGAGCGGGCAGGATCGGGCGCTGGCCGATCCGTTCCGTGAGGCCGACGAGCGGGCGCGCAACAACGCCAACACGATCGCCGGCATCGCCGCCGGGTTCGCCGCCTTCATCGCGATCTTCGTGGTCTCGTCCACGTTCGCGTTCGCGGTGGGGCAGCGGCGGCGCGAGTTCGCCCTGCTGCGGACCATCGGCGCGACCGCGCGCCAGGTCAGACGGATGATGTACGGCGAGGCCGCCCTCGTCGCGGTGGCCGCCTCCGCGGTGGGCGCGTTCCTCGGCCCGCAGGCCACCGGGCCGATCCTCGACCGGCTGACCGAGCTCGGGATGGCGCCGGAATGGCTGGTGCCGTCCGAGTCGTCCGTACCGGCCTGGGCGGCCTTCGGCACCGGAGTGCTGGTCGCGCTGACCGGGGTGGCCGCGGCCGCGCGGCGGGCCGGGCGGGTGCGGCCCGCCGAGGCGCTGCGCGAGGCGGCGGTGGAACCCCGTGCGATGACCTGGGGCAGGTGGATCGCCGGGCTGGGCCTGCTGGGCACGGCACTGGTCGGCATGGCGGTGAACGCGGTCGGCGACCCGGCGTCGGCCACGAACAACAAGACCTTCATGCCGATCGTCATGCTGCTCATCGCCGCGCTGGGCCTGCTCGCGCCGGTCTTCGCGCGGCCCGTCACCCGCCTGCTCGTGGCGCCGCTTGAGCGGCTGCGCGGCGCCGGCGGCGTCGTGGTCGCGGGAGGGACGGCGGCCTCGCCCGGGCGCACCGCCGCCACGGCCGCGCCCGTCCTGGTCACCGTGGCGCTGGCGGCCTCGCTGCTGGGCGGGGCCGCGATGACCGACGCCGCCAAGGCCGCACTGCAGACCCGGCCGGTACGCGCCGACTACCTGGTGCTCCCCGAGGGCGACTCCGGATTGGACCGGCAGCTCGTCCAGCGGCTGCGGGCCGTTCCCGGCGTGATCGTCGCCACCGAGACCGAGACCAGCGTGTACACACTCGAAGGCGACACCCAGCTCATCCGCAGGCCCGCTCAGGCCGTCGAACCCGCCACGCTCTCCACGGCGTTGTCGGTCCCGCTGGTCGCCGGATCGGCGGCCGGACTCCGCGACGACACGATCGTCGTCTCCCGGACCTGGGAGCTGAGCCTGGGGCAACGGGTGCGCATGTGGCGCGCCGACGGCAGCCCGGTCATGCTGACGGTGACCGGTGTGCTCGGGGACGACTCGCCCGCCGACGCCTACGTCACGCCCGCCCACGCCTTCTCCGCGCTGCCCTCCGTCGCGTACGTGACGCCACGTCCCGGAGCCTCGGCCCCGGCCGTACGTGCCGCGCTGGAGGATGCCGTACGCGGCCACAACGCCCGCGCGGTGAGCAGGGCCGAGTGGGCGCGGCAGTCCGGCGACCGGCGAGCCTCGGCCAGCCGGCTCGGCCTGCTGGCCGTGCTGGGGATCATGCTCTGCTACACCGTGATCGCGCTGGTCAAAACGCTGCTGATGGCGGCCTCCGACCGGGCGGCGGAGCGCGGCGGCCTGCGGCTGCTGGGCGCGACGCGGGCACAGGTGCTGCGGTACGTCGTGGCGGAGGCGCTGGCGGTGGTGGCCGTCGGCGTGGTGCTGGGGTTCGCGGCCACGGCACTCGGCCTGCTGGGGCTGGAGGCGGCCCTGCTGCGCCTGGCCGGTCCGTTCGCCTTCGCTGTGCCCTGGCAGCCGGTCGTCGCGGTGATCGCGATCTGCTTCCTACTCGGGGCGGTCGCCGCGGTCGCCCCCGCGATCCGCACCAGGGGTGTGGCCGTCCCGCGGTCGTGACCCGCGCGCGCTCTGGGGCGTGGTCAGGCGGGCAGGGCCCAGCGGGTGATGTGGAAGGACGCGGTCACCGGCACCGGGTCGGGCAACGCACCGATCTTCGCGGCCAGTTCCTCCGGGCGCGTGTGCCAGGCGCTCGGGCCCATGCCGACCACCGCCTCGACCTCGTCGTGGCGCAGCGAGAGCGCGATCTCCTCGGTCTCCTCCCCGGCGCGGGCGAACCGGCCGCCCAGGGTGTCCTCCAGGCGGCGGTCCTTGTCCTCGTCCACGCTCAGCAGGCCGAGCCGTTCGACGAGTGGGCTCAGGTGGCCGGGGCCGGGCGTGACGACGACCAGGGAACCGCCCGGCCGCAGCACCCGGGCGAACTCCTCCGCGTTGCGCGGCGCGAAGACGTTGAGCAGCACGTCCACGCGGTGGTCGGCGACGGGGATCGGCCGCCACACGTCCGCGACCACGGCACCGATGCGGGGATGCGCACGGGCGGCCCGCTTCAGCGCGTGCTTGGACACGTCGAGCGCGATGCCCACCGCGGCGTCGCCGAGCGCCGCGGCCAGGTAGTAGCCGGTGCCCGCGCCGGCGTCGGCGACCACGGCGGCGCCCTCGCACAGCCGGGCGAGGCGGCCGGCCAGCGGGGCGTAGTGGCCCGCCTCCAGGAAGCCCGCCCGTGCGGCCACCATGGCGGGCGTGTCGGCCGTGCCGGCCGGGCGGGTGAGCATGTTCACGTATCCCTGCCGCGCCACGTCGAAGGAGTGGCCGCGCGCGCATCTGACCGACCCGTCGGCCAGATGGATCGCCGTCCCGCAGGCCGGGCAGACGAGATGGTCGATGACGTCGGCGAGCACCCGTCCATCATCCACCCCGACCGGGAGTGCGAACCGGCGACAAGTCGGCTGCAGGAGTACGGCAAGCCGCCGGAGCTTCCATGGACACGCAAGGAACTTTTCGAAGGGGGAGACCGAGATGACCCGCACCCGCCGCCGCTGCCCGCGCTGCCGTACCGAGCTCGACGAGGGCCCGATCCTCTACCGCTGCGCCCACTGCGAGCGCGCCGTCTACGCCGCCGACCTCGACGTCGACTATGCCCCCGTCCCGGCCGCCGCCCGCTGAACCACGAGGGCGGGCCGGGCGTCCAACAGCCATGAGGTGTCCCGGTCGTACCGCCTCACGGGCGGGGGTCGCGCTGGCCGTCGCGCTCGTTCTCGCTGCGTGCGGCGCTGCCGGCGAGGTACCTCCGCCGCCCCGCGTCGGCGGGGCCGGCGCATCCGACTCCGCCCCGACCGGCGCCGGGCCGGCCTCCGCCCGGATGGCGCCGGTGACGGCCGACGCGGAAGGCGTGCCGTACGGCGCGGGGAGCGCGCTGCCGGACGACGTCAACGGGGACGGCTATGTGGATGCGGTGGTCACGATGGAGACGTCGCCGCAGGTCCCCATCCTCGCCGTCCTGTACGGCTCGCGCGGCGGTCTCGACGCGGGGCGGCGGACGGTGGTGCGGTTCGGCGGGCAGGAGCTGTTCGACTTCGCGGGACCGCGTCTCCGACGGCCGGACACCGCCGACCTCGACGGCGACGGATACGCCGACATCCCGGTCATACTCCGAACAGGGCTGCGGATCGTCTGGGGCGGCCCGGCCGGCCCGGCGGGCGAACTGTCCCCCGTGGTGCCGGTGCCCGACGTGAGAAGGATCAAATCGGACTGGCCCGCCATCGGGGACTTCGACGGCGACGGGCACGCCGACCTGGCGCTCGCCGCACCGCACTTGGAAGTCTCCGACATCGGCGGCTACGCGGTGCTCTACGGGCCGTTCGGCAGGAGCGGGCGGCCGAGCCGCACGTACTTCTCCGGCCCGGGACCGGCGAACGGTCCCGGGCGGCGCGTCGCCTGGATCGTCCCGGACGGGATCAGGCCGGGCAGACGGACCGGGCTGGTCCTCCACGCGGCCGACGACGGCGAGCAGACCGGCGCGACATATCTGACGCGGGTCCCCTCGGGGCGAGGTCACCCGCTCGGCCCCGGGAACGCCGTCGCCGTCGGTGACTTCGACGGGGACGGGCGCCGCGACGTCGCGGTCGGCGACGACGGAAGCCGCAACGACGAACCGGGCGCGGAGACGACCGGCGCGACGTCCGCGGTCACGGTCTACCACGGGCGGGCGCCGCAGGCCCCGGTCGCGATCGGCGTTCCCGGCATCCACGGCAAGCTGGTCGCCGGGGACGTCGACGGGGACGGCCGGGACGACCTTCTGCTCCAGGGCGGCGGCCGGGTCGAACTGCTCGAGAACGGCCTGACCGCCCGGCGTGGGCTCGGCCCGTTCTCGTGCCACGAGGTCAAGGGGGGCTGGCCGGGAGCGTTGCGCGCCGGCGACTACGACCGGGACGGGCGGGACGAGGTGCTCGTCACCTGCTGGACGACCGGCTTCGGCCCCGATCCGCACCGCCTGTGGGTGTGGGAGCAGGGCGGCCGGGTGACCTTCGTGGACACCACGGGCTTCGCCGGCTGATTAGGTTCTTCTATGGTGGGGCGATGCCGCATGAGCCGAGAATCGTGTCCGGTGTCGAGATCGTCCCGCTCTGCGATGCCGTCGGCCCGATGAAGGAACCGGTCCGCAAGCCGCTGCCCGAGATGTTTCCCGGCGCCACGTTCGCACCTGGCGAGGAGTGGGTGCTGCACTTCCACTGCTACCTGCTGCGCGTGGCGGGCCGTACGGTCCTGGTGGACACCGGGATCGGCGGCGCGCACTCGCTCGCCACCTGGGCGCCGCTGCCCGGACGGATCGGCGCGGAACTGGCCGCCGCCGGGGCCGCCCCGGGCGACGTGGATGTGGTCGTGCTGACCCATCTGCACAGCGACCACGCGGGCGGCGCGGTCGTGGACGGCGTTCCCGCCTTCCCCGGCGCCCGCTACGTGCTACAGCGGTCGGAGGTCGAGTGGGCCTCCGCCCCGGTGCGCGAGCTGATCCTCGATCCCCTGCGAGACAGGCTCCACGTCGTGGACGGCGACGCCGAACCCGTGCCGGGGGTCCGGGTGCTGCACGCGCCGGGCCACACGCCTGGCCACCAGTGCGTCGAGGTGGGGGATGTGGTCATGAGCGGCGACGCCGTGCTCCACCCCGTCCAGCTCGCCGATCCCGCGATCCCCTACGTGTACGACGAGGACCCCGGCCTCGCTGTGCGGACGCGTGAGGACATCCTCGCCCGGGCCGGCGTCCTCGCCCCTTCCCACTTCCCCGACCCCTTCATAAACCTCAAGTAATCGGTGTGGCGACTGCAGCGGCCCGCGAGTTGCTGGCGGATCGCACGGTGTTCCACCTCGACGAAGAGCAGTGGCAGGCCTTCGACGCGGCCCTGTCCCGGGAGGCTCGGGACGTGCCGGGGCTCGCCGAACTTATGAGAAC
This sequence comes from Microbispora sp. H10836, assembly GCF_012999525.1. Classification (NCBI taxonomy): domain Bacteria; kingdom Bacillati; phylum Actinomycetota; class Actinomycetes; order Streptosporangiales; family Streptosporangiaceae; genus Microbispora; species Microbispora sp. H10836. The sequence goes on from NZ_JABBWU010000018.1 coordinate 130,852, forward strand.
CTCAACGGTTCTGGACGAAGGCCCGTGAAGCTGTCTCCGGTTGCTCCCGTCACGAGGGGCGACGATCTTGACGGTTTCGATCGCGGTTCTCCCGCCCAGAGCGAGTGGCTGGCGCGTCATGCGCTGCAGGCGCACGCGAGCGGGGGATGTCGCGTCTACGTCGTCTGCGACATGGGGTCCGGCAAGGTGGTGGGCTACTACGCGCTCGCGGCCGGGAGCGTCACTCCGGGCGAGGCTCCCGCACGGCTGCTCAAGGGGGCCGGTCGTCACGCACAACCCGTGGTCATCCTGGCCCGGCTGGGCGTTGACAGAGCCGCACAGGGCATCGGGCTGGGACGGGCTCTCGTCGTGGACGCCTTCCGGAGGGTGGCTCGGGTGGCCGACCAGATCGGCGTCCGGGCCATGCTCATCCATTGCGAGAGCGAGGCGGCGCGGGCCTTCTATCTGCGGCTCGCCGCGTTCGAGCAGAGCCCGAGCGACCCGCTGCACCTCCTGCTGCTGATGAAGGACCTGCGACGGGCACTCCCTGGCGGTGCGTGGGATGACGTGATCGGTACGATCCCCGGCTTCACGGAAGCGGTTGACGTGCAGAGCAGCCGCGACAGCCGGCAGTCGAACACCTTCTGAGGTAGGCGGGCTCCGCTCAGGCGGGAGCCGGAGCCGGGGCAGGGGTGGGGTGAACCGCGGCGCGGCGGCGGGCGCGGGTTCTGTATCGGACGACCTGTACGGCCCCGAGCAGCCAGATCGGATACTGCACGGCGAACGCCCAGCGGAAGTCGCCCTGCAGGTCCATGACGACCCCGACGAGCGCGATCAGGGACATCGAGGCGGCGAAGCCGCCGCCGTTGACGATGCCGGTGGCGACGCCGATGCGCTCGGCCGGGTTGAACGTGCGGGCGTAGTCGAAGCCGATGACCGAGCCCGGCCCGTTCGTCGCGAGGGCCAGCATGAGCAGCCCGAGCGTCCACAGCGGGGCATGGCCACCGGGCCACAGCAGGACGAGCGTCCACGCGCCGGCCGTGACGCCGATGACCGTGAGCACCATCCAGGAGCGGCGCAGCGGGAAACGCCCGGCCAGATAGCCGAGCAGCGGCCCGCACGCCATCGCGAGCAGCGTCAGCGCGGTCATCAGCACCCCGGCCGTACGCGGGGACAGGCCCTGCCCCTGCACGAGGAAGGGATAGCCCCACAGGATCGTGAAGGCCGCGGACGAGCACTGGGTGGCGGCGTGGGTCCACATCCCGAGGCGGGTGCCGGGCTCGGCCCACGCGGCCCGCACTCCGGACGCCGCCGGTAGGCGCTCGGGCCTGCGGTCGCGGAGCCCGGCGGCGACGACGGCCAGCGCCACCACTCCCAGGCCCGCCGCCCACAGGAAGGTCGGCGTCCAGCCGTACGCGTGCAGGGAGCTGATCAGCGGCACGGCCGACACGACCGCGCCGAACTGGCCGATGAGGCCGGTGAGCTGCACGATCAGCGGGTTGCGCCGGGGCGGGAACCAGACGTTGACCACCCGGATCACGCTGATGAACGTCATCGCGTCACCGCAGCCGACCAGCATTCTCCCGGCGGCGGCCGACGCCAGGCCGGTGGAGACGGCGAACAGGAACTGGCCGAGGGCCATGACCGCCGCGCCGATGAGCAGCATGCGCTTGGACCCCAGGCGGTCGACAAGGACGCCGACGGGGATCTGCATGGCCGCGTAGACGAGCAGTTGCAGCATCGCGAGCGTGGACAGCGCCGCCGATCCGACCCCGAACCTCGTCGCCGCGTCGATCCCCGTCACGCCGAGCGACTGCCGGTGGAAGACCGCGACCATGTACGCGAGCACACCGGCGGTCCAGTAGATCAGAGGTTTGCGGCTGTTCTCGCCCTTCTGCACCACGTGCACACATTTTACCGTTATGTACTTCTTGCCCCTTAGGTGCCCCTATCCCGGGGAACGGCATGTGGCAGATGGCGCTGACCGGGCGGCTACCTCTTGCGCTTGGACGGGCGGCGTCCGGCCGACTTGCCGCCGCCGAAGAACGCCTTCACACGCTCTCTGATGCTCTTCTGCTCCCCGGTGAGCCGGTTCGACGGCTCCTTGGCGAGCCAGGACAGGTTCTCGATGGCGATCGCCTTCCTCCTGGCCGCCTCGTGCCGTGCGTTGTGCAGGGACACCAGCCTCCAGGCGAGCCAAGTAGTGATCGTGTGCTTCTTGCCGAACGTCCGTTCGCTGGTGGCAAGGGCCGTCACGAGTAGAGAGCGCGCTTGCGGTTTCTCGCCTTGCTCCCAAAGAGTGGCGGCGAGGTTGGCCATCGCCCTGAGCGTGTCGGGATGGTGGTCGCCGAGGAGTCGGCGGCGGGCGTCGAGGACCTGTTCTTCGAGGGCGCGTGCTTGATGGAGTTCACCTTGGGCGCGAAGGGTGGCGGCGAGGTTGGCCATGGCTGTGAGGGTCTGGGGGTGGTGGTCGCCGAGGAGTTGTCGGCAGGCGTCGAGGACCTGTTCGTTGAGGGTGTGGGCCTGCTCGAGATGCCCTTGATTGCGAAGGGTGTTGGCGAGGTTGGCCATTGCGGTGAGCGTTTCAGGGTGGTGGTCGCCGAGGAGTTGTCGGCAGGCGCCGAGGACCTGTTCGTTGAGGGCCCGTGCTTGGTCGAGTTCGCCTTGGGCGTAGAGGGTGGCGGCGAGGTTGGCCATGGCTGTGAGGGTCTGGGGGTGGTGGTCGCCGAGGAGTTGTCGGCAGGCGCCGAGGACCTGTTCGTTGAGGGCCCGTGCTTGGTTGAGCTCGCCTTCGGCGTAGAGGGTGGCGGCGAGGTTGGCCATGGCTGTGAGGGTCTGGGGGTGGTGGTCGCCGAGGAGTTGTCGGCGGGCGTCGAGGACCTGTTCTTCGAGGGCGCGTGCTTGGTCGAGTTCGCCTTGGGCGCGGAGGGTGCTGGCGAGGCTGGCTATGGCTGTGAGGGTGTGGGGGTGGTGGTCGCCGAGGAGTTGTCGGCGGGCGTCGAGGACCTGTTCTTCGAGGGCGCGTGCTTGATGGAGTTCGCCTTGGGCGCGGAGGGTGGCGGCGAGGTTGGCCATGGCGTCGAGGGTGTCGGGGTGGTGGTCGCCGACGAGTCGGCGTCGGGCGTCCAGCACCTGCTCCTCCAGGTGGCGAGCCTCTTTGTACTGGCCGGCGTCGGACAGGAGAGTCGCCTGGTAGGCAAGGGCGGTGATGGTCTCGAGGTCCTTCGCACCACGCGTCACAGCGAACTCGTGGACGAGGTGATCCTGCAAGCGCTTGGCCTGCGTCAGGTGGCCTTGGCGATAGAGCGCCTCAACCAGGTCTCGGCCACTCCGGAGAGTGTCGATGTGGTCAGGCCCGAGCGTGCGGACTCGGGCCTCGTAGACCTCCTCCTGGGCCTCCAGGGCCGCCGTGAGCCGGCCTTGAGCAAGCAGGAGCAGACCGTGCGTGTTGCGGCAGCGGAGATACTCTGGCCCATCCGGCAGTCGCCCGGCCACGGCCAGGGCGTCCCCGATCACCGACTCCGAGTGATCCAACCGCCCGCGCTGCAGCAGATATCGGGCGACCCGTTCCAGCAGGCCGGTCGTTTCCACCGGTGCGACGTTGAGCCGCATGGTGTGCTGGGCGGCGGCGACGGCGTGGGCGAGCATGGCCTCGCAGTCGGGCCAGATCTTCGGATCACGGACGTCGTCGGGGAACGCCGCGGCGACGGTGGCGAGCGCGACCCCCGCCCAGCGCGGCTCCTCCTCGCCGAGGTCGGTGCGGGTGACCGCCTGCACCATGCGGTGGAGGGACAGCAGGCCGTCTTCGGTGTCGGCCAGCGAGTATTGACCCATGACTCGCGTCACATCGTGGCGGCGTAAGGGGTCGGCCAGGGCCTCGGCGAGGTCGGCGGGCATGTCCGGCACCGGGGCGAGCCGGGACAGCGGGATGGCCTCGGCCCCGAGGAACGCGGCGAGGCGGAGCAGGGCGACCGCGGCGACGGACTGGGATGCCAGCCGTTCGAAGGACACCCGCCAGGTCGAGGCGATCGTCGCCTCGTTGTCCCCGTCCCGGCCCCGCGTGAACAGTTCCGGCGACTGCCGCTGCAATTGGGCGAGGTAGTCGGCCGCCGACATGCCTTCGGCGATGACGCCGGCCGCCTGGGCCAGCGCGAGAGGCAGGCCGCCCAGGGCCTCCGCCAGCTCTCGCGCCGTGTCCGCGTTGGTGACCTTGCCCTTCCGCTGCAGGTATTCCACAGCGGCCGCGGTCGGCAGGACCTCCAGGTGCCGCGTCTCCGCATGCCGCCAATTGCGCAACTGGGAAGTGATCAGCACGTGGCCCGTGAGCCGGTCCGGGAGAAGCGGGAAAATCTGCTCCGGGTCCTCGGCGTTGTCGAAGATCAGCAACCAGTCGCCCCGGCGGCGCAGCGTCTGGCGGAGCGCCGGGATCGCCTGGTCGTCCTGGTCGAACGGCAGGCCCAGCTCCTTGGCGAGCTCCGCGTAGTCCCCGCGCAGGGTCGTCGGGTCCTCGGCCCGCACCCACCACACCACGTCGTAGGCGTTGCCGTACCGGCAGGCGTATTGGATGGCGAGCTGGGTCTTGCCCAGCCCGCCGAGCCCGGTGATCGCTTGGATGGCGGAGGTCGGGCGGTTCGCGCGGAAGGCGCGGTACAGGTCCTTCAGATCGTCGTCACGCCCGACGAAATGCGGATTCGGACGCTGCCCGCGCAGTTGCCCCGCCTCCGGGGCGGCGGCGGGGAACCGGACTTGTTTCCCGGTGGCCTTCCGCCCGGCGCCGGGAAAGCCGCCGCTCGCCACACGCTCCGCGCGGTCGGCCACTCCGGCCAGCAGGCGCCGCCGGGCCTCGTCCTCGTCCACGTTGCACAGGTCCATGGACACGTACGCCGCCAGCAGCGGCGGCCTCTCACACTCGGCCAGGAGGACGGGGATCAGGGCCCGGTCCTTGCCCTCCACCTCCTGTAGCTGGGCGGCGGCCTGCGCGGCCGCTTGGACGGCCTCGCCGGCGTCCGACAGCAGGCAGAGCGTGTGACGGCTCTTGGCCAGGGCCTCATCGAGCTTCGCGAGCAGGTTGTGCCCGGGCCGGAAGTCCCACGACTTGAGGACCACGCCGTAGCCGGCGCCTTCCAGCTCTTCCGCGATCCACTCCGCCCACGGCACGTCGGCGTCCGCGTGACAGATGAAGAAGTCCGCGGTGTGGTCGTCGTCCCGCACGTGACCTCCGAGACTCACCGGCGTGCGCCGCCCGGGAATCCGGGTGCGCGTGGCGTTCGGCTCACCGAGGGAGAGACCCCGGCCAGGAGACGGTCCCGCGCCTCGGCCTCCTCGACTTCCACCAGGTCGATGTAGACCAGCGGCCCGAGCAACGGGGCGACATCGCATTCGGCCACCCGCACCGGTATGAATCCGCGTTCTTTGCCGAGCAGCGTCTGACGATAGGCCGCGGTCCATTCGGCCTGGGTGAAGATGGAGCTCAGGTAATGGGGAGAGAGCACGCCCAGAACGTGGCGGCAGCCGGACAACGCCTTGTCCATGCCCGCCATGAAGTTGTCCCCGGGCCGGAAGTCCCAGGCCTGGATGGTCGTGGTGTAGCCGGCGTCCTCCAGGGTGCGCGCGATCCAGGTTGCCCAGGCTTCGTCCTTGCCGTTATAGGTGACGAAGAAGTCCTTTTCCCTGTTTTCGGTCGGGCCGTTCTCCGTCATGACGCCTCCGTCGCTGCCCTGTTATCAAGCGCCCCCGTCGCCGGTAATTTACCGGGAATTTCGCGCGAGAACGGTCCACACGAAAGAGCCCGATGAACGGCGATACGCCGGAACGGCAGGATCACCGTTCCGGCGCACAACCGGGTGTCAGACGAGGGCGGGAACCCGTTCCTCGGGGGCCTCCTCGGGCTCGTCGTCGCCGTGCGACAACCGGGGCAGCCAGTCCAGCCAGCGCGGCAGGTACCAGTTCCAGTCGCCGAGCAGCTTCATCGTCGCGGGCAGCAGCACCGCGCGGACGATCGTCGCGTCGATGAGCACGGCGGCCGCCAGGCCGACGCCCAGCTGCATGAACGTCAGCAGCGACAGCGTGGCGAACGTCGCGAACACCGCCACCATGATGAGCGCGGCGCTGGTCACCACGGCCGCGGTGCTCCTGATCCCGAACGACACGGCGTCCTCGGTGCTCATGCCCTTGTCGTACGCCTCCCTGATCCGGCTGAGGATGAAGACGTGGTAGTCCATCGACAGCCCGAAGAGGATCACGAACAGGAACAGCGGCAGCCAGTTGGTGATCGTGCCCGTCGAGTGGAAGCCCAGCAGGCTCTCGCCGTACCCCTTCTGGAAGACGAGCACGAGCACGCCGTACGCCGCGGCGACGGACAGCAGGTTGAGCACGATGGCCTTGACCGCCACGACCACCGAGCGGAACGAGACCAGCAGCAGCACGAACGCCAGCAGCAGCACGAACCCGAACACCAGCGGGATGCGGCTGGTGAGTTGCTCGTTGAAGTCCATCGAGCCGGCCGTGTTGCCGGTGACGTGGGCGCCGGGCAGCGTGGCCGGCACGACCTTCTCCCGCAGGGTGCGGATCGCGTGCTCGGAGACCTCGTCCGCGCCGGTGCCCTTGATGCCGATACTGATTCTCGCGACCGTCTTGTCTGGGTTGACGGCGACGGCGAAGGGCTCGTTGGCCTCACCCGTGGCCAGCGCCTGCCGTTTGAAGTCCTCGATCTTGGCGGTGAAGGCCGGCGTCGTCACGTCGGCCGCCTTGACCACGACCACCGCCGGCTCGTTGCCGCCGGGGAACGCCTTGTCGATCCGCTTGAACGTCTCGGCGATCTGGTAGTCGCCCTGGAGGTCGTCGATGGTCTGGGTGCCGGTCTTCAGGCCGAAGGCCGGGACGGCCAGGGCGGCGAGCAGCCCGCCCGCGAGGACGACGGAGATGAGCGGGTGCCGCAACACCGGCCGCAGGATCGCGCCCCACACGCGGCTCTCGCCGCCGCGCACTCCGAGGATCCGCCGCCAGGTGAGCCGGCCGCCGGTGAGGACGCGCGCCGTGCCGTGGATCAGCCGGGCGTCGATCTTCTCGCCGATCAGCGAGAGCAGGGCGGGCAGCACGGTCAGCGAACCCACGACGGCAGTGAGCACCACGAGGATCGTGCCCTCGGCGAAGCCCATGAAGATGCCGTTGCCGGTGAGGAACATGCCCGCCATGGCCACGATGACGGTGATGCCGGAGATCAGCACGGCGCGTCCCGACGTGGCCGCGGCGATCTCGATGGACCGCTTCTTGTCGCGGCCCTTCGCCCGTTCCTCCCTCTCGCGCATGATGTAGAAGAGGCTGTAGTCGACGCCGACGGCCAGGCCGATCAGCAGCATGACGTTGGTGGTGGCCGAGTCGACGTGCAGAAGATGGCTGGTGAAGGCCAGCAGGCCGGTGGCCGCGAAGATCGCCGTCATCGCCAGCGCGACCGGGACGACCGCCGCCAGGAGCGCGCCGAACGCCGCGAGCAGGATGCCGATCGTGATGGGCAGCGAGAGCTGCTCGGCGCGGACGAAGTCCGCGTCGATCGCCTCGCCGATCAGCTTCTCGGAGCTGGCGGCGCCGGCCTCCTCCACGCGCAGGTCAGGGTGTGCCCCCTGCACCCTGGCCACCGCGTCGAGCACGGGCTGGATCCGCTCCTCCGCCGTGCCGCCGTCGCCCTTCATGTCGAACTGGACCAGCGTCGTCCGCCGGTCCTGCGTCACCGGCGAGGGCTCCTTGTCGTACGGCGTGCGCACGTGCTCGACCTGGCCGGTGGCCTCCACGGCCTTCTTGACGTCCTCGACGGCCCGGCGGAAGGCCGGGTCCGCCACCGTCAGCGTCCCCGTACGCGACTGGACCAGCACCACCTCGCCGGCCACGTCCGGGAACCGCGCGCCGTCGAGGATCTGCCCGGCCTGGCGCGAGTCGCCGTTCGCGGACTCGTAGCCGCGCATTTCGGTGGTGCCCACGGCGTTGCCCCCGACCGTCGCGACGGCGACGAAGGCGACCCAGATGAGCAGCGCCCACCACCGATGGCGTGCGCTCCAGCCGCCGATGGTGGCGGCGATGTTCCTGCGGCGTCCCATGACCTCCCCTTTTACGTCTGCTTCGACGGTAGGAGCCGATCAAGGGCGGCACATCGGACGCGCAGACCAGATCGCGCGTACTGCTCGGGGCGTACACCCCTCATCCCCGCGATCTAGGGGACATCCCCTACTAGGCTCAGGGCATGAGATCGGAGCTGCGATGATTCCCGCGGACGCCTTCTACGCGGGGCTGTTCAAGGTGGCCGCCGCGGCGGCCGGTTTCATCACCGACTCCTCGGACCGGGTCCTGCTCGTCAAGCCGGGTTACCGCGACCACTGGGGCTGGCCGGGCGGCCACGTCGACGAGGGCGAGTCACCCGAGGCGGCCTGTGGCCGGGAGCTGGCCGAGGAGCTGGGCCTCACCCGGCCGGTGGGTCGTCTGCTCGTGGTCCAGTGGGTGCCGCCGCTGGACGACCGGCCGATCCCGCTGGTCCACTTCCTGTTCGACTGCGGGACGTTCCGGGACGGCACGGGCGTGGTCCTGCAGCAGGAGGAGCTGGACGACTACGGGTTCTTCACCGCCGCGCAGGCCGCTTCCCTCATGCCGGCCTATCTGGTGGCCCGGCTCACGGCCGCCCAGCGGGCCCGCGACACCGGCGAAACCGTCTACCTCCCTGCCGCCGTCGCCGAATAGTTTCCCGTCCTCGTGGAATGTGGTGGACGAACGCGCCAACACGAACGCGAGTGACCGAACGGGATGGTGAGGCATGGACGACTCTGAGCTCGGCAAGGAGCTCGAGGAGGTGGACGCCCAGATCGAGCGCCTGCGCAAGGAGGCCGCGCAGATGCGCGAGGAGATCGGGCAGAGCTGGGACGCGCCGACGGACATGGCGGAGAGATCCACACTACTGACCAACGTCGAGCAGCAGGAGGCGCTCATCGACGACCTGCAGGTCAGGCGCGAGCAGATCCTGCGCCGTATGAAGGGCTGAGCTCCACCGGGGCGCTCCGGAAGGTCCGGGGCGCGGTTTGTACGGTGGTATGTGCCACAGCGTCGTGGCGCACCGGACGACGGGGGCGGCGTGGGCTCATGACCGCTATGCGAACGAGGGGTGCCGGAGGGGAACCGGCCGGGCTGCCCGCCGAGGTGACCAGCTTCGTCGGGCGCCGGCACGAGCTGGCCGAGCTCAAACGCCTGCTGGGGACCTCGCACGTGGTCACCGTGGTCGGGGCGGGCGGGGTGGGCAAGACCCGCCTCGCGCTGCGGGCGGCCGAGGATGTCCGCAGGAGCTTTCCCGGCGGGGTACGGCTGGTCGAGCTGGCCGCGCTCGAAGATCCCGCCCTGCTCGTGCAGGCCGTGGGCGAGGCGCTGTCGGTCACCGACTACTCGACCCGGCCGCCGCTGGACGTGCTGGTCGAACGCCTGCGGGACCGGCAGACCCTGATCGTGCTGGACACCTGTGAGCACGTCCTCGCCGAGTGCGCGACGCTCGTGGACACGCTGGTCCGCGCGCTTCCCGGCCTTCGCGTCCTCGCCACGAGCAGGCAGGCGCTCGGTATCGACGGCGAGCAGATCGTCGAGCTGGCGCCGCTGTCGACGCCCGCCCCGAACGGCGACTCCGCGGTGCCGCTCGCCGAGTCGGACGCGGTCCGCCTGTTCGCCGAGCGGGCCGTGGCGGTGGTGCCCGAGTTCGAGGTGACCGAGGAGAACGAGGAGGTGGTGGCCGAGATCTGCCGCCGGCTGGACGGCCTGCCCCTGGCGATCGAGATGGCCGTCGTACGGCTGCGCGCCCTGTCGGTGCGGCAGGTGCTGGAGCGGCTGGACGACCGGTTCCGGCTGCTGACCGGGGGATCGCGGGCCGCACTGCCCCGGCAGCGTACGCTGCGCGCGCTGTTCGAGTGGAGCTACGAGCTGTGCACCGAGCAGGAACGCCTGATGTGGCAGCGTGTCTCGGTCTTCGCCGGGGGCCTGGACCTGGAGGCCGCCGAGCACGTGTGCGCGGGCGACGGCATCGCGCACGAGGACGTGCTCGAACTCGTCGCGGGGCTGGTCGACAAGTCGGTGCTGCTGCGGCGGGAGTCCGAGGGGGTCGTCCGCTACCGCCTGCTCGACACCGTCCAGCGGTTCGGCCGTGAGCTGCTCGCCGCGTCCGGGGACGAGGCGACGCTGCACCGGCGGCACCGCGACTACTACCGGAAGATCACGTCACGGGCCTGGGCCGAGCTGTTCGGCGCCACCCAGCAGGCGTGGGTGGAGCGCCTGCGGCGGGACCACGCCAACCTCCGCAAGGCGCTGGACTGGTCGCTGCGCGAGCCCGGGGAGGCGGAGACGGGCCTCGCGATGACCGCGGAGCTGCTCTACCACTGGAGCGGCTACCACCTGTCGGAGGGGTCCGGCTGGTTCGACCGGAGCCTGGCCACCGCGACCGAACCCGGCGAGGTGCGCGCCCACGCGCTGTGGGCGGGCGCCTGGGTCGCCCTGCTCCGGGACGACCACACCACCGCGCTCGCGCGGCTGAAGGACGCCACGGCGATCGCCGAACGGCTCGGGCTGCGGGTGACGCACGGCTACATCGCGTTCCTGTCCGGCACGGCCGCCGTCTGCGGGGGCGACCTGGAGACCGGCATGCGGCGGTACGAGGAGGCCGCGGCCGCCCATCGCGCCGTCGGCAACCCCATCGGCCTGGCGCTGGCCCTCAACCGGCTCGCCCTGGCCAACGCGTTCCTGAGCCGGCCGGTCGCCCGCGACCTCGCCGAGGAGTGCATGGCCCTGTGCGACCTGTACGGCGAGGGCTGGCACCGGGCGTACGCGTTGCTGGCGCTGGCGATCGACGCCTGGCGCGGGGGCGACACGCGCGCGGCCTGCGAGATGAACAACGAGAGCCTGCGCTACAACACGGCCGTGGGCGACCAGCTCGGGATGGGGATGAACCTGGAGGTCCACGCCTGGTCGGCCGCGGGCGAGCACAGGTACGAGCGGGCGGCCCGGCTGCTCGGCGTCGTACGGACCTCCTGGCGGGCCGCCGGCGCGCGGCTGGGGGAGTTCCGCTACATGAGCGGCTGTCACGACGACTGCGTCGCGGCCGCGTGCGAGGCGCTGGGCGAGCGCGCCTTCCAGGCCGAGACGGCCCGGGGCGCGGCCCTGACGCGGGAAGAGGCCCTGGCCTACGCGCTGCGGGAACGCGCACCCGCCGCCCACGAGCCCGCGCCGTTCGAGGGCCGGATCGCACCGCTGACGCGGCGGGAGACGGAGATCGCGCACCTCGTCGCCGAGGGACTGAGCAACAAGGACATCGCCGGCCGGCTGGTCATCTCCCAGCGCACCGCGGAGGGCCACATCGAGCACATCCTCGACAAGCTCGGGTTCAAGTCCCGCGCCCAGGTGGCCGCCTGGATCAAGGAGCGGCTGAGCGAGCGGCCCGAAGGCCCGGCCGCGGACAGGGCGGACGGCGCGGACGGACCGGTCAACGAAGGGCGTACGCCGGCAACTCGAACCACATGATCTTGCCCCGGCGAGTGCGCTCCGCGCCCCAGCAGCAGGCCAGCGAGTCGAGCAGCAGCAGTCCGCGGCCGTTCTCGTCACCGGCGCAGGGCCGGGCCATCTCGGGGAGCGCGCCGTCGCAGTCCTCCACCTCGCAGCGCAGCAGCCCCTCGACGGCCGACAGCCGCACGACGAGGTCGCCGCAGCAGGTGTGGCACAGCACATTGGTGACCAGCTCGCTCACCAGCAGCTCCGCCGTGTCGGACAGCTTCTCCATGTCCCATGCGCGCAGGCGCTCGCGGGTCAGCCGCCGGGCCCGCCCGACGGAGGTGGGGTGGGCGGGCAGCCGCCAGGACGCCGCCTCGACGTCGGGCTCGTCCACGAGCCGGATCGTGAGTTCGCCCACCCGCTGCCGCAGCGTGTCCCAGCGATGGCGGACCGTGGAGTGCCGGCGGGGCGGGGTGGCGGGCGCGTCGTCGCTCTGCGAGAGCGACCGTGGTTCGTCCCGGACGGGACAGTAGATCAGGCTCATACCTCCTCCTCGCCTTCATTCCGGAGCTCGGTCGTACGGGAGGCGCACGGTCCGACACCTCGCCGCGCGCTGTGCTGCCTGGTCCGCTCGCTCATGCGGCACACCCCAGAGACGCGCGGGCGGGGATGCTGCGACCGTCCGGCATGAGCTCGCCGCTGTCGTCGAAGAGCACCACGCCGTTGCAGAGCAGGCCCCATCCCTGCTCCGGGTGGAAGGCGACCAGGCAGGCGGCGTCGCGGTCGGGCGCGTCCGCCGGCGGGCACTGTGGGTGGTGCTGGCACATGATCGGTCCCCCTGACTCTCATGCACTCTTTGAGACGTTTTCAGACTGCCTTCTCGCTCCTTGGGGTGAGGAGGGGGAAAACACCCGTATCGATACCTGTTCGAGGGATACGTAGAGAGTGGGTGGAGGCCAGGTAGACGGCGGGTAAACCCTCGCCCGTGCAGGGAGATCACGTCCCTGGCCCGGCCTCCCCGCGGACCTCGGGGGGAGAGGGCCGCACCTCCCGTGGGCGAGTCCTGGATGGTCATTAGAGTTGTCGCATGAGTCCGAGGATCGCGACCGCCGAGAAGGTGTCCCGTGAGCAGTTGCTCGACTTCGTCCGTGATCGCCACCGGGCGATCCTGATCACGGCGAGACGTGAGGGCGGCCCGCAGGCGTCCCCCGTGTCGTGTGGAGTCGACGCCGAGGGCCGCATCGTCGTGTCGACCTACCCCGAACGCGCCAAGACCCGCAACGCCCGCCGCGACCCCCGGGTGAGCGTGGTCGTGCTGTCCGACGACTTCGACGGGCCGTGGGTGCAGGTGGACGGCACCGCCGAGGTGCTCGACCTGCCGGAGGCCCTGGAGCCGCTGGTCGAGTACTACCGGTCGATCTCCGGCGAGCACCCCGACTGGGAGGAGTACCGCGCGGCCATGGTCCGCCAGGGCAAGTCGCTGGTGCGGATCACCCCGACGTCCTGGGGGCCGGTCGCCACCGGCGGGTTCCCGCCGCGCCTGGCCTGACGCACTTGAGCGGCGCGCGCCTGTGGCCGTTGTACGCCGCAGGGTTCACCACGGCCTTCGGCGCCCACGGCATCGCCGCGAACCTCGCGGTGACGGGTGACGGCGCGGGCGCGTCCCTGCTCCGGCTGGGCGTGCTGCTCGCCCTGTACGACGGCGCCGAGGTCGTGCTCAAACCGGTGTTCGGCACGCTGGCCGACCGGATCGGGCCGCGCCCGGTGCTCGTGGGCGGCCTCGTCGCGTTCGTCCTCGCGTCGGGCGCGTACGCGCTGGCCGCCGGGCCGGACGGCGCCGCGGAGACCTGGTGGCTCCTCGCGGCGAGGCTGGGGCAGGGCGCGGCGGCCTCGGCGTTCTCACCCTCGGCGTCCGCGCTGGTCGCGCGCCTGACGCCCGAGAGCGCGCGGGGCCGGGCCTTCGGCTCGTACGGCTTCTACAAGAGCATCGGCTACACCCTCGGACCGCTCCTCGGCGGGGCGGTCGTCGTGGCCGGCGGCCTGCGGTCGCTGTTCGCGGTCATGGCCGTGCTCGCCGCCGCGGTGGCCTGCTGGGCGGCTCTCGCGGTGCCCCGGGTGCCCCCGCTGCCGCGTACCAGGCAGACCGTGGGCGACCTCGCCAGGCGGCTCGCCGACCACGGGTTCCTGCGGCCGGTGACGGCCCTGGCGGCGGGGACGGCGGCGCTGTCGGTAGGGGTCGGCTTCCTGCCGGTCTCCGGCCGGGCGGACGGGCTCGGGCCCGTCGCGACCGGTGCGGCCGTCTCCCTGCTGGCCGCGTGCGCCGCCGTCGCCCAGCCCCTCGCGGGCCGGGCGCTCGACGCGGGGAGAATCACCGCGGTCCGCGGTCTGGCCGCCGGGCTGCTGCTCTGCGCGGCGGCCTTCGCGCTCGCGGCCGTCCCGGGCGTGGCTCCGCTGGTCCTCGCGGCGGCGACGGCGGGCGTGGGGATCGGGCTGGTCACCCCGCTCGGATTCACCGTGCTGGCGGGCGGCACACCGCCCGAACGTATGGGCCAGACCATGGGGAGCGCCGAGGTGGGCCGGGAGATCGGCGACGCGGGCGGCCCGCTCCTCGTCGGGGCGGTCGCGACCGCGCTGTCACTGACCTCGGGTTACTTGCTGCTCGCCGTCCTGCTTGCCGCCAGTGCCGGGTACGCGGGCAGGCGGGGGCGCGAAGCGGCCTGAGTCAGGCCCGTACGGCCGCCCGGTAATCTCCGGGTTCATGCCGTAACAGCGGACGAACCACCGGGTGAGATGGCTCTGGTCGGCGAATCCCGCATCCGCCGCCGCCTCGCTCAGTGAACGGCCCTGGGCGATCAGCCGCCGGGCCGTACGCAACCGGAGCAGGCGCTGGTAGTCGCTGGGCGCCATGCCGTACACGGCACGGAAGGCGCGGTAGACCGCGAACCTGCTGCGCCCGGTCACGGCGGCGAGGTCGTCGGCGGTGACCTCGGCGCCCGCGAGCAGGGCCGTGTGCAGCGCCCTGAGCCCGGCCGCGAGCTCCGCGTCGCGCACGATGGGGTGAGGAAACAAGGGCGGTCCCGTTTCCCGCCCGGCCAGGTCGCCCAGCACGGCGGTGACGAGCTCCGGCCCGATGTGAATGATCCGGTAGGTGAACCCGAGGGCGTCGGCGGCATGCCCGTCGTGCGGGTCGTCCGGATTGAACGCCATGACCGTGCCCGTCACGCTGGTATGCGCCGCCCCGCGGCAGGTGAACGCCTGGTTGCCCTCCTCGGTGACGCCGAAGGAGTACGTCTCGTGGCTGTGCCGGTGGTAGACGTGCCGGGCCAAGTGGGCGTGCATGGCCTCCAGCGACCGGTCGGGAGAGCGCCAGTAGCGGGACCGGTCCTGTGCCACGGCACTATTGTGCGCGGATCGGCGGCCGCTTGCCCGACCCGGATGGCGCACGAGCGTACAAGACGGTCCGTGCGCCGGGAGGCAGCCTGATGCCCATGCGTTTCGACACCAAAATCGGCCGTGGCCGTCTACATCGAGGAGATGTTCGAGACCGGCAACGACGTGGACAACCGGGCCGCCGTACGGGCCGTCACGGCCGAGGAGATGCCGCTCGTCGGGCTGGCCGTGTACGGCCTCAGGAACGCGGCGGACAAGGTGCTCAAAGGGCTCACCCTGCATCCGTGATCCTCTTCGGAACTCCGAACAGGGGCAGGCAGGGTTCGAGGCCGTGGATCTCGAACCCGTCGGGGGTCGTCCACTCGTCGCGCGACAGCCGCAGCCGCCGCTGCAGCGCGGCCTCGCCCCTGCGCTTCTCCACGGCGAGTCCGTCCTCCCTGTAGCCGAGCCGCCGGGAGATCGCCAGAGACCGTGGATTGTCGACGAAGGCGGACGACGTCGCGTACCGGGCGCCGAGACCGGCGAAGGCGAGGTGCAGGACGGCCGCGCGCATCTCGGTCCCGATGCCCCTGCCCTGGAAGCGCAGGCCGATCCAGGAACCGGTGGCGACCTCCCGGGTGACCGCGAAGTCGCGGGCCCGCATCTCCTGCACGCCGACCACCCGGCCCTCCCACACCGTGACGAAGGAGCAGCTCCAGTCGTCGGGAGACCAGGTGCCCCACTGCCGGAAGTGGATCTGGACGGTCGAGCGGGCGCGTTCGTGCGGCGGGGAGTCCGTCCATGGCACGCCGAACGGCATCTCTGCGGGGTCGTGGACGCCCTCGGCCGCGCGGTCGGCGAGCTCGTCCAGGTCGTCCAGGCCGGGCAGGCGCAGCTCCAGCCGGGGCGTCGTCAGTCTGAGCGCGAAGAGCGGCCAATGTCGCATGGCACGATCCTGACAAGATCCGGAGCGTGCCGGACACCGGTTTTCCCCGGCGCCGTGGCCAGGGGGAAAACCGGTATCCCCAGGGTGGGGGATGCGGTTAGCCTCGGAGGCCGCCACGAGCGCCTGGGCCGTGAACCGGCGCGGACAAGGACGCGCACGTATGCCTGACCCGCTCACCACACCGGCCGCCGAGCTTCCGGTCCGCCGGCTCGGACCCGAGGACCTGGATCGGTGCCTCGCCCTGAGCCAGGACAGGGCCTGGGCCCGGGAGGAGCGCAAGTGGCTGTTCCTCCTGGAGAACGCCGAGGTCTACGCGATCGACGCCCCGTCGGGAGAGCTGGCGGGCACGGTCACGCTGACCCGGTACGGCACGGCCGCGGCGGGCATCGGCATGATGCTCGTCGCCACCCGGTACGGCGGACGCGGGCTCGGCCGCCGGCTGATGACGTATGTGCTCGACACGGCCGGTGACGCGACCGTCTTCCTCTGGGCCACCGAACTCGGCCGGCCGCTGTACGAGAAGCTCGGATTCGAGACGCTGGGCGTGACGGAGGCGCGCGTGGGGCGCCTGCGCCCCGGGGACGATCCCGTTCTGTCGAGGCCGGCCGATCTCGACGCCGATCTCGACGCCCTGCTCGCGCTCGACGCGGAGGTCTTCGGCGCGGACCGGGCCGCACTGCTGGCGCGGCTGTTCGCCTTCGCCGAGGAGGTCAGGGTCGCCGAGGACGAGACGGGGCCGACCGGCTACGCCGTGTCGTGGCGCAGCATGAACACGCTGTTCATCGGGCCGGTGGTCGCCGGCGGCGAGGCGGTCGCCCGCGCGCTCGTCACGGACCTCGCCCGCAACGCCGAGGGCCTGGTGCGGATCGAGGCCGAGCGCACCCGGCCGAGCCTGCTGGCCTGGCTCGGCGAGCGGGGTATGGCACAGGCGTTCTCGACGTCTTTCATGGTCCACGGCGGCAGGCCGCTCCCCGGCGACCGGACCCGCATGTTCGCTCCGATGATGCTCGCGATGGGCTGAACTCTGCAGCTCCCACCGGGCCGCTCCCACGGGCGGCCCGCGGACGCGTTCTGATCCGGCTCTGATCTGTGCCGCCTACGGTCGCGACAGCCGGTGGGACACCGGCCGCCCGCGCCGCGGCGGGTCGTGTCGTCGCCGCGGGCGGGCGCCTCGCGAGACGAAGGAACCGGACATGGACGATCCCGTCATCCGCGCCACGCACCACGAGAGCGGCGAGCCTGCCGACCACGGCGGGCCCGAGCACGCCGCCGGCGCGTTCCCGCACGTGCTGCTGGAGGCGCTGCGCGACTCACCCGGCACCGCCGCCTTCGAGCAGGGCGGCAGGATCGTCTCCAGGGGCGAGGTGCTGAAGCTCATCGGACGCATGGCCGGCGCGATGCGCGACGTGGGACTCGGCCCCGGCAGTGGCGTCGCCGTCCGCACCGGGCTGTCACCGGAAGGGTTCGCCGCCCAGATGGCCGCCCATGTGCTGGGCTGCCGCGTCGTGAGCGTGAAGCCCGGGTACACCCCCGGCCAGCTCGCCGATGTCCTCGGCGTGGGAGTCGACGCCGTGGTCCTCGACCGGTCGACGGCGACACCGGAACTGCTCCAAGCCGCCGGGCCGGCCACGATGCTGTCGCTGGGGCCCGCTCCCGGCGTGGCCGGGGCGGCCGACATCCTGGCCCATACCGGCGACGACGCCTATACCGGCGATGACCGCTTCCCCGCCGTCACGGCGCGCCCGGACGACGCGGCCCTGCTGACCTTCACCAGCGGCAGCACGGGCAGGCCGAAGGGCTGCGTGCTCACCTATCGGGCTCTGGCCGCGCACTGGTCCAGCCATCGCGGCTGGTCGTCGATCGCGCCCGGCTTCGACGAGTCCTTCCACCGCTACATGCTGTTCGGCACGCTGTCCAGCCTGGTGGTTCTGGATTTCCTGGCGCCGTGCCTGCTCGGCGGCGGCACCGCGGTGATCCCCGATGAGGACGGCCGGCCGCTGTTCCCGTACGCGATCGAGCGGCACCGGATCACCGGCGCGATCGTGACCGTGCCCCGGCTGTGTCAGATGCTCGACCTGCTCCGTGAGGAGCCGGTCGACGTCGGCAGCCTGCGCGCGCTGACGGTCTCCGGATCGTCCGTCAGCCCGCATCGGCTGCTCGAGGCGCTGGACCGGCTGGGCCCCGTCGTCTACGTGGGGTACGGCGCGACCGAGGCCGGGGTCATCTCCATGCTTCCTCCCGGGGAGGGCCACGACGCGCCCACCTCGGTCGGACGCCCGCACCCCAGCGTCGAGATCAGCGTGCGCGACGAGGAGGGCCGCCCGGTCGCCACGGGACGCACCGGCGAGATCCACGTGCGCGGCCCCTTCCTGATGGCGGGCTACTGGAACCAGCCGGAGGAAACCCGCGACGTGCTGCGGGACGGCTGGCTGCGCACCCGCGATCTCGGGCACCTCGACGAGACCGGCCTGCTGTACCTGGCCGGCCGGACCAGGGACGTGATCATCGTGAACGCGATCGTCGTCTATGCCGGGCCCATCGAGGGGGCGCTGGCCGGCCACCCCGACGTGGCCGAGGCGTACGTGACCGGCGCGCCGGACGAGCGGACCGGAGAGGCCGTCCACGCGTTCGTGGTCCCCGCTCCGGGCCGCACTCCGGACCACGCCGCCCTGGCAGAGCTGGTACGCGCCGAGCTCGGCGCGGACAGCGTCCCCCGGACGATCACGACGGTCGCCTCCGTGCCGGTCGCGCCGAGCGGAAAACCGGACAAGCGTGCCCTGCTGGAGCGGCATCTGTCCACGGCGCTCTGATCCATCTCTGAGAATCGCCCGCCAACACTGGTGAAACTTCAACCATCCCAGTGAGGGAGGCGTCAGTGCCGGACAACATCCTGGACTACCTGGTGGTCGGCGCCGGACCGGCGGGCCTGCAGATGGGTCACTTCCTGCACCGGGCGGGGCGCGCCTACCGGATCCTCGAGGCGGCGCCCGAGCCCGGCGCGTTCTTCCGGACCTTCCCCCGCCATCGCACGCTCATCTCCATCAACAAGAAGCACACCGGATGGGACGACCCGGAGCTCAACCTCCGGATGGACTGGAACTCGCTGCTCTCGGACGACCCCCGTCTCCTGTTCACCCGCTACAGCGACCGTTACTTCCCCGCCGCCGAGGACTTCGTCCGCTACATCGAGGACTTCGTCGCCCTCCAGGGCCTGCACGTCACGTACGACGCGCGGGTCACCGAGGTCGCGCGCCCGGACGCCGAAGGCCCCTTCCTCGCGACCGACGAGTACGGCCGGACGTACCGGGCGCGGCGGGTGATCGTCGCGACGGGGGTCTCCCGGCCCAACGTCCCGCCCATCCCCGGCATCGAGACCGCCGAGCAGTACAGCACCCACTCGACCGATCCCGCGGACTACACGGACATGCGGGTGCTCGTCATCGGCAAGGCCAACTCGGCCTTCGAGACCGCCGACAACCTCATCGAGACCGCCGCGGTCGTCCACGTGGCCGGACCGCACCCGGTGCGCCTGGCCTGGCGGACCCACTTCGTCGGGCACCTGCGCGCGGTCAACAACAACTTCCTCGACACCTACCAGCTCAAACTGCAGAACGCCGTGCTGGACGGCGACGTCAGGAGGATCGAGCGCCGGGCCGACGGCTCCTACCTGGTGACGGTGGCCTTCGTCCGGGCCGACGAGGTCACCAAGGACATCCCGTACGACCGGGTGATCGTCTGCACCGGCTTCCGGTTCGACGCCTCCATCTTCTCGCCCGAGTGCCGTCCCGATCTGGCGATCGGGGACAGGTTCCCCGCCCTGACCCCGGCGTACGAGTCGGTCAACGTGCCAGACCTCCACTTCGCCGGGACGATCACCCAGTCGCTCGACTTCAAGCGCGGCACCAACGGGTTCATCCACGGTTTCCGGTACGGCGTACGCGCCCTGCACCGCATGCTGGAGAACAGGCATCACGGCGTCCCCTGGCCGGGCCGCGACCTCCCCGCGGATCCGGACGCGCTCGCGGCGGCCGTGCTCGAACGGGTCAACCGCAGCTCGGCGCTGTGGCAGCAGTTCGGGGTGCTGGCCGACGTGATCGTCCCGGACGGGCTCGGCGGCATGCGCTACCTGGAGGAGCTGCCGATCGACCTGCAGGGTCCGCCGATCGGCGACGCGGGCCACTTCGCGATCACCCTGGAGTACGGCCCGCACCACGACCAGGTCGACCCCTTCGATCTCTCGGTGGGGCGGATCAGGCAGAGCGACGCGGAGCGTGCGCACGAGGGCCACTACCTCCACCCCGTCGTACGCCGCTATCGGGGCGGTGTCGTGGAGGCCGTCCACCACGTCACCGAGAACCTGGAGAACGACTGGACCTCGGATGAGGTGCACCTGCGCCCGCTCCGGGATTTCTTCACGCGTCAGAGCCTCCCGGTCTCGGTGTGACGGCCGTGCTGACGACCACCCGGGAGTTCGAGGCGGCGGCGCGCGACCGGCTGGACCCCGCCCACTACGACTACTTCGCCGGCGGGGCCGGCGACGAGGTCACCGTGAAGGCCAACGAGGCGGCGTTCGCCCGGCTCGCGCTGCTGCCGCGGGTCCTTCGCGGCGCGGGGAGTCCGCGGATCGGGGTCACCCTGCTGGGCAGCCGCGCGGAGATGCCGGTGCTGGTGGCGCCGACCGCGTTCCACCGGCTCGCCGACCCCGAGGGGGAGAAGGCCACGGCCCGCGCGGCGGCCGCCGCGGGGACCATCATGATCGTCAGCATGGCCGCCACCGTCGCCGTCGAGGACGTCGCGGCCGCGGCGCCGGGCGCCACCCTGTGGTTCCAGCTCTACGTCCAGCCCGACATGGCCTTCACCGAGGCGATCGTCCGGCGCGCCGAGGCGGCCGGGTGCGCGGCGCTGGTCGTCACCGTGGACTCCCCCGCCCGTGGCCGCAGGGATCGGGATGTGCGCCGCGGCTTCGACGATCTGCCCGAGGGCATGCGCTGCGAGAACCTGCGCGACGGCGACGCCGAGTCGGTGCGGCCGATCGTCATGTCGCCCGCGATCTCCTGGGAGCACGTCGATTCGCTGAGGCGGATGACGCGGCTGCCGATCGTGCTCAAGGGCGTCACGCACCCCGCCGACGCGCGCCTCGCCCTGGACCACGGCGTGGCGGCGCTGTACGTCTCCAACCACGGAGGGCGGCAGCTCGACACGGTCCCGGCCACCGTCGATCTGCTGCCGGAGATCGTGGCCGCCGCCGGCGGGGCCGTACCGGTGCTGGTGGACGGAGGGATCCGGCGCGGCACCGACGTGGTCAAGGCGCTGGCGCTCGGCGCGACCGCCGTCGCGGTCGGCCGTCCGGTGGTCTGGGGCCTGGCGGCGGACGGCGAGTGCGGCGTGGCCCGCGTGCTCGGGCTGCTGCGGGACGAGGTCGAGCACGCGCTCACTCTGTGCGGCCTGGCCTCGCCGCGCGACCTGGAGCCGGGGCTGGTGCGGCGATGCTGACGGCGGTGTGGGTGGCGCTGTGGGTGGCTGGGGCCATCGTCGTGATCAGCCTGCCCCGGTGGCTCCCCGGGCGCGTCGTCGCGCTGCGCGGGTGGGTGTTCACGAGGATCAACGGCGAGGAGAGCATCGCGGTCCCCGGCGACCTCGTCGGCGTCGACCGGTTCAGGGAGATCTACTCCCACCCGGCGGCCTCCGGCCGCAGCGAAGGAGCCGTCCTGTCCGACCTGTTCTGGTACTGGCTGTCGCCCGGGCCCGAGATGCACCAGGAGCACCTGGAGGCGGGGGAGCGGTACGACGCCGTCGCCCTGGCCACCCGCCGCATCCTGTCCCTGCCGCGGGCGCAGGTGGAGGAGCTCACCCGCCGGTGCGTCCGCCGGGCACTGGAGGGCGGGCGCGGGCTGGTCCGGCTGCGCGATCTGATGATGCCGGCCTGGGCCGAGTTCTCCTACGAGCTCGTCTTCGGCGAGCCGTGCCCGCCGCAGGTCCGTGACCTCATCGTCGGCAACGCGAACGACGTCGTGACCGCGCTCAAGTGCTGTGGCCTGCGGCACATGGACCGGCGCGACCGGCTGACCGCCTATCTCGTCGAGTCGCTGCCCAGGGTGAGGCACGAGCTCCCGGCGGGCCTGACACCCCGGGAGCAGGCGCTGTATCTCCATGGGGCCTTCTTCACCACCGCTGTCGTGCAGATGTCGGAGGCCATGGCTCACGTGCTGATGGCCCTGGCCCAGCATCCGGACGTACAGGACAGGGCGCGGAGCGGCGACGACCACTACCTCGACCAGGTGATCGCGGAGACGCTGCGGCTCTACCCGCTCTTCGGCATCGCCCACCGCGTCACCAAAGGCGACATCCCCCTGGGCGAGGGGATCGCCATCCCGGCCGGCTCGGTGCTGTGCTTCGACTACCCCGCGTTCCACCGCTCGGGCTTCCCCGATCCGGAGCGCTTCGATCCCGGCCGCTTCGCCCCCGGGCACACCCCGGTCAGGGAGCTCAACCACATCCCGTTCGGCATGCCGGCGAACCGTCCCTGCCCGGCGTGGCGGCTCGCGCCGCTCGCCATGCGGGTCGCGACGCGGGAGGTCCTGCGGGCGTACGCGCTTGACACCACCGCGGGGCACACCCGGTCGCTGCCCAACCGGGGACCGTGCCTCCTCACCCCGACGGCCGCACGGCGCGGGCCGGGACGGCGCCTGACGCTGCTGTCCATGCGCCTGCGGGACGGCTGGGAGGACGTCTGGCGCAGCCTCGTGCAGCTCGTCCTCGGCACGTACATGGTGTGGGACGCGCGCCGGCTGCGTCTGTGCGAGCGCCACTTCACCCGCGACGCCCGTCCCGAGGGCACGTAGACGACCGGCCGATCCCAGGCCCGACCACGAGCGGAGGCACATGCCATGCCCGTTCCGGCCCTCCTTTCAGTGGAGGCGCACACTGCCGACCCCAACCTGGAGCTGGCCCTCAGGGTGTTGCCGGCCCTGGCCGTCATCCTGCTGGCCGCGGCGCTGTGCGGCCGGCTGGCCACTCTGGTGATGCAGCCGCGCGTCGTCGGCGAGATGGTCGCCGGCGTCCTGCTCGGGCCGACGCTCCTCGGCGCGCTGTTCCCCGGCGCCCAGGCGGCCCTGTTCCCCGCCGAGGTCAGACCGGTCCTGTACGTGCTCAGCACCCTCGGCCTGACGTTGTACATGTTCCTGGTCGGGGCCGGAATGGACCACGACGCCCGGGCGCCGGGCGAGCTGCGCAAGGCGAGCGTGCTGGCGGCGTCGGGGATCGGCTCACCGCTGGTCCTCGGCGGCGCCGCCGGTCTCGTCCTGTGGGACCGCCTCTCCCGGCCGGACGTCGGCCGGATCGAGTTCGCCCTGTTCCTCGGGGGAGCGCTGTCGCTGACCGCGTTCCCCATGCTCGCCAGGATCCTGTACGAACGCGGGCTGCAGAACACCCGCATCGGCCGGATCGCCCTGCTCGCCGCCTCCATCGACGACGCCGTGGCCTGGTGCCTGCTCGCCGCGTTGTCGGCGGCGCACCTGGGCGGCGGTCCCGGCGACACGCTGCGCACCATCGCCCTGGCAGGGGTGTTCGCGGCGGTGATGCTCGGGGTGGTGGCTCCGCTGCTGCGCCCCCTGGGCCGCCGCGTCGCGCGTACCGGGCGCCTCGGCGCCGGCGCCGTGTACGTGATCGTGCTGGTGCCGCTCGCGGCCGGGTGGATCACCGACGCGATCGGCGTCTACTCGGTGTTCGGCGGCTTCGTCGCCGGGTTGTCCATGCCGCGCGAGCCGGCGTTCCGCGCCGCTCTGCACGACCGGATGATGGATGTCGTATCGACCCTGCTGCTGCCCGTCTTCTTCGCGTTCTCGGGGCTGAACACCCATCTCGGCGGCATCGCCGGGGGCTCGGCGCTCCTGGCGTTCGCGCTGATCCTGACCCTGGCCTTCTGCGGGAAGTACTTCGGCTGCTCGCTGGCGACACGGGCGCTGGGATTCGGCTGGCGCGAATCCTGGGCCATGGGCGCGATGATGAACGCCCGCGGACTGATGATCCTCATCTTCATCAACATCGGCCTGGCGCAGGGAATGATCACGCAGGAGCTCTTCGCGATGCTCGTCCTCGTGGCCGTGCTCACCACCGCGGGGGCCCTGCCGCTGTACAAACTGGCGCTGCCGGAGCGCCACGAGCGGGCCGATGCGGGAAGCGTGGGTAGTGCGCCCCGGATGGGTGCGGCGGCGGGAGAAACCGGTTTCATTTAATTTCACCGGAGAGTCGGACATTCGTGGAATATAGGGCGATTTCCCTGGAGTGAAATTCCGAAGTCTGGATATCTCCTGATATCGGTGACACGGTTGTTCGGTGGCACGGATACCGGGGACATCCGAACCGCGCTCCCGGCGCCTGCTGCTCGTGGAGGACGACCGCGAGCTGGGAGACATGCTGGTCGAGGTGTTCACCGACCAGGGCTACACGGTCGACCTGGCGCTGGAGGGCCAGCGGGGCCTGCACCTGGCGCTGAGCCGCGGCTACGACGCGATGGTCATCGATCGCGGACTGCCCGTGGTCGACGGGCTCGATCTGCTGCGGCGGCTGCGCCGCCAGGCGGTCACCGTACCGGTGCTGATGCTCACCGCCTTCGGCGCTCTCGCCGACCGGGTGACCGGACTCGACGCGGGCGCGGAGGACTACCTGGTCAAGCCGTTCGAGATCGACGAGCTGCTGGCCAGGGTGCGCGCCCTGCACCGCAGGAACCTGGACCAGGCGACGCTGCTGCCGCTCGGCGCCGGCTGGCTCGACTCCGCGTCCTGCGTCGTACGGCTGCCGTCCGGCGAGCAGGTGACACTGTCCGGCCAGGAGTGCCGGCTGCTCCACGCGCTGGCGGCCCGCCCCCGGCAGGTGCACACGCGCACCTCGCTGCGGCAGCGGGTCTTCGACGGCGCCAGGACCGAGTCGATCGTGGACACCTACGTCTACTACCTGCGCACCAAGCTGGGGCCCGGCGTCGTCCGTACCGTGCGGGGCGTGGGGTACCGCCTGGGTGAGCTGTGAAGACGACACGGTCCTTCGACCCGGAGCGGCGCCTGCTCATCCGGACCCGCCGCCGGATCACCGCGCAGGTGGCGGCCGTGTTCACGCTGGCGATCGCCCTCCTGGGCACGCTGGTCTACTGCGTGGTGGCCGACGCGCAGGACGCCACCGCCCGGCGCGATCTGGCCGTGGCCGCGATGTCGGCCCCGATGGACCACCCGCCGCCCTGCGTATGGCTGTTCGAACTCCGGGCGGACACCGTGCGAAGATCCCCGGGGGCGCCGGAGGGCCTGCCGGTGCGCGAGACACTCGACCGGGTCGCCGCCGACGGCCGCACCCGGGTCGACGTCGCGGAAGTCGGCGGCCATACGTACCTGGTCCGTACGCAGCGGCGCGGCGACGTGCCCCTGCAGGCGGTGATGGACCTGTACTACCCCGTCACCGAGCGGCAGCGGCTGCTGCGCACGCTCTGCGCGGCCGAGGTCGCGGCCCTGCTGGTGGCGTTGCTGATCGGCCAGGTCCTCGCCCGCCGGGCGATCGCGCCGCTGGGCGAGGCCCTCGACCGGCAGCGCCGGTTCACCGCCGACGTCAGCCACGAACTGCGCAGCCCGCTGACCCGGCTGCACGTCCGTGCGCAGCTCGCCGCCCGGCGCCTGAGACGGGAGCCCGATCCTCTTCTCGTCGTGGGCGACGTCGACCGGCTGGTCACCGGCATCGGGCAGCTGGGCGAGGTGATCGAGGACCTGTTGCTGTCGACCCAGCTCAGGCAGAGCCGCCGGCCGTTCGGGTCCGCGGACCTGGCCGCCCTGGCGGAGGAGGCGGCCGACGCCGAGGCGGCCCGCGCCGGGCAGCGCGGGGTGACCATCGACCTGCGGCGAGATCCCGGCGATCACGTCGTGTGCGGAGCGCCGTCCGCGCTGCGCCGGGTGATCTCCGCGCTCCTCGACAACGCACTCCGCCACACCTCCACGGGCGGCCACATCTGGGTGAGCGTGTGTTCGGGGCCGCAGACCGTTCAGCTCAGTGTGCGGGACGACGGCGTGGGGCTGGACCCGCGTGACGGCGAGCGCCTGTTGGTCAGGCATGTCGGCGCGCCCCACACCGGAGGTCTCGGCATCGGCCTGGCTCTCGTGAGCGAGGTGATGACCGCGCACGGCGGCGCGATCGACGTGGACGGGCGGCCGGGAGCCGGAGCCACCTTCACCATCCGTCTCCCTCGGGCGGCGCCGGACCCCGCTCCGCGCCTCTCCCGGATCGATCTTCCTGCCCCGGCGGCCGCGGAGCGAGACGAACAGAACGCCGGAGGCGACCGCCTCCGGCCCCGGCGACGCCTGCCTGTAGTCCTCCGCGGATGGCGGAGCGTGCTCACGAGGGCCAACGCGCGGTGAGGGGATGATCGGGCGCGGCCGCGGCGTCGAGCAGCGCACGGGCGGCGGACCGGGCCCGCTCCGCGGGGTCGGCGGCCGTTCCCATGGCGGCGGCGACGATGGCCCCCTCCACCAGCAGCAGAAGCTGGTCGGCGAGCAGGTCCGGATCGGCGGCCCCCGCCTCGGCCGTGAGCGTGCGAAGCCTTCCCCGCAGCGCGTTCTTGTGCGCCCGCGCCGCCGCCACGACGGGCGGTGACGCCGGGCCGAGCTCGCCGAAGGCGTTGACGAACGCGCAGCCGCGGAAGTCGGCCGTGCCGAACCACTCGGCGAGGAAGCCGAAGACGGCGAGCACGCGCTCGCGGGGCTCCCCGACACGGCCGAGATGGTCGGCCAGGGCGTCGTTCCACCGTCGGTCGCGATGTTCCAGGTACGCCTCCACCAGCGCGTCCTTGGAGGCGTAGCACTGGTAGAGCCGCTTGAGCGAGACCCCCGCGGCGTCGCGGACCTGGTCCATGCCCACGGCCTGGATGCCCCGCGCGTAGAACAACCGCTCGGCGGCGTCCAGGATGCGCCGGCGCGCCTCTTCTCCGTCCATCCGCACCCGTCGGGTCCCGTCCACCCGCCCCTCCTCACCGAGGAAAACGCTCGTTCTCTACGATACGTAGGGAGAACGATCGTTCTCCCGTGTTGGAAGGACAGCCACGATGAGCACACGCCCACCGCTTCCGCCGTTCACCGAGGAGACCGCCAGGCAGAAGGTCCAGGCCGCCGAGGACGCCTGGAACACCAGAGACCCGGAACGCGTCGCGCTCGCGTACACCGAGGACTCGGTGTGGCGCAACCGATCGGAGTTCCTGACCGGACGCGAGGAGATCGTCGCCTTCCTGCGCCACAAGTGGGAGCGCGAGCAGGACTACGCCCTGCGCAAGGACCTGTGGACGTTCGGCGGCGACCGCATCGCCGTACGGTTCCAGTACGAGTGGCACGACGCCGACGGCCGGTGGTGGCGCAGCTACGGCAACGAGCTGTGGGAGTTCACCGCCGAGGGCCTGATGAGCCGCAGGGAGGCGAGCATCAACGACGTGCCGATCGAGGAGAGCGAGCGGCGCATCCGCGGGCCGCGCCCCGAGTCCGAACGCGGCGCCGGCCTTCCGCTCGCCTGACCGTGGCCCGGGCGTTTCACCGGGCCATGCTGCCGAGGGACTCGGCGCGGAGCGCGTCCGGCGAGCAGGCGGGGCAGTCCGGCGCCCCGGGATGACGCGTGTAGACGTGCTGGTCCGGGGCCGCGAGGTTGATCCCGGTGACGTAGCTGCCCGAGGTCGCCGGGATCCCGGTCAGGAACGCGACGACCGCCTGGGCGGTCAGATGGCCCGACACCCCGGCGGAGGGCGCGATGGCGCCCGGCCCGCCGAGGTCGACGGGGATTCCGGGCGCGAGAGGGGCGTCGACGCTCGCGGTCAGGCACTCGTAGCACGGGCCGCCGGGGGTGAAGGCCGCCACGCTCACCAGCGGGCCGTTGTAGCCGCCGAGCGCCCACGGGATCTTCTCCGACAGACAGGCCCGGTTGGCCCAGACGCGGATGCCGCCCCTGCCCGCGGGCTCGTCGGCGCACATCGCCACCGCGTCGAACCCGCGTACGAGGTCGAGCATGTCCTCCTCGCACTCGACCGGCCGGGCCTCCGCGGTGACGCGGACGGAGGAGTTGACCTCGGCGAGCCGGGCGGCGGCCACGTCCACCTTGGGACTGCCGATGTCGGACTCCCGGTAGAGGGCCTGGCGGGTCAGGTCGGGCAGCTCGACCGGGTCGCGGTCGACGCAGTGGATCTCGCCGACGCCGCACGCGGCGAGCGCCCAGGCCGTGTGGCTGCCGGTCCCGCCCAGGCCGAGGACGAGCACACGGGAGCGCTTGAGGCGGACCTGCGCCTCCCAGCCGCGCTCGGGGCGGGTGGGGTCGGCGTCGCGGAAGAACGCCGCGTTGCGCGAGTAGCGTTCGAGTTCCCGCAGGCTGAGCTCCTCGGGCCGCGGGCCGGCGGCGTCCTCCACACACCCCGAGTTCAGCAGGAGGTCGACGACGTCGGCCGCCTCGGCCTCGGTCAGCCCCGGGAACGCGCGATGCAGGCGGGCGACGACCTCTTCCGGGGTCCTCGTGCCGTCCATCGCCTTCAGGGCCGCCCAGGCGTGGCCGTCCGGATCGCTGATCTCCGCTGTCACGCCGTTGACCGATCCGCCTATCCGGATCCGGTCGTTGCCGTACCTGTGGGGGCGGTGCTGGGCTTTCACGCGGGGCAACCGCAAGGGGACCTCTCGGCATCGCGAGCGGGACAAGAATCGACAGGTGGATCTTTCTGTAAGTGTCCGTCTATGTCAAGACTCTGGATGGGCGGCCGAGCCGTTTTGTCGTACGGCTCGGATACGTTCCGGATCATGACAGAGCGTTCCCCCGACGGCGCGACCGTGTGGGCGCGAAACAGCAGGCTGCGGGTGGTGCCGCCGGTCCAGCCGCGCAAGCTGGCGAAGGTCCCCTTCGTCGAGCTGGCGGACGGCAGGCTGCAGGGCGTGGTGTCGAGCGGCTCGGACATCGGCCGGGTCTACGTCTCCTCCATCGCCGCCGGCACCCACAACTACAACTGCAGCACCAACAACAACCGCCCCTGCGGCGGCCTGTACGGCGCGCCGTGCAAGCACCTGCGCGCCCTGGTCGCCGAGGCCGTCCTGCAGTACGGCGCCGACCGCGTGTCCCGTTATCTGCGGGCGGAGGTCCCCGAGGGCGCGGAGCCGGCCGACTGCCTGCGCGGCATCCACGAGCCCGCCCCCGCCGCGGTCGTGTTCAGCCGGTTCCTGCGTCACCTGGCCTACCTGGAGGTGCCCGACACCACCATGCCGATCCCGGAGCTGCACTGGTTCCCGGCCACGGGGACGGTGCGCTGATGCTCGCCGTACAGCTCGCCGCCCTGCTCGGCGACTCCGATGCCGCCGGCGAGGGAGCCGGAGAGGCGCTCGCACTGCTGGACGGCTTCGACGACGCCCTGGTGCACGGCCTCGCCCGGCTCGCCGACGAGCGCGCCGGCGCGGTGACCGCGCTGGCCGCGGCGTTCGCGGCCACTCCCCTCGGTGCTCGGCTGGCGGAGGCCGCCGACGCGGTCGTGTCCGGCTCGATCACCCAGGAGCACCTGACGATCCTGGCCGGCGGCCGGATCGCGTTGTCCGGCGCCATGCACGACGCCCTGCTCACGAGCCTGGACACGGCTCTGGGCCGGGAACACGCGGAATGGACGTCCACATCCGGGGGCCCCGCGTCCGGCGCTCAGCCCGCCGGCAACGCGATCGAGGGCGTCCGCTCCTGGCTGCGCGAGCTGGCCATCACCGGCTGGCGCGGCGTCGACCACGACCTCGTCTCCGCGGCGGATCAGGTCATCGAGGCACTGCTCGGCGCACCGGCGCTGCGCAGGCTCGCGGTGCTGCTGGACGGTTTCGCCGCGGAACTGCGCGCGTCCTGCCCGATCGGCTCCGCGGAGCACCTGCCCGTGCGGCGCTGGGCCGACCTGTGGACCCGGGCCGTGCTGCTGTCGCAGGACGGCGTCCTGACCGGCGAGCCCGGCCCCGCCGCCACGGTGTCGGGACGGCTGCTGGTGCTCGGCGTCGACGTGCACGAACACGGCACCGCCGTCCAGTTCCAGGTGCACGCCGTCCTGGAACCCGCCGACGGAGGCCGGTCCCGGCTGGTGCGCACCTCCGTCACGGTGGCCAAGGTCGACACCATCGTCGGGCCCGCGCTGTGGAAGCTGCCGCAGCGCCACAAGGTGCTGCTGGCCGCGCTGGCGGACCGCCGCTGCATCGAGATCGCGGACGTGCCCCTGCTCGACAGCGGTGACCTCGTCTGGGACGACGACCGCGCCTTCGTGAGCAAGCCCGCCGACCCGCTGGCCACCGCCCGGCTGTGCCTGCCCGGCGCGCTCGGCCCGGCGGTGCCGCCTCTCGACCGGGCGCCCGTACGCATCGCCGAGCCCGTGCTGGTGGAGGGCTACAAGGTCACCGGGGACGGCTCCTTCGACCTCGGCGGCGCCGTCATCGTCGTGGACACCGAACGGCTGCCCGACTGCGGCCCGCTCACGCCCAAGCTGGTGGCGGCCTCGTCGGCGTGCGTGGGGCTGCTTCGGTGGGACGGCGGCCGCTGGACGCTGCAACCGCTGGCCGTGCAGGCGAAGGTCAAGCGCGAGACCGTGGTGGTCGCCACCGGTGACTGGGCGCTCGGCCCCACCGACCCCAAGGCGGCCAAGGCCGAGGCCAAAGCCGCGGACGCGGTGGCCGTGCTGCGGGAGCGAGCCGGGCGGTTGCTGCGACGATGAGCGACGACATCTCCACGAGCGCCCAGGCGATGGGCGACGACATCTCCACGGACGCCCACCCGCCGACGGGCGGGGACGCCACCGCGCACCCCGGTCCTGCGGTGTCCGCGCCGCCTGCCGTTTCCACGCCCGTTTCCGTGGCCGTTTCCGCGGCCGGTTCCCCTGCCGGGGACGGCGGACCGACGAACGCCGACAGGAACCGGCGTCAGCTGCTCTACTGGCGGCTGCTGGCCCGGCTGTTCGATCACGAGGAGCAGCCGGCGCTGGAGACCGCGAGCGTCGCGGTCGTCGGCGACCTGGGCCTGCCCGCCGGGCTGCTCGACCCGGCCGTGTCGGTCGACTCGCTGGTGCAGCGTTTCCCCGAACTGGCCGCCGAGTTCGAGACCCTGCTCACGCCGGACGAGCACGCGCCGGGCGGCGAGGTGCGCCGGGCGGCGCTCGTCTCGAAGCTGCTGCTCAACGCCTTCGCCACCGGCGCGGGTGACGTCAGCGCCACCCAGCTCGCGACCTGGCAGCAGGACGCCGCCTGGCTCAAGCGCGCCCTGTGCGCGGGGCCGGCACCCGGATCGGGAACGGGCACGGCACCCGGATCGGGAACGGGCGCGCAAACGGGTGCCGGAGAGCCGGGCGGCGAGTCCGGGGCGCAGGCCGGGACCGGACCGGATGCCGGACCGCACACCGGGCCGGCGGCCGGGTTCGGGCAGGGGCCCGGCGGCGACCTGGCCAAGGTGCTGGCCGACATCGAGGCCGGGCTGGTCAGCCGCATGCGGCTGCGCGAGGTTCTGGCGGATCCGGCCCTGGCGCGGCAGCTCACGCCCAGCATGTCGCTGGTCGAGCAGTTGCTGCGCGACAAGGCCAACCTGTCGGGCGTGGCGCTGGCCAACGCCAAGGCGCTGATCCGCAGGTATGTCGACGAGGTCGCCGAGGTGCTGCGCACGCAGGTCGAGAAGGCCGGCGCGGGGACGATCGACCGGTCGGTGCCGCCCAAACGGGTGTTCCGCAACCTGGACATCGAACGGACGATCTGGAAGAACCTCACCAACTGGAACCCGGAGGACCAGCGGCTCTACGTCGACCGGCTCTACTACCGGCACACCGCCCGCCGGACCACCCCGGCCCGGCTGATCGTCGTGGTGGACCAGTCGGGGTCGATGGTCGACTCCATGGTCAACTGCACGATCCTCGCGTCGATCTTCGCCGGGCTGCCCAAGGTGGACGTCCACCTGATCGCGTACGACACGCGGGCGATCGACCTCACGCCGTGGGTGCACGACCCGTTCGAGGTGCTGCTGCGCACGAATCTGGGCGGCGGCAACGACGGCCCCGTCGCGATGGCCATGGCCCAGCCGAAGATCGCCGACCCGCGCAACACGGTGATGGTGTGGATCTCGGACTTCTACGAGTTCGACCGGTCCCAGCCGTTGTTCGACGCCATCCAGGCGGTGCACCGCTCCGGGGTCAGGTTCATCCCGGTCGGCTCGGTGAACAGCTCGGGTCACCAGAGCGTGAACCCGTGGTTCCGGCAGAAGCTCAAGGACCTGGGCACGCCGGTGATCTCGGGCCACATCCGCAAGCTCGTGTTCGAACTCAAGAACTTCCTCGCCTAGGAGACCCCTTCACATGACCAACGAGATGCTCCGCGCGCCCGCCGAGGTGAAGTACGCCGAGGAGCTCGACTGGCTGGAGTCCGTCGACGACGGCCCCAAGCCGTTCTCCTGGCGGCTCAGCCCCCGGATGGTCCGGCTGTTCGTGCTGGGCAGCGAGCGGTCCGACGGCCTCGACCGCGAGATCGCGCAGAAGTGGTTCGGCGACCGGAGCTTCGTCGAGCGCAGCATAGTGACGCTCGCCTCCGATCGCGGCCTGCTGCTGATCGGCGACCCCGGCACCGGCAAGAGCTGGCTGGCCGAACTGCTGTCCGCCGCCATCTGCCGCGACTCCACCCTGGTCGTGCAGGGAACGGCGGGCACCACCGAGGACCACATCAAGTATTCGTGGAACGTCTCGATGGTGATCGCCAAGGGCCAGTCCCGCGAGTCGATGATCCCCTCGCCGATCATGACGGCGATGGAACAGGGCATGATCGGCCGATTCGAGGAGCTGACCCGCGCCACCAGCGACGTGCAGGACGCCCTGATCTCGATCCTGTCGGAGAAGTACGTCTCCATTCCCGAGCTCGACACCGACAACACCGTGTTCGCCAAGCCCGGATTCTCGATCATCGCCACCGCCAACAGCCGCGACCGGGGCGTCAACGACCTGTCCTCGGCGCTGAAACGGCGGTTCAACTTCGTCCGCATCCCCGTGGTGACGAGCAAGGCCAGCGAGGCGGAGATCGTCCGTTTCCGCACCATCGAACTGCTGCGCCGGCACCGCATCGAGCTGGACGTGCCGCCGGCGCTGCTGGACATCCTGCTGCAGAGCTTCGCCGACCTGCGCACCGCGGCGGCCTCGGCCACGAGCGAGGACGAGAAGCTGGAGTCGGCCCTGTCCACCGCCGAGCAGATCGGCGTGCTGGAGGACGCCATCCTGCACAGCCACTTCTTCGGCGACCGCACGCTGCGCGCCGAGACGCTGGCCGGCGCCCTGGTGGGCTCCCTGGCCAGGCGCGCCCCCGAAGACCTGGCCATCCTCAACAAGTACTGGCACGGGGTGGTCGAACCACGCAGCAGGAACGACGGAGGCGAGTGGACGCGGTTCCTCGACGGCGGCCGTCAGGCGATCTCGACGCTGTCATGAGCACCTTCGACGCCCTGCGCGGGCAGCTTCTCGACGCCGCCGAGGCCTTCTCCGGCGGCGGGGACGTCCTGGCCGGCATCCTGTCCGGCATGGTCGACGACGTCGACCGCATGCTGCGCGAGGAGCTGGAGATCTTCCCGGTCTGCCACCACTCGCCGGCCTCCGCCCTGGCCATGACCCGGCGACTGCGCGACAAGCGGCCCAAGGTCGTCTACCTGGAGCTGTGCGAGGACATGCGCCCGCTCCTCGACGAGCTGCGCAACTGCAGGCTGCCGGTGGCGCTGCAGGCGTTCGCCACCCAGCTGGACGGGTTCCCGGCCGGCTCCGGACCGCTCAGCGTGATCGCGCCGGTCACGGAGGCGTCGGCGGAGTATCAGGCGATCGCGTACGCGCTCGACACCCCCGGCGTCGAGATCGTGCTGGTCGACCGCTCGGTGGACCACGTCTTCCAGTGGCTGCCGCAGGAGACGGATGGTCCGGATCCGCACGAGCAGGCCGCGCAGGGCGACGAGGCGGCACTGCACAGTGACGATGTGGCGCTGCACGGTGACGCCGTCGGCGTCGAGATCGGCGACCTGCGGCCGCGCTTCGCCGAGCTGGAAAAGCACCTGCTGCACCACGGCAAGGTGCGGCACTGGTCGGAGTGGTGGGACCAGTACGTCGAACAGCCGCTGACCGGAGCGGACTACGACACCTACCGCCAGGCGATGGCGCTGATCGGCAGCCTGTTCCGGCGGCTCCGCCCCGACGGGCACGGCCGCCTGGCCGTCGACGAGGAACGCGAGCGCTACATGTGGACGCGCATCCGCGAGCACCTCGCCGAGTCGGGCGCGGACCCCGCCGACTGCCTGTACGTGTGCGGAGCCTTCCATGCCGTCAGCACGGTCGCGGAGTTCGGCCTGCGGTCCGAGGCGCCGCCG
Organism: Microbispora sp. H10836; assembly: GCF_012999525.1. Lineage (NCBI taxonomy): Bacteria > Bacillati > Actinomycetota > Actinomycetes > Streptosporangiales > Streptosporangiaceae > Microbispora > Microbispora sp. H10836. The sequence goes on from NZ_JABBWU010000018.1 coordinate 165,017, forward strand.
TACACCATCGCCCCGCGTACGGGCACCCGATGGCTGCACGGGCTGATCCCCTCCAGCCACTCGGCGATCGAGGCGCAGTTCGGCCTGGCCCAGGGCTCGGTGTCCATCGCCGCCGCCACGTGGGCCAAGGCGGTCAGGCGCGGGGGCGTCACCCCGTACCGGCTGGAGGGGCAGCAGGGCGGCCGGGCCAAGCAGGGCGGCAAGCGGGGCGGTAGTGCCGCACCGCCCGTCGCGGCCGAGCCGGCGGCCGACCGGCTGTCGGGGTTCCTCGCCGCCCCGCCCGCGCTCGACGGCCTGGACGAGGACGAACTGCGCGGATGGTGCGTCGACATCGTGCGGCTGGCCCGCCGCAACGGCTATCTGGCCAGCACGGCCGACGCCATCGCCGTGTTCGAGACGTCGATCCTGCTCGCGGGGTTGCGCGGCCGGGCCAGGCCCACGCCGTACGACTTCGCCGACGCGGCCGTGACCTGCATCGAGAAGGACGCCGTGCCAGGCCGCCGGGACGTCCGGCGCCTGTGCGAGATCCTCCTGGGCGGCGACAAGATCGGGATGGTCGGCTACGACGCGCTGCCCCCGCTGGCCCGCGACGTGTACGACCGGCTGGAGCCCCTCGGGCTGGACCTGACCAGGCGCACGCAGCAGCGGGTGCTGCTCGACCTCAGGGCGGACCCGGAGCTGGAGCCGTGCTCGGACCTGCTGTGGACGCTGCGCTACCTGCTGCCCGACGGTGCGCTCCGGCCGATCATGGGGGCACGCCGCCTCGGCGAGCGGCCGATCCAGGAGAGCTGGGACGTGGCGCTCGGCCGGCACCAGCGGGAGATCGTCGAGCTGGGCTACGAGGGCGTCACCGTCGAGCAGGTGCTGGAGCAGCGGCTGCGCCGCATGGCGTGGGATCCCCAGGCCACCGCCGGGGCGGCGCTCGCGGCCGTCGAGGACGCCATCCTCTATGTGGGCGGCCGGCGCCTGCCCGGCGAACTCGGCGCCCGCGCGGTCGAACTGCTGGCCGCCGAGCGCACCGTGGACGACGCTCCCGAGGTGCTGCGCCGCATCAGGCGGCTGCTGACCTACTACCGGGCGAGCGAACCGGAGCTGCCCGCCTGGTGCGAGGACTTCGTCACAGCCGGGTACTCGCACTACTGCACGCTGCTGCCCACCGCTTTCGCGGACGACGACACCGCCGTACGCCAGGTCGGGGCGATGCTCGGCTTCCTGTTCACACTGGAGAGCCTCGCGCTGTCGCTGGGCTGCGACCGGGCTCAGCTCGAACTGGCCGTACGGCAGTCGCATCCACGGGACCCGGCCAAGGTCGCGTTGCTGTGGGCCGCCCAGACGCAGCTGGGCCTGCTGACCAGGGAAGAGCTGCGCGCCCGCTGTGACGTGCTGCTGGCCAACCCGCTCGTCGTGCCGGCGTATCCGCTCTATGTGAGCGGATTCGTCCAGGCGCTCGAACCCGTGCCCGGCCTCGCGCCGTTTGTGGTCGAGGCGCTGTCGAAGGCCTTCGCGCGACTGCCCGACCCGGTTCTGCTGCCGTGGCTGCCGACGTTGATCTGCACCTTGCGGCAGCACGCGCCCGAGCTGGTCCCCGTCCTCGTCCGCGAGGCCGGGCGGACCTTCCCCGGCGCGCTGGCCGAGCTGGACGCCTGGACCCCGCCCTGGGAACGGCCGGCCGCGCCGGTCCGAGCGGCCCGGGCGGCAGCCGCGCCGAGCGGGCCGGTGTCCACGCTGCTGGCCCGGCACCCGGGGGCGTGCGACGCCGTCGCCGTGCTGCTCGGCTGTACGGCGGAGTGGGGGAGCACCGGGCACGGAAACGGCGAGGTGGCGGCCCTGCTCGACCGGCATCCGGCGGCGACCGGCGCGGTCGCCGCGCTGCTCGGCGCGTGAGCCTGCACCCGCGCCTTCACCCGGTGGCGGCGTCGGCGAGCAGGGCGGGGACAAGCGAGGCGAGGACGGCCTGGTCCTCCTCCCGGCGGGGGGCGTACTCGGTGATCCCCAGGCCGGCCAGGGGAAAGCGGGCCGTCAGCGCGCGTACGGCGTCCCGCAGTGCCGCGACGGACAGACCGCCGGCCTCGGGACAACTGAGCGACCCGAACTCCTCCGGGTCGAGAACGTCGAGGTCGATGTGGATGTAGACGGCGGTGCCCCCGGCGGCGGCGACGGCCGGGACCAGGACGCCGGGATCGGCCGTCAGTTCGGCCACGGTGTGCCGGGCGAGGCCCGCGTCGGCGGCGTAGGCCAGCTCCGCCGGGTCCAGCGCGCGAACTCCGGCGAGGATCACCTGCCGGGGGTGCAGGGCCCGCGGTGGAACCAGATCGGGGTGCCCTTCGCCCAGCAGGGTGCGCAGGACCATGCCGTGGAAGGCATGCGAGGGTGAGGATCCGGGCGTGTTGAGATCGCCGTGGGCGTCGAACCAGACGATGGTCAGCCCGTCGCCGTGCCGCTCCAGGGCGGCCGACACCGGCTCCACCTCCACGCCGCAGTCGCCGCCGACCGTGACGACCGTGGCCGTGCCGCACTCGCCGAGCGCGGCGCGGGTGCGGGCGGCGACGGTGGTGAGGACGTCCAGGGCCCGGACTCCGTCCCGCTCGGTGCCCGCGGTGTCCGGGACGGGTACCCGAACGGCCCTGACGGACGGCCCGGTGGGCGGCTCGGTGGGCGGTTCGGTGGGCGGTTCGGTGGGCGGTTCGGTGGGCGGCTCGCTGGATGTCAGCAGAGAGGCCAGCCGTTCGGCGCCGAGGGACAGGAGCCGTGCGTCCTCGACGCTCGACCCCTGCCACTGGGGCACCTGAAGCACCGCGGTCGGAAGCACCTTCTGATCATTCCATGCCCATGCCTGCCCGGGAGGGGCCCGTGCGCGTCGTGCTCGGGCCGGGGTGCCGTGCGCGTCGTGGTGGGCCCGTCATGCCGGGTCCGTTGTGGTCGGGTCCTCGCCGGTGGTGTTCCTCACCCAGTGGTTCTGGGGCGCCGGCGGAACCGGCAGGCCGACGGCGTACGCCGATCCTCCAGTGCCTCCAGCACGGCGTCGATCCGTTGCCGGCACTCGTACGGCTTGGCGTGCCGCCGGCTCCCGGTCCGTCTGCCTCCGGTCGTGTCGGCCGGGGCGTCGGTCTTCAGGCCGCACTGCCAGTACCACTTCTGCAGGCCGTGCAGCACGCATACGTAAAGAGTGTCGATCTCGTTGGAACAGTGTGCCGCGTACGCCGTGATCTGGTCCCAATTGGCGACGAGAGGCGTGGTGGTGGAGCCTCCGGCGCGGACGTGCGTCAGCACGTACAGGCGCGTGTGCTGGTCGAACTCGGCTTCGACGACGTCGCTGAGCAGGCGCGGCTGCCGCCGGATCAGGCCGGCGCGGGACGGGGGCCAGGACGAGAACGTGAGCAGGCTCAGCAGCGCCACCTCGATGCACCAGTCCAGAGTCATCGGGGCTTCCCTTCGTCGGAGGCCGTACCGGGATTCGTCCCCGAGGCGGGGGCTCGGTCGCCGGTCGTCGTGCCGTCGCCGGGGTGACGTGACCGGGACGCGGGTACGGTCCACGGGTGAGACGGAACAAAGGAGAGCGGCTGCGACGATGCCGGTCGCAGCCGCTCTCTCGCGGCGCGTTTCCATCCGCGCCCCTGCCCCAGGTAGCGGGGCGTGGATGTCAACGATCATCCGGTGTCCCGGAAGGCAGCTCCGCCGCGAACCGGACGAGGGACGTCCACTAGCTACCCCCACGCCCCTCGCCTTTCTCGGGGATGGCGCGCATCCGCCGAGAGCATTTCGGTGCTGTCGCCGCCGGCGCTGTGGGATGTCCGTTCACCGCGCCGGCTGACACCAGGGCGAGCGGTTAGCGGTGCCCCCAGCCGCTCTGACCCGGACCGCCGGAGCCGCCGGGACCGCCGTGGCCGCCCCAGCTACCGCCCCCCGGGCCGCCCTGACCCGGACCGCCCTGACCCGGACCGCCGTGGCCGCCCTGGCCGGGGCCGCCGGGACCGCCCTGGCCGGGACCGCCCTGGCCGGGACCGCCGGGACCGCCCTGCCCGGGGCCGCCAGGGCCGCCCTGCCCGGGGCCGCCAGGGCCGCCGTGGCCGGGGCCGCCGGAGCCCCCGGGACCGCCGTGGCCCCAGCCGCCGGTGTTGCCGTGGCCCCAGCCACCGTGGTCACCGCCGCGGCCCCAGCGGCCCCAGCCGTCCCAGTTGCCCCAGCTGCCGCGTCCCCAGCGGCCGCCCCAGGAGCTGCCGCCCCAGTTGTGGCCCGGGTTGCCGAAGACACGGCCGGGAAGGCCGTACCAGCGGCCGGGCAGGCCGAGGGACGTGTCGCACCCCCAGCTACCGGGCAGGGGCAGCCAGCGGCCGCTGACGAAGTAGACGGGCCGGGTCAGGCCCGTTCCGCAGGACGGCGAGACGTAGACGCCGCCGTTGATGACGTACTGGCAGCTGGGGAGCATGTAGGTGCGGCCGGCCACGATGTACTCGTGGACGCCGTCCCCGAGCTGGTAGCCGGGGAGGCCGTACCAGCGGCCGGGCAGGCCGCTGACGGCCTGGTCGCACCACTCGCCCGGCAGGGCGTAGGTGCGGCCGCTCAGGATGTACACCGGCCGGGTCAGGCCCGCCCCGCAGGACGGCGAGACGTAGACGCCGCCGTTGACGACGTACTGGCAGCTGGGGAGGATGTACGTCTTGCCCTTCAGGACGAAATGGTGGACGCGGATGTCCGCGCGCGGATCCGGTCCTCGCCTGGGGGTGTCGATCGGGCGGGAGATGCTGCTCGTCGCCTGCGAGGCCGTGCTCGCCGCGCTCGCGGCTCCGGTGGCCAGCACCGCGGGGGTGACGATTGCAGCGGTGGCGAGTGCCCCCGTGAGGAGGGCTTTCTTCATCGTCAAGAGACGATTCCTTTCATGAGGTGGTGCTGCTGTCGGATCGAACACACATCCCGGCAGCCGGCGGTGTGGTGACGGCGAAGCGGGATGCGCAGGACCGCAGTCGAGGCGATTCGAGTCGGACTCCCCGTGAGAGCCTCCGCGGAGGATCAGGTGATCCCGGATCGGAGACAGGTAACGGGATCACGAGCCCTCATCATTGTCAGCAAATTTTGACGACACTGAAGGCCGGAACAGGTCGAGAGTCCGCACCCCCGCTGCCGCCGCGATGGCGTCCGCCGTGGTGCGGCGGCACGTGCCTCGTTTGAGCAGACCGTCGATGCACTGTCTGGTAAGTGCTGCCCGGCGAGCGAAATCGGCCACGCTGTGACTGTGGCCGACCATCAAGGCGCGCAAGAGTGCCACGCTCCGAAGGTGCATCTGCGGCTTTCCCGCCATAGCCAACCTCTCCGATGGAAACTGCATCATCAGATTCTGCTGACGTCTCGACTGCAGGTCGCACTCTAATCCGACCGAGCGCACGGCCGCACGTGAAACGGAAGGTTCCAGCGAATAAATCTTGCGCGCGATGGCTTTATATGACGCATCTTGTTGACACAACTGATCCCATGCTTCGTCGGGGTTTGCTCCCTGTCGTCAGGATCTAGCGGGCATGATGGTGGCGATCGCGGACAGAAAGATTCGAGGAGCTGACAACCGAATGCCGTCGCAGCGCGTGACACCCGACCAGCCCCCCACCCCCCTGAGCGACTGCATCCGCGACTATGTGGCGGACAAGGGGATGAGCATCCGTACGCTCGCACTGAGGTCGGTGAGCGGAAGCGCAGGTCAGTGCCTCACCGCTCAGTGGATTACCGATGTGCTGAGTGGCCGGGTGTCGCGGATGCCTGATCTCTGGCGCCTGGAGGCTCTCGCGGCCGGCCTCGAAATGGACCCGGACAGCGTCAAGGCACTGGCGATCAGCCAGTGGATCGGGTGGGACATCGCCGACATCCGGACCGGAGTCGGAGAACGCCTGATCTTTCGCGTGCCCAAGGGGTATACGAGCGAACAGTCAGCGCGCCTTGCCGATCAACTCATGCAGGCGATCAATAGCGCGCCGGCCGATCCGGAAAGGGAGGAAACGTGATGTTCCGGATGTACGGTCGCCTTCGGTGGGGTTGATGCGTCAAACTTTCCTGGCAACGAGCAGCGAAACGATCGGGGACGTGATTGCCAGAAAGGATATGGTGGATGATACGTGTCATCGCCGTCGCAACCATCAGTGGAATTCCGTCGCGCCCAGTTGTTGCATAGCTCCCCGGCAGTAATCCTTCATGCACTTCAGGAAAACCGGATCATCGCCTATGTCGACGAGAGGCAGTTCGCCCCCGAGCTGGCGATCCCCATGGACGAGATCGGCACGGCGACGCTGAAGCTGCTCCAGCCGGTCGAGGACGCGGGCCCGATGCCGGCGCTTCGCGTCCGCGTCAGAAGAAGCGGAGATCTCGGCCATGAGCTCGCCGTGGCCGAGTTCGCGACAGACGAAATCACAGTAGGCGTCGAGAAGACGCTCATCACCGAGGAACTCGCCGCCTGCCTGAGTGACGCCGGCACCGCGGTCACCCGCGCCTTCGTCCGGCGTACGACGTGAGCCCCGGCAAGCCGATGCCCTGCCGGGCTGACGTACCGGATCGGAAGGAGCGGGTGCCGTCCTCGGCCGATGGGCAACGGCCGAAGGCGGCGTGAAGGCGTCGGCGCGGGTTCGCGGGCCGGCCGCCGGTGAGGCGGAAGGAGACGGCTAGAAGCCGGGTTCGTGCGGGCGGGGACGCGCGGTGGGAGGCCGCGTGCGCCTGGACGAACGGGCGGGTCCATGGTGCCGCGCCCGCATCGGCAGTGCCTTCCCACCGCGCCTCGAGCGGGCGTCGTGCTCGGTCGGCGGTGGCGCGGGCTTCGACGGAGCGGTCTCGGGCGGGATCGCACCATCGGGGGTGGTCGTGGCCACGATGCCGCCGGGCGGAGGCGTGCCCGGCGCCGGACCGGCGGCGTCGGTGCTCGCCCAGACGCTCGCGGCGGCGAGGACCGCGACCCCGGTCACGACCACGGAACGGATCAGCTTGGGGCGGGGCAGGGAGCGATGCCGCCCGGGCGCCGGAGACGGGGAGGGCTCGGGCTCCGGCTCGTGCCGGCTGAGAGGTTCGTCACCGGTGCCGCGGTGTCGTCCGGGGGGAGAGGGCACGTACGGCGGCGGCTTGGGCCCGGCCGCGCGGGCGGGACCGTAAGGGGCTCGCCTGGTGGGACCGTAGGGGGCTCGCCTGGTGGGACCGTAGGGGGCTCGCCTGGTGGGACGGTGTGGGCGAGGTCTGTCCTGGCCGTTCATCACGCGCTCCGGATCCGAGGAAGTCGTGTTGTGCGCGAAGAGAGACGCAATGACTACGAACGGTATCCGAGATCTGGCGATCCTGGTCGGCTTTGGCCCCAGGTTGTCAGCAGAATCTGCTGACAACCTGGGGTTTTAAAATCCCCCGCCGAGCCCATGCTCGATCGAGGGTCGTGCTCGCGATGCTCGGGGGCCTTCTCTCATGGCGCCCCTATCGTGATGGATCAGCCGCAGGGGGTGGCGTAGTAGTCGGCCGCGCAGTCGTCGTAGAGACTGTCCACGACGACCACCGGGGTGCTCCAGTAGCCCAGCGGGCGGCTCCAGTAGCCGAGTGGACGGCTCCAGTAGCCGTTGCCCCAACGGTAGCCCGCGGGGCGACCCCACCCGTGTCCCCAGTCGTGTCCCCAGCCGGCGGCGTGAGCCGGCAGGCCGGCCTGTGCGGTCGTGGCCGTCTGCCGCGGGGCGGCCGTCTCGGCCGAGGCCGCGATCGGCGCCATGACGACGAGTCCGGCGGCGCAGGCCGCGCCGGCCAGGAGCAGTCGCTGAATCATGCGTAACCTCCTGTTGCTTCGAAGTCACTCAATGTGACCGCTGACACGGTACAACGCCGTCGATCACGTTCATGGACGGCGACACATCAAGCGACGGCAATGTCGCGAGCGGTGCCGACACGTCTCCCCGCCCTCCCGGACGGGTGTTCCGTGCGTGTCCCCGGTGTGCGTACGCGTCGAGCGCCCGGTCCGGTCTCCCGGCCGTGGTCTCCTGTCCCGGAGACCACGGCCGGCACCTGCTTCATAACGAGGGCCCACCATCTACCCGTGACGCACGCGACGGCGTCGCGGGCGGCGGAGAGGCGGCGGGGCGGAACCTACCAGTCGCCGTCCCCGCCCTCGTCCTCGTCGCCCTCGAAGATCTCTTCGACGATCTCGCCCGCCACCAGGCCGCCGACCACTCCGGCGGCGCCGGCCGCGGCCACCGCACCCCAGCCCGGGCCGCTGTGGTGCTCGTGGTGGCCTCCGTGGAAATGAGGTTCGTGCCCGTGCTCGTCACCGCCGTGGCCGCCGTAGTGTGCCCCGTACTGGGCCAGCCCGGTGAGCCAGCGGTCGATCTCCACGGCCCAGTCCATGCGTGCCGCGTCCTCGTGGCTGACACGGAAGCGGCCGATGGCGTCGACGGAGTGGTGGCCCGCGCGCTTGTCGGCCTCCAGGATCACCTCCAGACCGGCGGGGTCGGCCACGAAGGTGAGCTCGACCTCCCCCACAACGCCGGCCTGCCGCGGCGGCGGGTAGAACTCGATCTCCTGGTAGAACGGCAGTTCCTGGCGCACGCCGTGCAGGTGGCCCGCCTCCAGGTCGGCCGACTTGAAGGCGAAGCCGAGCTGGAGGAACGCCTCCAGGACGCGCAGCTGGGAGGGGAGCGGCTCGATGGCGACGGGGTCGAGGTCGCCCTTGTCGACGGCCTTGGCGATGGCCACCTCGGTGCGTACGCCGAGCGCCATGCCGGTCAGGTGCTGCCCGCCGATCTCGCTGATCGGGGCCTCCCACGGCACCGGGATCTGGAAGGCGATGCTCCGGTTCTCGCCCTCGCGCAGGGTGAACGGACCGGACACCCGGGCACGGGAGAACTCGCCGAGCCCCGCGCTCTCGCCGTCGCCGTGCTCGAGCTCCACCCCGGCGACGAGGCCCAAAGTGACCTCCTCGATCTCGGCGTCGAAGTCGCCGCCGGACAGTCTCACCTCGCCCGTGAGCACGCCGCCCGGCCGGACCCGCGGAGTGGTCAGTACGGTGTCCACCGAGGGGGCGCCCACCCCGAGAGCGCCCAGCATCCGCTTGAAGACCACGTGTTTCTCCCTGTAGACGGTCGATGAGGTGTGTCAGCCGCCCACCTGAACGATCAAGCCCCGGGGTTGGGTTCCGCCGGCCGGTAAAGATCGCGCTTCCGTCGGTCAACGGTCCGGTGCGGCAGCGCTGTCACGCGACGGCCGCCAGGGTCGTGTCACACCCGAACGAGGGCGGGCCACCGGGGTCGCGTCACACCCGAACGAGGGCGGCCACCCTTCACCGGCGGCCGGAGGGTGTGGTCCTCGCGCGGCCCGGCCGTCGTGCGACCGGCGGGCGCGGCCGGGTCAGCCGGTGGACGCCCAGGCCGACGGCGGCCAGGACGACCAGCCCGGCCACCGCCAGGAGGCCGGCCCGATGGGAGACCTGCTCCACCAGCCCGTACGAGCCTCCCGTGGCGTACCCGAGCCCCACGGTGCCCGCCCCCCAGGCCAGGCCGCCGGGCACCTCGAAGGCGAGGAATCTGGCGTACGGCAGGCGTCCCATGCCGGCCAGCATGGGGATCAGGGCGCGCAGCAGACCGACCCATCGGCCGAGGAGGACGGCCCAGCCGCCGCGCCGCCGCAGGTAGTCCTCGGTGCGGTCCCAGCGCTCCGCGCACACCCGGCGGCCCAGCCGGCTGTCGCGCACGCGAGGCCCCAGCCGCCGGCCGATCCGGTAACTGATCGAATCCCCGGCGATCGCGCCCACACCGGCCACGGCCATCATGAGCGGCAGGCTCACGTGCCCCGTGAAGGCGAGGAAGCCGGCCATCAGCAAGGTGAGCTCGCCCGGCACCACGAGCCCGAGGAGCGCCGCCGTTTCCGCGCAGGCCATCAGCCCGACCGCCAGGTAGGCCCACGGGCCCGCCATCGCCATGAACTGGTGCAGCCCCTGTGTCATCGGTTGCCCCCCGCCGCCGCGACGACTCCTCCCCACAATGCACGTCACACCGGGAACGTCAGTAGCTCACGGCGGGAAAACCTCGGTAAGCGTCGCGCCCGCGGAGAAAACGTCAGATGGTGCCGGAGAATGTGTCGCACCGGGCGGGGGCGCCGGTCTTGTATCCCGTGGTGACTCCACTTCACCCGCTGTCGTGAGCTCCCGTGCGTCCACCCCTCGGGCTCCACCCTGCCCTGGGTGCGCTCCCGGATCCTGTCGTCGCCCACCGCCGCCGCGGCGTCCAGAGCCTCCTGGATGGATGTCCGCCGTGGTGCCCCGACGGTCGCCGCTCGCTCATCCGGCGCTCCTCCGGTAGACAGCTCCATTTGGACATATAGGGATAAATCCGTACAAAGCTTGGCAATGTTGTGTGCTTTGCGGAATTGCGGGCTCTGTGACCTAGTCGTTCCTGATTCGTAACGGATGACCAGAATGAGGCGATAGTTCGCCTTTGCTTCAGTCTCTTCACGCACCTCGTTCACTCACGAGATCCACTGTGACCGCTCGAGACCGCGCCGCTTTATCGGCGCTTTATGCAACGTGATGGAAGGGACTGCACCTGATGCAGCCAGTGGCAGCGAGAAAGCTGCTGGGAGGCGTGAGCAGGCGAGGGCGTCTCGCCGTGGCCGCCGTGATCGCCATGGTCGCGACGCTGCTCGTCAGCGGCGTCGTGACGGCGGCGCACGCCGACCCGGACCCGCAGGTAGCGGGTCGTGGACGCCCCAGCCCGACGCCGACCGGTTCCCCCACCCCGCCCACCCTCAGCCCCGCCGGCGGCTCGTACATCGAGGGCACGGTCAAGGTCACGGCGGTCCCGGCCGCGGCCGGTGACAGCGTGACCGAGCTCGCCGTCGACGGCACCGCTCTGAACGCGACCCGTACGGTGGGCGTGTCGAAGCTCCGTTTCGACGTCGGCTCGAACTCGACGGAGGCGCGATACCACAACTACGTGCTGGTCAACGGCGTCTACCGCAGCGACATCGGCGACCACGTGAGCGAGCGGGCGACCATCGAGATCCCGAACGAACACCTCGTCAAGGGCGAGAACACCATCGAGATCTTCGCCGGCACGATCCAGAGCTCGTGCGGCACCAACTACGACGACTTCGTCCTGTCCGACGTGGGCCTCGAACTGCTCGGTGAGGTCGCGGACGGGGAGGACAACCCCTACACCCTGTCCTTCGGCGACGGCAACTGCGGCTCGAACACCGCGCTGCTCAAGCAGGCCACGCTGAAGTTCTTCGTCAAGGACGACCCCCAGAGCACCACGGGTCTCGCGGCGGACCTGGACACCACGACGCTGGCCAACGGCGAGCATGCCATCGCCGCCAAGGCCGCGTCCGGGGCCACGGTCAAGCACACCGTGACCGTGAACAACGCGCCGGCCGGGGCGCCCCGGCTGCTGCCGACGGACGGCACGCTGGTGGCACGCACCACGCCGATCCACGCGACCGTGCCGGCCGCCGGTGCGGGCGGCGTCTCGTCCCTCACCGTCGACGGCGCGGAACCCGCCACGAAGGCCACCCTGGGCAACGGCGCGGCCACGTTCAGCTTCGACGTGGGCGCGGACGCGATCGAGGACAAGTACGACGACTTCCTGCTCGTCAACGGCAAGCGTGTCGACCTGGGCGGCACCTGGGCCGGCAGGCGTGTAACGGTCGCCGTTCCCGCCCGGTTCCTGGTGCCCGGCGACAACACGGTCAAGGTCGTGACCGGCGACTGGAAGGCGTCCTGCGGCGCCGACCGCGACGACTTCACCATCGCGAACCTCGACCTCGCCCTCGACGGCGCCACCGTGAAAGGTCAGGACATCAAGCCGTCCTACGACCTGGGCGACGGCACCTGCGGCAGCAGCCAGACCGCCCTCCGCGAGGTCGAACTGCGCTACACGATCGACGCCCCGGCGGTGCACGTCGTCCGGACGCTCGGCTCGGGTGACGCGACCCTCAGCTTCACCGTCGGCACCAACTCGATCGAGGCGCGCTACCAGAACCACCTGCTCGTGAACGGGCGGAAGGTCGTGCTCGACGGCGACTTCGTGAGCCGGCGGGTCGACTTCACCTTCCCCAACGAGTACCTCGTGCCCGGCTGGAACACGATCGACTTCGTGGCCGGCACCTATCCGACGTCATGCGGCAACAACCGCGACGACTTCGCGATCTCGAACATCGCCCTCACCCCGGTGCGGGGCACGGCGACCGGTCAGATGCTCAAGAGCTCCTACAGCATGGGCGACGGCAACTGCGGCGACAACGTGAACCTGCTGACCGAGATCGACCTCGAGTTCCTCGTGGACGCCCCCGCCGGCGGCCTGAGCGCGGATCTCGACACCACCGCGATCAAGGACGGCAAGCACACGATCGCCGCGACCTCGACCACGGGCGAGACCGCCACCCGTACGCTGATCACCGACAACTCGGCGCCCAAGGTCGCCACGAGCGTCCCCGCCGCGGGCGGGAAGATCACCGCCTCCGTCGTGCTGGACGTCGAGCTGGAGGACGCCTCCGGCGTGGTGTCCGGGCCGGACGTCACACTCGACGGGCAGCCGATCGCGCTGGGCGCCCAGGTGGGCCCCGGACTGCGGCCCGGTTCGCACACCCTCGCCGTGACCGCCGCGGACTCGCTCGGCAACACCGCCGCCCGGGAGATCTCGTTCGAGTCCGCCGGCATCCCGGACGCACCCGCCGAGCTCACCCCGGCGTCCGGAGCCGTCGACGTGTCGGGCTCCGTCACGCTGTCGGCGAAGGTCGCCGAGCCCGGCGGCGGCGAGGTCAAGGCGACGTTCTCCGAAGCCGACATCCTGACCCCGAACCAGGCGTTCCAGGGCGTGGCCGAGACCGTCCCCACGACCCTGAAGGTGCCCGGCGAGAAGAAGGTCAAGGCCGCGGGGCTGGAGCCCGCCGACGGCGCGACGCTCGACGCGCCCGCCGGCCGGGACGTCACCTACCAGCGGTACGACATCCAGGTGAAGGGCCACGTGGACGCGCCGGTCCTGCGCTGGGAGGGCGTCATCGACCCCGAGCGCCTGGTGTCGCTGCGGGCGTGGAACACCAGGACCCGGGCCTGGGACCTGCTCACGAGCTCCCGCGGCGCCGCCGAGGGCCAGACCGCGCTCACCGCCGTCGTCGGCGATCAGTATGTCGACGGCCAGCAGGTCCACGTGATGGTGACGGGAGAGGACCCGTTCGCCGACGACATCGACCCCGGCGACCCGAACGGCTTCGCCGACCCCTCCACGTACGACTTCTCGATCGTCCACTTCACCGACACGCAGTACCTGTCGGAGGGCGCGGTGGAGCAGGAGACCGCCGAGGAGCGCGCGGTGTGGGAGTCCGCGTACGCCGGGATCGTCGACTGGATCAAGGACAACAAGGACCAGCGCAAGATCTCGTACGTCGCGCACACCGGCGACATCATCGAGAACAACATCCGCAAGCCCGCGGACGAGGCCGCGCGGCGGCAGGTCGTCGGCGAGTTCGAGGTGTCGTCGAAGCAGCAGCGCGTCCTGGACGAGGCGAAGATCCCGAACGGCGTGATCGCGGGCAACCACGACAACCAGTCGGGCACCGAGGACGGGCCGGGGGCGATTTACAACGCGTACTACGGCCCCGGCCGCTACCAGACGGCGGCGCAGGGCTGGCAGCACGCCGAGTACGGCGGGCCGTGGAAGGAAGGCGACAACCAGAACCACTACGACCTGTTCTCGGCCGGCGGGCTGGACTTCGTCGTGGTCGGCCTGTCGTACGGCGTCACGCGGGAGGAGGCCGAGTGGGCGGACTCCGTCTTCAAGCGGTTCCCCGACCGCAACGGCATCCTGCTCTCGCACGACTACCTCGTGCCAAGCACCAACCCCGACGGACGCGGCGCGGCATTCTCGGCGCCGGACGGCTCGATGCTCTACAAGACGGTGGTCGAGAAGAACCCGAATGTCTTCCTCATCCTCGCCGGGCACGAGCACGGCGTGGCCACCAACGTGAAGCCGAAGGTCGGCCAGGTCGGCAAGGGCGTCGTCGAACTGCTGGCGGACTACCAGTTCTACACGGTCTCGGCCGACCGCCTCGGGCTCACCCAGGTCGGCGGATACAACCCGGACGACCAGCTCCAGTTCGGCGCGAGCTTCTTCCGGCTGCTGCAGTTCGACGTCAAGCGGGCCGAGCTGACGGTGGACACCTACTCACCGCTGCTGAACGACTTCGGCGCGGGTGAGTTCGACCCGCTGCGCCGTTACGACGGCCGCGAGGACAACATGGTGCTGCCGGTCGATCTCACCACGCGTACGACGAGCTTCACGACCGACTCGCTGGCGATCTACAAGCCCACCCGGGTCGTCGGCACGAGCACGGTCCCGTCGGGTCAGGTGGCCTCGGTGACCTGGGAGCGTCTCAAGGGCGACACGGCATACGCCTGGTTCGTCACCGCACGCTCCACCGGCGGCGGCGTGACCGCCTCCGAGCCGAGCGTCTTCGTCACGAAGGACGAGCACGGCCGCCCCGGTAAGTGGGGACCGGACTCGCCCCTCTACCGCTGGTTCCAGCGCAGGTAACCGTCATCGCCGCCCCGGACCCCCGCGTCGACGCGGAGCGTCCGGGGCGGCCTTTCCCCCTGAACTCGGACCCCTCGAATCCCGGACCCCCGAAACCCGGACCTCCTCGAACCTGGAGAACGAGACATGTCTCGCAGGCTGTCAGCCGCCGTCCTCGCTCTCGCCTTCGCCCTCGGCGGGCTGATGGCGTTCTCCGCTCCGGCGGCGGCGCACGACGCGACCACCAAGGCGCACGCCACGGTGACCGGAACGGGCGCGGACGTCAGAGTCGTGCTCGACCTGGAGTACGACCTCCTCATGAAGTCGGCCTGGCTTTACGCCGAGGCGTACGACGCGAAGGAGCGGGCCGAGCAACTCCGCCAGCTCAAGAAGAACCACGCCGCCGTCGCTGACTACGTCACGCGCCGCTTCGCCGTGGCGTACGGCGACACGCACTGCACGCCCACCCAGGTGGGCGACGCGGGCGTGCGCGACCGCGGCAAGGTGGCGTACGCGGTGGTGACCCTCGACTACCACTGCGCGGGCGACGGCGGGGGAGGGCACGCGATCTCCAGTGCGCTCTTCCCCGACGCGGAGAGCTTCGTGCACAGCACGGAGACGATCGTCGGCTACACACTCGACGGCACGACGGGCTCCGCGGTGCTGACCGCAGGGAACCCGACGCTGCGAGTCGGCGAGCACCGGGCCTCGCACCAGATCGGGGAGTTCTTCCTGCTCGGCGCCGAGCACCTGCTGTCCGGCCTCGACCACATCTTGTTCCTGCTCGCCCTCCTCATCGGCGCGCGCCGCCTGCGCGACGTCGTCGTCACGGCCTCCGCGTTCACGGCCGCCCACAGCATCACGTTCCTCCTGGCGGCGCTGGGGATCGTGAACGTTCCCGCGGTGCTCGTCGAGCCGGTCATCGCGGTATCGATCATCGTCGTGGCCGTCGCCAACCTCCTGGGCCGCGATGAGGACAAACTGGGCAAGTGGCGGCTGCCGATCGTCTTCGCCTTCGGCCTGGTTCACGGGCTCGGCTTCGCGAGCGCGCTGGACATCGACGAGAAGGGGTCGTGGGAGCTGCTCCTGTCGCTGCTGAGCTTCAACGTCGGCATCGAGGCGACCCAGTTGCTGATCATCGCGGTGTTCTTCCCGCTGCTGGTGCTGCTGCGCCGTACGTCCGCGGTGCGCTGGGTGACCGCCGCCATGTCGGTCCCCATTGTGGCCGTCAGCCTCTACTGGTGCGTCGACCGCATCCCGCTGTCGCTCTGACGGTAGCGACCCGGATTCAGCTCGGGGCGCGTCATGCGTCAACACGTGGGCGACCATGGTGGTTCATCGGGGGAGGTGGTGCGGCCGGCGACGGTACACGCCGGTGCTGAGGTATTTCAGCCCCGAGTCCACCAGCAGGGTGACGATCCTGGCGTTCGGCCCGAGGCGTTTTCCGACCTGGATCGCGGCGAGGACGTTCGCGCCGGACGAGGTCCCGGTGAACAACCCCTCCTCCCGGGCGAGGCGCCGGGCCATCTCCTCGGCGTCGCCGGTGGCGATCGGAACGATCTCGTCCACGAGGGCGGGATCCCACATCGGCGGCAGGTAGCCGATGCCGATGCCTTCGATGCGGTGGGCGCCCGGCCGGCCACCGGACAGCACGGCGGATTCGGCCGGTTCGACGGCGATGACCCGGAGCCCCGGATAACGGCGCTTGAGGGGAGCCGTCGCCCCGCGCAGCGAGGCCGCCGTACCGATCGACTGGATGAAAACGTCGACGCGCCCGCCCGTCTGCTCCCAGATCTCCTCGCCCATCGGGTGGTAGCCGGCGATGCTGTCGGCGTTGTTGAGCTGATCGGTCCAGTAGGCGCCCGGCCGGCGGCTGAGCTCCCTGGCGGTGTCGATCATGCTCAGGATCAGTGCCTTCGTGATCATTCCTCCCTCACTGGGGATGAGGGTGAGTTCCGCGCCGAACGCCGCCATTTGGATGAGCTTGTCCTCGCTGAAGGCGTCGGAACTGACGATCCGCAGGCGATATCCCTTCGCCGCGCAGACCAGGGCGAGAGAAGCGCCGGTGCTGCCGCCCGTGTATTCGACAACGGTGTCGCCGGGCGTCAGCCGCCCGTCGTTCTCGGCTCTGGCGATCATCGACTGCGCCATGCGGTCTTTCATGCTGCCGGTCGGATTCTGGCCCTCGACCTTGACGAAGAGCTCCGCACACCCGGGTGGCGCGACCCTGCGCAGCCTCACGAGCGGAGTGTTTCCGATCGTCTCCAATACGTCGCCGCTGATGCCCATGATGCCGCCGGTCCTTTCGATGCCCGCACTCACGGCTTCGATCGTCGAACCGGTCGTGCCGGCGTCACCAGTTCAAAATTTGAACCCGCTTATCCCGCCCTTCGCGCCTACCATGCAGCAGTGAACGGATATGGCCAGTTCTGCGCGGTCGCGCGTGCTCTGGAACTGCTGGGCGAGCGGTGGACACTGCTGATCGTGCGGGAGTTGCTGCTCGGCGCGTCAACCTTCACCGACATCCGCCGCGGCCTGCCCCGCATTCCGCGAGCGACCCTGTCCGCGCGACTACGCGCACTACGCGCGGCAGGCCTTGTCGACAACGATTACCGGCTCACGGAGGCGGGCACCGCCCTGGCTCCGGTGGTGCGGGAGCTGGCACGATGGGCGGTCGCCACCGACAGCGCGGCCCTGACCGAGGACGATCTCGACACAGCCGCGCTGACCTGGGACATGCAACGCCGGGTGGACGCCGCCGCCCTGCCCGAGCGCACCGTCGTACTCGCGATCGAGTTCACCGACCGTCCGCCGGCCGACCGCAGATACTGGCTGCATCTGTCCCGGATGAGCGTCAACCTCTGCCGGCAGGACACGGGAGCTCCCGTCGATGTCTGGCTCACATCCCCGACGGAAGCGGCGACCCGGTGGTGGCTCGGTGATCTCTCCTGGGCGGAACTACTGCGGCAGCCGGGAGTACGCGTGCACGGTGACCGAGCCCTGGAGCGCCAGATGCACCGCTGGTTCAAACGCTACGTGTTCACTCCCGAAGCCCTCGGCCTGGAACAGCCGTCCCCCTCCCGCTGATCGTGGCGGCCCTCACCCACCTGTCCGCGGGCTGGATCGTCACACGGCCCGTCACACGGCTGCCGTGTTCGCTGAGGTCAGCGGTCGCCGACGGCGGCGACGCGGTCCAAGGAGGATCTGATGACGAGCACGACGGTCGATTTCGCATCGATCAAGCAGGCGCAGCGGGCGGGCTGGCAGACCGGCGACTACACGCGCGTCGGCCACACCCTGCAGATCATGGCCGAGCTGCTGGTGGAGTCGGCAGACGTACGGGCCGGGCAGCGGGTGCTGGATGTCGCCTGCGGACAGGGCAACGCGGCGATCGCGGCAGCCCTGCGGTTCGCGGAGGCCACGGGCCTCGACTACGCCGCCAACCTGCTGGAGGTGGGCCGGAGGCGGGCGGCGGTCGAGCAGGTGCCGGTGACCTTCGTCGACGGCGACGCGGAGAACATGCCGTTCCCCGACGGCTCCTTCGACCTGTCGCTGAGCACCGTGGGCGTCATGTTCGCGCCGAATCACCAGCAGGCAGCGGACGAGCTGGTGCGGGTGACGGCAGTGGGGGGCAAGATCGCACTCGCCTGCTGGACCCCGACCAGCATGGTCGGTCAGATGTTCAAGACAGTGGCGAAGTGGGCGCCGCCGCCGTCCGGGGTACGTCCGCCGGCCCTGTGGGGCACCCAGGAACACCTCGACGAGCTCTTCGGGGAACGCGTGGAGTGGATCAGCTTCGCCAAGCGGGAGTATGTGTTCCGGTATCACTCGCCCGAGCACTTCTCGGAGTGGTTCCGTGAGTTCTACGGGCCCATCACCAGGTTGGCCGGCACGCTGTCGGAGAAGGATCTGGACCAGTTCTCCGGAGACCTCGCCCAGGTCGCCCTGCACCACAACCGCGTCTCCGACGGAACACTGGTCGCTCCCGCGGAGTACCTCGAAGTGGTCGGCGTTCGCAGGAGCTGATTCCACCAAGGCGTCGGCCTGATGCCTCCCCTGGGGCGTGAATCACAAGCGGAGGGTGCCGCATGTTGATGATCCGGCTAGAAGGCCACTGAAGATCTTGTGTTCTGGCCTCGTTCTTTCTGTGCTGAGGCCACAGTGGTTGATGTGCAGGGTGAGTGGGCTGGGGAGCTGGTCGGGCCGGATGTGTGGCAGACCTGCCGAGAG
>NZ_JABBWU010000019.1:0-180010 GCF_012999525.1 Microbispora sp. H10836
CACCACCTACTCCCTGTTCCTGCTCGTGCCCCGCCTGCGCCGCCACTGGAGACGCCCACAGCACCAGGCCTCCCCCTTGTGGTGGTCATGGGCACTCGCCCTGACCATGACCTACCTCCTAGCGCTCACCACAGCGACCTTCATCAGGAAGCACGCCCTCGTCTGGCCCGCACTCGGCAACGCCAGCACCGACATGCCCTACCACCTGGCTCTGATCGGCGAGCTGCGCAACCACATGCCGCCGAGCGTGCCGATGGTCGCCGGCGAACCGCTCTTCTACCACTGGTTCGTCTACGCCCACTTCGCCGCGTCGAGCTGGATCACCGGCATCGACCCGCTCGTGCTGCTGTTCCGCCTCGGCATGCCGCCCATGCTGGCTGCGCTGGTCATCCTGTCGGGCATGGTGGCACGGCGGGTCATCGGCTCCTGGACCGGAGCGTTCCCCGCGGTGATCTCAGCGGTCGCCGTCGGCGCCGTGAGCCTGTACACGGGCGCCGGTTACCTCTTCACCTGGGGAGGTATCGCGGACGCCTCCTGGACGAGCCCCACGCACGCTTTCGGAGGCGTCTTGTTCGCCCCCGCCGTCCTCCTCGTCATCGATCTGCGGCACCGGGGCGACACACGCGGATATGTCCTGCTCGGCGTTTTCCTGGTGGCCGTTATGGGAGCGAAGGCCGTCTTCCTTCCCATGCTTGGAGCGGGACTGGTGACAGCGGTCGCACTGGAGGTGGCTACGCGGCGCAGGCCCTCGGGGCCGACACTGGCGGCACTCGGGATGACCACGAGCTGTCTCCTCTTCGCGCAGGTCGTGCTGTTCCGAGGGGTGCGCAACGGAATGGTCTTCGACCCCGCTTCTTTTGCGAAGGTCTCGTGGACGGAGCTGACCGGTCTCCGCGACCAGCTGCCCACGATGCCCGGGCAGGTCGGGGTCACCTCGATCTATGTGCTGTGCTGGGTCATCGCGTGGGGAGGAATCCTCGGGCTGGCGAGTGCGCCGCGGTCGCTGACCCGGCCCGGGATCGCACTCATGCTCGGGATGGGCGCGGCCGGGCTGGGCGCCGCGGTCCTGTTCGGGCATCCTGGCCGCAGTCAGCTCTTCTTCCTCTACGGCGCCTACCCGTATCTCGCGGTCATCTCGGTCTGCGGAACCCTTGTGCTCGCGCGGCGAGCCCGGGTCTCGCGCCGGATGGCCGTCTGCTCCGGCGTGGCCGGAACGGCCGTCGCCTACCTGATCACCTTTGGTTGCGGGGTCACGCTTCCGCTGGGCCCGGGCAAGCCGGACGGCCTGCTCTATCGCCCCTACGCCCTCCTCCTGGCCGTCCTCCTCCTGGCCGCCGTCCTCCTCACCGTCGTCTGGGGCCGCCTTCGCGCGTGGGCGCTCATCACGATCGCATGCACGGCGGTCGGCATGACCGCGTACGTGCACGCGCGGGTCGTGTCAGCCGTCGGCCTCGCCACCGATGACACCCATCTGGTCCGGGGGACAACCGAAGCGGTCATCCCGGAGGGGGTGGCGACGGCCGCACGATGGCTGCGCGATCACTCGGCCCCGGACGACGTGGTGGCCACGAACGCGCATTGCCGCTGGAACATCCCCGGTGCCTGCGACAGGGGCCAATCCTGGATCGCCGCCCTGTCCGAGCGGCACATGCTGGTCGAGGGATGGAGCTACACCAGCACCAATCTCCTCCGGTGGCGGCCCGGGCTGGATCCGGAGCGCCTTCCATTCTGGGACGCCGAACGACTCCGGTTGAACGACGCCGCCTTCCACGCGCCGACGGCGGCGGGTGTGCGCGCCCTCCGGCATCGGTACGGCGTGCGGTGGCTGCTGGCCGTCGACCGCCTCCCGGAAGTCAACCCCCGGCTCGGAGAATTCGCGACACTCGCCTTCCACTCCAGCGACTGCTCCGTCTATCGGCTGAGCGACGGCTGAGTTCGCCATCATCGCGACACAACCACCCTGACATGGAAGCCAACATGAATATCCCTGGACGTCATCCTCGGCCCGAGCCGCGCATCTGCGAAGTGATCAAGACTCTGGACGTCGGCGGCGCCGAGGTGCTGCTGGTCGAGAGGCTGCTGTCCACGCCGCCATCGGGGAAGCGCTACACGGTGGTGTGCCTGCGCGCGTCCACCGACGAACTGACCAGACGGCTCCGGGGGGCCGGCGTCGAGGTCGTCGACCTCACCTCGAGCCCCGCCTGGCTTCGCCCGGCCCGTCTCGCTGGCGTGGTCCGCGCGCTTCGGCCGGATGTCGTCAACGTGCACTCGCCGCTTCCGGCGTCGTTCCTGCGGCCCCTCTCCCGACTCGCCAGGCCGCGTCCGGCCCTGATCTCGACGATTCACAACGTGCGCTACCGCCTGCCCACCGCGCTGCTCGACCGGGCCACGAGGTGGATGGACGCCTACACCGTGGCCGTCTCACCGCAGGTCGCCCGCGCCTGGGGCGGGCACTCGCGGAAGTTCGCGATACGCGTGCACGGGGTGCGGGTGGAGGAGCAGCGCCGGTGGGCGGCCGAGGCCGCGGCGACCAGGCGGAGCTGGGACGTGCCTCCCGGCGCGTTCCTCGTCGTGCACGTCGCGAACTTCCATCCGCAGAAGAACCACGCGCTGCTCGTCGAGGCCGCGGCGCGGGTGGTGGACCGTGATCCGCGCGCGGTGTTCCTGCTCGCCGGATCCGGGCCGCTGCTGCCCGAGGTGAGCCGCCGTGTGGCCGAGCTGGGCCGAGAGGGCATCCGGCTGCTCGGCCACCTGCCCTCCGCCGGACGGCTGATCGCCGCGGCCGACCTGCTCGTGCTCAGCTCCGGGTACGAGGGGCTTCCCGTCGTCGTCATGGAGGCCTTGGCCGCGGGAGTGCCCGTCGTGTCGACGGCCGTCGGAGGGGTGCCCGACCTGGTCGTAGACGGCGAGAACGGCTTTCTCGTCGAGCCGGGGAAGACCGCCGCCCTCAGCGACGCCATCCTCCGCGCGCTGGACCCCGAGACGCATCTGAAGCTGCGCGCGGGCGCGAGCGCGAGCGCGGAGCTGGTGGACATCCGCCGCGCTGCGGAATGGTTCGACCGGCTCTACGACGAGATCAGGGCCCGCCCATGAGAGACGTCCTCCGCCGGGCCGTCCGGCGGGTCCCGGTCCTGGGGCACCTGCGCACCTTCACCTCCCTGAGCGCGGCCGGGCTCGGAGAGGCGGTGCTTCCCGCGCTCAGCCTGATCGCTCTGGTCCGCACGACCGGCACGCAGACCTCGGGCCAGGTCATCTTCGCCCAGTCCGTGGCCGGGCTCTGGTTCCTGCTCTCCAATCCCTGCCTGGAGAACGCCGCGCAGCGGTTCGTCCCCGTGGAACAGCGCCAGACCGGGCAGGGATCGGCGCTCTTCCTCCTGCTGCTCCGGTGGAGCGCCGGCCTCGGCGCGGCGGCGACGGCGGTCGCCCTCGTGGCGGTGCTAGCCCTCGGGCTGCCAGGTCTGATCTCGGACGACGCCGCGCTGATGATCGCTCTGTCCGTGGTGGGCCGGCAGGTGACGGCGCCGTACGCCACGGCCGGCGCCGGGTTCGCCCTGGCGGATCGCCTGCGGGTCTTGGGAACGCTCCGGATCCGGGCCGCGCTGCTGTCCTTCTGCCTGTCCCTGGCGGGGCTGTACGCGGGCGGTCCACTGCTCTACCTCGCCGGGCAGGCGGTGGGCTCGCTCCTCATGACCGCCGTGATTTGCCGGGCCGCCACCCGGGCGGCGGTGTCGGCGCTCGGCCCGCCGACCGGCCGCCCGCGGCTGCCCGCGGGGCTGGCGGCGTACACGGTCCAGACGTCGCTGGGGACCGCCGTCGCCGGGATCTCGGACACGGGCATCCTCACGGTCGCCGGGCTCGTCGGCGGCCCGGCCCTCGTGACCACACTCAAGATCGCGTCGGCGCCGGGCCGTTTCTACGCCAACTTCGCCGTTCCGGTCGCCGCCATGCTCTACCCGCGGATCGCGCGGGCGGCGGCCGACGGCGAGGGCGGCGTGCGGATCAGGCGGGACGTGCTGCGTGCGACCCTCCTGCTCACGTTGGCCGGCGTCGTGGTGGTCACCACCGTGTTTCCGCTGATGAGCACGGTCATCGCCGTGGCCTACGGAAAGCAGTACGCCGGAGTCGCCGCCGCTGCGACGCCGCTGCTCGCCGCCGCTTGCGTGAAGGGGGTGGTGTGCTGGTCGAACGTCCTCCCCCTCGCGGTGGGACGGGCGGGCCGCCGACTCGCGTACCTCTCGGCGGAGGCGGCGCTTCTCGTCGCGCTGCTGGCCACCGCGAATCTGGCCGCGTCCGGCACGCTGCCCGCCGCGGCAGCGTACGGCTGGGGCGCGCTGGCGCTCGCCGCGGCCTGCTCGGCGTTCTGGATCGCGTCGCTCCCCGGCCTCGTCGAGCGGATACGCCTGCCGGAGCACCCGGTGCGGCCCGCGGCACCGGCGGAGAGCGGCGGCCCACGGACCGTGGTCTAAAGCGACGCTCGACGGCCCGCAGGCCGGAGCCCGTGACGCCGATGTACTTGCCCTCGTACGGGGAAGACGTGGAAGTGCGGCTGCCGCTCGGTGTACTCCCGGAAAACCAGGTTGTCCTGGATGTCGTCCATCACCAGCACGTGCCTGCCGGTCAGGTGGGACCGCACCCGGCGGAGGAAGTACTCCCGCCCGTCCCTGGTCTTGTCCGAGTCGTAGTGGACGTGGTCGACCATCGTGTCCGGGCGGAGGAACTCCTCGAGGTTGCTGCGGTCGCCCTTGATGCGCAGGCTCCACCGGCTCTTCAGATCGTCCGGCACCACGTAGCCGATGTAGCGTTCCGGGTCTGCAAGGGAAGTCGCTGGACATCAGCCGGCGGTTCCGTTGGCCCGCATCGCGGCGAGCATCGCCGCGGTGGACCAGTCTGCTGCCACCCCCGTCTCCAGGGCGAGGGCGGGGCGCAGCAGCCTGGTCAGCAGGTAGAGCAGCTCGATGCCGCCCGCCCCGCCCGGTCCACCCCGGCGGCGGCGAGTGCCTCCATACGCGGCCGAGCGGCGTTTTGCGAGGGACTCGACGAACTCCTTGCCTCCCGCCACAGGATGGGATCGATCCCGCTCCCCCAGGCGTCCATATCCTCGGCGTGTTTCACTGCCCAGGCGCGGGCGGCAATCCTCTCTCGGTCGTGTCCATGGCTTAGCCACGACCATATTTTCCGCGTCATTACGGGGAGATAAGCAGGGCTGACGGCATTTCGAGCGATGACGCGGATATTCATGGTCGGATGGTACGCGACCCGTTTAATCGCCCTGCGGAGCGCAACGCCAATATCTCGGAAACGGATCGGCATGGATTTTCACCCGATCGCGGGGATCGCCCACGGCCGAGCAGCCCGGCGGCTCGATTGCGGCCGGAACGAAGAAGAGCGATTTCAGAGCGCTGCTGATGGACCGATGAACGGGCAGGGCCTCGATCATGCCTCGGTAGGGAATGCGAAAAGGCTTCGCCGCCGCCGTGACGGTGTCGGCGAAAAGCTCAAATCGCGGGTTAGCGTCTCCGACGTGAACAGGCTCATCATCGAGGAGCCCGTGGTGAGACCGGACGGCCGAATTCGGGTCATGGAAATCATCGCGCGCATGAACATCGGCGGCCCGGCGACTCAGATCCTGGGACTGCGCGAACGGCTGAACACCGAGGAGTTCGATCACCGCCTCTACACCGGGCAGGTCGAGGAGACCGAGGGCGACCGGCTCGGGGAAACGGCGGCACGGGTGCACCGCGTCCCGGGCCTGGGCCGCTCCATCCGGCCGGGCGACGACTGGCGCGCGCTGTGGCGACTGGCCGCCGAGATGCGCGAGTTCCGGCCGCACATCGTGCACACCCGCACGGCCAAGGCGGGCGCGCTCGGCCGGGCGGCCGCCCGCCTCGCCCGGGTCGGTTCGGCCCGGGTGCACGTCTTCCACGGCCATCTGCTGGACGGCTACTTCTCGCCGGCCAAGCGCCGCCTCTATGTGTGGGTGGAGCGGCGGCTGGCCGCCATGACCGACCGGCTGGTGACGGTGGGCGCCAACGTGCGCGACGACCTGCTCGCGGCCGGGATCGGGCGGCCGGAGCAGTACGTCGTGATTCCGCCCGGTGTGGCGCTGGGCCGGCTTCCCGACCGGGATGCGGCCCGCGCCGGCCTGGGTCTGCCCCCGGACGCACCCGTCGTCGCCTTCGTCGGCCGGCTCACCGGGGTGAAGCGGCCCGACCGGTTCCTCGACACCGCTCGGGCCGTGCTCCACCGGCTGCCCGCCTGCCGGTTCGTCGTCTGCGGGGGCGGCGAGCTGACCGGTGAGGTGGAGCGGGTGGCCGCGGCCGCGCCGGGCGCCTTCCACCTGCTGGGGTGGCGGGCGGACGTCGAGGCCGTGTACGCGGCGGCCGACGTCGTCCTGCTGACCTCCGACAACGAGGGCACGCCGCTGACGTTGATCGAGGCCGGCATGGCCGGCACACCCGTCGTCGCCACCCGCGTGGGCAGCGTCGAGGAGGTCGTCCGTCACGGCGTCACCGGCCTGCTGGCCGCCCCGGACGCGGGCGAGCTGGCCGAGCACGTCTTCCGGCTGCTGACCGACCCGGTGCTCGCCTGCCGCATGGGCGAGTCCGCCCGCCGCTGGACGACGGAGTCCTTCGCGGTCGAGCGCCTGGTGGCCGACACCGAGGCGCTCTACCGGTCGCTGTATGCCGCGTCCAGCCCGTCGTTCCCGAGGAGCATCGCATGAGAGTCCTCGTCACAGGAGGCGCCGGCTTCATCGGCGCCAACCTCTGCCGGACGCTGACCACCCGGCCCGAGGTCGAGAGCGTCACCGTGCTGGACGACCTGAGCAGCGGGGACGCGGCCAACCTCGCCGACGTCGGGGCCGACCTCGTGACCGGCAGCATCCTCGACCGGGACCTGCTGGCCGAGCTCGTGCCCGGCGCGACGCATGTGATCCACCTCGCCGCGCGGCCCTCGGTGCCCCGGTCGGTGAAGGACCCGCTCGCCTCACACGCCGTCAACGCTACGGGGACACTCCACGTCCTGGAGGCGTGCCGGGCGTCCCGCCCGCACGTGATCCTGGCGTCCTCCTCCTCCGTGTACGGCGACTGCGCCGAGCCGTACAAGCATGAGGACCTGCCGACCCGGCCGCTGAGCCCGTACGGCGCGAGCAAACTCGCGACCGAGGCGTACGCGCTGGCGTACGCCGCCAGCTACGACCTGCCGGTTCTGCCGTTCCGCTTCTTCAACGTGTACGGCCCGCTGCAGCCGGCCGGGCACGCGTACGCCGCCGTCGTGCCGGCGTTCGTCAGCGCCGCCCTCCGCGGCCTTCCCGTGCCGATTCACGGCGACGGGCGGCAGGCAC
The DNA here is from genome assembly GCF_012999525.1 of Microbispora sp. H10836. Taxonomy (NCBI): domain Bacteria; kingdom Bacillati; phylum Actinomycetota; class Actinomycetes; order Streptosporangiales; family Streptosporangiaceae; genus Microbispora; species Microbispora sp. H10836. The sequence goes on from NZ_JABBWU010000019.1 coordinate 7,343, forward strand.
GGGACTTCACCTATGTGGGATCGGTGGCGCAGGTGGTCGCCGACGCCGCTGTCCGCCGGGTGACCAGCGTCATGCCGGTCAATCTGGCGTTCGGCACGCGGGTGTCCCTGCTGGACCTCAAGGACGCGCTCGCGCGGATCCTCGGCCGGCCGGTGGAGGCGGAGTTCCTGCCATCCCGCGCTGGGGACATCCGCGAGTCCCAGGCCTCCTCACGTCTGCTGCTCGATCGGTTTCCGGACGTACGGCCGGTGCCGCTGGAGGAGGGGCTCCGGCTGACCGTGACCTGGTTCGAGAAGGCGTCCGGCGCCTGTGGCGCATGACGCACCACTTTTGCGCACGAAGTCCTATTGCGATCCTGTCAACCTCCACTTGCTGGGAGAGATCCTTGACCACGTCAAGCGGGAACACATATCTGATCACCGGCGGGAGCGGATTCGTCGGATCCCACCTGACCGACGCCCTGCTCGCTCGCGGCGACTCGGTCGTCGCTCTGGACGACATGTCGACCGGCCGCCCGGCCAACCTCGCGCACCACGCCGGTCACCCGCGGCTGCGCGTGGTCCAGGGCTCGGTTCTGGACGAACTCATGGTGGACGAGCTTGTGCACGAGTGCGACGTCGTGGTCCACCTCGCCGCCGCCGTCGGGGTGAAACTGATCGTCGAGCGACCGCTGCGGTCGCTGACGACCAACATCCGCGGCTCGGAGATCGTGATCGGGGCCGCGCACCGATACAGGCGGAAGATCCTCGTGACCAGCACGAGCGAGATCTACGGCAAGAACTCCGGCGGGCCGCTCGCCGAGACGGCCGACCGCATCCTGGGCAGCCCCGGCATCGTCCGGTGGGCCTACAGCACGGCCAAGGCCGTCGACGAGATCCTGGCCAACGCCTACCACCGGGAGCGGGGGCTGCCGACGATCGTCGTACGGCTGTTCAACACCGTAGGCCCCCGGCAGAGCCCGGCATACGGGATGGTCATCCCGCGGCTCGTCCGGCAGGCGGTGTCCGGCGTGCCGCTCACCGTCCACGGCGACGGCACGCAGACCCGCTGTTTCGCGCACGTACGGGACGTGGTGCAGGCCCTTGTCCTGCTGCTCGACGACGAGCGCGCCGTCGGGCAGACCTTCAACGTCGGCTCCAGCGACGAGGTCGGCATCCTGGAACTCGCCAAGCTGATCATCGAGCTGTCCGGGAGCACGTCCGGCGTCGACCTCGTCCCGTACGCCGAGGCGTACGGCCGCGGATTCGAGGACATGACCCGCCGGGTGCCCGACACCGGCAGGCTGCGCGGGCTGACCGGGTGGACGCCCGCCCTGTCGCTCGACGACATCCTGCTGGAGACCATCGCCGAGGCCCGCGCCGAACTCGCGGCCACCGGCCGGTGAACGGCCACGCCGCCCTGGTCACCGCGGTCGCCGCGTTCACCGCCTGCACGCTCGCTACCCCCGTGCTGCGGCGCCTCGCGCTCCGCTGGGAGCTCACCGACCGTCCCGGAGGGCACAAGTCGCACCGAAGGCCCACCCCCTACCTCGGCGGGATCGCCATCATGCTGGCCACGGTCGTCCCCACGCTCGCGCTCGCCGGCCCGGCCGTCCCGCGGATCGCCGGCATCCTCGTCGGCGCCGTCGCCATGGCCCTGCTCGGCCTGATCGACGACGTCGCGCCGCTCCCCCCGCCGACCCGGCTGGCCGTACAGGGGCTGGCGGCCGGGGTGGTGGTGACGAGCGGGGTGGTGGCCCCGGTCACCGGAGGACGCCTCGACGTGGTGATCACGGTGCTGTGGATCGTCGTGGTGACCAATTCCTTCAACCTGCTGGACAACATGGACGGCGTGCTCGGCGGCGTCACCGCGGTCGGCGCCGCGCTTCTGTCGGCCGCCGCCTTCGTGTCCGGGCAGCCGGAGACCGGTCTGCTGCTGGCCGCCCTGTCCCCCGCCGCCCTCGGGTTCCTGCTGTACAACTGGGCGCCGGCGCGCATCTTCATGGGGGACGCCGGGTCGCTGTTCATCGGGTTCACGCTGGCCTCGTCGGCGGCCCTGCTGGTCACCGGAACGGGCCCTGGCACCGCCGTCGCCGGCCTGCTGCTGCCGACCTTCGTCGCGACCGTCGACACCGGGATCGTGCTGCTGGCCAGGCGCAGGGCGGGCCGGCCGCTGCTGCAGGGCGGCTCCGACCACCTCTCGCACCGGCTGCACCGGCTCGGGCTCAGCAAGCGGCTCACCGCCCTCGCGCTGACCGCGCTCGCGGCCGCCGCCGGCCTGGCCGACCTGGCGATGACGCTGGGCTTGATCGCCCCGGCCATCGCGGCCATCGGCGGCGTCGCCGCCGTCTTCGTCGCCGTCGTGCTGCCGCAGCGCGTCCCGGTCTACCCGTCGATCCGTCCTCGGACCTCTATCCGTGTAAGGGGCTGACTGCACCAATGGAACTGCTCTATTACGCGCGGCTGATGCGCAGACACTGGCCGCTCCTGCTGCTCTCGCTCCTCGCGGGGACGGGAGTGGCCTTCGCCGTGACCACCCACGCAACACCGAGGTACGTCGCCGGGATCACCATGCTGGTCTCGGCGGACGACCGGGAGGGCAGCCTCTCGACTGCCCTCCAGGCGGGGGCGCTGTCCCAGCAGCGGGTGCAGTCGTACGCCGCCCTGCTGACCAGCCGCCGGGTGGTCGGCCGGATCGCCGGCGGCGAGGACGTCCGGGACCTGCAGGACGCCATCACCGCCAGCCCGATCCCCAACACCAACCTGCTCCAGGTCACCGTCGCCGACAGCGACCCGGCGCGCGCCGCCCGGCGGGCCGACGCCCTGGGCTCCGCGTTCACACGGGTGATCGACGAGATCGAGCGGCCCACTCCGAAGACCCCGCCCACGGTCAGGGTCACGGTGGTCGACAACGCGGAGGTCCCCGAGGTTCCGGTCTCCCCCCGGCCCTTGGTCAACCTCGCGCTCGGCGCGCTGATCGCGCTGTTCACGGTCGTCGGAGGGATCGTCCTGCGCGACCACCTGGACACGACCGTGAAGACCGCCGACGCCCTGCGGGAGATCGCCGGCAGCTCGATCCTCGGCGTGATCGGCTACGAACGGGACGCCCGGCGGCATCCGCTGATCCTGCGCGGCCATGGCCGGTCGTCGCGGGCGGAGGCGTTCCGGTCGTTGCGGACGAACCTCCAGTTCATCGGCGTGGACAGGCAGCCGAAGTCGCTCGTCGTGACCAGTTGCCTGCCAGGCGAGGGCAAGTCGTCCACCTCCGTCAACCTCGCGATCACCATGGCGCAGGCGGGCTGGCGGGTGATCCTGGTCGACGCCGACCTGCGCCGCCCCAGCGTCCCCCGCTATCTCGGCATCGAGGGCGGCACCGGCCTCACCGACGTCCTCATCGAGCGGGCCCGGCTGCACGACGTCGTCCAGACATGGGGGCAGCCGGGCCTTTCCGTGCTGCCCAGCGGCCGGATTCCGCCCAACCCCAGCGAGCTGCTCGGCTCTGGGGGTATGCGCTCGGTGCTGGCCCAGCTCACCGAGGAGTACGACATGGTGATCGTCGACGCGCCACCGCTGCTGCCCGTCACCGACGCCGCCGCCCTCGGGGCGATCTGCGACGGCGCGCTGCTCGTCGTACGGCACGGCAAGACCCGGCGCGAGCAGGTGCTCCGTGCCGGTGAACTGTTGTCGTCGATCAACGCCCGCCTCGTCGGCACCGTGCTCAACTTCGTGCCCGCTAAGCACGGCTCCTACTACGGCTACGGCTACGGCTACGACTCGGCTGACCAGGAGACGGCACCGGAGACCCCGCAGACCCAGGCGCCCCTGCCGGTGTAGCGGGCGACTACGTGCGTGAGGCCGAGTCGTGTGACGCGGCCCCACGCGTTTCTGTGTGGTGACGGCCTCGCTCAGGCCGGCACGTGCGTCAGCAGGCGGATCGGGACGGCGAGCGCGTCCGCGATGCGGCGGGCCGCCTCCCGATAGGCCCTGCGGGAACGCCCGTAGGGGTCCGCGATGTCGGGCTGGTCCACCCGGACCAGCCCTCGTAGCGCCGCCGCCTCCGCCAGCAGGGCTCGCGCCCGTCCGGCGGGATGCCGGTGGCTCAGCACTCTGCCGGAAGGGACGGCGCCGGCGAGCGCGCCGAACTCGGCGATGGTGAACGCGCACGCGGCCGCGCGATGACGCAGGGCGACGACCTCGGCGCGATGCTCGGACGAGGCCGCCAGCACGAGATCGGCGCCGGCCACCGCCTCGGCGGTGAGCGGACGTGACGCGAAACCCGCCGGGTCCCCGCCGTGCCGCAGGAGCACCGTTCGTGCCCGTTCGGCCATCGGCAGCCCCGCCCTGGCGCGGGTTCCCGCGCTGCCCACGAGGATCGGCGAGTCCGGCCCGAGCGCGGCCAGGGCGAGCCGCTCGGCCATGGCCGACCTGCAGATGTTGCCCGTGCACACGAACAGGATGCGGAAGGTCCCCGAGCCCTCCGTATGCGTACGTTCCATGGGCGGGACGCTAGGCGGCGCCCGGCGTGCCGCCGATCGCGGCACGCCGGGTTTTACGGATCCTGTCGGTTCCCGTCGGCGCTCGTCAGGAGGAGCAGCCCCTGCTGTCGGCCGTCACCCTCGTCCGCTGCGGGCGGACGAGCGGCTGCGAGGGCACCACGGGGGCCGCCGCCGAGTACGGTTCGAGCAGGTCGATCTCCAGCGTCCTCGACTGGCCGGGCGCGAACTCCAGGACCTTGGAGTAGACGGGATGGGACCGCTCGGTCTCCGCGTAGTACGAGATGGGCCGCCCGTCGAGCCGCACCGCCGTCGCCTTGGCGCCGACCGCCGCGTACAGCGACACCCAGAGCAGGTTGGACCCGGCGGCGTGCGGGTGCCCGGGGTCGTCGAGCCGGTCGGTGACGTACGTCGGCAGCGGCCCGCGCGGCGCGTCGTTGGTCAGCCGGATCCGCACCCGGGAGGTGCGCTGCCCGTCCGGGCGGCACGGGCCGAGTTCGTAGCTGAGCGAGCGGTTCAGGTAGTAGTCGAGCTTGGTGCCGGCCGAGTTGTTGACCACCAGCCCGGCGTACGGCCCCCGCCGCTCGGGCAGCACCCCGCCGAGCGGGGTGGCCGCCAGGCGGCGCTGCTCGTCCTCGGCCCGGCTCCAGACCCGGAGCCGGTGCTCGCTGACCATGCGTTCCAAGGCGGGCAGCAGCCGCGTGGGCCGGTCCAGCGATCCGGTCAGCGCCTCGCTGACCGCGCCGGCGATCCTGATCAGGTATTTCTTGCGCTCGGCGGGATCGGGGTAGCGGGCGTAGGCCGCCCGTTCGGTGAGGTCGACGACGTTGCCGGCCGTCACCGTTTCGCCTCCGGGAAGTTTCACCGGCCCGATCGCGCCCAGGATGTAGGAGAGGGCGACCGGGTCGGTCGCGATGGCCCCGTCGAGCTCCTGGCCGGTCTGACGGCGCCACAAGCCGGTCCAGGTGACCGCCGCGTAGGGGAAGTGCGGGGAGAGATTGGACACTGACAGAGTCGTGGTCGCGCCCCGGCCGTACCGCGAGGCGAACCCCCGGCCGTGGTCGGCGACGGGCTTCGCGCTCGCCGCCATGCCGGTGTTCGCGGACAGCCGGGTGACGGACACCCTGCCGCCGTCGGCCTTGAGGATGCCGAACGCGCCGACGAGGCCCCCGGTGCCGCGGGCCTCGGCGTTGGTCTCGAAAGCCAGGAAGTAGCGGCGGGGGCCGCCACCGCCGAGCATGGGCGGCAGGAGAGCCGCGGCGTCCGCTCCCCCGCTCAGCAGGCCCCTGAGCCGGACCGTCTCGCGGAGCACGATGTCGCGCGCGCCGTCCAGGGCGGCCAGCCCCGTCGACGCCGGCGTGCGCGCGACGCGCGACCTCGCCGCCTCCACGCGGACGACGCCGTCCCGCAGCACGGGTGCCATCGCGTCGAGTGCGGCCAGCGCGCGCCGCAGGTCCCCCGGCGACTGCGCGCTCGTGGACAGCAGCGGCGCGGCGGCGCGCTCCACCCGGGTCAGCACGTCGGTGACGTCCGCTACGGACGCGGCCAGCCCCCTGGCCGTCGCCGCGCCGTCGCCCACCACCGGAAGGTGCGTGAGCAGCCCCCAATAAAGGCCGCCGGTCAGCCGCCGCGCCTCGGCCGCGTGCGTACGGGCGTCCGCGAGCGCCCTGGCGGCCGAAGCCGACCTGACGTCGCCCGCGCGCAGCCGGAGCAGGGCGGCCCGCGTCGCCTCGAGATGGTCGCGCACGCTCATCCCGAGATGGGCCGCCCAGCCCCCGGCCATCACGAGGCCGAGGGCCAGCGACGGCAGGCCGACGACGACCAGCCGGCGATTCCTCCTACTAGGCACCGCTGGACCGGCGACGCCTCGCGGACATCAGCGTGCAGCCCAGGGCGACGGCCAGCAGACCCGCACCCGCGGCGGCGACGCCCATCGGCGCGCCCGTGAACGGCAGCTGCGGGCCTCCGGCCGGGCCACCCGCGGCGACCGGTGCCGGACCGCCCCCGCCCATGGTCTCCTCGGGGCCCATGCCCGCCGCCTCGTCGAAGTCCTCGTCCTCGAAGTCCTCGTCGTCGAAGGTCTCCTCCTCAGGCATCTCCTCCTCAGTCTCCTCCTCCGGCACCTCCTCCGACTCCTCCCCGACGGGCCCGGCCGCCTCGGGCGCGCCCTGGGCGGACTGCACCGCGTTCTGCACCGGCATGACCCCGCCGTTGCCGCCCGCGCCGACGGGTGCGACGACAGGCTGCGCGTTGCTGTTCGTGGTGTCGTTGTTGGTGTAGGCCTGCGGCCAGTTCCAGCCCTGCCAGTTGTTCTGCGGCCAGATCCAGCCGTTGTTGTTGGGCTGCGTCACCTGGTTGTCGCTCACCACCACCGGCTCCGTCGGCGTCTGGACGTTCTCCACCACGACGGGCCTGGGCGGATAGACGCCGTCGCCCGACGGGAGGACGGTGAAGCCGACGGACTGCGCCGCCGCGGCCCCGGGGATCCCGAGGGCCAGCCCGCCGGCGACCGCCGCCGCCACGAAGATAGGTATTTTAGTTCGCGCCACTTGGACTCCCGATAACGGCCGCTCAATTTATTGAGCATTTGCGCTGATTGCCAGCGACATTTCGCTGCTCGACTGTTATATGCGTCCAGGGAAGACTCTCTCCATCACGGCGCACGGTGCTTACCGAAGGATCGTCCAGGTTTTCGCTTCGTTGACCACAGCCGAATAACCCCGGCGGAATGGTGCGAGACGCACACCGTACGGCTCGCGGGGGCCGTACGGCGCGGGACACGCGACGGACTTACCGCTCCTGTGCTCGACGTCTGGACAGCGAGCGGCCTCGGCCGGCACGAAGACGAGGGCCGACGACGGCGAACGGCGTTGTCCTCGCCGTCTACTCGGCGTCTGCGGAGCGGCGGCGCCGGGAGAACAGCAGGGCGCAGCCGAGGGAGAGGGCGGTGGCGAGCAGGCCCGCGCCCGCGGCGGCGACTCCCGTCGGCGCCCCCGTGAACGGCAGGGCGGCGCCACCGGCCGGACCGCCCGCGGGCGCCGCCTCCTCAGGGGTCACCCTCATCGGCACCTCCGGCACCGTCTTCTCCGGAGCATCCTCGCCGGAAGTCTCCTCGGGCTCCTCCTCCGGTGTGTTCTCGAGGTCGCTTGCGCCGGGCGCGGCCTGCGGCGCCCCCGGGGCGCTATGCGCGGCGTTCTGCGCCGGAGCGATCCCCGCGTTGCCGCCCGTGCCCAGAGGCGCGACGACGGGCTGAGCCGGTGCGTTGCCGTTCGGCGTCTGGTTGTTCGTCCGGACGCCGGGTCCGTTGCCGCCACCCCACGCGGGCTGGTTCCACGTCGGCCACCCGCCGTTGTGGTCGCTGGGCTGTGCGACCACCTGAGTCTCCGGCACAGTCGTCGGTCGCTGCTCCCGAACCGCCGCCGGCACGACCGGTTCGACAACGGTGTCCGCGTCGACGGGCCCGGCCTCCGCGTCCACCGGGGGCTTGGTCTCCGCCTCGGTCTTCTCCGGAGCAGGCCCGGCCGCAGGCTGGGACGGGGTCTCCGGTTCGGCCTTCACCACAGGCTCGACCCGGCTCTCCGGCTGGGTCACCGGCCTGGTCACCGGCTTACTCTTCTCCGGAGCCGGCCCGGCCGCATCGGTGGCAGGGACGCAAACGCAATCCGCGTCCGCCGCAGTCCCGATCGCCGCCTTCACGGCAGTCCCGATCGCCGCGTTCGCGGCAGGCTCGACCCGCACTCCTACGCCGGCCGAGGACTTAGCCCCTACCCCTACCCCCAGCCCCAGGCCCAGGCCAAGCGACAGGAGGCCCGGGCGCAGGTGGGGCGGGTTCGAGTGCCTCTCCTCCCGGGCTGTGCCGCCGGCGTTTCCGTTCCCGGCGACCACGGGGTCGCAGGGTCCGGGTCCGCACCGATCCGGATGGGTGGCGAGCCCTGGCGCCGAAGAGTGGGACTGGGCATTGGCGATGCCGTTGGCGCCGAGTGTCAGGCCGCCCGCAACCGTCACCGCCAGAAGAACAGGTACTGTGTTTTGTCGCGCCACTTTGGACTCCCGATAAAGCCGGCTCAAGCGAATAAGTATTTACTGAGTCACCAGCGGTATTTCGCCGCTCTACCGTTGTACTCATTCGGGGAAGAGCCTCCAGGTCCGGCACTCAGTGCTTAACGAAAGGATCGTTTACCTTTTCACGGCGTTGACCGATCACTCTCCACCGCAGGTGGGGCGACGGACCGCGCACACGATCGAACGGCGCGGGCCATACGGCGCGGAACACGTGACGAACTCACCGCCCCTTGGCCGGCGTGCCAAAGATTCGACCAACGCCTGTTCCAGCGCCACCGCGAGCCTGTGCGTGAAGGCGATACTCGGTCCGTGCGGGAAGAAGACGACGGGGCCGTGCGGACGGTCGTACGGGTCATCGGCGAGCTGTGCCTGCCCGCGGGGCTGGTCCTGCTGCTGTTCTACGCGTACCTGCTCTGGGGCACCGGCGCGGAGACCGAGCGGGAGCAGCGCGTGCTCCAGCAGAGGCTCGGCGAGGTGTTCGACAGGGACCGGGGGCACGCGGGCCCCGGCGCGGTGCGGCTCGGCGACGCCCTGGCGCTGCTGCGCATCCCCCGGCTGGGGGCCGGATACCGGTTCGCGGTCGTCGAGGGCGTCGGGCCGGCGGAGCTGCGCAAGGGCCCCGGTCACTTCCCCGGCACGGCGCTGCCCGGTCAGGTGGGCAACTTCGTGCTCTCCGGGCACCGCACCACCTACGCCGCGCCGTTCAACCGGCTCGACGAACTGCGGCGCGGCGACGACATCGTGGTGGACGCGCGGGACGCCCGCTACACCTACGAGGTCACGCGCAAGGAGGTCGTCGAGCCCGGGGAGGTCGACGTCGTCGACCCCGTTCCCGGCCATCCCGGGCGGCGGCCCACGACCGCGGTGATGACCATGACCACCTGCCACCCCGAGTTCTCCGCGGCGCAGCGCCTGGTCGTCCAGGGCGTGCTCGTGCGCCGCGAGGAACGCCAGGACTGACCGAGGGAGAACCGGCGTGTACAGATTCCTCTGGCGGCGGCTGCCCGGCGGCACCGCGCTCCGGCTGGCCGTCGTCCTGCTGCTGACCGGCGTGACGGTGGCCGCGCTGTGGTACGTCGTGTTCCCCTGGCTGGCCCCACGGGTGCCGATCGGGTGAACGCCCCGCCTTCCATAACGCGGTAGTAGGGGGAAATTGGCCTGTCCTCCCCCAGGCCCGCCGAACGTACGTTGGCGGCAGCCCCACCCGAGACACCCCGATCACCGGCGGGCCTCGTGGTGGTCATCCCCCAGCCGAGGAGACCCCCCATGCGAATGTCCCCGATGCGAATGTCCACGGTGCGAATGTCCCCGATGCGAGTGTCACGGTTCCTCCGGACCGTCGCGGCCCTGCTCACGGGAGCGGCCGTGCTGCTCACGGTGTCGCCGGCCCGGGCGGCCGGACCGGCCGGCACCACGGCGGCGAACACGGCGGCGAACACGGCGGCGAGCACGGCCGCGAACGCGGCGGTGCTCGTGCTGCGGTACGACGCGAGCAGGGCCGCCGAGTTCCGCACGGTGATGGACCAGGCCGCACAGGTCTGGAACGCCTCCGTCAGCAACGTCCGGCTCGTGGCGGGCACACCCGCCGACTTCGTGGTGCTCGCCGACAACGGCTGGCCCCGCACGAGCGTCACCAGGCTGGGCCGGGGCACCATCTGGATGGGCAGGGAGGCGACCGCCGAGGGCTTCTATCCCCTGCGCATCGCCACCCATGAAATCGGCCACATCCTCGGTCTGCCCGACCGGCGCACCGGCCGCTGCACCGACCTGATGTCCGGTCACAGCGCCCCGGTGAGCTGCACCAACGCCAACCCCAGCGCGGCGGAGAAAAGCGCGGTCGAGGCGAACTTCGCCGGCTCCGCCCTCCGCGCGGAGGAACCCGCCGGCGAGCTCTTCGTCGACCGTCCTGACACCGCTCGCGACCTGGTTCCCGCGCCGTAGAGCGCGTCCGGCGTGGTCGCCGTCCCCGGGTCAGGCCCGTCGTGGCCGCGGCCCGGGGACGGCCCGTGCCGCCGGGGCGAGGGGCGCCCGTGCCGTCAGGGCGAGGGTCAGAGGGCGACGCCGAGGAGCGCGTCGGCGATGTCGCGCACCAGCGCCGGTGAGGAGGCGTCGTCGCCCTCCGCCGCCGCCCAGGCGTCGATCGCCGCGAGCGCGCCCGGGGCGTCGAGGTCGCCGGTGAGGCGCTCGCGCACCGCCGCCAGCACCGGGCCGCCCGCGGGGCCCGCCGGGCGCGCCACCGCCGCCCGCCACCGCGCCAGCCTCTCCTCCGCCGTGGCGAGCTGGTCCGGCGTCCACTCCCAGTCCGTGCGGTAGTGGTGCGCCAGCAGGGCCAGCCGTACGGCCATGGGGTCGGCCGTCTGCCGCAGGCGGGAGACGAACACGAGGTTGCCCTTGGACTTGGACATCTTCTCGCCGTCCAGGCCGACCATGCCCGCGTGGACGTACGCCCGCGCGAACGGCCACTCGCCGGTGGCCACGTGGCCCTCACAGGCGCCCATCTCGTGGTGGGGGAAGATCAGGTCCGAACCGCCGCCGGCGACGTCGAAGCCGCTGCCCAGGTTGCGCAGGGCGATGGCGGTGCACTCGACGTGCCAGCCGGGCCTGCCGGGGCCGAACGGCGACTCCCAGGACGGCTCTCCCGGTCGTTCCGCCCGCCAGAGCAGCCAGTCGAGCGGATGGCGCTTGTCCTGCCTGCCGGGGTCGCCCCCGCGCTCGCCGAACAGCTCCAGCATGGTCTCCTCGGAGTAGCCCGAGACCGCGCCGAACTTGGGTGCGGCGGCGACGGAGAAGTAGACGTCCCCGTCGATCTCGTACGTGGCGCCCCGCTCGGCCAGCCGGACGATCAGATCGACGATCTCCCCGACGGTCTCGGTGACCCCGACGTACTCGCGGGGCGGCAGGATGCGCAGCGCCTCCATGTCGGACCGGAACAGCTCGATCTCGCGCTCGCCGAGGGAGCGCCAGTCGGTCCCGGTCGCCTCGGCCCGCTCCAGGAGCGGGTCGTCCACGTCGGTGGCGTTCTGGGTGTAGTGCACGTCGTGGCCGGCGTCCCGCCACACCCGGTTTACCAGGTCGAAGGCGAGGTAGGTGTTGGCGTGCCCGAGGTGGGTGGCGTCGTACGGCGTGATGCCGCAGACGTACAGACGGGCCTCGCCGGAGGGGGCCGTCTCCCGCACCTCACGGGCGGCGGTGTCGTACAGACGGAGCGGAAGGCCCGGACCAGGCAATCTGGGGACATTCGGAGCAGACCACGATCGCATGGTGTGAAGCCTATCCGCGAGGCCGGCGGACCGGTTCAGCCGGTCTGGTCCACGAGGTGTCGATCTGGTGCCAGGTGTCGGGATCGTCCGGCTGGGGGCAGAAGTCGTAGCGCAGCCCCTGCTCCGCGAGGGCGACCAGCGTGACCGACAGGCTGGCGAAGACCCGGCCGTCCGGCAGCCGCCGCCGCATGACCAGCGCGCGGGGATCGTCCCAGGCCAGCCCGGCGCCCGACGCGGGGTCGAGCCACTCCCCCCAGAACCGTTCGGACGAGCCGCCCGTGGTCCATCCGGGCCGGGCGGCCCGGGCGAACCGGGGCCGGAACCAGGCGGTGCGCGGCGCGCTCTCGCCGCGGTCCCAGCCCGTGTTCACGATCATGTGAACACCCTCGGGCAGCTTCTCCTCGGTCAGGATCTCGCCGTCCCAGCTCCACAGCCGTACGCCGTCGAGCCCGCCGAGAACGAGGTGGAAGGGGTCGTACCAGGACAGGTCGAGCGACGGGAGCTCCCCCGTGGCGGCGGCCAGGAGGGGCAGTTCGCCCCGTGAGTGACGCCGGCCCGCCGGAGCCGCCGTCCCCTCTCCGTTGAGCAGCGCCGCCACGCGCCGCCCCGCGGGATCGGCGGCCAGCCAGGTGCCGCCCGCCTCCAGGTCGCGGCCGCCGACCAGGCCGGGATACGCGGGCCAGTGCCGGTCCGGCGACATCCACGGCCGCACGACGAACTCGTCACGCACTCCCGCGAGGAGCACGGGCGTACCGGACTCCGGCTCAACGCTCACGATGACCGTACACAATGCGCGTTCCCTCCAATATCGGTAGAGACCCCTGCAGAGTGCACAATCCGCACGTTTTGCGCAAGCCTGTCTGCGGCGATCAAATCGGGGGCCACGGGATCGCGGGCCAGTCCTCGGAGGGGTGCGGGTGGACCCCGGTGGCCAGCAGCCTCTTGACCCGCTCCCACGTGGCCTCCACCTCGGCCTGGGTCAGCAGCTCACGCAGGCGCCGGCCGAGGCGGCCCCGCTCGATCTCGCGCTCCAGCCGCACCAGCACGTTGACCGACTCGCGCGGCAGCGTCTTGCCGCGCCACTGCCACAGCACGGTGCGCAGCTTGTCCTCCACCGCGAAGCAGACCCCATGGTCGACCCCGTAGACGTGCCCGTCGGGCAGCGGCAGCAGGTGGCCGCCCTTGCGGTCGGCGTTGTTCACCACGGCGTCGAAGACGGCCATGCGGCGAAGCGCGGGGTTGCGGCTGCGCATGAGGGCCATCAGGTCGGCCTCGGGATCGGCGTCGATCCACAGCTGCACCATCCCCGGGCCGAAGGGGCCGTCCCGGTAGACGGTCGGCGGCACGATGCGCCATCCCGTGGCGGCCGCCACCTCGTAGGCGGCCACCTCACGGGCCGCCAGCGTGCCGTCGGGGAAATCCCACAGGGGGCGCTCCCCGCGCACCGGCTTGTACACGCACGCCGCCGCGTGCTCACCGTCGCTGATGGAGCAGTAAAGCGTCATGTTCGTGGCCTCGACGAGTCGCCCGGCCACTTCTAAGGTGCCCTCCCGCAGCAGGCGCATGGCCGCCGCGTCGTCCAGCCCCGGCCCGTCCACGTCGCTGATGCTCGCCTCGTCCTCCGTCGTCATCCGGTTCCTCGCCCGCGCGGCGCGCCGCCGCCCTTCCAGCCGTTCACGCCGTGCCTCTCATGCCGAGAACACCCCGGGATGGTGGCCGTTGAGGCGGACGCAGATGTGCCCCTCGGGATCGAGCGGCCGGCCGCACAGCGGGCACGGCGGGCGGCCCGCTGCGACCACCTCGAGCGCCCGGCGGCTGAAGGCGCGGGCGGCGGCGGCGCTGATCCGCACCCTGAGGACGGCGGGCTCGGGCCGGTCGTCGTCCAGCGGCGGCTCGTCCTCCTCGTCGCCCTCCGTCGCCTCCTGCGCCTCGATGATCACCTGCGCGGTCTCGGGATCCCAGGCGAGCGCCATCGTCCCCACCCGGAAGTCCTCGTCGATCGGCAGGTCGAGGGGGCCCTCGTCGGCCAGTTCCGCCGGGGCCATGGCCGGGACCGGCGCGCGCCCCCCGCTGCGCCGCAGCACCTCGTCGAGCAGCTCGTCGAGGCGGTCGGCCAGCACGGCGACCTGGAACTTCTCGAGCGCCACCGTGGTGATCCTGCCCTGGCCTCGGGCCTGCAGGAAGAAGGCTCGTGCGCCCGGTTGCCCCACGGCACCGGCCACGAACCTGTCAGGCGGATCGTAGTCGAAGACCGGCATAGCCCGACCTTATGTGGTCCCGGGTCCGCCGCCGACGGCGGCGTCGCTTCCGGTGAGGGTTTCTCCCCCGTCTTCGTCCTCCGACACCTCCGGTGGGGGCACCAGGTTGGCCACTCCCCCGCCCACGTCGTTCGCCCTGAGCAGGAAGGGACGCAGGGGGGTGTAGCGAATCACCGTGACGGAGGCGGGGTCGGCCGTGATGCGCTGGAACTGGTCCAGGTGGAGGCCGAGCGCGTCGGCCACGATCGCCTTGATCACGTCCCCGTGGCTGCACACCATGTAGGTGGCCTTCTCGCCGAGCCGCTCGTTCCAGTCGCGTACGGCCCGCACGGCGCGGTTCTGCACCTCCGCCAGGGCCTCACCGCCGGGGAACACCGCCGCGCTGGGATGGGCCTGCACGACCCGCCACAGCGGCTCCTCGGCGAGCTCCTTCAACGGCCTGCCCGTCCAGTCGCCGTAGCCGCACTCGCCGAACCTGTCGTCGGTCTCGACCGTGAGCGCGCGCCCCTCGGCGACGGCGGCGGCGGTCTCCCGGCACCGCTCCAGCGGGCTGGACACGATGGCGTCCAGTTCCAGGGGCGCGAGCCGTTCGGCCACAGCGCGCGCCTGCTCCCTGCCGCGCTCGTCGAGGTGGACGCCCGGGGTCCAGCCGGCCAGCACCGGGCCGGTCATCGCGGTGAGCCCGTGCCGTACGAGCAGAACGGTCGTCATGACTGCACCACCCCGAGGGTCAGCAACGTGAGGAGGAACGTCCCCGCGAAGACGCGGTAGACGACGAAGACGATGGTCGAGTGGCGCGCGACGTAACGCAGCAGCCAGGCGATCGAGGCGTACCCGACGACGAACGACACGACGGTCGCGATCAGGGTCGCCGCCACCGGCGGGCCGCCGCCGTCGCCGACGTGCCGCAGCTCGAACAGCCCCGACAGGATCACCGCCGGGATCGACAGCAGGAAGGAGTAGCGGGCGGCGGCCTCGCGCGTGTACCCGAGGAACATCGCGCCGGTCATCGTGGAACCCGAGCGGGAGGCGCCCGGAATCAGCGGCAGCATCTGCCACGCGCCGATGATCAGGCCGTCGCGCATGTTGAGGTCGGCGACTTCCTTCTTCTTGCGGCCCATCTGGTCGGCCGCGAGCAGCAGCAGGCCGAAGACGATGAGCATGGCCGCGTTCAGCCACAGGTTGCGGGCCGGGCCCTCGATCGCGTCCTTGAACAGCAGGCCGGCGACGCCGATCGGGATCGTGCCCAGGCCGATGTACCAGCCCATGCGCGCGTCGAGGTCGCCCCGCAGCTCCGGCGTCCACAGGCTGCGCAGCCACGTCCAGGTGATCCGGACGATGTCGCGCCAGAAGTAGATGAGCACCGCGAGCATGGTGCCGAGCTGGATCACCGCGGTGAACGGGGCGCCGGGATCGTCCCATCCCGCCAGCTTGGGCACGATCAGCAGGTGCGCCGAGCTGGAGATGGGCAGGAACTCGGTGAGACCCTGCACGAGCCCGAGCACGATCGCCTGTAGTACGTCCATGGTGCGGACAGCCTATCGGCTAGTCTGTCCGCACCATGGACCAGCGACTAGTCGGGCGCAGCGGTCTGTCGGTGTCCAGGATCGGGCTCGGCACGATGACCTGGGCCCGCGACACCTCCGCCGAGGAGGCGACGGCACAGCTCACCGCCTTCGCCGAGGCCGGCGGCACGCTGATCGACACCGCGGACGTGTACGGCGGCGGCGACGCCGAGCGCCTGATCGGCCGGCTCATCCGCGACGTGGTGCCGCGCGGGGAACTGGTGATCGCCACCAAGGCGGTGCTCACCCCCGGCGGGGAGCGGGACGCCTCCCGCCGACACCTCATCCAGGCGCTCGACGCCTCCCTGGCCCGGCTCGGGCTGGAGGAGGTCGACCTGTGGCAGCTCCACGCGTTCGACCCCCGGGTGCCGCTGGAGGAGACGCTCGCCGCCGTCGACTTCGCCGTCTCCACCGGCCGTACGGCCTACGCGGGCGTGTGCAACTACACCGGCTGGCAGCTCGCGGCCGCCGCCACCTGGCAGCGGTGCGGCGACGCGCGGGCCCCGATCGTCGCGGCGCAGGTGGAGTACTCCCTGCTGGCCAGGGACGCCGAGGAGGAGCTGCTGCCGGCCGCGGGGCACGTGGGCGCCGGAGTCCTCGCCTGGTCGCCGCTGGGACGCGGCGTGCTGACCGGCAAGTACCGCACCGGGATCCCCGCCGACTCCCGCGCCGCCACCCCGCACTTCGCCGAGTTCGTCCGGCCCTACCTGGACGAGCGGTGCCGCAGCATCGTGGAGTCGGTGACCACGGCGGCCGAGGGGCTCGGCGTGTCGCCGCTCGCGGTGGCGCTCGCCTGGGTGCGCGACCGCCCGGGCGTGTCGTCGGCGATCGTCGGCGCGCGCACCCACGCGCAACTCCTCGGCGTGTTGCAGGCGGAGAAGCTGACGCTGCCGTGGGAGATCCGCGAGGCTCTGGACGACGTCTCCGACCCGTGAGCGCCGCGCCCGGTCGCGAGGCGAACGAGAATCGTCCTCACGTATCACACATCGATACCGAACTGCAACTTTCTACTGCATAACCCCGCGCTCTGGCGAAGAGTGACGGGTATGTCGGGGGATGGACCAGAGACTGCGGAAGGGGACACATGGGGATCGTAGGCAAGGCCTCCGCGATCTCCGCCGGGGCTCTCGCGATCGCCCTGGCCGGAGGACTCCCTCTCGCCGCATCCCCGGCACAGGCGCTCGACTGCACGGGGGGCGGTGGCCTGCTCTCGGGCGTCACCGGCGGTGTCTGCTCCCTGGTCGACGGCGTGGGCAAGCTGACGGACGGCGTGACCGACGTCACGGACAAGGCCACGGGCGGGTTGACGGAACCGGTCACGAAGGTCGTGGACGACACGTTGACGACGACCACCAGCGCCGCGGGCACGGCGGTCCACGACGTCGGCAAGGCGGTCGACGAGGCCGGCCAGACGCTGACCGGAGCGGCGGACACCGCGGTCGGCGCGGCGAGCGGAGCCGCCGACACGGCGACCGGAGCGGCGGCGCAGGCGGTGACGGGCGGATCCGCCGCCACGCACAGCCCCGCCCCGAGCGTCCAGAAGCTCACCGACGGGCTGACCCGCGCCGTCCAGGGGACCTGCCTGCCCCTGGTCGCCGGCGAGGGCTGCGCGTCCCAGGGGCACCGCGAGAGCGGCGAGGACGCGGACGGCGCGCGGCACGCACGGCCGGCCGGCGAGAAGCCGGCCCGGCCGAAGGCGTCCATGACCCCCGAGGGCACCCTTCCGCGCGAGCCGTACCGGCCGCGTCTCGTCGCGGCGCACGAGGACGCGCCGGACACGACGCACCGCCGGTCCAAGGTGGACCCGGACGAGGACGGCGTGATCCCCCTCCTGTGGCCCGGGCAGAAGCTGCCCGAGCTGCGCGGCGGCCCCGCGGGGGCGCCCGCGCACGCCTCCCGGTCCTACGACGCGGCGGGGACGGCCCTCACCGCGGCGCTGCTGCTGTCCGCGCTGCTGGCCACCCGCGTGGTCTCGGCACGGCGGGCGCGCGCCGGGCAGCAGGAGCCGCGCGAGTCGATCCCGCTCGAGGGCGGCCTGCGGCTGCCCGGCAGGTCGGGGCGTCACCGGCTCGCCTGAGCCCGGCCTCCCCGGCGCTCAGGAGTACCAGGTGGGCTCGGGAATCTCGTCCCGGAGGCGGTAGACCCCCACCTCGCGGCGCTTGTACGCCACGGGGTCGTGCAGGGTGTGGGTGCGCACGTTGCGCCAGAACCGGTCGAGCCCGTGGCGGGACGCGGTCGATCGGGCGCCGGTGGCCTCGAAGACACGCGAGGTGACCTCCAGGGCCACGTCGGTGGCGTGCGCCTTGACCGCGGCCACCCGCACCTCGTGCTCCCCGCGCAGCCGGGGGGTGACCTCGTCCGGGTTGAGGTGGAACCACAGGCCCTCCCGGGCGACCTCGTCGGCCAGCGCCTCGGCCGCCCACAGCTTGGCGGTGAGGTCCCCATAGAGGTCGATGACGTACGGCTCATCGACCGCGCGCTCGTGACCGCCGTGCAGCCACGGGCGGGTGTGCTCCCTCGTGTACGCCAGCCCGGTCTCCAGCGCGCCGCGGGCGATGCCCAGGTAGAAGTTGACGAACACGAGCTGGATGGTCGGCACGTTGAGAGTGGCGTAGACGCGCGGCCGGAACTCCTTGTCCACGTATCCCAGGGCGTCGCTCCACGGCGCGCGCACGCCGGAGACGGTGACGCTGCCGCTCTCGGTCAGCCGCTGGCCGATGTTGTCCCAGTCGTCGTGGAAGGCGAGCCCTTCGGAGTCGGAGGGGACGACGGCGAAGACGTGCTTGTCAGTGCCCTCCAGCACGCCCTCAAGGACGGTGACGTCGGAGACCTTGCTGCCGGTGGAGAAGGTCTTGCGGCCGTCGAAGACGAGGGTGTCGCCCTCGTCGCGCACGACGATGTCCCGGTCGCGGGGGTTGACGGCCCCGCCGAAGAACCACCGGTGCCGTGCGGCGCCGGCCTCGATCCGCTCCCACTGCTCGCGGGTGCCCACCAGTCGCGCCGCCCAGTTCCACAGGTAGTGGTAGCCGAGCAGCTGACCGATCGAGCCGTCGGCCGCGGCCACCTCGCGGACGACCCGGTAGGCGGTGGGCCAGTCCTGCCCCGCGCCACCGTGCCCGGCCGGGCCGAGCAGCGTGACCAGACCCGAGTCCTTGAGCAGCCCGATCTCGGCGTACGGGGTCTTCGCGGCCCTGTCGCGCTCGGCGGCGTCCACCGCGAGGACGGCCGCCACCTCGCCGGCGCGCGCGATCCACTCGTCGGGAGTGCGCGGCGCGGGGCCGTCCGTCCACTCCGTCCGGCTGGCGTGAGCGATGGTCACGTGTCGTCTCCTCTCGTGTGCGGCGCGTCGCGCCGGCTGTCGCTCACCAGGTTAGGCAACATTCTCTACTTGTTGAGTAGGGAAATCGCCGAACGGCCGGTAGGGTCGCCCTTGAACACCCCCTGACAAGGTGGACGACGATGCGCATCGAGCAGCTTGAGTACATCCGCGCGGTGACCCGCCTCGGCTCGTTGCGCCGGGCGGCCGACCATCTGCACCTGTCCCAGCCGGCCCTGAGCGAGACCGTGCGCAACCTGGAGCGCGAGCTCGGCGTCGATCTGCTGGAGCGGCGCCGGTCCGGCGCCACGATCAGCGACAAGGGCCGCGAGCTGCTGCCGTACATCAACGGCGTGCTGGAGGCGGTGGACCGCCTGCGCGGCGCCGCCGACGAGCAGCACCACATGGCCCGCATGGTCAGGCTGGGCACGGTCAACGCGGCCACCGTCCCGCTGCTGATCCCCGCCGTACGGGCCTTCCGCGAGGCCCATCCGGCGACACAGGTCGAGGTCGTCGGCGCGCAGCAGGCCGAGATCCACCGGCGCATCCGGGAGGGCAGCTTCGACCTGGGGCTGGTGAACTACCTGAGCGGCGACGACCTGCCGCCCGACCTCGCCACGACCGAGCTGCTGCGCGGCCGCCCGGTCGTGTGCGTACGGCCGGACAGCCCGCTGGCCTCGCTGCCCGCGGTCGAGGTCGCCGACCTGCTCCGCGAGCCCCTGATCGTGATGCGCGCCGGCTATGTCATGCACCGTCTGGTGCACCGTCTCCTCGGCGGGCGGGCGCCGTCGTTCTCGTATTCGACCGACGGCGCCGAGATGGGCAAGCTCATGGTGGCCGAAGGGCTCGGCGCCACCGTGCTTCCCGAGTTCAGCGTGGCCGGCGACCCTCTCCTGCGCAACGGCGCCATCACCTACCGGCCGCTGGCGCAGCGCGTGGCGGAGGTCCTCCTGGTGATCCAGTCGCAGCGCTCCGCCTCGGGCCCCCGGGTGGCCCGCGACCTCCACCGGCTCCTTGTGGACCGGGCACGCGAATGCCGCACCGGCGCACGGGCACGCGCCGCCGGGTGACAGGGCGGCCCTATCACTCCCCCGCCGATCGCGTGTGGAACTCCGGGCGGCGTCGCCGTAGGATCCCGAGTATCTGAGTAGGAAATACCTGGAAGGGGTCCTTCGTGTCCGCGAACGTCAGTCCCGAGCCGCTGCGGTTCGCCTACTGGGTGCCCAACGTCAGCGGCGGGCTCGTCACCAGCACGATCGAGCAGCGCACCGACTGGAGCTACGACTACAACCGGAAGCTGGCGGTGCTCGCCGAGGACAACGGCTTCGAGTACGCGCTGTCCCAGGTGCGCTACATGGCCAGCTACGGCGCCGCGTACCAGCAGGAGTCGACGAGTTTCAGCCTGGCGCTGCTGCTCGCCACCCGGCGGCTGAAGGTGATCGCCGCCGTGCATCCGGGCCTGTGGCACCCGGCGGTGCTGGCCAAGCTGCTGAGCACCGCCGACCACCTGTCGGGCGGCCGGGTCGCCGTCAACGTGGTGAGCGGCTGGTTCAAGGGTGAGTTCACCGCGCTGGGCGAGCCGTGGCTGGAGCACGACGAGCGCTACCGCCGGGCCGAGGAGTTCATCCGCGTCCTGCGGGCGAGCTGGACGGAGGACAAGGCGGAGTTCCAGGGCGACTTCTACCGGCTGCACGGGTACGACCTGCAGCCCAAACCGCTCTCCGCACCCGGCCGCCCGCACCCCGAGATCTTCCAGGGCGGCAACTCCACCGCCGCGCGAGCCATGGCCGGCCGGGTGTCGGACTGGTACTTCAGCAACGGCAAGGACTTCGACGGCGTCACCGAGCAGGTCGAGGAGGTCGGCGCGGCGGCGCGGGCCCACGGCCGCCGGGTGAGGTTCGGCCTGAACGGCTTCCTCATCGCCAGGGACACCGAGGCCGAGGCGCGCGCGACGCTGCGCGAGATCGTGGCCAAGGCCGACGTCGAGGCCGTCCACGGGTTCCGCGACGCGGTCCGCCAGGCGGGCAGGTCCGCCCAGGACGGACGGGGGATGTGGGCCGACTCCTCGTTCGAGGACCTGGTGCAGTACAACGACGGCTTCCGCACCCGCCTCATCGGCACGCCGGAGCAGATCGCGTACCGGGCGATCGAGTACAAGAAGCGCGGCGTCGACCTGCTGCTGCTCGGTTTCCTGCACTACCACGAGGAGGTCGAGTATTTCGGCCGCCACGTGCTGCCCATCATCCGCGAGCTGGAGGCGGAACTCGCGGCGCAGGGCGCGTTCCCGGTGGAACCGGCCCGGGCCTGACACCATGACCGATCTCACGACCGTCCCCGCACCCGTTCACGCATCGGGGACCGCGCACGTCGTCACCGGCGACGAGGAGGCCCTCGCCGTCGCCGCCGAGCTGGCCGGGCGGTTCGCGAGCGGCGCCGCCGAACGGGACGCCCGCCGGGTGCTCCCGGTCGCCGAGCTGGCCGAGCTCTCGCTGAGCGGCCTGCTCGGCATCACCGTCCCCCGTGAGCACGGCGGCGCCGACGTGCGGACCGCCACGCTGGCCGAGGTCGTCCGCCTGCTCGCCGCCGCCGACCCCAACATCGCCCAGATCCCGCAGAGCCACTTCGTGTACGTCAACGTGCTGCGGCAGCGGGGGTCGGCGGCGCAGCGGGCGTTCTTCTTCGCCGAGGTCCTGGCGGGCAGGCGGTTCGGCAACGCCCAGTCGGAGGCGGGTACCAGGCACGTGCAGGACTACCGCACCCGCCTGCGCCCCGCCGAGGACGGCGGCTTCGTCCTCGACGGCGTCAAGCACTACTCCACCGGCGCCCTTTTCGCCGACTGGATCACCGTGCTGGCCAAGGACCCCGCCGACCGGCTCGTCGTCGCGTATGTGCCGGCCGGCGCGCCCGGCCTCACGGTCGTGGACGACTGGGACGGCATGGGCCAGCGCACCACGGCCAGCGGCACGGTCCGGCTGGAGGGCGTGCGGGTGCCCGCCGACCGCGTCGTCCCCCACCACCTGACCTTCACCGGGCCGCAGCTGCACGGCGCCCACGCGCAGCTGCTGCACGCCGCGATCGACGTGGGCATCGCCCGCGCCGCGCTCACCGAGGCGGCCGAGTTCGTCCGCACCCGCAGCAGGCCGTGGTTCGAGAGCGGGGCCGACCACGCCGCCGACGACCCCCTGACCATCCAGCGCTTCGGCGAGCTGGAGGTCTCCGTACGGGCCGCCGAGGCCCTGCTGGGCGAGGCCGGGCGGGCGGTCGACCGCGCGCGGGAACGGCTCGACGAGGAGACCGCCGCGGCGGCGTCCATCGCGGTCGCCACGGCGAAGGCCTTCGCCGATCCGGCCGCCGTCGAGGTGACCGGCGCGCTGTTCGAGGTGTCCGGCACCAGGTCGGCGCTGGACTCGCTCAACCTGCACCGGCACTGGCGCAACGCCCGCACCCACACCCTGCACGATCCCGTCCGCTGGAAGATCCAGCACATCGGCAGGTACGCGCTGAACCGGACCCTGCCCCCGCGGCACGGCCTGATCTGATCCGGTCCCATCTGACGGAGGTTCCGCCATGTCCACCATCGTCGTCCTGTCCGGCAGCCCCTCGGCGGTCTCGCGTACCGCCGCCCTCTGCGCGCACCTCGCCGACCGGCTGCGCCTCCTCGGCCACGAGGTCGACGGCGTGCAGGCGCGCGACCTGCCGGCGGAGGCGCTGCTGTCGGCCGACACGCGGCATCCGCGCATCGCCGAGGTCGTCCGCCTCGTCGAGGAGGCGGACGGCGTCCTGGTCGCCTCCCCCGTGTACAAGGCCGCCTACAGCGGGCTGCTGAAGACGGTGCTCGACCTGCTGCCGCAGTTCGCGCTCGCGGGCAAGGTCGTGCTGCCGGTCGTCACCGGCGGCAGCCCCGCCCATGTGCTGGCCATCGACTACGCGCTCCGCCCGGTCCTGACCTCGCTCGGGGCCGACCACGTCGTGCCGGGATGGTTCGTCCTGGACCGGCACATCGCGGTCCGCGACGGCGAGGCCGGCCTCGACCCGGAGCACGCCGCCCCGCTCTACCGCGTGGTCGACGCCTTCGCGTCGGCCGTGGCCGCGCGCCGCCCGCTGCTGGCCGCGTCCTGAAGGGAATGCCATGACACTGACGTTCCACTGGTTCCTGCCCACGTACGGCGACAGCCGTCACCTCGTCGGCGGCGGGCACGGCACCGACATCACCACGGCCGGCGGGGACCGGCCGGCCTCGCTGGCGTACCTCGGCCAGATCGTGCGCGCCGCCGAGCAACTCGGCTTCGAGGGCGCGCTCACCCCGGCGGGGGCCTGGTGCGAGGACGCCTGGCTGACCACCGCCATGCTGGTCGCCGGGTCCGAACGGCTGAAGTTCCTGGTCGCCTTCCGGCCGGGGCTGCTGTCGCCCACGCTCGCCGCGCAGATGGCCGCCACGTTCCAGCGGCATTCGGGCGGGCGCCTGCTGGTCAACGTCGTCACCGGCGGCGAGGACCACGAGCAGCGCGCCTACGGCGACTTCCTCACCAAGGACGAGCGCTACGAGCGCACCGACGAGTTCCTCACGGTCGTACGCGCCCTGTGGCGCGGGGAACGGGTCACCCTGGCGGGCAGGCACGTCGGCGTCACGGACGCCGCGCTGAGCCGGGTGCCGTCCCCGGTCCCCGCGGTGTACTTCGGCGGGTCGTCCCCGGCGGCCGGGCGGGTGGCGGCGCGGCACTGCGACGTCTACCTGACCTGGGGCGAGCCTCCCGCGCAGGTGGCGGAGAAGATCGGCTGGATCCGCCGGGAGGCGGCCGCGGCCGGCCGCGAGGTGCGCTTCGGGATCCGGCTGCACGTCATCAGCCGGGACACCTCGGCGCAGGCGTGGGCGGAGGCCGAGCGCCTGCTGTCCGCGCTCGACCCGGCGGTCATCGCGTCGGTCCAGGCAGGTCTCGCGCGCAGCGGGTCGGAGGGGCAGCGGCGCATGCGGGCCCTGCACGGGGGCCGCACCGACACGCTGGAGGTCTCGCCGAACCTGTGGGCCGGGGTCGGCCTGGTCCGCGGTGGCGCGGGCACGGCGCTCGTGGGCAGCCACGCCGAGGTGGCGGAGCGCGTCGAGGAGTACCACGCGCTCGGCGTCGACGAGTTCGTGCTGTCCGGTCACCCGCACCTGGAAGAGGCCTACTGGTTCGGTGAGGGCGTCGTGCCCCTGCTGCGTCGCAGGGGGCTGTGGCGGCACCCGGTGGACACGCTGGAGGATCCGGCTCCTGCCGCCATCCCGTTCGCCGGCGCCCCGTCCCGGTGAGTGTTCCGGTGACGCTTGTTTCGGTGACGCTTGTTCCGGTGACGCCGTCCTGATGCCGTGCCGCGGGCCCCGGGCGGGACCGGCCGATCGATTCGCGCCGGCCCGCCGGACGTCAGGAGCCGGCATGCGGCCGGCGGACGCCGTCAGGCGCCCATCGCGTGGACGCCGCCGTCGACGTGGACGATCTCACCGGTGGTGGCGGGGAACCAGTCGGACAGCAGCGCGACGCACGCCTTGGCGGCGGGGGCGGTGTCGGCCAGGTCCCAGCCGAGCGGGGCCTTCTCCGGCCAGGAGTCCTCGAACTCCTTGAACCCGGGGATGCTCTTGGCCGCCATCGTGCGCAGCGGACCGGCGGCGACGAGGTTGACCCGGATTCCGTGCTTGCCGAGGTCGCGGGCGAGGTAGCGCGAGCAGGACTCGAGCCCTGCCTTGGCCACGCCCATCCAGTCGTACACGGGCCACGCCTTGGTCGCGTCGAAGTCCAGGCCGACGACCGCGCCGCCCTCCTTCATCAGCGGCAGGCAGGCGACGGCGAGCGACTTGAACGAGAACGTCGAGACGTGGACCGCCGTGGCGACGTCCTCCCACGAGGTGTTGAGGAAGTTGCCGCCGAGGCAGGACTGCGGGGCGAACCCGATCGAGTGGACGACTCCGTCCAGCCCGTCGAGGTGCGCGCCGACGCGGTCCGCAAGGGTGTCGAGGTGGTCGTTGTCCTGCACGTCGAGTTCGATCACCGGCGGCGGCTCGGGCAGCCGCTTGGCGATGCGCTCGACCAGGCTGAGACGGCCGAAGCCGGTCAGCACGACCTGGGCGCCCTCCTCCTGGGCCAGCTTCGCCACGTTGAAGGCGATCGACGCGTCGGTGAGGACGCCGGTGACCAGCAGTCGCTTCCCGTCCAGCAAACCCATGTCCAGCTCCAGTCTGTCGTCCGCTCGGTGGCCTGTTCGGTGGCCTGTTCAGTGGCCTGTTCAGTGGCCCATGCCGAGGCCGCCGTCGACGGGGATGACCGCCCCGGTGATGTAGGAGGCGTCGTCGCTCGCCAGGAACCTGACGACCCGGGCGATCTCCTCCGCCTGCGCCTGCCGCCCGAGCGGGATGCTCTTGCGGATCTGCTCCTGCTGCGCCTCGTCGAGCACCGCGGTCATGTCGGTCTCCACGAACCCCGGCGCGACCACGTTGACCGTGATGCCGCGCGAGCCGAGCTCGCGGGCCAGCGACCGGCCGAAGCCGACCAGGCCGGCCTTGGAGGCGGCGTAGTTGGTCTGGCCGGCCGAGCCGGACAGGCCGACGACGGAGGAGATCAGGACGATGCGCCCGCGCCGCAGCCGCAGCATGGGCCGCACGGCCCGCTTGGCGACGCGGTACGCGCCGGTCAGGTTCGTGTCGATGACGTCGGTGAAGGTCTCCTCCTTCATCATCGGCAGCAACGTGTCCTTGGTGATCCCCGCGTTGGCGACGACCACCTCCACCGGGCCGTGCTCGGCCTCGGCCTTCTCGAAGGCGGCGTCGACGTCGGCGGAGCTCGTCACGTCGCAGCGAACCCCGAACAGCCCCTCCGGCGGCTCGCCGGAACGGTAGGTGATTGCGACGGCGTCCCCCGCGGCGGCGAGCTCACGGGCGATCGCGAGGCCGATGCCGCGATTTCCGCCGGTGACGAGTACAGAGCGAACCATGCGACCGACGGTATCGGCTACTTGGGGGTAGTCCTCTTGTCCGCTGGACACAAGATCACAGGGTTAGGATCGTGGACATGCGCCAGATCGACCCCGACTTCCTCGCCCTGCCGCTGCGGCGGCTGGCGGACGCGGCCCTGCAGCGCGCCCGTGACCTGGGAGCCGAGCACGCCTCGTTCCGGCTCGAACGCGTGCGCGCCGAGACGCTGCGCCTGTTCGACGCCCGGCTCGAAGGCTCCTCGGACGCCGACGACCTCGGCTTCGCCGTACGGGTCGTCAAGGACGGCACCTGGGGCTTCGCGTCCGGGATCGAGCTGACCCCGGAGGCGGCGGCCCGGGCCGCCGAGGAGGCCGTGCGGGTGGCGGCGGTCAGCGCGCCCATCAACCGCGAGCCGGTGGAGCTCGCCCCCGAGCCGGTGTACGACGACGTGACCTGGGTGTCGTCCTACGAGGTCGACCCGTTCGACGTGCCGCTGCCGGACAAGGCGGCGCTGCTCGCGGAGTGGTCCTCGGGTCTGCTCGGCCGGGTCGACCACGTCTCGGCCTCGCTGACGCAGGTCAAGGAGCAGAAGTTCTACGCCGACACGGCCGGCACGGTGACCACGCAGCAGCGGGTGCGGCTGCACCCCGTCCTGACGGCGATGCGGGCCGACGGCGACCGGTTCGACGACATGCGCACGCTGGCCCCGCCGGTCGGCCGGGGGTACGAGTACCTGACCGGCACCGGCTGGGACTTCCCCGCCGAGCTGGCCGAGATCCCCGACCTGCTGGACGAGAAGCTCAAGGCGCCCTCGGTCGAGGCCGGGCCGTACGACCTGGTGGTCGACCCGTCGAACCTGTGGCTCACGATCCACGAGTCGATCGGCCACGCGACCGAGCTGGACCGGGCGCTCGGCTACGAGGCGGCCTACGCCGGCACCTCGTTCGCCACCTTCGACCAGCTCGGCAGCCTGCACTACGGCTCGCCGGTGATGAACGTGACAGGCGACCGCACGGTCGAGCACGGCCTGGCCACCGTCGGCTGGGACGACGAGGGCGTGGCCGGCCAGTCGTTCGACATCGTCCGCGAGGGCACTTTGGCCGGCTACCAGCTCGACCGGCGGATGGCGCTGCTCAAGGGGCTCGGCCGGTCGAACGGCTGCGCGTTCGCCGACTCCCCCGGGCACGTGCCGATCCAGCGGATGGCCAACGTGTCGCTCCAGCCCGCGGCGGACGGCCCGTCCACCGACGAGCTGATCTCCCGGGTCGGGCACGGCATCTACGTCGTCGGCGACAAGAGCTGGTCGATCGACATGCAGCGGTACAACTTCCAGTTCACGGCGCAGCGGTTTTACAAGATCGAGAACGGCCGGCTGGCCGGGCAGCTGCGCGACGTGGCCTACCAGGCGACCACCACGGACTTCTGGCGCTCGATGGAGGCCGTCGGCGGTCCGCAGACGTACGTGCTCGGCGGCGCCTTCAACTGCGGCAAGGGCCAGCCGGGCCAGGTCGCTCCGGTCAGCCACGGCGCCCCCGCGGCGCTGTTCCGCGGCGTACGGATCCTCAACACCGTCCAGGAGGGTGGCAAGTGAGCGACGGGGTGACCACACCGCAGGAGACGGTGGAGCGGGCGCTCGCGCTGAGCGGGGCCGACGGCTGCGTCGTGATCGCGGACGAGGGCTCGACCGCCAATCTGCGCTTCGCCGGCAACACGCTGACGACCAACGGCGTCGCGCGCTCGTCCCGGCTCACCGTGATCTCCGTCGTGGGCGCCGGGGTGGGGGTCGTCTCACGCTCCGCCGTACGCGCCGATCAGCTCGGGGACGTGGTGGCCGAGGCCGACCGCGCCGCGCGGGAGGCCCGGCCGTCGGAGGACGCCCGGGCGCTGGTGGGGGGAACCGCCGGGGAGGGCTGGGAGCGCCCGGTGGAGCCGACCTCCATCGACGTGTTCCGGGACTTCGCCCCCGCGCTCGGCGAGGCGTTCGCCGCCGCCGACGCCTCCGGCCGCAGGCTGTACGGCTTCGCCGAGCACATCGTGACCTCGACGTTCGTCGGCTCGTCCACCGGCCTGCGGCTGCGCCACGACCAGCCGACCGGGCGGCTCGAACTGAACGCCAAGTCGGCCGACATGTCGAGTTCGGCGTGGACGGGCGTGGCCACCCGCGACTTCTCCGACGTGGACGTGGCCGCCCTGGACGAGACGCTCACCCGGCGGCTGGACTGGGCCAAGCGGCGGATCAGCCTGGAGCCGGGCCGCTACGAGACGCTCCTGCCCGCGACCGCGGTCTCCGACCTGCTGATCTACCTGTACTGGGCGGCGGGCGCGCGGGACGCCGCCGACGGCCGCACGGTGTTCTCACGGCCCGGCGGCGGCACCCGGGTGGGCGAGCGGCTCTCACCGCTGCCGATCTCGCTGCACAGCGACCCGGCGCGGGCCGGCGTCGAGTGCGCGCCGTTCGTCGTCGCCCACTCCTCCGGCCGGGAGCAGTCGGTCTTCGACAACGGCCTGCCCCTGACCCGCACCGAGTGGATCAGCGACGGCACCCTGGCCAACCTCGTGCAGACCCGGCACTCGGCCGAGCTGACCGGCCTCGCCACCACCCCGCAGATCGACAACCTGATCATGACGGGGCCCGAGGGCGGCCGCTCGCTGGAGGAGATGATCGCCTCGACCGAGCGGGGCCTGCTGCTCACCTGCCTGTGGTACATCCGCGAGGTCGACCCGCAGTCGCTGCTCCTGACCGGTTTGACCAGGGACGGCGTCTACCTCGTCGAGAACGGCGAGGTCGTGGGCGAGGTGAACAACTTCCGGTTCAACGAGTCGCCGGTCGACCTGCTCGGCCGCCTCACGGAGGTGGGCGCGAGCGAGCAGACGCTGCCGCGCGAGTGGAACGACTGGTTCACCCGCGCCGTCATGCCGCCCGTCCGCGTGCCCGACTTCAACATGTCGACGGTCAGCCAGGCCAGCTAGGCGTCAGGCCGGGGCCGGGGCCTCACATCGCCTCATTCGGCGTCCTCCAGGCGGAAGCCCACTTTCATGCCGACCTGGAAGTGGGCCACCTCGCCGTCCACGATGTGCCCGCGCACCTCGGTCACCTCGAACCAGTCCAGGTGCCGCAGCGTCTGGGCGGCCCGCCTGACGCCGTTGCGGATGGCCTGGTCGACGCTTTCGGCCGAGGTGCCCACTATCTCGGTCACCCGGTAGGTGCGATCCGACATCATGTCCTCCTGCCTGTGCCTGTCGCGTGATCGTATCGCCGTGCGGGCGTCACCCCGCCTCACCCCGGGGTCTACCGTGGAAACCGTGAATCCATGGCGCTGGTTGAGAAAAGACCGCCCGGTCGTTCACCAGGTGACGGACGCCCAGCCGTCGCTGACCGACGACGTGCGCAAACGGGAGATCAGTTACCTCATCAAGATGGGCATCCGGCTCGTCTGCCTGATCCTGGCGGTGGCGGTACCGGCCCCCTGGCCCGTCAAGGCCCTGTTCGTCGCGGGGGCCGTTCTTTTGCCATACCTTGCCGTAATCGGGGCTAACCAAAGAGGTCATGAGCCTCCTCCGCCCCCGGGCTTTACGTCACCTGACCAAAACGAGATACCACGCCATCGACGCGAGATCGGGTCGTGACAAAGTCTTGACGCAACCCATGGGTTGGAGGTGTACAGTTTAGCCAAGCGCTCTGGTCCCCCGTCGGAGCGCTGGTGCCGGCGTTCCGGGCCCCCGTCGGAACGCCGATGAAGCGGCGCCGGGTGGTTTGCCCCCGTAACCACCCGGCGTCGCCCTTTTCTGACATCTTTACACGGACCTCACGGACCGGCCGTCGCGGTCGTCCCCCCTAGGAGACGGCCCTTCCGCCGAACGGCCCCCGGCGCCCGCCCTTCCCCCTCCCGCGGCGCGCCGGGGCCGTGGCAGCAGGTGTCAGGAACCGGGGCTGTCAGGAGTCACGAGTGTCAGGAGTGGCGGGCGCCTCCGCGGTCGCCCGCGCCCAGTCCTTCGCCATCCGGGACAGCCGCTCCATCGCGTCCGGCGGCGCGGTGCCGGCCCCCTGCGCCAGCCCCAGCAGGTAGGCGGTCAACGGGGCGGCCGGCCGCGCCACGCCGTGCGCCACATCCCTCGTCAGGTCGAGCACCGCGGTCCGGTCCACCCTGGCGGGGTCGATGCCCAGCTCGCGGCAGACCAGCGCCGTCCATTCCTCCAGCACGTTCACGCGCACTCCCTTCACCCCACGTCCCACGGCCCGTTCGCGGGCCGCGCGGAGATCGTCGACGGTGTCGCAATCGAACCACGGCGGGATCTCGCCCGGCGCCACCGGCGGGCGCACGGGCGCCGGCGCCAGCGGGCCGAGCAGCCCGCGCAGCGACCGCCCCGGGTACGCGCCGAGCGCCGCCCGCAGCGTCGCCGTCCGCCACGCTCCGGTGAGCCACTGCTCACGGCCCTCGTCGTCCACGAGCACCGCGCCCGCGCCGCCCTCGGGCACGGCCGCCAGGAGCGCCCCGACGTGACCGGCGACCACGAACGGCAGGTCGGCGGCGAGCAGGACGACCAGCGGGGAGGTCACCTCGGCGAGCCCGGCACGCAGCGCCGGCACGGGCCCGCCGCCGGGCGGGTCCTCACGGGTGAAAAGCACGCCCGGCATGTCCCTCGGCGGGCCCACCACGACCACGGTGCGGGCGTCGCGGACGGCCGCCGCCACGCGCTCGACCAGGGGCAGTCCGCCGACGAGCGCGCCCGGCTTGTCCGTCCCGCCGAGGCGCTCGGCCCGGCCCCCCGCCAGGATCACGGCGTCGTACGCCGCGGCTCCGGTTCCGACGCCGGCGCCGGTTCCGGTTTCGTGGACAGGACGCACGGCGGACTCCAGGACTCTTCGGGGCCCCGTCAGCCGCCGATGGCCGACATCGGACGGGCCGGCTGCAGGAACGCGGGATCGTCGATGCCGTGCCCGGCCTTCTTCCCCCGCACCGCCGCGACCCATCGCTCCGCCAGTTCCTCGTCCGAGGCGCCCGAGCGCAGCGCCGTACGCAGGTCGGACTCCTCGGTGGCGAACAGGCAGTTGCGGACCTGGCCGTCGGCGGTGATCCGGACACGGTCGCAGGCGCCGCAGAACGGCCGGGTGACCGAGCCGATCACTCCCACCCGCTGCGGGCCGCCGTCGACCAGGAACAGCTCGGCGGGGGCGCTGCCCCGCTCGCGCGGGTCGTCCTCGGCGAGGTCGAAGGAGTCCTTGAGCAGCCCGAGGATCTCGTCGGCCGTGATCATGTCGTCGCGGCGCCAGCCGTGCTGGGCGTCGAGCGGCATCTGCTCGATGAAGCGCAGCTCGTATCCCCGGTCGAGGCAGTGGCGCAGCAGCGGCACGGCCTCGTGCTCGTTGACGCCGCGCATCAGCACCGCGTTGACCTTGACCGGTGTGAGCCCCGCGGCCGTCGCGGCGGCGAGCCCGTCCAGCACGTCGCGCAGCCGGTCGCGGTGTGCGAGCCGGACGAACACGTCACGGTCGAGCGTGTCCAGCGAGACGTTGACGCGGTCGAGGCCGGCCCGCGCGAGCGGCTCCGCGAGGCGGACCAGGCCGATGCCGTTGGTCGTCAGCGACACCTGTGGACGCGGGCGCAGCGCGGCGGTCGCGGTCACGATCTCGACGAGCTCCCGCCGCAGCAGCGGCTCGCCACCGGTGAAGCGGACCTCCCGGATGCCGAGCCGCTCGACGCCGATCGTCACCAGGCGGACGATCTCCTCGCCGGTGAGCAGTTCGGGTTTGGGCAGCCAGTCGAGGCCCTCGGGCGGCATGCAGTACGCGCACCGCAGGTTGCACCGGTCGGTCAGCGACACCCTCAGATCGGTCGCGACCCGGCCGAACGAGTCAACCAGCACGAGAGGACCTCCAACCCCCAGAGAGCCTCAAGCCTAAGCCCTGCCGTCATGACGGCGACAACCTCGCTGTCCCCGCCCTGATTCCCGCCGGCCACCGACCGGCTTCGCGGCCGCCGCGCTCACGGCTTGCTCAGGGCCTCCTGCCGGCCGGCCTCCACCTGGTCGTCCAGTGACGGGACGCCGGGATCGGCGGGCGGCAGGGGTGCGACGGCGTCCGCACCACCCGAGCCCTCCGGCGCCGTCATCGGGTGGAGGCGTTCGGCGGCCCAGCCCCCCTCCGTCAGCGCCCGCCACGCGGACTCCGCCCGGACCGCGGACAGGCCGAACTCCGCGAAGAGGGCCCCTCGATCCGGAGACGCCGTGGCGGCGACGTCGTCGAGACCGACTCCGAGCTCCGCGAGCCTGGCGAGCAGCAGCGCCAGCTCCCCCGGCCGCTCCCCCACGGCGACCCGCAACCGCACCTGGCCCGGCGGCGTGCCGGTGCGCCTGCCGTGGATCCGGTTGAGTCCGGCGATCCCCCGGCGCAGCAGGTCCTCGATCCTCATCACGCTGTGACCCTCGCGCACCGGTTCGGCCGCCGCGAGGTCGTCGAGTGCGGCCAGCACGGCCGACAGGTCGTCGTTCAGCGCTCGCAGCACTCTGGCGACCGCGGCGGCGTTGGCCTGGAGGATGTCGCTCCACAGGCGAGGATCGCCGGCCGCGATGCGGGTGACGTCGCGCAGTCCCTGCCCGGCGAGCCGGAAGGCCTCCTCAGGCCCGGCCTGGAGCCGCGCCGCCATCAGGCTGGCCACCACGTGCGGGGCGTGGGACGTCAACGCCACGGCGGCGTCGTGCGCCTGGTCCTCCATCACCACGGGGATCGCACCGCACAGGGCCACCATCTCGAGCACCCGGTTCAGGGCCGGCTGCGAAGTGGCCTGCGTGGGCGTGAGCACCCATGACCGATCCTCGAAGAGGTCGGCGCGGGCCGCGAGCGGGCCCGACCTCTCCCGGCCCGCCAGCGGATGCCCGCCCACGAACGTCACCGGGTCGGAGATGGTGCGCAGCACGTCGCGGGCCGGGGCGGACTTCACGCTCGCCACGTCGGTATAGGCGTGGGCGAGTCCGCGCAGCTGCTGCTCGGCCAGCACCGCGCCCACCCTGCTGGGCGGTACGGCGATCACGGCGAGGTCCACCCGCTCCGCCGGGGCGCCGGCCACGCCGGCGCCCAGCGCCGCCGCGGTGCGCGCCGCCGTCTCGTCCTGGTCCAGCAGATGCACCATAACGCCGTGCCGGCTCACCGCGAGCCCCACCGATGTCCCGATCAAACCTGTGCCGACCACCGCCATGGTGCGCATCACAGGGTCACTCCCCCTTCTCCCGGCTGTGCCAGGTCCTCGCGCAGCGCCGCCGCGCCCCCCAGGTACACGTGCCGGACGTCGCGGACGGCTCGAGCGGTCCGCACGTGCGCGAGGACGCGCACCGTTCGGGGCAGCGCTCCCTTCACGTCCAGTTCCCGGGCGCACATCAAGGGGACGTGTGTGAGGCCGATCGCGCGCGCCGCCGCGGCGGGGAACGCGCTCACCAGGTCCGGGGTGGCGGTGAACACGATGCTGATGAGGTCGTCGGGCGACAGGTCGTTGGCATTCATGATCTTGCGGAGCATGGTCTGGACGCTCTCCAGGAGGTGCGGCTCGTCGTCCCGCTCGACCTGGATGGCGCCCCGCACCGCCCGGACGGTCATCCCCGTCCCGCCCGGGGAAGCCCCCCTCCCCGCCGGGTCCTGACGGAGCATCTCCGCGACGAGGAAGGCCAGTTCGAGGGACTGACTGCGGTTGAGCCGGGGGTCGCAGGCGGTCTCGTAGCGCCGGTGCAGGTGGTCGACGAGGATCTCGTCTCCGCCGCCCAGGCACTCGGTGACGTCGTCCCCGGTGAGCTCCACGTGGATGCCGCCCGGGTGGGTGCCGAGCGCCCTGTGCACCTCGAAGAAGCCCCTGACCTCGTCGAGCACGTCGTCGAAGCGGCGGGTCTTGTGCCCGGAGGCCGCCTCGAAGGTGTTGCCGTGCATCGGGTCGCAGACCCACACCACCTGGGCGCCCTCGGCGGTCACCTTCTCCACCAGCTCGGGCAGCCGGTCCCGGACGGCGCGCGCGCCCATCCGGGTGACGAACGTCAGCCGGCCGGGCTCACGCTCGGGGTCGAGCCGGTCGATCAGGGCCAGCGCCTCCTCCGGCGTACTGGACGGCCCCAGTTTCACCCCGATCGGGTTGCGGATCCCGGAGACGAACGCGACATGCGCGTGGTCGAGCTGCCGGGTGCGCTCCCCGATCCACACCATGTGCGCCGACACGTCGTACAGCCGCCCGGTGCGGGAGTCCGTCCGGGTCAGCGCCGACTCGTAGTCCAGGATCAGCGCCTCGTGGGAGGAGTAGAACTCGACCGCGCCGAACTCCTCCGGATCGGCCCCGCAGGCGTTCATGAAGCTCAGCGCCCGGTCGATCTCCCGGGCCAGGGCCTCGTAGCGCCGGCCCGCCGGTGAGGACTTCACGAAGTCCTGGTTCCAGGAGTGCACCTGGCGCAGGTCGGCGTACCCGCCGGTGGTGAAGGCCCGCACCAGGTTCAGCGTCGAGGCGGACGCGTGGTACATCCGCTTGAGCCGCTCCGGGTCGGGTGTGCGGGCCCCGGGGGTGAACTCCATGCCGTTGATGGAGTCGCCCCGGTAGCTCGGGAGCGTCACGCCGTCGCGGGTCTCGGTGGGCGCGGAACGCGGCTTGGAGTACTGCCCCGCGATCCGGCCCACCTTGACGACGGGCATGGAGGCGGCGTACGTGAGGACCGCGCTCATCTGGAGCAGCGTCTTGAGTTTGTTGCGGATCTGGTCGGCGGAGACCCCGCCGAAGGTCTCGGCGCAGTCGCCGCCCTGCAACAGGAATGCCTCACCCCTGGCGACGGCTCCCAGGCGGGCGCGCAGTTGGTCGCACTCGCCGGCGAAGACGAGCGGGGGGTACGACTCGAGGTCCGCGATCACACCGCGCAGAGCCTCGCGGTCGGGGTACTCGGGCTGCTGCGCCGCGGGTAGGTCTCGCCAGGACTGGCCCACCGGGGCACTCTGCGGAGAATTCATGGCTGTGGTGTCTTCCGGCTGGGGACGAGATCGTCCGTGCTTTCGATGGCCATGCACGCGTTGGGTCGCACCTTCTGCCTCACAGGTATGTGTGCCGGGTCCGCATTCCGCGCGCACCCGCCGCCACGCCCTCCGGACGCGCCGGTACGGCGAGAGCCGCCCGGAGGCCGCGGCGGCGGCCGGACCTCGGCGGGCGTGCTACTCCTCGAGCAGGTCGGGCTGCTCGGCGACGATCTCGTCCCAGAGCAGCTGGAAGCTGAACCAGCCGAGCTGCGGATCGCCGAATCCGGCGCCCGCGGCCTCGGCCTGTTCGCGCGTGAACGTCCGCGGGGTGCCGGCCGCCAGGGCGAGCAGCTGCACCTGGGCGCAGCTGTCGTAGGTGAAGAACCAGTGGACCGCCTCGTCCAGCGACCCGCCGACCGTGATCAGCCCGTGGTGCCGCAGCAGGATGGCCCGGTTGTCGCCGAGCTTGTCCGCGATGTCCCGGCCCTGTTCCAGGGACACGGAGGGGCCCTCGTACGCCTCGTACAGGGTCTGCCGGCCGTAGAAGGCGGCCGACTCCTGGTCGATCGGCTCCAGCAGGCGGCCGAGCGCGCCGAGCGCGCGCGAGTGCGCCGTGTGTCCGTGCGCCGCGGCGGTGGCGTCCGGCCGGAGCTCGTGGATCTGCGAGTGGATGACGAAGGCGCTGGGGTTGACCCGGTGCCTGCCGTGGACGACCCGTCCGGCGGAGTCGACGCAGATCAGATCGGCGACGCGTACGCGGTTGAAGGAGACGCCGAAGGGGTTCACCCAGAAACGGTCGTGGTGCTCCGGGTCGCGTACGGAGATGTGGCCCGAGATGCCCTCCCCGAACCCGTACTTGCCGAACAGCCGGAGGGCCGCCGCCAGGCGCTGCTTGCGGTGGCGGCGGGTTTCGTCGGGACTGTCGAAGGCCGGCTCGCCCGGGATGGGCAGGCCCGTCGCGGTGTCCGCGAGGTACGCCGGGCGCGGCTCGGCGGCCGTCGTCATGGTCATGGTCGTTTCACCTCTCTGCTGCTGGTCTGTGCTGCTGGACAGGCCGTGTGAGCTGGTGAGCGGGCGTGGGCGCCGGGACCCGCTACGCGGGGAGCAGGACGTCCTCGGACCGGGCGGCGTCTCCGGCCTCCGCGTGCTGCAGGATGGCCGCGACGATGTCCTCGCTGCGGTCCACCAGGGACGGGATGCCGAAGGTGAAGAAGAGGGCTCCGGCCCCGATGGTGCCGAGTCCGTACAGGCGCGGATCCGGTGCGCCGCCCGCGATGAGGCGGCTCGTCTCCCGGGCCAGCCGGAGTCCGCCGTGCGGATGGGGGCTCGCGGCGCGGCCGGCGGTGAGCGCGGTCACCAGGGACCGGGCGGCGGCCGGTATGCGGTCCTCGGACGCGTTCACCGCGTTGATCACCGTGTCGGCGCCGATGACCTCCCCGTCGGAGGTGGCGAGCTCGAAGCCGCCACCGGAGCGTACGGCGACCTTCTGGAGCCCGGACCGCACGTCCAGCCGGCCGGCGTCGACGAGTTCGAGCAGCCGCGCCGCGCTGCTCGGCGGCATGGGACAGCACAGGCTCATGACGGTGCGGTAGTGGGAACGCAGCATCGCCGCCCTGTCCCGCTCCGTCAGCAACGGCCAGACGTCGGGGCCGATGTCCGGGACCGCGCGCTGCAGGATCCGCAGGCCCGGGTCCGGCGAGTCCACCGCGGCGAGATGACGGCGCAGGCGTTCGACCGGCGGCTCCATGTCCACGTCGACGATCTCGGCGCGTATCGCGTCGAGGTCCGCGCCGGCGTCCACGAGTTCGGCCCGGACGACCGCCGTGAGGTCCTCGACGGACATCTCCCGCCGCTGCCGGGCGAGTGAGCGCATGTGGCACTTGGTGAGATGGCGCAGTTCGAGCTCGATCGGCCGCTGCCGGACGGCGGGGAGCACACCCCTCCTGGACAGGAGGGTGATCCGTCCCTGATGCCCCTGCGCGTCCAGGTGGAGGATGACGTCGACCGCGGTCAGGCCGCTGCCGATGACGGCCACGTCCTGCCGTTCCCCGATGTGGCGGAGACTGCCGGAGACAGGGTACGGGTCGGCGACGAATCCGGGTGCGCCGGTCAGCCCGTAGACGTCCCTGGGGCCGTCGCCGCCCACGCACAGAACCGCGTAGTCGAACGCGCCCGCGCTCGTGCCGCCCGTACTGAGCAGCACGTGGTCGGCGGTCCGCCGGGCCCCGGTGACCGCGGTTCCGACGAGGTCGACCCGCCAGCCCTGCCTGCGCAGTTCCCCCAGTGCCGCGTACGCCGTCTGCTCCAGGTACTCGCCGTAGACGGTCCGCGGTACGAAACGTGCTCCCGAGTAGGCGTCGACGTACCCGGCGTCGTCGGCGACGCGCTCCCGTATCTCCAGCCAGCGCTCGAAGTGGTGAAGGTCGCCCACCCGTGCCGACATGTCGTCGGGGGTCGCGTTGACCTTGATGACCTCGGTGTCGACCTGGTAGGCCCGGCCCCGCCACAGGTTGGGGGACGGTTCGAACACGGTGATGCTGCCCGGCCTTCCCCGCTCCCGGGCCAACGCGTCGATGAGGCAGACCGCGGACGCGCCGCCTCCGATCACACCGATTGAGATTCCAGACATGTGTCAGCCTCGCCTGTCGATTTATGGAGAAGGAATGGCGCTAGCCGATCCGGTTCAGGTCGATCCGATGAAATGCCCCCTGCAGAAAAACCAACGGCGCCCGCGGATGGTTCGTACCGAGCCCGACTATCTCCCCGACGAGCAGAAGATGGTCGCCGGCCACGATGTGATTCCAGTACCGGCATTCCAGCCATGCCGAGGAGTCCAGGAGCAGGGCCCCGGTCCGCTCGCCCGGCTTCGTGGGGAGACTGCTCAGGGCCTTTTTCCTTTCCTGTTCGGGGCGGGCGAATATCCGGGCCAGATCCTCGCCTTCGGCGTCGAGGATGGAAACCGCCCAGACCCGGGCCTCCATCAGATCGGACAGGAACGTCGATTCACGGCGGATACTCAGCGATATCAGCGGAGGGTCCAGCGAGACCGAGGTCAGCGAATTGATCGTCAGGGCGTTGTGTGTGCGGAGCGAAGCGGTGCCGGAGAACGTGGTCACCACGCACACGCCCGTGGCGAAATTGCGCATCACCGTGCGCAGGTCGTCCTGCACGGCGACCGCCACCTGATTTGCCGTTGGCGCCTCACCCATCGTTGGTCCTCCCGGGGAGCATCGGACACGAAATATTCAACGCATGCTCAGAAAATGACGGCCCCCGCGGGACGGACCCCCGACGGCCGCAAAGCGAAATCGAATCGGCTCGACACCGACGACATTACCCAGCGCCGGCGCGGACATTTGCCGGAGTGCGCACCGGAGATTGCCGGTGCACGACGATTTCAGGGCGACCGGGCCGGGGCGCACGCCGTTCGCGTTTTTCCGGAAAGCGCACGGGCGCGGATCAGCGCCGGAGAAAGGTTCGCCGGGCGCCGGGCCGCAGGGGGACGAAGGCGCCGGGGCCCCAGCGCAGCGCGGTCGCGTGACGGATCTCCACCGCGCGTTCCACATCGAACTCGACGATCCGCAGCGCCCCGGGCAGCGCCGCGCTTCGCCGTGTGTCCCAGTCGACTCGGGCGCGGCCGGTCAGCTGCAGGGTGTGGCCCCGTTCCCAGTCCGGGAAGAGCAGGCCGCACGAGGGGTTGAGATACAGGTTCCCCAACGTCATGTAGAAGGAGTTCCCGACGTAGTCGGGCCAGGAGAGCCTGCGCGGTCCCTCGACGGTCACGAAGCCCGGTTCCCCGCCTCGGTGCGAGGCGTCCGCGCCGTGCTCCGGGGAGTGGCTGGCGATGAAGAAGGTGTCCGCCTCCGCGATCCACCGTTGCTGTCGCGGTCCGAGATCCGCCCGGCTCGCCGCGGCGGGCCGTACGGAGCCCGGATCGTCCTCCAGCAGCACACGCTGCCGGAGGTACTTGGGGCAGTTGCCCAGCACCTGTTCGGTCCGCAGGTGGAGCCTGTCCTCGTGCCGCCGGGCCACACCGTTCACCCTGATGCGGCGCATCGTCTGCGGCTCGATCGCCAGCGTCCCCACGGCGCGCTCCGTCTCGAAGGCGTGCTCCAACGGGTCGCCCGCGACGGGCAGGGCGGCGACCACGAGGTTGTGGTGGCCGACCGGGTCGGCGAACCCCGTGTCTCCCGTGACGAGGGAGGCCCACACCGCGCCCCCGGGATCGGCGGCGCCGAGGACGAGCATGCGTTGCCGCCTCAGGAAGTCGGCGAATCCCGGCTGGATCACGTCGTCGAACATGGGAGACCCCCAGCCCGCGTGTCCCTCGCCCGCCCGCTTCTGCACGGCCTGTTCACCCTCGTGGTGGCGCGTCTTGACCACGTCGATCTCCTCGTGTCCGCAGGAAGCTCCGCCCGGCGCCGCCGACGCCGGCCCGCGCTGTCGCCGTCACCCGGTGCGGGGATACGCGCCGCCGCTGGCGGCGGCGGAAAGGCCCGGGCGACGACTGGACGCTAGCGACGCGGCCGTCCGCCCACTTGGCGGGTCGCGCACGTTTCCTTGCGCCGATACGCACGTAAATCGCCCGTGACTGCGCGTGGTAGTACGGTTCGGCGCCCGGCGGCATGACCGGATCCAGGTGGGCGGCGTCCGCGGCCCGCCGGCGATGTTTCCGAGGCACATGTGGCAGTCATCGAAAACTTCGATCGCCATAGAAAATCCGGCAAAGCGCATGTTCTCATGTCTTGCGGGCGAAGCGACCCCGGGGCGACATCAATCCGTTCAAGGACCAAGCCCCGTTTGAAGAGGTCGCGGTTGTGCCTTCGCGGAACGGCACGTCTACCACTAGGTCTTACCGACGAGGTGATTGATCGATGCTGCCTGTCCAAGTACCGAATGCACGTCAAACCGTCGTCCACACGAAACCGTTCGCGCGTTCGCAGGGTCACCTGGAGATCATTCGTGATCACCGGGCGGAGCTCGATGGGACCACGGCGGCCAGGCAGTTCGGTGAAGTGCGGTTCTCCTTGGTCGACGGAGGGCCCCGCGAACTCATCCGGCCCAGCAGGCTGATCGACCAGAGTGCCGAGGGATACCTGAGGGTATGTCGTCCGCTGGCCGGCGAGATATGGGTCTTCCAGGACGGGCGGCACGCGGTCGTGCGCGATCCGGAATTCGTCTGCTATGACAGTTTGCGGCCCTACAAAATCGTCATGCCGGAGCCGTTCCGTATGGCGACCCTGCTGTTTCCGCATCGTCTGATGGGACTCACGCCGAAGGACACCGAACTCCTCACGGCGAGGTCCTGCACCGGTTCAGAGGGACTCGGCGCACTCATGTCCAATCTTCTCATCGGGCTCGAGAAGCACAGCGGGAAAGTCGGCACGGCGATCGAGCTGCTGGGCGGAAGCGTGGCGGGCCTGGCCGCGGCCTTCTTCGCCGAGCGCATGCGGTCGCTGGCCGCCGATGCCGACGCGGGCAGGCAGGCCTTGATGCTGAGCATCCAGGCGTTCATCCGGGAAAGGCTCGCCGACCCGGACCTCACCCCGGCCGTCGTGGCCCAGCGGCACAACGTCTCGCTCCGGTATCTGCAGAAGATATTCCAGGAGCACAACATCAGCCCGGCGCGCTGGATCCGAGACGAGCGGCTGGCCCGCTGCCGGGCGGAGCTGGGCGATCCCGGGCTCGATCACCTGTCCATCGCGGCCGTGGGCGAGCGATCGGGATTCTACGGCGCCTCGCATTTCAGCCGCCTCTTCCGGGACCGGTACGGCATCACCCCCAGGGAGTTCCGGAAGCAGCGGAACACGAACCCCGCCGAGTCCACCGGCAGCCCCGCACCGATTTGACCGACCAGCGGAAAGGTGACGCAGTGACAAGCTTCGAATTCCCCGGACAGTACTACGAGCTGATGCGCAGGGATTTCCGGAACCTCGCGGCGGAGACGGATTTCCTCGCCTCTCTCCTGCCGGACGGCGGGCGGGCTCTCGATCTCGGCTGCGGGACCGGGACCAACCTCCGCGAACTCGGCGCGCGCGGCTACTCCGGCGTCGGCGTCGACCAGAGCGCCAGCTTCGTCGAGTACGCGCGGCGGATGGGCGGAGAGGGGGTCGAGTACGTGCACGAGCGGGTCGAGGACTTCGACAGCGAGGACCGGTTCGACCTCGTCTACTGCCTGTTCATGACGCTCAACTACCTGCCGCGGGCGGAGCTGCGGCGCGTTCTGCGGAAGATGCGCGGCCTGCTGCTGCCCGGTGGGCACGTCGTCCTCGAGTTCGGCCACCTGCTGAACTTCGTGGAGAGCTACCAGCCGTACACGGTCGCCCACCACCGCGGTGACGGGGTGCTCGTCACCCGGCTCGCCCGCCAGTCGCTCAACCCCCGCGCGGCGAACTGGAGGAACGAGGAGACCCTGCTCGTACGGGAGGCCGACGGCCGGGTGAGCATGTACGACAACTTCTTCGACCAGGCGGTCCTCACCGGGCCCGAGGTGCGCGAGCTGCTGGCCGACGCCGGCCTCGGGATCTCGGCCGAGTACGGCGGCTTCCGCAAGGAGCAGGTTCCCCCGCACGGGCGCGGACCGGTCGTGATCGTGGCGACCGCGGAGGGGGCGGGGGCGCTGTGACGAACGCCGGCATCTCGCTTCTCGACGGCGGTCCGGTCGTCACCCCCGACGTCCCGCATCTCGGTGAGGCACTCGTCCATGCGGCGCGGGCGGGAAGCGCGGAGGGGATCTGCTTCATCCGGCCGGACGGCTCGGAGTCCCGGATGACCTACCGGGAACTGCTGGACGCCGCCTCGCGCATGCTCGCGGGGATCCGCGCGGCCGGTGTCGCGCCCGGGGAGACGGTCGTCCTCCAGGTGGCCGACGACCCGGAGTTGCTGGTCGCCTTCTGGGCCTGCGTCCTGGGCGGTTTCGTCCCGATGCCCGTCAACGCCGGCGCGACCGCCGACCAGCGGGAGGCCGCGCCCGGGCTGCTGGAGCGGGTCTGGAACGGCTACGGGAAGCCGTGGGTGATCACGGGCGCGGAGCAGCCGCTGTCCCGGGAGGTCCTCGCCGATCCGGCCTGGCGGACCGCGTGGCTGGGAGACACCCGCCGGTTGCTCGCACACTCTCCCGACCACCGCCGGCACCGGGCCGAACCCGGCGACCCGGCCATGTACCTCCTCACGTCCGGCAGCACCGGCGTGCCCAAAGCCGTGGTGCTCACGCACGGCAACGTGCTGAGCCGCACCGCGGCCACCGCCCGGGTGAACCGGCTGGGCGGCCGCAACCGCACCTTCAACTGGATGCCGCTCGACCACGTGGGCGGTCTCGTCATGTTCCACGTCCGCGACGTCTACCTCGGCTGCCATCAGGTCCATGCCCGGATCGAGTGGGTCCTCGAAGACCCGCTGCGCTGGATCGCCGCGATGGACCGCCACCGCGCGGACACCACATGGGCGCCCAACTTCGCCTTCGGGCTCATCAACGACCAGGCGGACCGGCTGAAGGAGCAGTCCTGGGACCTCAGCCGCCTGCGGTACATCATGAACGGCGGCGAGGCCATCCGGAACGGCGTGGTCCGCCGATTCCTGGAGCTGCTCGCGCCGTTCGGGCTTCCCGCGGACGCGATGTACCCGGGCTGGGGAATGTCGGAGACCTCCGCCGGGGTGGTGGACTGCCGGTTCTCCGCCGGCGACGGCGGCGACGAGCGGTACGTCCCCGTGGGACGGCCCCAGCCCGGCACGTCCGTACGGGTGGTGGACGAGCACAACGCGCTCGTGCCCCCCGGCGCCATCGGCAACCTGCAGGTCAGCGGCGCCCCAGTGACGGGCGGGTACTACCGCAACCCCGAGCAGAACCGCCAGTCGTTCACCGCCGACGGCTGGTTCAAGTCGGGCGACCTCGCCTACATCCAGGACGGGATCCTCACCGTGACCGGCCGCGCCGACGACGTCATCCAGCTCGGCGGCGTCACCTACCACGGCCATGAGATCGAGGCCCGGGTCGAGGAGCTCCCGTTCGTGGAGCCGTCGTACACCGTGGCCTGCCTGGTGACCGGAGAGAACGGGGAGACGGAGGAGCTGGCCGTGTTCTTCCACCCCCGCGACGGGATGCCGGCCTCCGAGGCGGAACGCCTGATCCGCGGCCGGGTGGCCGACACGTTCGGCGTCGGCGTGACATACGTCGTGCCGGTCAACAGGGAGGACGTCCCCAAGACCGGTATCGGCAAGCTCCGCAGGGCGCACCTGCGCGAGCGGTTCGAGGCGGCACGCGACACCGGCCGCGTCGTGGCGTTCACGCCACGCTCCTGACCCGGCCGAGTCCGTGACGCCGGTGCCGCCGGGGGAACCGTTCCCCCGGCGGCATCCGTCGTCCGCCGCGCGGACGCCCCGGGCTGACCTGTGCGGCCTGACCGGCGCGGGCGCGTGCCCGCGTTCAGGACCCGGCGGGGATCCCCCACACGTGCCAGGTGTCGATCTCGATCCAGGCGCTCACCCTCGGCCGTTCGCGGTTCGGGTACGGCTCACCGGTGTAGTGGACGGCGAGGCGGTCGATGTCCTTCAGGTCCGGATCGTCCTGCAGCGCCACCACCCGCCCCTGCAGGCTGACGTGGCGGTACCAGCCGCCGGAGTCCAGCACCGTGAGCGACACCCGGGGATCCTTGCGCAGGTAGTCCAGCCGTTTGCGCCCGGCGTCCATGTTGACCAGCACCCGCCCGTCCTGCCACAGGTACCAGGTGGCCACGGAGACCGGTGCGCCGTCCTGGCGGACGGTGCTGATGACGCAGGGATTCGGACGGACGAGGAGTTCGGCGATGTGCTCGGGCAGAGCGCCACGGGACATGAGCGGAGACCTTTCGAGACCGGAACCGCCGTATGGCCGGTTCAGACGCCGGTGTCGCGAGCCCGCGCGTAGTGCCGGGCGGCCTTGACCCGGTTGCCGCACAGGGACATGGAGCACCAGCGGCGGGTGCCGTTACGGGACGTGTCGAGGAAGTAGCGGATGCAGTCCGGCTGGGCGCACAACCGGATGCGCTCCGGAGCCGCGGCCAGCAGGTCCAGGTAGTCGCGGACGGCGGTCCACGCCGCCCCCCACGCCGGGTCGTCGAACTCCGCCGTCTCGCCGGGTCCCTCCGCGGTGAGGGTGAGCCGGATGCGCCCATGGGCGAGGACGTCGTCGACCTGCCGGTGGACGGCGGGACCCCCCGGGCCGGCGGCCACCGCGGCCAGCACGTCGCGCGCGTGGACGACCGCCTTCAGCGACTCCTCGTCCGCGGCGAAGCGGTCGGCCAGCCCGTGGCCGGCCAGCCACACGCGCAGCCCGGAGGGCGAGTCCAGCAGGTCGTGAAGCCGGCCGTGCTCCTTCCACCGGGTGTTCAGGAGGTCGAGGGCGAGGGGTTCCCGGACGAACGGACGCGGGTCGGGCTCGGTCATGGCGACATCCTCCAACTACCGCCTGCTCTAACCACTCAATCATAAGTGACCGGTTGCAGCGCCGCGTTTCTAACCCTTAAAGTCTGCCATGACGGTTATATGGAGCACTACCTGAGCGTTCGGGAGAGGGACCATGTCACTGCCGGTCACATGGGCCCTCGCCACCGGGCATGGGGTGAGTCGGTCACGTCCGGCGTGTGCGGACGTACCAGATCGCGTGCGCGTTCGGGCGAACGGTGAGGCGCCGCCGTTCCTAGCGTGGAACCCGCTGCGAAGTGGCCAGGACTGTCACACCGTCCCGCTGTACAGGCCACGGCGGCCTGGAGTCATCAGCGGACGGCGGCAGTCCGTCGCTGCGATCGGACCAGAGACGAAGCCACGAACAGGAGGTTTTCACATGACCATGCCGGAGACTCTGCGGCCCGTGGCAGGGCGCGAGCAGGTTCCCGCTTCGCCGGAGGAGATCCTGGCGCGCGCGAGGGCGGCGGCTCCCCTGCTGCGCGAACGCTCCGAGGAGATCGAGCGCACCAGGCACCTTCCCAAGGACGTCGTGGAGCTACTCCGCGACACCGGCGTCTTCCGCATCGGCATGCCCAACGAGTGGGGCGGCCCGGAACTCACCTTCGCCCAGCAGACCGAGGTGATCGAGGCC
Organism: Microbispora sp. H10836; assembly: GCF_012999525.1. Classification (NCBI taxonomy): domain Bacteria; kingdom Bacillati; phylum Actinomycetota; class Actinomycetes; order Streptosporangiales; family Streptosporangiaceae; genus Microbispora; species Microbispora sp. H10836. The sequence goes on from NZ_JABBWU010000019.1 coordinate 52,258, forward strand.
CTCTCCTACGGCGACGCCGCGGCGGGCTGGTGCGCCATGATCGGTATGGACACCTGGATCTACGCGGGCTACCTGAACGAGTTCGTCGTCAAGGAGATGCGGGCCAACCCCGACGCGATCACGGCCGGCCTGATCTTCCCGGTCGGCCGCGCCGACCGGGTGCCCGGCGGCTATCGCGTCACCGGCCGCTGGCCGTTCGGCAGTGGCGTCACACACGCCGACTGGGTCGTCGGCGGGTGCGTCGTCCACCAGGACGGCGAGCCCGAGCCGGGGCCCGGCGGCGCGCCGATGAACTGGCGCCTGATACTGGCCCGCGGCGAGGAGTTCGAGAAGGTCGACACCTGGCACACCACCGGGCTGGCCGGCAGCGGCAGCATGGACTACCAGGTCACCGACCTGTTCGTCCCCGAGGAGCGCTCCTTCGACTTCACCCAGCCGCAGCGGTCGGGACCGTTCACCGCTCCGGACGCCTTCTTGGGCAACGTGCCCGGTGTGCCGCTCGGAGTCGCCCGCGCGGCCCTGGACCACGTACGCGAGCTGGCGGCCGGCCGGGTCGAGAAGACGACCGGCACGCCGTGGTCGGACAGCTACCGCGTGCAGACCGCCATCGGCCAGGCGGAGATGGAGCTCGCCGCGGCACGCTACGCGGTCTACGGCACCCTGCACGATCTGTGGGACCGGCTGCAGTCCGGCGTCGAACCGACCCCGGACCAGCAGGTCTCCTCGGCGCTGGCCCGTGTCAACGCGTTCAGGACGGCTCGCTCGATCGTCTCCCGGCTGTCCGACCTCGTCGGAACCGCCTCGATCTACCGGACCTCTCCCCTGGACCGCTGGCTGCGGGACCTGCACACCATGTGCCAGCACATCCTCGCCCAGGAGCAGATCGTGCAGTCGGCGGGGGCCCACCTCCTCGGCGGGACGCCTCTGGCGCCCTTCCCGCTGGGGCTCAAGGGCTGACCCGCGACGGTGAAGCCGGCCAGGGGCGAGGGCCGGCATCCCCTCGCCCCTGGCTTACCGCCGGCATCGGACGCGGGCGGCAAGAGCCTCCGCTCCAGGCTCGGGATCGGCGCTTCCCATCCCCTCGGCGCGGCGGCAGCGACAATACGACCGGAGTGGATTAGGACAGTCATGACGACTTCACCAGAAGAAAAAGTCCAGACGTTAGCCGAAGCCCAGACGAAGGCACCGGCGGAGGGGAACTCGTGGGGGCTCCGCGAGTGGGGCCTGCTCGTCAGCGTCTGCGCCGCCTTCTTCCTCGACGCTCTCGACAACATCATGGTCGGCATCGCGGTGCCGCCGATCCAGGCGGACCTCGGGATGACCACCGAGTCCGTGCAGTGGGTCGTGAGCGCGTACGTTCTCGGCTTCGGCGGCTTCCTGCTGCTCGGCGGGCGCATGGCGGACCTTCTGGGCCGTCGCCGCATGTTCCTGGCGGGTGTCGCCGTCTTCGCCGTCGGATCGCTGGTCGGCGGCATCACCAACGAGGGCCTGGTCGTGATCGTCGCCCGGTTCGTCATGGGCGTCGGCGCCGCGTTCACCGCCCCGGCCAGCCTGTCCATCATCGTCACCAGCTTCGCCGAGGGCCCGCAGCGCAACCGCGCGCTGGGCATCTACACCGCGTGCGGCGCGGTCGGCTACTCGACCGGTGTCATCGTGGGCGGCTCGCTCACCGAGATCAACTGGCGCTGGACGTTCCTGCTCCCGGTCGCCGTGGCGCTCATCGCGTTCGCCGGCGCCCTGTCGCTCGTGCCGCGCGACGCCGCGTCGGGCCGGCGCGGGGGCTCGTTCGATATCGCCGGCGCCGTCACCGTGACGGCCGCGATGCTGCTGCTCGTCTACAGCATCGTCGAGGCGCCCACCGCGGGGTGGACGTCGCCGGGCACCCTGGGGATGTTCGCCGCCTCGGTGGTGCTCCTCCTGGCCTTCGTCGTCATCGAGCGCCGGACGGCCCAGCCCCTGCTGCGCCTGGGCCTGCTGCGCAACGGCGCGCTGGTGGGCGCGAGCCTGGTCGCGGCGGCGATCCTCGGCACCTACATGAGTTTCCAGTTCATCGGCGGCCTCTACCTGCAGTCGCTGCGCGGCTGGTCGCCGATGCAGATGGCGCTGGCCTTCCTCCCCATCGGCCTGCTCATCGCGACGATCGCGCCGCGGGCCGGCAAGCTGATCTCGCGGTTCGGGGTCCGGTGGATGATCTTCGCGGGATTCGTCGCCTACACCGCTTCGTACCTGCTCTTCCTGCGGATCGACGAGGCGTCCCCGTACGCCTGGGTGATCCTGCCGAGCATTCTGCTCATCGGCGTGGCCTTCCCCTTCTCCTTCCCCGCCGCGAACGTCCAGGCGACCACCGGTGTGGCCGACTCCGAGCAGGGGCTGGCGGCCGGTGTGCTGCAGACGGGATACCAGGTCGGCGCGGCGATCGTCCTCGCCATCGTGACCGCCACGATGGCTGCCGGCGGCGAGGCGGGCGAGGCGACCGCGACCCTGTCCAGCTACCACAACGGCCTCTACGTCGTCACCGGCATCTCCGTCGTGACCATGCTGCTCACGCTCGTCGCGGCGCTGCGCGCCTCCGCACGGCGCCGGGTGGCGGCTTCGGCCGCGGTCGCCGACTACTAGAGCCCCCACGCCGCGGCCGACCGGGATCTCCACCGTCCCCGGGACGGGCTACTCCCGGTCGGTCGTACGGCGGGACGCGGCCGGCGGCGCGGCGGCACGGGCAGGAAATCGCCGGCGTCCGGTTCACGAGCAGGCCCGGCGAAGAGGCGTTCTGTTTTCGGCCCTATAAAAGTGATCCCGAGGCGCGGCTGAATTGGCGGGAAAACCCGCGCCCGGGGCCTGTTTTCACGCATCGCCTCATGCGTGACAGAATGTCGATGGACATGGTAAATACATCGCTGGAAAATGAGCGTGCACCACCTTGACCATACGCTGATCTCGGGTTATAGGGGAGACTTTGTCGTTCTGCGTGAACCTGCAGCAGCTACGCACTTTCTGTGAGGTCGCGGCCGAGCTGAGCTTTACATTGGCAGCAAAGAAGATGCACTATGCCCAGTCCAGCGTTACCGCGCAAATCAGGACCCTCGAAGAAGCCGTCGGGGCGGTCCTGTTCGACCGGAGAGGCCGCCGGATCGCCCTGACGGAGGCGGGAACGCGCCTGCTGCCCTATGCGGAAATGATGCTCCGCATCGCGGAAGCCGCGCACAAGGAAGTGGGCGGGGCCGTGACCGCGGCATAGCGCCGTTTCCGTGCGGGGTCAGCGGTCACGACGGCGCTCGACGCGCTTGCGGCGGGCGGCCTCGCGCCGGTGCTCGGCCAGCGCGCGCTCGCGCTCGCGCCGGCTCACGCGCGCCTGGTTCTTGTTGCTCTCCAAATCGAGCCGCAGCGCCTCCTGCGCCGCTTGACCCGGGCCGCAGTAACGGCGGCGTCCCCATAACGGCCATCGCCTTTCCGGGCACCGCGTGGAGCGTGGGGCAGACTGAGGGCATGGAACCGATCTCTCTCGACGTACGGGCCAGGGAACTACTCGAACGCGCCGCCGCCGCTTCCAGCGGGCGCGCGGCCGACAGCGTGCACGGCGGCCACGAGCACGCGCTGCGCCAGACGCTGCTCGCCCTCACCGCCGGGACCGGCCTCGCCGAGCACGAGAGCCCGGGTGAGGCGACCCTGCTGGTGCTGCGCGGTCATGTGCGGCTGAGCAGCGGCGACGCCTCCTGGGAGGGGCGGTCCGGGGATCTGCTCGCCATTCCCGACGCACGGCACGCGCTCGACGCCGTCGAGGACAGCGCGGTCCTGCTCACCGTCGTCAAACGCCCCTGACAGCGCCCGCCCGGCGGTTCTTTCCGATCACGGCGCGGACGGGAGGAACCGCTACACGGCCTGGAGGAAGCAGCCCAGGGCGAGCAGCGACAGGACCTTCACGACCTCCAGCGCCACGTAGTACAGGTGCGCCGTCGACCTGTGCCGCGCCGGGTCCTCGCCGGACAGGACGCGGTCGGACCTGCGGTTGAGCGGCGGGCGTACGGCGGCGATCTGGACCACCAGGGCGGCCGCGGCGAGGGCTGTGAGCGCCACCACGGCGGGGCCGGGCGAGCCCGTCGCGACCGCCGCGATCACGACGACCGCCAGCACGGCCTCGGCGGCGTTGAGGGCACGGAAGACGAGGCGGCCGATGCCGAGCCCGATCGCGATCGTCACTCCCGGCGCGCGGAACTTCAGCGGCGCCTCCAGGAATGAGATCGCCAGCACCATCCCGAGCCAGACGAAGGTGGCCGCGCCGCCCACGGCGGCCGAGGCGGAGTTCATCGTCGTTCTCCTCTCGCACGCGCGAATCGGCGGGGCACTCCGGGCGTGGTCCCGCACGGCTTGCGAGGCCGCCCTCGCCAAGGGTTCCACGCGTGCCACCCGGTTTCCGAGTGAGGGTCACGCGCGGCGCTCGTCACCCGGACCGCGGGCACGGGCCCGGTCGCTTCGCGCTGCCGGAGGTCATCTCCAGCCGGTCCGCTGCCGCAGCCAGGCGAGCGCCACCCGGCCCTGTGCGAGCTGGAACGCGCGGAGCGTGGGCAGACCTGGCGGCGGGGGAAGGCTTCCCCGCTGCAGGAAGAAGCCGGTCACGGCGGCCAGGACCGCAGTGACCGCGTCGCCGTCCGCCTTCGCCGCGACCGGGTGGCGGTCGAAGACCGCGGCCGGCGGCGGCCCGCCCTGCATGGCCACGCTCGGGAGCATCCCGAGCAGGTCGAACCACCGCGTGCTCAGGCACGCCCAGGGCCAGTCGACGACGACCACTCCGCCGTCCGCCGTGAGCAGCAGGTTGTCTGCGCGCAGATCGGCGTGGGCGAGCGTGTCGCCCTCCGCCGCTCCCTCCCACGCGGACTCCAGTTCCGCCAGCCGGTCCAGGTGGCGCCGGGCCCACGCGGCATCGGATCCGTCCATGCCGAGGCCGGCCGGCCCGGCCGCCAGACACCGCCATCCCCGGTAGTCCTCCCCGAGCCGCTCGGCGGCGGACGGGACGGCCACGGGCGCGGGGGTGAGCGACTCGGCCAGCCCGGCCATCACCCCGAGCACGACGTCGAGCTCCGCCGGGATCCAGGGCTGGGCAGGCTGCCGCCCCTCGACGTCCTCGAACAGCAGGACCACCCAGCCGTCCTCGTCGAAGGACGCGAGCAGCCGGGGCGCGGGCGCGGTCGCCGGCAGCGCGGCGGCCACCCGGGCCTCCGACCGGTGGATGCCGGGGCTGGCCGGGTTCGGCTCGGGCCCGACGGCCTTGACGAAGGCCCTGCCGCCACCCGCGAGCCGCAGGCGGGCCGCCACACCCGGGGAGAAGCCGCCGGGCTGGGTGAGAGCCTCGGTCACGCGGTCGCCCAGGTGCGTCTCGACGGCCAGCCGCAGGTGCGCGGGCACCGCGGCCCACGGCAGTCGTACGCCTCTGGCGGGCGGGGGCGGGCCGTCCTCACCGTGACGGCGACGCCGCTCCTCCCCCTGGCCGCCGGGCTCCCGGGAATCGTCGCGCATTGCGGCATGATGCGCGGCGGGCGGGTAGGGCGGCAAACGACTTTCCGCGCGATATTCGGTTGGGATTCCGGCCGCTCCCCGGCACAGTGGATCTCGATCGAGGAGGAGAACCACCATGCCGAAGCACATCGCCCCGAAGGTGCTGTCCTGGGCGAGCGAGATCGACGACGGGACGATCGACCAGGCCGCCCGGGCGGCGCGCCTGCCGTTCGTGCCCGGTCACGTCGCGCTCATGCCCGACGCGCACGTGGGCATCGGCGCGACGGTCGGCTCCGTGATCCCCACGGAGGGCGCGATCATCCCGTCCGCCGTCGGCGTGGACATCGGCTGCGGCATGGTCGCGACCGAGACCACGCTCACCGCCGCCGACCTGCCCGGCTCGCTCGACCCGCTGATGCGGCTGGTGGAGCGGCGCATCCCGGCGGGCGTGGGCAAGGGGCACGACGACCGCGCGGTGGACCGCGCGCTCGGCGAGCTGGGCCGGCCGCGCACCTCGCTCACGCCGAAGCAGGAGAACACGGTCGCCTGCCAGTTCGGGACCCTCGGCTCGGGCAACCATTTCGTGGAGGTCTGCCTCGACGAGCGCGACCGGGCCTGGACCGTGCTGCACTCGGGCTCGCGCGGGATCGGCAACCAGCTCGCCACCGCGCACATCAACGGCGCGAAGCGGCTCATGCGCGGCCTGGCGATCGGGCTGGAGGACTACGACCTCGCCTACTTCACCCAGGGCACGCCGGAGTTCACGGCGTACATCGAGGACATGCTGTGGGCGCAGCGGTACGCCATGGCGTCGCGCGCGCGGATGGACAGGGTGCTGAGCGAGGCGCTGTTCCGCGTCGTCGGCACCGGCGCCCGGGTCCGGACGATCAACTGCCACCACAATTTCACCCAGATGGAGACCCATCAGGGCAAGGAGCTGTGGATCACCCGCAAGGGAGCGATCAAGGCGGACATCGGGGACGAGGGCGTCATCCCGGGCTCGATGGGCACCCGGTCCTACATCGTGCGCGGGCGGGGCAACCCGCTTTCGTACAACTCCTGCTCGCACGGCGCGGGACGCAGGATGTCCAGGAGCCGGGCCAAGCGCGAGCTGTCGCCCGCCTCGCTCAAAGAGGCGATGCGCGGCCGGACCTGGAACTCCGACCGGGCCGCCGCGCTGGTCGACGAGCACCCCGAGGCGTACAAGCCGATCGACCAGGTGATGGCGGACCAGAAGGACCTCGTGGAGGTCCGGCACACGCTGCGCCAGGTCTTCAACTACAAGGGATGAACGGAGGGACGCCGCCGTTGCGCGCCCACGGTCTCGCGGGGCGCTGAGCCGGCCGGACGGGCGCCGGACGGACGCAGGACGAAGCCGCTCGCCACCCGGGCCGGGATCCGGTACGGCGAGACGGTGAGGTCCTGCTCCGGCACGGTGTAGTCCAGTCGGGCCAGCCGCGGCGCGAGGGCCTCCAGCAGGCCCACCGCGACCGGCTCGCCCGGGCACCGGTGGCCGTCCGCCGGGTCGCCCCCGCCCTGCGGGATCAGGTCGTACGGGCCGATCTCCCGCCCGGCGAAGCGTCGCGGGTCGAACGCGCACGGGTTCGGCCAGAGCGCCGGGTCGTGGTTCTGGCCCCAGATGTCGAGCAGCACGAGCCAGTCGGCCAGGATCGGCTCGCCCTTCCAGGTGAGGTCCGTGACGGCCTTCCCCGCGACGAACGGCGCGAAGGGGTAGAAGCGCCGCACCTCGTGGGCGAACGCCTCGGCGTACGTGCCGTCGGCGTCCTCGGCCAGGCGGACGCGGTTGACCGGCCAGCAGTGCAGGGCGTGCGCGGCGAACGTGAGGAACCAGCTCACGGCCACGGTGGGGCGCACCAGGTTGAGCAGTTCGACCGCCGCGATCCGGGGCGCGAGTGTCTGTCCGTCGGGCTCCCGGTGGCGGGCGGCCACGGCGAGCGCCGAGGTGTCCGGCACCCGCAGGGCGCCGCGCCGCACGTCCTCGACCAGTCCCGCCAGCCACGCCTCGCGGCGCCTGCGGGCGGCGCGGGCCCGCCAGTGTCGCGGGCCGGGCGACCCGAAGCCGTCGACCAGCGCGACGAGGTCGGCGGCGAGGGGCCCGGTCTCCTCCTCGGTGAGCGGGATGCCCGCCCACCGGCACGCCCCCCGCGTGATGACGCGGGCGGCCTCGTCGAAGAGCACGACGTGTCCCCTGTCCGGCCACGTCGCCACCGCCGCGTCCCACGCCGCGGTGGTCTCGTCCACCAGGGCGGCGACGCTCCGCGGCGTCATGAGCGACATGAACATGCCCTTGCGCGCCCGGTGCGCGGCCTGGTCCAGCGTGTGCACGGCGCCGTGGCCGAACAGCGTGCTCTTGATCGGCTCGGGCAGCGCGGGTGCCCGCTGGACGTGGTTGTCGTCGTAGAAGAAGCGGACGGCGTCCGGCCCGCGCAGCACGACGGCGCGCTGGCCCATCAGCCGGGTGTGGACCATCTCTCCCTGGGTCTCCCGCCATCGGGCCGGCAGCCAGGCGTAGCCCTCGAGCAGCAGGAGCAGCGTGGTGTCGAGCAGCGGCATACGTCCTGACTGCCCGCGTCCGTCCGGGAGAAACGGGTCCGGTCCGTCCGGCCGGGGGCCGGACGGACCGGTGTGACGGTCAGCCCCGGATGCAGGTGCCGCCGTTCAGCGTGAAGCCGGTGGGATCGGGGTTGGCGCCTGTGAAGGAGCCGTTGAAGCCGATCTGCAGGGACCCGCCGCCGGGGATGACCGAGTTCCACGACATGGCCGCGGCGGTGACGTCCTTTCCGGACTGGGACCAGGTGGCCGACCAGCCACTGGTGACCTTCTGTCCGGCGTCCGGGAGGACGAAGCGCAGCGTCCAGTTGTTCATCGGCGTCTGGCCCAGGTTGATGATCTTCACGGTGGCCGCGAAGCCGCCGCTCCACGACCACGCCGTGTACTCGATCTTGCAGCTGACCGGAGGCGGCGAGTAGGTGGGGTAGCCGCCCGACGCCGTGGCCGTCACCAGATCGGACGGCAGACTGAGATTGCCCGCCGCGTCCTTGGCCACCATGAAGTAGACGTACGACTGGCCGGTGACGAGGTTGCCCTCGGTGAAGTGCGTGCCGATGGGCGTGCCCACCCGCGTCCAGCCGACGGCGGTGCGCCGGTAGACGTCGTAGCCGGTGACCCCGACGTTGTCGGTGGACGACGTCCAGCAGAACGACGTCCCCTTGAAGTCGGGCAGGCAGTTGGCCTGTATCCCGGTCGGCCTGGTCGGCGGCGTCGTGTCACCCGTGGGAGGGGTCGGCGTCACGTTCGCGCCGGAGACCGCCGGGGTGCTGAGCAGTTCGGAGGGCCTGCTGGTGTTCCCGGCGGCGTCCCTGGCGACCACGTAGAACGTGTAGGTCCGGCCGTGCACCAGACCGGGGACGACGGCCGTCGTGCGGGAGGTGGAGGCCACCTCGTAGAAGCCGTTGTCCCTGAGAAGGAACACCTTGTACTCGGTGGTGTCGTCGGAGGACGCCGTCCAGCACAGGCCGACCACACCCTGGAAGCTCCCGCTCGGTGGCGGGGGCGGCGGGCACGCCCGCAGGTCGCCCGGGGCCGTCGGCGGCGTCACGTCCGCCCCCGGCGAGGGCGACGGCGACGGCGAGACCGTGGTCAGCGCACGGACGGCGTGCAGTTCGGCCGCGCCGCCCGCGAGCACGGGCGGCGCGGCGATGTTGGCCGCCAGCAGTGCGGCGGCGACGGCGCCCGCCGCGGCCCACGCGGCCGGCCAGGACAGTCTGGGCACGGTTCCACCTCTCCGTGTGACGATCTCGCCGACGAACTCGCCCGGATCATCGGTCGGCCGTACGTGCCCGTCAAAGGACCGGCCCCGTCCCCGCCGGTCGTCCCGTAAGGATTGTGAAACTTTCAGCGGGGCGGGCCGTCGCTACCGTGGCGCAATGCGAATCTTGGTCACCGGCGCGGCCGGCTTCATCGGGAGCCGCGTCGCCGCTCTGCTGCGGGACGCCGGGCACGAGGTTGAGGGATACGACCTGCGCGGCGGCGCGGGCGTCACCGCGGGTGACGTGCGGGACGAGGACGCCGTCGGCCGCGCGCTCGCCGGCGTCGACGCCGTCGTGCACCAGGCGGCCAAGGTCGGCCTCGGCGTCGACGTGTCCGACCTGCCGGCGTACGTGTCGGTCAACGCGCTCGGGACCGCGGTGCTGCTCGCCGCGATGGCGCGGCACGGGGTCGCCCGGCTGGTCCTGGCGTCGTCGATGGTGATCTACGGCGAGGGCGTCTACGACTGCGCGGAGCACGGGCCCGTGCGCCCCGGCCCCCGGGCCGGGGAGGACCTGGCCGCCGGCCGGTTCGAGCCGGTGTGCCCGCGCTGCGGGCGGGCGCTGACGCCGGGCACCGTCGACGAGGACGTCCCGCCCGATCCGCGCAACGCGTACGCCACGAGCAAGCTCGCCCAGGAGCACCTGGCGGCCGGCTGGGCCCGCGAGACCGGCGGCGCGGCGATCGCCCTGCGGTACCACAACGTGTACGGGCCGGGAATGCCGCGCGACACTCCCTACTCGGGCGTGGCCGCGATCTTCCGGTCCGCGCTGGAGGCCGGGCGGGCGCCGCTCGTGTTCGAGGACGGCGGCCAGCGCAGGGACTTCGTCCACGTCGGGGACGTGGCGGCGGCCAACCTCGCCGCGCTGGACGCGCTGGAGTCCGCCCCGCCCGGTCGGCTCCGCGCGTACAACGTGGCCAGCGGCGAGCCCCGCACGATCGGCGACCTGGCGGAGGCGCTCAGCGCGGCGCGGGGCGGGCCCGCCCCGCAGGTCACCGGCCGCTACCGGCTCGGCGACGTGCGGCACATCGTCGCCTCCCCGGACCGCGCCACCGCCGACCTGGGCTTCCGGGCGCGGATCCGCTTCGCCGACGGCATGCGCGAGTTCGCCCACGCCCCTCTGGGAACGGCGGGTTGAGTCACCAGGGCGACCGGACGAACCCCTGCAGCAGCAGGCCCGCCGCCGCCTGCGCGGCGAGCAGGCGGCGGTCTCCTGTGCGCCCTCCCAGGGCGGCGACCCACAGGGCGTACGGCAGCCAGATGCGCTCCACCTCGCCCCTGGTCACACCGCTGACGTCGAGGGCGAGCACCGCGGCCAGCGCCGCCAGCGGCAGGATCCGCTCCGCGCCCCGCCCCGGCGCCACGAGCCCGACGGCGGTGGCGGGACCGGTGACCAGGGCGAGCACGGCCAGGTTGGCAACCAGGAAGTACAGGTACGGCCGGGCCGCGCCGGGGTCGGCCGCCCATTCGGCGTGGGTGGCCAGCACTCCCGCGGGCCACCAGAAGCCACCGGCGGCGAACAGGGCGCTCACCGCGGCCATCCCGGCCAGGCAGGCGGCCACGGTCATCCGCGGCACCCCCACCGCGACCGCCGCGACGAGGGGGACGAGCAGGTACGGCACCAGGCCGTAGCTGAGGTAGGGCAGCGCGCCCAGGGCCAGGCCCGCGCCGAGGCCGAGCGCCACCCGGCCCGCCCGGCTCCGCGCGCCGAGCACCAGCAGCGCCGTCCCCCACGCGCCCACGCCCGCGAAGAACGCGTCCATGGTCGTCGCGATCCACACCGCCGCCGGGGACAGGGCGAGGTACGGCAGCGCGCGCCGGGCCGCCTCCTCCCCCGCGACGCGCCACACGGCCAGCCCGATCGCGGCCGTGGCCGAGCACCCCGCCACGACCACGAGGACGGCCGCCCAGAACGGTCCCGGCAGCCCGGCGGCCGCCGTCGCCCACAGCACCAGCACCGGCAGCGGCGGATGGCCGCGCACGTGCGTGGGGTAGGCCGGCAGGTCGCGGGTGAAGCGGGCCAGCCAGCCCAGGGGATCGCCGCCCACGGCCCCGAGCCCGGCCAGGTACTCCTGCGGGTGGGTGAACGGCCACGCCAGCCCCTCCCCCGACACGGCCAGCAGGACCGTCCAGGCGAGCGACGCGGCGAAGGCCGCCGCCAGTGCCGCGCGCATCGGCAGATGCGCGGTCAGCCGGGGCAGCACCGGGACCGCGACCACGGCGAAGGCCGCCGCCGGGAGCAGGGCGGCGGTGGGCAGGCGCGCCAGCGCGTGCAGCGGCGGGAGATGGTCGATGCGCAGCACGCCGCGGGCGTGCAGCAGGCCGCCCACCGCGAACGCGCCCGCCACCAGCGCCGCCCAGGCCGTCAGTGCCCGCCGTCGTGTCGTCACGGCCCACAGGCTAGGTTCGCCGGCGGCCACCTACCCCCCGCCGTAGTCACTTCGTAAGAACTGCGCGGCACCGGCGGCCCTAGCTTCTGCGGCATGCAGATCGATGTGGTGCTTCCCTGCCTCGACGAGGCGGCGGCGCTGCCCTGGGTGCTCGGCAGGATGCCGGACGGCTGCCGCGCCATCGTGGTGGACAACGGGTCCACCGACGGGTCGGCCGAGGTCGCCGCCCGGCACGGCGCGCTCGTGGTGACCGAGCCGCGGCCGGGCTTCGGCGCCGCCTGCCACGCGGGCCTCACCGCGGCGACCGCCCCCGTCGTGTGCTTCATGGACGCCGACGCCTCCCTCGACCCCCGGCAGGTGCCGTACGTCGCGGAGGGGGTGGTGAGCGGCGCCGCCGACCTCGTGCTGGGCCGCCGCAGGCCCGTCACGGGGTCGGCGTGGCCCGCGCACGCCCGGCTGGGCAACCGGGTGCTCGCCTGGCGGCTGCGCCGCCGCACCGGCGCCCCGCTGCACGACCTCGGCCCGATGCGGGCGGCCCGCCGTGCGGCGCTGCTCGCCCTGGACCTGCGGGACCGGCGGTTCGGCTACCCGCTGGAGATGGTGCTGCGGGCGAGCGAGGCGGGCTGGCGCGTCGGCGAGGTCGAGGTCGACTACCTGCCGCGGGTGGGCCGGTCCAAGGTGACGGGGACCGTCCGCGGCACCGTCAGGACCGTCCGGGACATGTGGCGGGCGGCGTGACGCCGGGCATCGGCCGGACCGCGGCGCAGATCGTCGTCATCGCCAAGTCGCCCGTGCCGGGGGCGGTCAAGACGCGGCTCACGCCGCCGTACACCGCGCGGGAGGCCGCCGCGCTCGCGGAGGCGGCGCTGCGCGACACCCTGGCGGCCGTCGCCGCCGCCCCCGCCGCGCGCCGGGTGCTGGCCCTGCTCGGCGAGGCGGGGCCCTGGCTGCCCGCGGGGTACGACGTGGTCGCGCAGCGGGGGGACGACCTGGCCGCACGGCTGGCCGCCGCCTTCGCCGACGCCTGGGCGGCGACGCCCGTCCCGGCTGTGCTGATCGGCATGGACACCCCGCAGGTCACCCCCGCTCTGCTGGCCGAGGCGGGGCGGTTGCTGGGCGAGCACGAGGTCGTGGTCGGCCCGGCCGCCGACGGCGGGTTCTGGCTGCTGGGGCAGCGCAGGCCCGACCCCGCCCTGCTGGCCGGGCTGCCGATGTCCCGGCCCGACACCGGGCCGCTGCTGATGGAGCGGATCCGCGCCGCGGGCGTGCGGGCCGCCCTGCTGCCCGAGCTGACCGACGTGGACACCGCCGCCGACGCGCGCGCGGTGGCCGCGCTGGCCCCCTCCTCGCGGTTCGCGGCGACGCTGGCGGCCCTCGGCACGGACGTCCCCGCGTGATCGGGCCCCTGTACGCGGAGTCGCTGGACGGCGCGCGGGTCGAGGTCGAGTCGGCGGACGGCGGGACGTGGCCGCTGGAGTCGTGGCGGTGGATCGACGGCGCGGAGGGGGACGAGGCCATGCTCGCCCGCTGCGCCGACCCCACGCTCGACGTGGGCTCGGGACCGGGGCGGCTGACCGTGGCGCTGACGAGGCGCGGGGTGCGGGCGCTCGGCATCGACGTGACCCCCCGGGCCGTCCGGCTCACCCGCCTCGCCGGCGGGCGGGCCCTGTGCCGTGACGTCTTCGGTCACGTGCCCGGCACCGGCCGCTGGGGCACCGTGCTGCTGGCCGACGGCAACATCGGCATCGGCGGCGACCCCGACGCCCTGCTGCGGCGGGTCCGCGAGCTGCTGCGGCCCGGTGGCGAGGTCGTCACCGAGCTCGATCCGCCCGGCACCGCGACCCGCTCGGAGCGGGTCCGGCTGCGCCGGGAGGGCAGGGCCACCGCGTGGTTCGCCTGGGCGCGGGTCAGCGTGTCGGACATCGGAGCGCTCGCCGGGCGCACCGGCTTCCGCCCGGCGGAGGTGTGGAGCGAGGCCGGCCGCTGGTTCTCCGTCCTGATCCCGCACCGGTGAGGCGGGCCGGAGCTTTGCCGGCCGATGAGGGGAAACGGGGCGGCGGTCCCGGTCCGTGCTGCGGCGACGCCGATAGCCTGCGCGGAAAGCAGGCGGAAGCGGACGACACCAATGCCCGGGATCGCGCGGATTGTCACACGGATGGTCGCATGGCCGTCGCGGGCACGGCGTCGAGACCTCGCCGGCCGGGGCCCCGCCGCCACAAGACGGGCCGCAGGGACTCGGGCCAGGGGGACTCGGGCCGGAGGAAACCGTCCTGACGAGAAGCGAGCCGGCGAGAAGTGGACCGGCGCGGACCTCGCCCGCGTCTCGGCCCTCACCGTCGCGGCGGCGGCGCTCTACGCGTTCTATTCGTGCCTGAGGCTGGCGCGTTTCCGGGCGGGCGCCTACGACCTGGTGATATTCGACCAGGCGATCCGATCGTACGCGCGCCTCCAGCCGCCCGTCTCGATGCTGAAGGGGGTGCACAACGGGTTCGGGCCGGGGTTCTGCGTGCTCGGCGACCACTGGTCTCCGGCGCTCGCGCTGCTGGCGCCGCTGTACCGGATCCACGACGGGCCCGCGACCCTGCTCGTCGCGCAGGCCGTCCTCCTCGCGCTGTCGATCCCGTTCGTGTGGGTGTACGCCTTCCGCGCGTCCTCGGCGGTCACGGCCGGACGGCGCGTGGCTTATCCCGTCGCGGTCGCCTACGCCCTGTCGTGGCCGATCGCCGAGGCCGTGGCCTTCGACTTCCACGAGGTGGCGTTCGTGCCGCTGCTCACGGCGGCCATGCTGGAGCGGTACCAGGTCGGGCGCAGGCGGGCCGCGGTCCTGGCGGGGCTCGCCCTCCTCCTGGTCAAGGAGGACATGGGCCTGCTGCTGGCCGGGTTCGGGCTGTTCCTCCTCACCCGCCGCTGCGACCGGATCGCGGGGGCGCTGCTCGTCGCGGGCGGCGCCGCCGCGACCCTGGTGGCGACGAGCGTCCTCATCCCGCACTTCGGGGGCAGGGCCGACTATTACTGGGCGTACTGGACACTGGGCCCGGACCTCCCCCGGGCCGTGGTGCGCGCCGTCACACGCCCGGGCGACGTCGCCGCGCTGCTCGCCGACCCGCCGCTGAAGCTGCGGACACTCGTGCTGACGCTGGCTCCCGTGCTGTTCACCGCCGTGCTGTCCCCGTTGGGCCTCACCCTGCTGCCGCCGCTGCTGGAACGCATGCTCGCCAGCACCTACCCGAACTGGTGGACGCCGCGGTACCACTACACGGCCTTCGTCGTCGCGGTGGTCTTCGCCGCCGGGGTCGACGGCGCGCTGCGGGCGGCCTCGCGTTCTCCCGGAAGGCCCGGAGTGCTCCTGCGGGGATGGGCGCTGCTGGCGCTCGCCGTCGCGTTCGCGCTCGTGCCGTTCTTCTCGTTCGGCGCGCTGTTCACGCCCGGCTTCTACACGGAGACCGCCCGGACCCGCGCGGCCGAGCGGGCCGTCGCGGCCGTGCCGGAGGGCGCGCTGGTCGAGGCGGCCGACTCCCTCGCTCCCGCCCTGTCGCCGCGTACGCGGACCCTGCTGTGGGACCGCACGCCGCGCGGGGCGCCCTGGGTAGCCGCCGACGTGGGGGCCAGGGCCTTCCCCTTCGGCTCGGTCCACGCGCAGGTCGCCCGGGTCGAGGCCCTGCGCGCGCGGGGCTACCGGGTGGTGTTCCGGGAGGCCGGATACGTGGTGCTCAGCCGGCGGTGACGACGCCGGGCGTCGCGGCGAGCAGCAGGACGTCGATGCCTGCGGCGCCGATCGCGGCGACGAAGGGCGCCCGGGGCACGCGCCGCCCGAGCAGCAGGCCGGCCGCGGCGCACGCGGCCACCCCCGCGAGCGCGAGCCATCGGGCCGGGCCGGCCGGTCCCGGAGGCCCGGCCACCAGGAGCACGGACGCGGCCAGCAGCGGCAGCGGCAGGACGGCCCGCACCCGGGCGGCGCCGAGGCGCTGCGGCCAGCCGCGCACTCCCGTGGCGACATCCGCCTCGATGTCGGGCAGCACGTTGGCGAGGTGCGCCGCGCAGCCGAGCAGCGCCGCGGCGAGCACGGCCCACCACGCCGGCGGCAGGCCGCCCGGCATCCCGGCCGCGACGAACACCGGCACCGCGCCGAACCCCGCGGCGTAAGTCGCCCACGAGGCCGCCGTGCCCTTGAGCCACAGGTTGTACGCCCAGGCCGCGGCCACGGCGAACAGGTGCGCGGCCCCGGCGACCGCGCCGCAGGCCAGCGAGATCGGCACGCAGGCCGCCAGCGCGGCGAACGCCGCGGCGCGCACCGTGCGCGCGGTCACCAGTCCCGCGACGATCGGCTTGGCCGCCCGCGCCGCCGCGGCGTCCCTGGCGGCGTCGACGGCGTCGTTGCACCAGCCCACGGACAGCTGACCGGTCAGCACGGCGAGAGCCGCCAGCGCGGTCCCCGCCGGGCCCCACCCGGCGAGCGCCACGAGCGCCGCGACCAGGGCCGTCACCGCCGCGGCCGGACCCGGATGGCATGCCAGGGCCAGCCCGGCCACCGTCCGCGACGGCCCGGCCGGCGGCTCGCCCGCGACGTCCGCCGGGGCGGTGCCCCCGGGACGCGCGCAGCGAACCGGCGCGGCGGCACCCAGGCCGGTTTCGGCCGCCGTTTCGTCGGGCAGGGCCCCTGAACCGGTCACGACCCCGAGCGTAACCGGACCTTACGGATGGGGATCGCCATCGGGCTCCGAAGGTATGCGGCGGCCCGCAACGGGCAAGAGGGACTTATTACGATTTTCGCCAGCCCGAGGATGTGAGATGACGCGGATCGCGGCCGTCCACGGTGTCGTCCCCCCTCATCGCCACTCGCAGGCGGAGATCGCGGACGCCCTGGCGAGGGTGTGTCTTCCTCCGGGCGCCGACCGCCGGCTTCTCGACAGGCTGCACGCGGGCGCCCGGGTCGAGCACCGCAACCTGGTGCTGCCCCTCGACCAGTACGGCAAGCTCGACGGCTTCGGCGCGGCCAACGACCTGTTCATCGAGGCCGCGCTCGACCTGGGCGCGCAGGCCGTGACGGCGGCGCTGGACGCGGCCGGCCTCACACCGGCGGACGTCGACATGATCATGTGCACGTCGGTCACCGGCGTCGCCGCGCCGTCGCTGGACGCCCGGCTGGTCAACCGGATCGGGCTGCGCCCGGACGTGAAGCGGGTGCCGGTGTTCGGCCTCGGATGCGTGGCGGGCGCGGCGGGGATCGGCCGGCTGCACGACTACCTGCGCGGCTGGCCCGGTCACGTGGCGGTGCTGCTCTCGGTCGAGTTGTGCTCCCTCACCCTGCAGCGCGACGACACCTCCACGGCCAACCTCGTGGCGGGCGCCCTGTTCGGGGACGGCGCCGCCGCCGTGGTCGCGTACGGGGACGACCGCGAGCCGCCCGGGGCGGGCCGCGCGGCGGGGCCCGCGGTCGTCGCCACGCGCAGCCGCCTGTATCCCGGTTCCGAACGCGTGATGGGCTGGGACGTACGCGACAGCGGTTTCCGGGTGGTGCTCGACGCCGCGGTGCCCGACGTCGTCCGCGCGTACCTGGGCGACGACGTGCACGGGTTCCTCGCCGACCACGACCTGACGGCCGGCGACGTCACCGCCTGGGTCTGCCACCCCGGCGGCCCCAAGGTGCTGGAGGCCGTCGCGGAGACGCTCGCGCTGCCGGACGGCGCGCTCGACCTCACCTGGCGTTCGCTGGCCGCCAACGGCAACCTGTCGTCCGCCTCGGTGCTGCACGTGTTGCGCGACACCCTCGCCCTGCGGCCCCCGCCGCCGGGCACACCGGGCCTGCTGCTGGCGATGGGCCCGGGATTCTGCTCCGAACTGGTCCTGCTGCGCTGGTAGGGAGACCCGTGTCGCTCTCGTACGCGCTGCTCGTCGCGCTCGTCGCGGTGGAGCGGCTCGCCGAACTCGTCGTCGCGCGCCGCAACGCCCGCTGGAGCCTCGCCCGGGGCGGGGTGGTGTACGGCAGGGGCCACTATCCCTGGATGGTCGCCCTGCACACCGGACTGCTGGCCGGATGCCTGCTGGAGGTGTGGCTGGCGGACCGGCCGTTCGTCCCGGGCCTGGGCTGGCCGATGTTCGGGCTGGTCCTGGCCGCGCAGGCGCTGCGCTGGTGGTGCGTCACCGCACTCGGCCCGCACTGGAACACGCAGGTCGTCGTCGTGCCCGGCATGCCGCTCGTGCGGCGCGGGCCGTACCGGTTCGGATGGCTGCGCCACCCCAACTACGTCGCGGTGGCGGTGGAGGGCGCGGCGCTGCCGCTCGTGCACTCCGCCTGGCTGACCGCGCTGGTCTTCACCGTGCTCAACGTGCCGCTCATGGCCGTGCGCCTGCGCTGCGAGAACGCCGCGCTCGCCACCGCCGCCCCCGGACCCGCCGCGCGTGGCGCGGGGACGGGGACCGCGGCGTGATCGACGTGCTGGTCGCCGGCGGCGGGCCCGCCGGGCTGGCCACCGCCGTCCACGCGGCCCTCGCCGGCATGGAGGCGGTCGTGGTCGAGCCACGGCCCGTCCCGGTCGACAAGGCGTGCGGGGAGGGGCTGATGCCCAGCGGCGCGGCCGCGCTGGCGGACCTCGGGGTGGCGGTGCCTGACGGCAGGCCGTTCCTCGGCATCCGCTACGTGGACGGGCGGCACCGCGTGCAGGCGGAGTTCCGGGACGGCCCGGGACTGGGCGTGCGCCGGACGGCGCTGCACGCCGCGCTCGCCCTCCGCGCGCGGGAGCTCGGCGTCCGCGTCGTGCCCGGCCGGGTGGACGCGGTGCGCGCCGCCGGCGAGGCCGTTCTCGCGTATGTGCCGGGCGAAGCCCCGCTCGGCGCGCGGTGGCTGGTCGCCGCCGACGGGCTGCACTCGCCGATCAGGGCCCGGCTGGGGCTCGGCCTGCCTTCCCGCGGTCCGCGCAGGTACGGGCTGCGCCGCCACTACCGGGTCGCGCCGTGGACGGACTTCGTGGAGGTGCACTGGGCGCCCGGCGGCGAGGCGTACGTCACGCCGGTGGGCGACGACCTGGTCGGCGTGGCGGTGCTGAGCGGCGAGCGGCGGACCTACGACGAGCACCTGGCCGAGTTTCCCGGTCTGCTCGCCCGGCTGGACGGCCCGCCCGTCACCCCCGTGCGCGGGGCAGGACCCCTGCGCCAGCGGGTGCGGCGGCGGGTGGCCGGGCGGGTGCTGCTCGTCGGCGACGCGGCGGGCTACGTGGACGCGCTCACCGGCGAGGGGATCTCACTCGCGCTGCTGTCGGCCCGCGCGCTGGTCGGCTGTCTGCGGGCGGGTCGCCCCGAGGAGTACGAGACCGCCTGGCGGCGCCTCTCGTGGCGCTCCCGGCTGCTCACGGCCACGCTGGTGCGGGCCCGGCGGCATCCCGTCGCGGCTCGGATGATCGTGCCGGCCGCGCGGCGCCTGCCCGCGGTCTTCGAGGCCGCGGTGCGGACACTCGCCTGACCCCCGCGCCTTCTGCCCCGGAACGGGCAGGGCCCCCGGAATTGTTACAGCCGGATTCACAGTTGGTGAACGCCCGTTTTTAGGACGCCACCGGCAACCCCTATATGCAGTGGTAATAGAACCTGCTTCGACACGAATGAAGTGGCCATATTTCGTGACCGGTATGCAAAGATCTAACGTGTGTACCTAATGGCGAGGCCGATGTTACGGCAAGGATGACTGGAGGGTCGTTACTTGCCTCACTTCGCCCTCATCGCCCTGCTCGTCCTGCTCGGTACGCTCCTGATCGCCGCGCTGGTGGTCCTCGCGGTCCACCTGCGCCGGCTGCGCGCCATGCAGGCGGAGGCCGTACGGCAGGCCGCGGCGGAAGCGCGCGAGCAGTTCGGCCGCGACGTGCACGACCTCGTGAGCAGCCGCCTGTGGCTGGCCACCCTGCGCAGCGAACTCGCCTACCGGCTCGCCGACGACGACAGTCCCCTGCGACCGGCGCTCGCCGACGTGGTGCAGGCGATCCGTCAGGCGTCCGCCGACATCCGCAACGTGACCCGCTCCTTCCGGGACGTCTCACTCGCCTCGGAACTGGCCAACGCGCGGGCCGTGCTGCGCGCGTACGGAACCGACTGCAAGATCGAGGTCGCCGAGGCGGAGCTGGGCGACGAGGTGAGCGCGGTGCTCGCGATCACGGTGCGGGAGGCGGTGACCAACGTCCTGCGCCACAGCAGGGCGACCCTGTGCACGATCGAGATCGTCGTGCGGAGCGGCGTGGTGACGCTCACCGTCGCCAACGACGGCGTCGATCCCTCCGTCCCGCCGGGCGACGGCAGCGGCCTGGACAACCTGCGCAACCGGGCGGCGGCGCTCCACGGCATGGTGGGAACGATCCTCGACCCGGACGGCTGGTTCCGCATCATCGTCGAGATCCCCCGCAAGGGCGGAGACCGCCGCTGACGCCGGCCGGGCTCGCCCGGCTCCAGCGGCGCGGCACGCAGCCTCCGGGACGGCCTTTCCCGGGTCTCTGAGCACCCGGCACCCGTCCGCCCGTCCCCGGGTCTGCGAGCACCCGGCCGCCGGCGGCCCAGCCCATCCGCGACCCGGACGCCCCCTTTCCGCGACTTCGATCGCCGCCGGGCGCGGCGTCCCGCCACCGCGCCGCACGGCGCCGGCGCCCACGCCCGATCGTCGCCTCGTGCCGCCACTGGCGGCCGGCGTGCGGACGCCGCGCACTTGACCAGCGATCTGACCAGATGGTCCGCGAGGCGTCCCGGACACGGCCGTGAATGGCATCACTGCCCACCCATGACTGCGTCACGGTTCGTTATGTGCAGATTTCACATAGCGCAGTTGACGGGCGTAACTTGGCCCTTCTCCTTATTTCCGGAATTCTTTGACGTGACCGGCCTAAGGGGACTTCTGGTGATTAGTAAGTACGAGATTTACTGCCTCGCAGATCCCTTGTTCTACGACACGCTCGACAGCAAGCGCGCCGAGCACCCCGACTTCGCCATCGCCGCCCGGCCCGCACCCGAGGGGTGGGCCCATCTCGCGACCGACACCTGGCTGCACTACGCGCCGATCGGCGCGAGGCTGCCCACGCAGGGATGGAAGATCCACATTTCCTCCTCACTGGCGGAGGCGGAGCGGGTGATCGCCGCGGCCTGGGACTACTGCGCGCCCCGCGGGCTGGCCTTCAAATTCCTGCGCGGCCGGCGTGTGATGACGATGCAGAACTCCAAGTACGCGTTCCGCGGGTCGAGCGGCAAGCTGGTCACCATCTACCCTGTTGACGAGGCTCAGCTGGAGCTGACGCTCAAGGAGCTCGCCGAGATCCTCGACGGCGTCGAGGGCCCGTACATTCTCAGCGACCTGCGCTACGGCGACGGCCCCCTGTTCGTCCGGTACGGCGGCTTCGCCGAACGCCACTGCCTGGACGACAACGGCGAGCGGGTGCTCGCGATCGAGGACGCCGACGGCAACCTCGTCCCCGACGTGCGCGGCCCCGCCTTCGCCCTGCCCTCCTGGGTGACCCTGCCGGCCTTCCTCGAACCGCACCTGGCCGCGCGCAACGCGGTGACGCTCCAAGGTGTGCCGTACGACGTGGAGAGCGTGCTGCACTTCTCCAACGGCGGCGGCGTGTACCTCGGCCGGGACACGCGCACCGGCGAACAGGTGGTGCTGAAGGAGGCACGCCCGCACGCCGGGCTCGACGCGGAGGGACGCGACGCCGTCACCCGCCTGCGGCACGAGGCCTCCATCATGGAGCGCCTCACCGGCCTGGACGCCGTGCCCGCTCTGCGCGACTACTTCACCGTCGGCGAGCACCACTTCCTGGTGCAGGAGTACGTCGACGGCACCTCGCTCAGCCAGCTCATCGCCCAGAAGCATCCCCTCACCCGGGCCGACCGCACGCCCGAGATGACCGCGGACTACGCGGAGTGGGCCGTCGGGATGCTCGCCAAGGTGCGCGCGGCGGTCTCGGCGCTGCACGAGCGCGGCGTGGTGTTCGGCGACCTGCACCCCTTCAACATCCTGGTGGAGGGCGAGCGCGTGGTGCTGATCGACTTCGAGGTCTCCTCGCCGGTCGAGGAGCGCAGGCGCCCCACGCTCGCCAACCCCGGCTTCGTGCCGCCGCGCGGGCTGGCCGGCGTCGAGGCCGACGAGTACGCGCTGGCCTGCCTGCACCTGGGCGTGTTCGCCCCGATGACCACCATGCTGCTACAGCTTCACCGGCCCAAGGCCGCCCAGCTCGGCCGGCTGATCACCGAGACGTTCCCGGTGCCTCCCCCGCTGATCGAGGGAGCCGTACGGACCATCCTCGGGCAGGATCCGCCCGCGCCCGAGCCGAGCCTGCTCCCGCGGCCTGGCCGGATGCGGGAGGACTGGCCCGCCGTCCGGGAGGCGCTGGCCAAGGCGATCCTCGCCTCGGCGACACCGGAGCGCGAGGACCGGCTGTTCCCCGGCGACATCGTCCAGTTCGAGCCGGGCGGCGGTGTGAGCCTCGCCAACGGCGCGGCCGGCGTCCTGTACGCGCTGGCGGCGACCGGGGCCGGGCGTTTCCCCGAGCACGAGGAGTGGCTCATCAGGCAGGCCGCCAAGCCCGGCATGGGGAGCGGCTTCTACAACGGCCTGCACGGCGTGGCGTACGCGCTGGAGGCTCTCGGCCGCCGCCGGGACGCGCTCGACGTGGCCGAGCGCTGCGTGCGGCAGCCCGCGGAAGGGCTCGACCTGAGCCTCTACCGCGGCCTGTCCGGCATCGCCCTCGCCCTGATGCACCTGCACGACAGGACCGGCGAGCCGGAGTTCCGCGACCAGGCCGCGCGCGTCGTGGCGGAGGTGGCCGACCGCCTCGGCGGCCCGGACGACGTGCCCGAGATCAGCGGCGGCAGGTATCCGCACGCGGGGCTGATGTACGGCTCGTCGGGACCCGCCCTGATGTTCCTGCACGCCTACGAGCACACCGGCGACCCCGGGCTGCTCGACCTCGCGGCCACCGCGCTGCGGCAGGACCTGCGCCGGTGCGTCGGCCGCGAGGACGGCCAACTCCAGGTGCAGCAGGGCTGGCGGACCAACCCCTACCTCGACGAGGGGTCGGCCGGCATCGGCCTGGCGCTGGACCGCTACCTCTGCCACCGGCACGACGAGACCCTCGCCGAGTCTCTCGCCGCCATCCGGTCGGTGCTGACGCTGCCGTACTACGTCCAGTCGGGCCTGTTCGCCGGCCGGGCCGGCATGATCGCCTGCCTGTCCTCAGGTTCCCGCCCCGATCCCGAGGCCGCCGCGGCGCAGATCTCCCGGCTGGCCTGGCACGAGCTTCCCTACCAGGGCGGGATGGCCTTCCCCGGAGCCCAGTTGCTCCGCCTGTCGATGGACCTCGCCACAGGGAGCGCCGGCGTGCTGTTCGCACTCGGCACCGCGCTGCACGACGAGCCGGTCCGCCTCCCGTTCCTCGAGCCCCCCGGACGGTCCCAGGCGCAGGCCCCCCTGCGCACCGCCGCCGGGTCATCCGTCCCGACCAGCACCGGAAGGAGGTGAACGCACATGGCGCTCCTCGACCTGCAGACCCTCGAGGCCCCCGGTGGTGGCCACGACGGCGGCGGCAGCAACCTGTCCCTGCTCGGCTGCACCCCGCACGAGAACAGCAGCCTCAGCCTCATCTGCGGCTGACGGACCCTCCGGTGAACACGATCTTCAGCCTCAACCGGGCTGGCACATCCATACAAGGGAGATGATCGAAATGGCGCTTCTCGACCTGCAGACCCTCGAGGCCCCGGCCGAGCGCGGCGGTGGCGGCGGCGGCAGCAACGTGTCCCTGCTCGGCTGCACCCCGCACGAGAACAGCAGCCTGAGCATCATCTGCGGCTGACGACCATCCAGATCACGGACTTCGGCCTCAACCGGGGCTGACGGCACTCATACAAGGAGCTGATCGAAATGGCGCTTCTCGACCTGCAGACCCTCGAGGCCCCCGGTGGCGGCCACGACGGCGGCGGCAGCAACCTGAGCCTGCTCGGCTGCACCCCGCACGAGAACAGCAGCCTCAGCCTCATCTGCGGCTGATAGCACGCGCAACGGAGTCCTGGGCGGTCGTCGCGGCCGCCCAGGCTTCCGCGTTTCCGGCCCCGTCCCGCCCTCGCACTCATGGAGGACCACGTGAGCTCTCGTCCGGCGGACCTGCTGATCGCGCGGGCCGTACGGCGCGGCGGCCCCTGGCTCGCGGTGCTGACCGCGACGGCGCTGCTGGGCGCCGCGGCCGACCTGCTGCTGCCCGCGGCGCTCGGCCGCGCCGTCGACGCCGTGGTGGGGGTCCCGGCGGAGAGCGGATCGAGGTCCGCGGCCGGGCTCACCGGCCCGCTCGCGGCCGCCGCGCTGCTCGTCGCGCTCGTGGTCGCCTGCGACACGCTGCGCGTGCTCGCGGCCGGCGTGAGCGGCGCGCGGGCCGCCCAGTGGCTGCGCTCCCGGGTCGTGGCCCACACGTTGTCCGCCGGCGCCGGCCTGACCCGCCACCTCACGCCGGGCGAGCTCGTCACCCGGGCCGGGGTGAACGTGGAGGAGGCGGGGCGCACTCCCGAGGCTGTGGTCACTGCCGCCACGCTGATCGTTCCGGCGGCCGGCAGCGTCGTCGCCCTCGCGCTGATCGACCCGTGGCTCGCGGTCACGCTGGTGGCCGGCCTGCTTCTGATCGTGGCCGTGCTGCGCGCGTTCATGCGGAAGACCACGGCGGCCTCAGGCGGGTACCAGCAGGCCCAGGGGGAGATCGCGGCCATGCTCGTCGGCGCCCTCGCCGGGGCCCGCACCATCACCGCGGCCGGGACCGAGGAGCGCGAGGCCGCGCGCGTGCTCGCACCGCTCCCCCGCCTGCGGGCCCACGGCCTGGCCCTGTGGCGGCTGCAGGCACGGGCGGGCGTGCAGGCCGCCGTCGTCGTCCCGCTCCTGGAGATCGCGGTGCTCGCGGTCGGCGGGCTGCGCCTGTCGGCCGGTGGCCTGACCGTCGGAGAGTTGCTCGCCGCCGCGCGTTACGTCGTGCTCGGCGCGGGCCTCGGGTCGGCGCTCGGCTACGCGGCGCGCATCGCCCGCGCCCGGTCGGCCGCCCTGCGGCTGGAGCAGCTGTTCGCCGTGCCGGCGCCCGTGTACGGGGACCGCTCGCTGCCGCCCGGCCCCGGCACCCTGGAACTGCGCGACGTGACCGTACGGGCCGACGGCGTGCGGCTGCTGAGCGGCGTCAGCCTGGTCGTGCCGGGCGGCACGTGCACGGCGGTCGTGGGCCGTTCGGGCTCGGGCAAGTCGTCGCTCGCCGCCGTGGCCGGCCGGCTCGTCGATCCCGAACGCGGCGCCGTCCTGCTGGACGGGGTGCCCCTGCGGGAGATCGGCCGCGAGCCGCTGCGCCGCGCGGTCGGGTACGCGTTCGAGCGGCCCGCGTTGTTCGGCGAGACGCTGGGCGAGGCCGTCGCCTTCGGGCTGGGCGGCCTGGACGCCCCCGGCGAGCGGAGCGCAGACGCCATGCGGAGCGGAAACACCGAGCGGAGCGAAAACGCCGAGCGGAGCGGGGACACCGTGCGGGTGGCCGCGGCGGCCGCCCGGGCCGACGACTTCATCCGGCGGCTGCCGCGCGGCTACGCCACCCCGGTCGGCGAGGCGCCCATGTCGGGGGGCGAGATCCAGCGCGTCGGCCTGGCCCGCGCGTTCGCCCAGGCCGGCCGGCTGCTGATCCTGGACGATGCCATGTCGAGCCTGGACACGGTGACCGAGCGGCAGGTGGCGCGCGCCCTCACCGGGAGCCTGTCCGACCGCACCCGGCTGGTGGTGGCCCACCGGGTGACGACCGCGGCGCAGGCCGACCAGGTCGTGTGGCTGGAGGACGGGCGGGTACGCGCGGCCGGCACGCATGACCGGCTGTGGGAGGACCCCGGCTACCGGGCGGTCTTCCGAGCCGGGGAGGACTCGTGATGAGGCGGCGCGTGCTCGCCGGGAGGGCGCGGAAGGCGGACCCGCGGCAGGCCGGCGTACCCCGAGCCGAAATGCAGGGGGCCGATACGCGACCGACCGGCGCGCGGCGGGTGGTCACGGAGGCGCTGCTGCGCGAGCCCTCCCGGCTGCTGTGGCTGGCCCTGTGGTCGCTGGCGGAGGCGCTGCCCGCGCTGTCCGGCGGGTACGCGATCGCGAGGGCCGTGGACGACGGCTTCGCCGCGGGCCGGCCCGGCTCCGGCCTGATGTGGCTGGGCGTGCTCGCCGCCGCGTGGGCGGTCGCCGCGGTGGCCGCCCGGCAGGTGCTGCTGCTCGTCGCCGGGATCGTCGAGCCCTTCCGCGACGATCTGCTGGAACGCGTGGTGACCGGGGCGCTGCGGGCCGGGCGGGGCGGCGACAGCGCGGCCGTCGCCCGGATGAACCATCAGGTGGAGCTGGCCAGGGACGCCTTCGGCGCGATCATCACGGTGGTCAGGACCTTCGTGTTCACGCTGGCAAGCGTGGCGGTAGGGCTCACGACGCTGGCCCCCCAGGTCGTCCCGCTCGTGCTGGCGCCGGTGGCCCTGGGGCTCGGCCTGTTCCTCGTCTCCCTGCCCGCCCTCGCCCGGCGTCAGCGCGAGTTCATCGTCGCCGACGAAGGTACGGCGGCCGCGGTGGCGGCGATGGCGAGCGGCCTGCGGGACGTGACGGCCTGCGGCGGCGAGGAGCGCGTCGCGGCGAGCGTCGGGCGGGAGGTCTCCCGGCAGGCGAGGGCCGCGCGGGCACTGGCGCGGGTGACGGCGTCGCGGACGCTGTCGCTGGCGGTGGGTGCGTGGCTGCCGGTCGTGCTCCTGCTCGCGGGCGCGCCCTGGCTGGTGCGCCAGGGAGTCACCGGCGGAGTGATCCTCGGCTCGCTGACCTATGTGATGCAGTCGCTCGCCCCCGCGCTCGGGGGCCTCGTGCAGGGCCTCGGCGTCAGCGGCGTCCGCCTGGCCGTCACGCTGGAGCGCATCCTGCACGCCCCCGGCCCGCCCGTCGCGCACGGCGACCGGCGGCCCGACGGGGTCCGCCTGGAGCTGCGCGGGGTGCGCTTCGCCTACGGCACCGCCGGTCAGAAGGCCGCCGAGCCGGTGATCGACGGCCTGGACCTCGTCGTGCCCGAGGGCGACCACCTGGTGGTCGTCGGCCCGAGCGGGATCGGCAAGTCCACGCTGGCGGCGCTCGTCGCCGGCCTGCTGAGCCCGGACGACGGCGAGGTCCTCGTCGGCGGCGTCCAGGCCGCGCGCGTCCATCCGGCCGCCCGCGCGCTGATCCCCCAGGAGGCGTACGTCTTCCCCGGCACCCTGGCGGAGAACCTGACCTACCTCGCGCCGGGGACGCCGGCGGAGCGGGTGGACGAGGCGGTGGCGATGTTCGGGCTGGCGGAGCTCGCGCGGCGCACGGCGGGCGGCCCGCTCGACCCCGCCGAACTGTCGGCGGGCGAGCGGCAGCTCGTCGCGCTGGCCAGGACCTACCTGTCCCCCGCCCGGCTGGTCGTGCTCGACGAGTCGACCTGCCATCTCGACCCGGCGGCGGAGGCTCGGACGGAGGCGGCGTTCGCGGCGCGCGAGGGCACGCTGATCGTCGTGGCGCACCGGATCTCCTCGGCCCTGCGGGCCCGGCGGGTGCTGGTCATGGACGGCACCCGCGTCCTGCTCGGCAGGCACGAGGAGATGGTGGCCGCCTCGCCGCTGTACGCCGACCTGGTCGGCCACTGGGAGGCCCCGGGGCCGCTACCGGCGGGAGCGGTAGCGCAGGATGCCGATGTCGCGCCCGGCCGTGGGCCAGAGCCAGCCGCACTCGGAGGCGATCTGGATCGCCTCGACGCGTGAGCGGGCGCCGACCTTGGTGAGGATGCGGGACAGGTAGTTGCGGACCGTGCCGCGTGACAGCGACAGGCGGTCGGCGATCTCGCCGACGGTCGCGCCGCCGGCGGCGGTCTCCAGGACGTCGAGCTCGCGCGCGGTCAGCGGGTTGGCGTCGGCGTCGAGCGCGGCCACCGCGAGCTCGGGGTCGATGACCCGGTCCCCCTTCGCCACGCGGCGGATGCAGTCCACGAGGTGGCCCGGCGAGGCGTCCTTCACGACGAAGCCGCGCACGTTGGCGTCCAGCGCCTTGCGCAGCGCGGTGGGCGTACCGAGGCCGGTGAGCACGACGGTCTTGCAGGAGGGTAATCGGCGGTGCAGCTCGGCCGCCGCGGTGAGGCCGTCGACACCGGGCATCCCGATGTCGAGCACCGCGACGTCGGGGCGCCGCAGGCAGCCGAGCCGGACGATGTCCTCGCCCTTGTCCGCCTCGGCCACCACCTCGAGGTCGTCCTCGCTCGACAGCAGAGCGACCAGCGCCTTGCGGATGAGGTGCATGTCCTCGGCGAGCATCAGTCGGATCAACCCAGACCCCCCTACACACGGTGCGAGCGGTTGCTCGCCGTTCGTGACCGCGGCGCTCCACTCACTATGCAGGTTTCACGCGCACGCCGGGACCTCTCTACCCCAACTGTCACCTTTAATCAGGAACCGCGTCAGAGAAAAGCCGACGCCCGGCCCCCATACGGGAGCCGGGCGTCGCGAACGGTTTCCTAGTGGCGCCAGACCTTCACGTAGTCGGTCGCCTCGGAGCCCTTGAGACGGCGGTTGCCGTCGAACCGCACCGCCCAGGTGCCGGACCGCCAGGCCCGGACACTGGCGGCGAAGTCGCCGTCGCCGTCGGTCTCGATGGTGTCCACGTACTGCCAGCGGCCGGAGCCCGAGGGCTGGAAGTAGACCTTCAGGTCCTGCGAGCCCAGCCAGCGCCAGTCGTTCCAGTAGTTGCGGCTGTCGGAGCAGTAGCGGTCGCCGCCGCGACGGCCGGAGAAGTCGTTCCAGTCGTCGTAGTACCAGTCACCCCAGCACTTCGCGACCTGCAGCGTGCCCTTGAGGGTCAGCGAGCGGCCCTTGCGGACCGGCTCGGGCGTGGCGTCGAAGCCGGCGATGCGGGTCGCCTTCGGGCCCGACGGGCGCGGCGCGTGCCACTCGTTGCGCTTCACCGTGAAGGTGCGGTCGGCGGTGTACTTCTTGCCGTCGAGGCCGATCGCCTCCACGTGCACCTTGTAGGTGCCGGTGCGGTCGCTCCAGTCGAAGCGCCACGACCGCGACGCGCGGTCGAACTTCGGACCGTCGTTCGGGCCGCCCTTGCGCTTGCCGAACCAGTGGTCGCCGCCGTGGTCGCTGCGGCCCCTCGGACCCCACAGGTCGATGTCGACGCTCTTGACGTCCTTGGTCGTGACCCGGGCGGTGACCTGGGCCGACCGGCCCCTGTTCACCACGACCACGTTCGGGTCGACGTCGACCGACACGATGCGCGGGTCCGGCGTGTACGGCTTGCGGGCGTTGTCCGCAGGAGTGGAGTCCGATGTGGGCGTCGGCGAAGGCGCGACAGGGTCCGCGTACGCGGGCGCAGTCGCGAGCGCCGTGGCGCCCATGGCGACCGCTACCAGGGCGGTAGCGACTCGTTTCTCCATGAGGCTGAATCCTCTCCCCGTTTCAGGATCGCGCCCCGGTTTGGGGCGCACCTACGTCATAGACGTCACAAGGAGGAGAAAAGTTGCCTCACTCTTAGGATTAAAATATTACAAAACAGTAACTGTCCTTTTTGCCGGATTTATGAGCTTATAGGTCATAAATCGGCCTTTATGCCTCACGCTGTGGACTTGCGTCGGCGGCATATCTGGACGTACCGGCATATTCGGCACGCCATGTGCCCTCTCCGTCCGCTCGGACCCGGGCGCTGAACCAGCCGTCCCTCCGGGTGACCGCCTCCCCGACGGTCCTCCAGCGGGGCGACCCGGCGGGCCGGAAGCGGATTTCGACCCGCTGCCCCGCGAAGGGCCGGTAGTCGACCTTCCCGATCGGATCCACCCGCAGCAGCGTCCCGGTGACCCGCACGGCGTCCCCGTCGCGCACCGCCTTGAGTCCGTCGATCTCGGTCGCCCGGCGCAGGTTGAAGCCCGCCCGGGCGACGGCCCGCTCGCCCCGCGCATTCACCGCAGTCGCGGTGACCGTCCATGGGCCGCTCCGATACCACCGCGACAACGGCTTGTCCGGGAGGAACCGCCAGGTCTCCCACTCCCCCGACGACGCCGGGGAGACGCGCCAGGCCGACCGCCCGCCCGCGGGCGACACGCCCACCATTCCGGGCATCGCGGACGCCAGCCCGCCCAGGCCCGGCAGGGGACCGACAGCGGGCACCGGCGCGGGCACGGCGGGAGCCGGGAAGCCCGGATCCGGGGAGGCGGACGGCACCGGCACGGCGTCGCCCGACGGCGGCGAGGGGGACACGTCCGGTTCGGGCTCCGTGCCGGGCTCGTCGTCTCCCGAGGGGGCGCGGCCGGGTTCCAGGACGACGGAGACGCGCTCCGCGCCGCGCGCCACCACGTCGACGACCAGCCGCACCGACCCGCTGGGGCCGACCACCGGATCGGACGGGCGCACCTCGACCGAGCGGATGGCCAGGTCACCGGGGGCGGGGGCCGGCGCGGCCGCCGCCGTCGTCGCGGCCGCGAGGGCCAGCGTCGCGAACAGAGGTCTCATCATGCCCCGTGACCGTACGCACGACCGGGGGCCGCCCCGCCCCCGACACACTCCCGGCCAGGTAAAAAGCCGGCCCGTAAAACTCGGTCCGGTCGTGCGGCCCGGTGGGAACCTCCCCGCGCTCAGCCGGTCGCGTACAGCTCCTCGATCACGCCGGCGTACCGCGCGTGGACGACCCGGCGCTTGAGCTTGAGGCTGGGGGTGAGCTCCTCGGTCTCGGCGGTCCACTCGGCGGGCAGCAGCCGCCACCTCTTGATCTGCTGCACCCGGGCGAGCCTGAGGTTGGCGGCCTCGACGGCCGCCTCGACCTCGGCGAGCACGTCCGGATGCCCGGCCAGGTCGGCCAGGGACTCGAAGGGGATGCCGCGCGCCCGCGCCCACTCGGGCGCGACCTCGCCGTCCAGGGTGAGGATCGCCACCGGGTACGGCCGGCGGTCCCCGTACGCGAGGGCCTGCCCGATGAGCGGGTGCTCCTTCAGGCGGCCCTCGATGACGGCCGGGGACACGTTCTCCCCGCCCGAGGTGATGAACAGTTCCTTCTTGCGGTCGACGATGCGCACGAAGCCGTCGTCGTCGATCGACCCCACGTCGCCGGTGTGCAGCCAGCCGTCGGTGTCGAGGAGCTCGGCGGTCGCCTCGGGGAGACCGAGGTAGCCCCGCGTGTTGAGCGGGCTGCGGGTGAGGATCTCGCCGTCCTCGGCGATCCGCACCTCGACGCCCGGCTCGGCCCGGCCCACCGTGCCGAGCTTGAAGACGTCCGGCGAGTTGGCGGTGAACGCGCCGGTCGTCTCGGTCATGCCGTACACGTCGATGACCTTCAGGCCGAGGCCGGCGAGGAACCGCTGCACCTCGATCGGCATCGGCGCGGCGGCGGTGGCGCACCAGCGGGCCTGGTCGAGCCCGATCATGCCGCGGATGAGCGACAGCAGCGCCGCGTCGGCCCGCTCGTACGCCTCCCGCACCTCGGGCGTGACCGTGTGGCCGTACTGCAGCCCCTCGATGTAGGCGAGCCCGGCGGCCATCGCGGCGCGCACGTTCTCCTGCTGCTCGGGCGGCTGGCCGGCCAGCAGCGCCTGCAGCCGGGCCGTCAGCTTCTCCCAGACGCGGGGGACGCCGAAGAACAGCACCGGGCGCACCTGGCCGAGCGTCGCGCCGAGGTTCGCCATGTCGGTGCAGAAGTACACGTGGTTGACCTTGACCAGCGGCAGGTACAGGCTGAGCACCCGCTCGGCGATGTGCGCGTAGGTGAGGTAGGAGATCTGCGTGCCGTGCATGGGCAGGTCGATCATCCGCTGCGTCGCGGTGAGTTCGAACAGCACGTTCGCGTGGGTCAGCGGGACGCCCTTGGGATTGCCCGTCGTCCCCGAGGTGTAGAGGACGCTCAGCGTGTCCTCCGGGGTCACCGCGCGCCAGCGCGCGTCCACCGCGGCCGGGTCGGCGGCCAGCGCGTCGGCGCCGATCTTAAGGAACGCCTCCCAGCTCAGGAAGCGCTCGTCGCCGGAGGGCGCGCCCTCCAGCATGACGATCCTCGTCAGCGCGGGCAGCTCGCCGAGGATCGGCTCCCAGCGGGCCAGGTCGGCGGGGCCGCCGAGCACCGCGATCCGCGCCCCGACGTCGCGGGCGACGTACGCGACCTGCTCGGGGGCGAAGGTGGCGTAGACGGAGCAGGGGACGGCTCCCGCGTGGACGGCGCCGAGGTCGGCGAGCACGTGCTCGCTGCGGTTGACCAGCATCAGCGCGACGGCGTCGCCGGGCCGCAGGCCCAGCGCGGCGTAGCCCGCGGCGATCTCCAGCACACGCCCGTGCGCCTCGGCGTAGGTCAGCGTCGTCCACTCGTCTCCGGCGGGATCGGAGTAGGCCGGCGAGTCCGGATGCTCCCGCGCGGCCCAGCTGAGCTGCTCGCACACCGTTCTGCCCGCGATCTCCCGCTCGATCGCCGCCCGGTCCTCAAGTACGCCGGTCATCGCGCCTCCCAAGGGGCATCTCGCACGCGTGGCATGCATCGCACCACAAAAGATCAGCCGCGGACAAGACCCCGGTGGCGAGAAGCGCGGCCGGATGTGATATGCGAGGCAATCTTAATCGGACAAATAAGACATCAAGGCAGGTAAGGTACGAGAACGATGCGTGACCGGGGGGAGAACGCATGGCATCCGGAAGATCGGGTCCGCCGGTGGGAGAGCGGACCTTCTTCGGCCATCCACGGGGGCTGGCCACGCTGTTCGGCACGGAGATGTGGGAGCGCTTCAGCTACTACGGCATGCGCGCCGTCCTCGTGCTGTTCCTGACGGCGCCCGTCGCGCGCGGCGGCATGGGCCTGCCCGAGACGACCGCCGTCGGCGTCTACGGCGTCTACATCGCCTCGGTCTACCTGCTCGCCCTCGTGGGCGGATGGCTGGCCGACCGGCTGCTCGGCGCGCGCAGGACCGTGCTGGCCGGCGCCCTGATCATCATGGGCGGCCACGTCAGCATGGCGATGCCCATGGCCGGGGGGTTCGTCTGGCTCGGCCTCGTGCTGATCGCGCTGGGCAGCGGGCTGCTCAAGCCGAACATGTCGGCGCTGGTGGGCGAGCTGTACCGGCACGAGGACGACGCCCGGCGCGACTCCGGCTACACGATCTTCTACATGGGCATCAACCTGGGCGCCTTCCTCGGCATCATGGTCGTGCCCTGGCTCCAGACGGGCGGCCGCTGGCACCTCGCCTTCGGGGCGGCGGCGGTCGGCATGGCCATCGGCCTGGCGCAGTACATCAGGGGGCGGGCGACCCTGTGCGGCGCCGGCGAGGAGCCGGACCACCGGCTCACACCCGAGGAGCAGCGGCGCTTCAAGCTCGTCGCGGGCGTCGGGCTCGCCGCCGGATCGGCCGCGCTGTCCCTGTGGGCGCTCAGCGGCACGCTGACCGTGGACCGTTTCGCCCTCGTGCTCACGGTCGTCACGGCGGTCGTACCGGTCGCGTACTTCGCCTTCCTGTTCTCCTCCCACGAGGTCACCGCGGAGGAGCGCGCCGGGCTGCGTGCCTACGTGTGGCTGTTCCTCGCCGCCGCGATGTTCTGGCTCGTCTACGACCAGGCCGGCAGCGCGCTGCTGCTGTTCGCCAAGCACGACACCGACCTGAACGTGCTCGGCTTCACGATCCCGCCGGGCTGGGTGGGCAACGTCAACTCGCTCGCGATCATCCTCGTCGCCCCCCTCTTCGCGCAGATGTTCCTCAAGGCCGGCACCCGGATCAGCACGCCGCTCAAGTTCGCGGTCGGCCTGGTGCTCGTCGGGCTGAGCTTCGTCGTCATGTCGGTCGCCGCGGGCATCGCCTCGGGCGGCGTGAAGGTCTCGGTCATGTGGCTGCTGTCGGTCTACCTCATCCAGACCGTCGGTGAGCTGTTCCTCAGCCCGGCCGGGCTGTCGGTCACCAACAAGCTCGCCCCCCGGGCGTTCGAGAACCAGCTCATGGGCCTGTGGTTCCTCTCCATGGCCCTCGGCGACTCCGTCGGCGGCCAGGCCTACCGGCTGACCAAGGTCGTGCCGATGCCCGCGTACTACCTCACCCTCGCGCTCGCCGCGATCGCGGCGGGGCTCGTCATGCTGGTGTTCGTCCGCAAGCTCCGCGTGCTGATGGCCGAGCACGACCACATGCCGCCCGTGCCCGCGCCCAGCTGAAGACCGGTCAGCGGATCGGTCAGAGGATCGGCGTGAGCGGCTCGCGCGGCCGGTAGCCGGCGGGATCGCGGGCGATGCGGCGCACCGCCTCCTCCAGCACGGCCGGCGGCTGCGTGAACGGCAGCCGCAGATACCGCTCCAGCGCGCCGTCCACGCCGAACCACGGTCCCGGGGCCAGCCGCACGCCCCGGGCGGCGGCGGCCGCGGCGACCGCGTCCGCCACCGGCCCGTCCAGCCGCACCCACAGCGAGCCTCCGCCGCGCGGCACCGTGAACGCCCAGCCCGGCAGCTCCTCGCGCAGGACCGCGGCGAGCGCCGCGCACGACGCGCCGAGCCCACGGCGGCGCTCGGCGCGCGCCTCCTCGATCCGCTCGAACAGGCGCGCCACCACGAGCTGCTCGAACACCCCGCCCGCGATGTCGACGGCGGCGCGGAGCCTGGCCAGGCGGCGCACCGTCGCGGCGCTCCCCCGGATCCAGCCGACCCGCAGGCCGCCCCACCACAGCTTCGAGGCCGACCCCACGCTGATCACCCGGCCGTCGGTGTCGAACGCGGCCAGCGGCGCCGCGCGGGCCGTGTCGTCCAGCGCGATCTCGGCCCAGCTCTCGTCGGCGATCAGCGTGACCCCGTGCCGGCGGGCCGCGTCCACCAGCGCGCCGCGATCGGCGTCGGACATCAGGTGTCCTGTCGGGTTCTGGAAGTCGGGGATGACGTAGGCGAGGCGGGCCGCCGACTGCCGCATCGCACAGCTCACCAGGTCGAGATGCCAGCCGTCCTCCTGGACGCCCACCGGAACCAGGCGGGCTCCCCGCAGCCGCGCCGCGTCGATCGCGTGCGGGTAGGTCGGCGACTCGACCAGCACCGGGCCGCCCGGCTCGGCGAACGCGGACATCAGCAGGTGGACGGCATGCTGGGCCCCGGCTGTGACGAGGATCTGCTCGGGCCGGGTGGGCAGCCCCCGCTCGCCGTACCTGCGGGCGATCGCCTCCCGCAGCGGCGCGAGCCCGGCCGGGTGGTAGCCCATGCCCAGCGCGTACCGGTGGTAGGCCCGGCCCGCCTCCTCCAGGGCCTCGCCGAGCAGGGCGGTCGCCGGGGGCGCGGCCGCGTGCAGCGGCAGCAGCCCGTCGTCGTCGGACGCGAGCCACGGGTTGTCGGTCCCGAGCGCACCGGCGTCGGGCAGGGCCGTGCGGCTGCCGGATCCCTGCCTGCTCTCCAGGTAGCCCTGCTCGCGCAGCCGGTCGTACGCCGCGGTCACGGTGGTGCGGCTCACGCACAGCGCCTCGGCCAGGTGCCGCTCGGCCGGCACGCGCACTCCGACGGCGAGCCGCCCGTCGAGGACCAGGCCGCGCACCGCCTCCGCGAGCGCCCGGTAGTAGGGCCGGGCGTCGGACGGCACCCGGACGAGCCGGGCGAGCTGGGGAGCGCTGAGATACCGATCCATGAAGGCCAATTTCTCTGATTGGCCCTTTCCTCGCAACCCCGCCGGCCTGCACGATGGGTCGACTATGACCGAACTCTCCACCTCCCCCACCCCCGCTCGCTCCCGCTTGTCCCTCCCCCGCCCCCGCTCGCTCCCGCTGCGGCTCGTCCGCCTCTACGCCGGCCTCGTGCTCTACGGCGGAGGCATCGCGCTGCTCGTCAGGTCCGGGCTCGGCCTCGACCCCTGGGAGGTCTTCCACCAGGGCATGTCGGTGCGCACCGGGTGGTCGATCGGCCTGTGCATCAACTTGGTGGGCGCGCTGGTGCTGCTGCTGTGGATCCCCCTGCGGCAGCGGCCCGGCCTCGGCACGATCAGCAACGTCCTGGTGGTCGGCACCAGCGCCGACGGCGTGATGGCTCTGGTCCCCGCGCCGGCGGCCTGGCCGGTGCAGTGGGCCTTCCTCCTGGGCGGCATCCTCGCCATCGCCGCCGCCTCCGGGCTCTACATCCACGCGGGCTTCGGCCCGGGGCCGCGTGACGGCCTGATGACGGGCCTCAACCGGCTCGGCCTGTCGATCCGGGTCGCCCGCACGGTCGTCGAGATCACCGTGCTCGCCGTGGGCTGGCTGCTCGGCGGCACGGTCGGCATCGGCACGGTCGTGTTCGCCCTGACGATCGGCCCGGCGACGCAGGTCTTCATGAAGGTGTGGGCTCCCGCCGGGGACACCGCCCGGCCACCGGGTACGAAGCCTGCATGATGAGGCGAGCGCTGTGGGAGGGCCTGGTCGCCAGGGCGGCCGGGGCGGCCGTGATGACCCACCGCCACGCCGGCGCCGGGCCGCTGCCAAGGGAGGAGGCCCACGCCCGGCGCTGAGGAGACACGCCGTACGGCGCGGGGGGAGGTGAGCGCATGCGGATCGAGGACTACGCGCTGATCGGCGACACGCAGTCGGCCGCCCTGATCGGGCGGAACGGCTCGATCGACTGGCTGTGCCTGCCGCGGTTCGACTCCCCCTCCTGCTTCGCCCGTCTGCTCGGCGACGAGTCCAACGGTTCCTGGCGGCTGGCCGCCGCGGGACGGGACACGGCCGCCCGGCGCGCGTATCTCGAGGACTCACTCGTGCTGGAGACCGTCTGGGAGACGCCCACGGGGACGGTCAGGGTGGTCGACTTCATGCCGGTCCGTTCCGGCAACCCCGACCTGGTCCGCGTGGTGGAGGGCCTGTCGGGGGTCGTGGAGATGACGACGGAGATCCGCATCCGCTTCGACTACGGGCGGATCGTGCCGTGGGTACGCCGGACGGGCGCCCATCTGCACGCCGTCGGCGGCCCCGACTCGGTCTGGATCCACTCGCCCATCCCGCTGCACGGCGGCGACTACCGGCACGAGGCGACGTTCACCGTCGCCGCCGGGGAGCGGCTGCCGTTCGTGTTCACCTGGCACCCCTCCCACCAGCCGCAGCCCCCGGCCATCGACCCCCTCGCCGAGCTCGGCCTGACCGTCGACGCGTGGCGGCACTGGGTCTCCCGGTGCGGCTACCGGGGTCCGTGGCGCGACGCCGTGGTCCGCTCGCTCATCACGCTCAAGGCGCTGACCTACAGCCCGACCGGCGGCATCGTCGCGGCGCCGACCACGTCGCTGCCCGAGCACCTGGGCGGCGTGCGCAACTGGGACTACCGCTACTGCTGGCTGCGCGACGCGGCGATGACCCTCGACGCGCTCCTGCGGGCCGGATACGTCGAGGAGGCGGACGCCTGGCGTTCCTGGCTGCTGCGCGCCATCGCGGGCCGCCCCGAGGACGTACAGGTCCTGTACGGCGTGGCCGGCGAGCGCCGGCTGCCGGAGATGACGCTCGACTGGCTGCCCGGCTACGAGAACTCGGCGCCCGTGCGGATCGGCAACGGCGCGGCGAACCAGCTGCAGCTCGACATCTACGGGGAGTTCGTCGACGCCCTCTACCGGGCGCGCAAGCAGGGCATGGGGCCCGACGACCACGCCTGGGCCCTGGTCACGAAGATCATGGAGTTCTTCGAGCACAACTGGGACCAGCCCGACGAGGGACTGTGGGAGGTACGCGGCCCCCGCCGCCACTTCGTCCACTCGAAGGTCATGGCCTGGGTCGCGGCCGACCGCATGGTCCGCATCATCGAGGAGCTGGGCCGGCACGGCGACGTGGAGCGCTGGCGCGCGCTGCGCGACCGCATCCACGCCGAAGTCTGCGACAAAGGCTACGACCCCGAACGCAACACCTTCACCCAGTCCTACGGCTCACACGAACTGGACGCCGCCCTCCTGCAGATCCCCATCGTCGGCTTCCTCCCCCCCGACGACCCCCGCGTCACCGGCACCATCACCGCCGTCGAACGCGAACTCATGACCGACGGCTTCGTCCTGCGCTACCCAATCGCCGAAGACAACCCCGTCGACGGCCTACCAGGCGGCGAAGGCGCCTTCCTCGCCTGCAGCTTCTGGCTCGCCGAAGCCCGCGCCCTCACCGGCCGCCACGACGACGCCGTCCAACTCTTCGAACGCCTCATCCACCTCGCCAACGACGTCGGCCTCCTCGCCGAGGAATACGACCCCAGAACAGGCCGCCAACTCGGCAACTTCCCCCAAGCCTTCACCCACATCCACCTGATCCACACCGCCCAGGCGCTGAGCGGCACGAACAGGATCATGGCGGGCCGAGCCGGTTCCTGACGGGGTCCGCGACGGCCCCGCCGTCTCCCGGTCACGGATGAGAAGAACCGCATCCGCGGGTAGCGTGACGGCATGCGGATCGAGGACTACGCCCTCGTGGGCGACATGCAGTCGGCCGCCCTGATCGGGCGGAACGGCTCGATCGACTGGCTGTGCCTGCCGCGTTTCGACTCCCCCTCCTGCTTCACCCGCCTGCTCGGCGACGAGTCCAACGGCTTCTGGCGCCTGGCCCCCGTGGGACACGAGCAGGCCACACGCCGCGCGTACGTCGAGGACACGCTGATCCTGGAGACCTTCTGGGAGACGCCCACGGGCGTGGTCAAGGTGATCGACTTCATGCCGCCCCGGCACGCCAACCCCGACCTCGTACGCGTGGTGGAGGGCCTGTCCGGGACCGTGGAGATGACGACGGAGATCCGCATCCGCTTCGACTACGGCCGCATCGTCCCCTGGGTGCGGCGCGCCGACGGGCACCTGCACGCCGTCGGCGGTCCCGACTCGGTCTGGATCCACTCCCCCATCCATCTGCGCGGAAGCGACTACCGGCACGAGGCGACGTTCACCGTCGCCGCCGGGGAGCGGGTGCCGTTCGTGTTCACCTGGCATCCCTCCCACCAGCCGGAGCCGGAGCGGATCGACCCGCTGGAGCAGCTCACCGAGACCAGGCTCCTGTGGGAGGAGTGGGTCTCCCGGTGCGGCCACCAGGGTCCGTGGCGCGACGCCGTGGTCCGCTCGCTCATCACGCTCAAGGCGCTGACCTACAGCCCGACCGGCGGCATCGTGGCCGCGCCGACCACGTCGCTGCCCGAGCACCTGGGCGGCGTGCGCAACTGGGACTACCGCTACTGCTGGCTGCGCGACGCGGCGATGACCCTCGACGCGCTGACCGGTTCCGGGTACGTCGAGGAGGCGGACGCCTGGCGTTCCTGGCTGCTGCGCGCCATCGCGGGCCGCCCCGAGGACGTACAGGTCCTGTACGGCGTGGCCGGCGAGCGCCGGCTGCCGGAGATGACGCTCGACTGGCTGCCCGGCTACGAGAACTCGGCGCCCGTGCGGATCGGCAACGGCGCGGCGAACCAGCTGCAGCTCGACATCTACGGGGAGTTCGTCGACGCCCTCTACCGGGCGCGCAAGCAGGGCATGGGGCCCGACGACCACGCCTGGGCCCTGGTCACGAAGATCATGGAGTTCTTCGAGCACAACTGGGACCAGCCCGACGAGGGACTGTGGGAGGTACGCGGCCCCCGCCGCCACTTCGTCCACTCGAAGGTCATGGCCTGGGTCGCGGCCGACCGCATGGTCCGCATCATCGAGGAGCTGGGCCGGCACGGCGACGTGGAGCGCTGGCGCGCGCTGCGCGACCGCATCCACGCCGAAGTCTGCGACAAAGGCTACGACCCCGAACGCAACACCTTCACCCAGTCCTACGGCTCACACGAACTGGACGCCGCCCTCCTGCAGATCCCCATCGTCGGCTTCCTCCCCCCCGACGACCCCCGCGTCACCGGCACCATCACCGCCGTCGAACGCGAACTCATGACCGACGGCTTCGTCCTGCGCTACCCAATCGCCGAAGACAACCCCGTCGACGGCCTACCAGGCGGCGAAGGCGCCTTCCTCGCCTGCAGCTTCTGGCTCGCCGAAGCCCGCGCCCTCACCGGCCGCCACGACGACGCCGTCCAACTCTTCGAACGCCTCATCCACCTCGCCAACGACGTCGGCCTCCTCGCCGAGGAATACGACCCCAGAACAGGCCGCCAACTCGGCAACTTCCCCCAAGCCTTCACCCACATCCACCTGATCCGCACCGCTATGGCCCTCAGCCGCTGACCGCTGCGCGGTAGCCCAGACTCCTTGCGCAGGCACGGAATCCGAGCGACCGGTACAGCCGGGCGGGCACCGGGTAGGCGTCGTCGCCACGTGGGCTGACCACCGCCCGCCGTGCACCCGCCCGCCGCGCCGCGTGCAGCGCGGCCAGGCAGACGGCACGCGCGAGGCCACGCCGCCGGTGACCCGGCACGGTGCCCGCCGGTTCGATCCGGGCGGCTTGGTTGACCTCGTCCAGCCAGACCAGGCAGAACGCGGCGGCGCTCCCGTCCGGCGCCTCGGCGATCCAGTCCAGATCCGGCCGGTACGGCCAGGCCCGCCGTACCGCCTGGTAGCTCTCCTCCGTCACCCGCGACGGATGGAACGCCGCGCGATGCGCCGCGACACGGGCGGCGACGTCACCGTCGCCCACCGCACGCAGGCGGTATCCGGCGGGCGGGATCGGCTCGGGCAGGCCGTGATCCAGGTCCATGACCATGTGCAGGAAGAAGGGCCCCTCGTCCGTACGCCGATAGCCGTGCCGGCCGAGCGCGGGGAACAGGTGCGTCTCCGCGCTGGAGACCGTGACCGTACGGGCCGGGTCCGGCACCTGCGCGGCGAACCAGTCCAGGACCTCGTCGGCCAGGAGGACCTGCGCGGGATCGGCCAGCAGGTTCAGCTGCCCGGAATCGGCCCATCCCCAGGCCGCGGTCCCGCAGTCCACGTCCCAGAGCATGGCGGGCCACTCGTGTTCCGCGCCCGGGTGCTGGAAGCGTTCCCACGCCAGATCGCCGACGTGCCAGGTCGCCCCGGGCGTCCACAGCCGCTCGGCGAGATCCTGCATCTCCCGCAAATCCTCGGCTCCGGCGTACGGCCTGCGGCCGAAGGGCACGGTCGTCATGCCGGCCAGTCTCACCCGGCGGGCGTCCCCTTCGCACCCGGTTTTCCGCGCGGAGTCAGACCTCGCGGCCGCAGCCGCGGCGCGGCACCAGACGCGCGGCCCGGGGCGCGGCTTCGGGCGCGGACTACGACTGGCCGGCGATGCGGGCGAGCAGCCGGGCGAACTCGGGCGGCGGGGCGACGACCAGCCGGGTCTGTCCGTCGTGGCTGATGAGGTCGGCCTGGATACGCGTCAGCTTGCCCCGGCGCCACCAGTACACGTGCGGGCTGAGCCCGTCGGGCCGGCCCGCGTGCTCACGGTGCGCGAAGATGCGCAGGCGCTCGATCGCGCGGACCACGCCGATGCCGGCCACCGGGTGCACCGCGACCATGCCCCGGTGCGGCAGCACGGCGAGCATGCCGTCCTCGGGCACCTCCATGTACGCCGCCAGGCGGCGCAGGTGGGCCGCCGCGCTGGGCGCGGTCAGCAGCGACACCTCGGTCCCGGCGAGGTCGAGCCGCGACACGGTGGGCCGCTCGTCGGTCAGGGCGTTGCCGATGGCCACATCGAGCGCCTCCGCCGGCGGGATCGGCCAGCAGAACGCCTCCTCCGGGCGTACGGGCCGGGCGCCGATGGTCAGCACCTCGATGAGGTCGGCGCTGAGGTGACGGCCGATGATCCGGGAGGGATCGGGGAAGGCGGGGTCGTCGGCGGCGTGGACCCGGGTGCGCAGCAGCGGCTTGATCGGCGTGAGGTTGCAGGCGTCGAACGGCTCGCCGGACACGGCGTGCGCCAGGTGCTCGGAGACCAGCATCGGCCAGTCCTCGCGGGCACGGCGACCGGCCTCCCGGCGCAGGCCGACGAGGTTCACCACCCGCTCACGCTCGGGCGAGGTCAGCGTCAGCGACATGCCGTCGGCCGCGAACACGCAGGTGTAGCCCATGGTCTCGGCGACCAGGGCCAGCAGCGAGTCGAGATCGACGTCCTCGACGGCTCTCGGAGCGGGATGATCCGGCCGCGTCCGGCTGAGCAGTCGCCGCAAGAGTCCCAACGCACCATCCCTTCGCCACCACCCGGATGCCTCCGGGGCGGGTCTCAGGTTGCCGCGTCCGAGTCGCGGAACATGCCCAGGAGAGAACACGATTCGGCAACAATAGCCACATTCGTCTCCAACCACACACTCATCTGTGGTGTGCCATGGCCCACAGGCAGCCCCGCCAGCACCGGCACACCCAGCGGGGCCAGGCGTTCGGCCAGCATGGGCAGCGGGTCGCCGCAGTCCACCCACGATCCCAGCACGATGCCCGCCGCGCCGTCGAGACAGCCCGCCTGCAGCAGTTGCGTCACCATGCGGTCGATCCGGTACGGCTCCTCGGTCACGTCCTCCAGCAGTACGACACGGCCCCGCGCGCGCAGCGCGTACGGCGTGCCGCACAGGGCGGCGAGCAAGGCGAGGTTACCGCCGGTGAGCCGGCCCTCGGCCCGGCCCGGCACGATCACCCGGTCACCCTTGATCGGCGCGGGTGTGCCGCCCTCGAACAGGGCCTCCCGCAGGTGGGCGAAGGTGACCGGCTCCGGCTCCTCCGGGCCGCCGATCACCGCGGTGGCCGGCATCGGCCCGAACAGCGTAGCCAGGCCGAGCCGGTCGGCGAAGGCCCGGTGCAGCGCGGTGATGTCGCTCGACCCGAGCAGGATCTTCGGCCCGGCCGCCGCCATCGCGTCCCAGTCGAGCAACCCGAGCAGCCGGGTGGTGCCGTAGCCGCCTCTGGCGCAGACGACCGCCGCCACCCCGGGATCGCACCACGCGTCCCGCAGGTCGGCCGCCCGTGCGGCGTCGGACCCGGCGAGGTAGCCCTCCCGCGCGAGGATCGACGCCCCGTGCACGACCCGCAGCCCGAGCCCGGTCAGGACCTCGGTGCCGCGCTCCAGCCGTACGGGATCGACCGGCCCGGCCGGCGCGACCAGCGCGACCGTGTCACCGGGCCGCAGCCGCCGGGGCAGGCCCGGGACCGTTACCGAGGCGTCACCGCCCGCCCCGCCGCGGAAGCGCTCGCTCACCCTTCAAAGGGTGTCAGACTTAGCGGTATCTATGCGACCTCCGACGCACATCCTCGTGGTCAACGGTGTCAAGGTCCGCCGTCCGGTGTTCGTTGTCGCGGCGCCGCACTCCGGCGCGGACCTGCTGGGCCGTGCCCTCAAGCGCTCACCCGGCTTCCACGTGACCATGGGCAGGGGCCCGGTGGCCCGGGTCGTCTACGCCTTCGCCAGGAGACCGTCGATCGCCCGTAGCGGCGGCGCACCGCAGGTGCTGCGCGACGTGCTGGCGGAGGCCTGGCAGGTGGTCCCGGCGGCGTGCGCGGAGTGCACATCCGCCTGCCGGGAGGCGGGCGGCATCGTCGGCGCGGGGCCGTGTGTCGGGCCGGGCGCGCTGTCCCGGTTCGGCGACGCCAGCCCCGACCTGCTCTACAGCACGCCGGTGCTGCTGCGGGCGTTCCCCGACGCCCGGCTCATCCAGATCATCCGCGACGGCCGTGACGTGGTCGCCGACATGCTGGCCGACCCCGCCTGCATGACCTGGGTCAAGCCCCACATGCTGAGCGAGGACGCCGAGTTTCCCAACCCGTTCCTCGGCGTGCGCTCGGCCGAGCACCGCGAGCGCTGGGCCGGGATGCCGCCCGCGGGCAAGTGCGCCCTGCGCTGGCGCGGCGCCGTGCGGCTCAGCGCGGCCCTGCGCCGCGAACTGCCCGCCGAGCACCTGCTCACCCTGCGGTACGAGGACATGGTGGCCTCACCGGGAGAGGCCATCGACGCCGTGTCGTCCTTCGTCGAGGCCAAGGTCTCCACGATCGCGCTGTACGGCACGAGCGTCCCCAGGCCGGGAAGCTGGCGCCGGCGGCTGTCGGCAGAGGACGCCGAACTGGTGGAGAAGGTGGCCAGGGAGGAGCTCACCCGCCTCGGCTACCGCTGAGGAGGGCCGTCTCAGGACCCGCCCGCGTCCGAGCCGGTGAACTGGGTGCGGTACAGCTCGGCGTAGGCGCCGCCCCGCTCCAGCAGTTCCTCGTGCCGCCCGCGTTCGGCGACCCGGCCGTCCTCGACCACCAGGATCGTGTCGGCCTCGCGGATGGTCGACAGCCGGTGGG
This sequence comes from Microbispora sp. H10836, assembly GCF_012999525.1. Classification (NCBI taxonomy): domain Bacteria; kingdom Bacillati; phylum Actinomycetota; class Actinomycetes; order Streptosporangiales; family Streptosporangiaceae; genus Microbispora; species Microbispora sp. H10836. The sequence goes on from NZ_JABBWU010000019.1 coordinate 96,066, forward strand.
CGATCACCAGCGACGTCCTCCCCCGCAGGGCGGTCTTCAGCGCCTGCTGCACCGCGGCCTCGGATTCGGAGTCGAGGTGGGCGGTGGCCTCGTCGAGCACCACCACCCGCGGCGCCTTCAGCAGGAGCCGCGCAAGGGCGATGCGCTGCTTCTCCCCTCCCGACAGCCGGTAGCCGCGGTCGCCGACGACCGTCTCCAGTTCCTCGGGCAGGTTCTTCACCAGGTCGGCGATCTGGGCCGCGCGCAGCGCCTCCCAGACCTCCTCGTCGGTCGCCTCGGGGCGGGCGTAGCGGAGGTTGTTGCCGATCGTGTCGTGGAACAGGTGGGCGTCCTGCATGACGACGCCGACCGTGTCCCTGATGCCGTCGAGGGTGGCGTCGCGGACGTCCACGCCGTTGATCCGCACGGTCCCCTCGTCCACGTCGTACAGCCGGGACACCAGTTGGGTGATGGTCGTCTTGCCCGCGCCCGAATGGCCGACGAGCGCCACCAGCTCGCCCGGATGCGCGGTGAAGGACACGCCCTTGAGCACCTCCTGCGAGGGCCCGGTGTCCGGACGGGCCACCGACTCCAGCGACGCCAGCGACACGTCGGAGGCGGCCGGGTAACGGAAGCGGACGTCGTCGAACTCGATCGTGACCGGTCCCTCGGGGATCGGCCGCGCGTCCGGCTTCTCGGCCACCATCGGCTTGAGGTCGAGCACCTCGAAGACCCGGTCGAAGCTCACCAGCGCGGTCATCACGTCCACGTGGACGTTCGACAGGCTGGTCAGCGGGCCGTACAGGCGCATGAGCAGGGACGACTGGGCGACCAGGGTGCCGAGCGCGAAGGCGCCGGAGATCGCGAGCACGCCGCCGAGGCCGTAGACCAGCGCGGTCGCCAGCGCGGCGACCAGGCCGAGCGCGATGCGGAACACCGCGCCGTACATGGCGACGATCACGCCGACGTCGCGGACCCGGCCCGCGCGCTCCGCGAAGTGGGCCGCCTCGTCGTCCGGCCTGCCGTACAGCTTGGCGACCATGGCCCCGGCCACGTTGAACCGCTCGGTCATCACCGAGCTCATCTCGGCGTCGAGCTGCATCTGCTCGCGGGTCAGCGCGGACATCCGGCGGCCGACCCACTTGGCCGGGAAGATGAAGATCGGCAAAAGGATCAGCGCGACCAGCGTGACCTGCCACGACAGCACGAGCATGGTGCCGAGCACCATGACCAGGCTGATGACGTTGGACACCACCGACGACAGCGTGCTGGTCAGGGCCCGCTGCGCCCCGATGACGTCGGTGTTCAGCCGGGAGACCAGCGCGCCGGTCTGGGCGCGCATGAAGAACGCCACCGGCATCCGCTGCACGTGGTCGAAGACCTCGGTGCGCAGGTTGTAGATCAGGCCCTCGCCGATGCGGGCGGAGTACCACCGCTGCAGCAGGCCGAGCCCGGCGTCCAGCACCGCGAGCGCCCCGATCGCCACGGCGAGCCAGACCACCACGTCGACCCGCTTGGGGGTGATCCCGTAGTCGATGATCGCCTTCATCAGCAGCGGGTTGGCGACCACGATGACCGCGTCGACCACGACCAGCGCGAGAAAGCCGGCGATCTGCCTGCGGAACGGCCGGGCGTAGCCGGCGATGCGCCGGACGATCCCCGGCGCGAGCCGCTCCTTCGTCACGGAGCTGTCACGCCGTAAGGACCGCATCACCTGGAGACCGTAGCCCCCGTTCATCATCGACATATGCCGTACATCCTCCCAGCCGTGCAGCGGTGGGAGGACTCCCCCGATTCCCCCGTCAGCTCGAAGCGAACAGTCCCGTCACTTCCTGCCCGTCAGTTCCACGCGAACGCCGCCCGCCCGTTCAGGCGAACACTGCCCGTCGACGCCAGGCGAACACCGCCCGTCAGTTCGGCGCGGACACGCCCCCGAAGAGCGCGCGGATGCGCGCGACCTGCTCGGCCCGCTCGGCGGCGGCCTGCTCCTCCAGCGTGCGTCCCGGCGCGGCCAGCAGCAGCCTCTTGGTGGCGGCCGCGGCGGCGCGGTCGGTGGACAGCAGCGCGGCGGCCAGGTCGTCCACGGCCTGGGCCAGCTCGGACACGGGCACCGCGATCTCGGCCAGGCCGAGCCGTACGGCCTCGGCGGCCCCCACGGTGCGCGCGGTAAGGCACATCTCGACGGCCCGGGGAACGCCCACGATGTCGGTCAGGGGCTTGGTCCCGGTCAGGTCGGGAACCAGCCCCAGCGCGGGCTCCTTCATGCAGAACTTCACGTCGTCGGCGACCACTCGCAGGTCACACGCGAGCGCGAGCTGGAAGCCCGCCCCGATCGCGTGGCCCTGCACGGCCGCGATCGACACGATCTCCGGCCTGCGCAGCCACAGGAAGCCCTTCTGGGCCTCCGCGATCCGCTGCTCGAACTCGGTGTCGCCGAGCGCGGCGGCGCTCGCGAACGACCCCTGTCCGGGCACTCCCTCAGGCGTGAACATGCGCAGGTCGATCCCGGCTGAGAAGGACGGCCCCTCGCCTCTGACCACGACCACTCTCACCTGCTCCGGAAGGGTCTCCCCGATCCGGGCCAGGGCCGACCAGGTGGCGAACGTCTGCGCGTTGCGCTTGTCCGGCCGGTCCAAAGTGATGGTCGCGATCTCGCCGTCCACCTCGAAGCGCAGTCCGACCTCGGCCGACACGGCCGCCGAGATCGTCGACACATCGGAGCCGCCGCCCGTCTCGGGGACGTGCTCCGAATTCCCCCCCATTGCCGCTTCCGCCATGCCTGCTCCTGCGTCCTGTGCGGAGTGGCGTCGCCTCGCACGGCCGGTCCGGTGCGGCGCACCGTCCGTGCCGGCGTCCGCCCTCCTGTTCATCTCACGGTCGCGCCCGAGCTTACCGAACATCGTTCTGGCGAGTTGGACGTGACCGCTCCTCCTGCAGGAACGAGCGGCTGCGGTCGCGCGTCTTGAGGTGGATCTCTAGCGCTTGGACTTGCCCCGGGTCGCGCCGCCGCGCCCGCGCAGAGTCACCCCGGACTCGCTCAGGATGCGGTGGATGAACCCGTACGACCGGCCGGTGGAAGCAGCCAGAGCGCGGATGCTCTCACCCGCGGAATAGCGCTTCTTGAGATCGGCGGCCAGTTTTTCCCGGTCGGCCCCGGTCACCCGGGTGCCCTTCTTCAGAGTCTCGGCCACGAGTACCTCCTGTAGTGCCAGACTTCCGCAGCGTTACCTCAGCCCATGATCAGTCATTTCGACGGGATCGGCTACCTACTCCGCGGGAAAAGATCCCTACCCGCTCAAATTAAGATCAGGCAAGCGCCACAAGATCGGAAAATTCGTCGCTCCATGCGTCCTCGACTCCGTCTGGCAACAGAATCACCCTATCCGGCTTCAGCGCCTCGACGGCGCCCTCGTCGTGCGTGACCAGCACAATCGCGCCCGTGTAGGAGCCGAGCGCGGTCAGCACCTGATCGCGGGAGGCCGGATCGAGGTTGTTGGTGGGCTCGTCGAGCAGCAGCACGTTGGCGCTCGACAGCACCAGCGTCGCGAGGGCGAGACGGGTCTTCTCGCCGCCGGACAGGACCCCTGCGGGCTTGTCCACGTCATCGCCGGTGAACAGGAACGACCCCAGCACCTTGCGCAGGTCGACGTCGGCCAGGTCGGGTCCGGCCGACCGCATGTTCTCCAGGACCGTGCGCCCGGGATCGAGCGTCTCGTGCTCCTGCGCGTAGTAACCGATCTTGAGCCCGTGGCCGGGCATGACCTCGCCGGTGTCGGGCTTCTCGATGCCGCCGAGCAGGCGGAGCAGGGTGGTCTTGCCCGCGCCGTTCAGGCCGAGGATGACGATCCGCGAGCCCCGGTCGACCGCCGCGTCGACGTCGGTGAACACCTCCAGCGAGCCGTACGACTTGGACAGGCCGCGGGCCGTCAGCGGGGTCTTCCCGCAGGGCGCCGGGTCGGGGAAGCGGAGCTTGGCGACGCGGTCGGAGCGGCGCTCTCCCTCGACGCCCGAGAGCAGCCGCCGGGCGCGCCGCTCCATGTCCTGCGCCGCCTTGGCCTTGGTGGCCTTCGCCCGCATGCGGTCGGCCTGGGACAGCAGGGCGGACGCCTGCCGCTCCGCGTTGGCCCGCTCGCGCTTGCGCCGCTTCTCGTCGGTCTCGCGCTGGGCGAGGTAGGCCTTCCAGCCGACGTTGTAGGTGTCGATGACGCAGCGGTTGGCGTCGAGGTGGAGCACCCGGTTTACCGTCGCCTCAAGAAGGTTTACGTCGTGGCTGATGATCACCAAGCCGCCCTGGTGCGAGCGCAAAAAATCACGAAGCCAGCCGATCGAGTCCGCATCGAGGTGGTTTGTAGGCTCGTCGAGCAGGAGAGTCTCCGCTCCGGAGAAAAGAATGCGGGCCAGTTCCACCCGCCGTCGCTGACCGCCGGACAGGGTCTGCAGCGGCTGGCCGAGGACGCGGTCGGGCAGCCCGAGGCTGGAGGCGATCGAGGCCGCCTCCGACTCCGCCGCGTAGCCGCCGAGGACGTGCAGGCGGTCTTCGAGACGGCCGTACGCGCGCACCGCCCGGTCGCGTACGCGCGGGTCGTCGGCGGCCATGCCGGCCTCGGCCTCGCGCAGTTCGCGGAGCACCTCGTCGAGGCCGCGGGCCGACAGGATGCGGTCACGCGCCAGCACGCTCAGGTCGCCGGTGCGAGGGTCCTGCGGCAGGTAGCCGACGCTGCCGGAGATCGTGACCGTGCCCGCGGCGGGCAGGCCCTCTCCCGCCAGGACCTTGGTGAGGGTGGTCTTGCCGGCGCCGTTGCGGCCGACGAGACCGATCTTGTCGCCCGGGTTCACCCGGAACGAGGCGCCCTCGATGAGCAGGCGTGAGCCCGCGCGAAGTTCGATGTCGGTAGCGATGATCATGATGAAGGGGACACTCCCGTAGGTGATGAGGTCAGGATCGGCAGCCGGGAGCGATCAATCGGGAGTGCGCATGGGCTCAAGTGTAATGCCGCCGTCCCCACGGCCGCCTGCGGCGAAACCCGCCCCGGCGGGCGCGGAACGCCCCCGCCCACCGGCCGCTCGCACACCGCCGCCCCGGACTCCGCGGGCCGCCCCGTCGTGCCGCCGGTCAGGGGTCGACCAGGCGGATCCGTACGGCGCGGAACTGGTCCGGCGTGGCCTCCAGGACCGCCAGCCGGGGGTCGGGAACGGTGAGGAAGGGCCCGGTCTCCAGGGCGAACAGCGGCGCGAGGCGCCGGTCCCGCCTGATCTCGTCGATCGAGCGCCGGTCCCCGCCGAGCACGACGGCCTCCAACTCCTCGATCCTCGGCACGAGCACCCGGACGGCCACGTCGGCGGCGGCCCGCAGCGCCTCGGCCGACTGCTTGTCCCTGCGCCGGGCGAAGCGCTGCTGCGACCACCCGCCCGCCGCGCTGCGCCCGTGGACCTGGCGGGAGCCGACCTTGCCGGCGACGAGGCGGGCTCCGGTGAAGACACCGGCGGCGTACCCGCCGAGCCGGGCCAGCAGCACGCCGACGGTCCGCTCACGGCACACGTGGGCCACCAGCGCCGCCGCGGGCGGGGGAAGGCGGAACCCGTCCTCATGCCCGTCGCCGGCCGGACCGTCGGGGGAGGGCCGCAGCGGCGGGAACGGCATGTGGCACTCCGCGACCGCGCCGTCCGCGGCGTCGAGACGGACCACGTCCGGCAACACCACGGCCTCGACCGCGCCGTGCCGCTCGGCGAAGCGCGCGATCCACCCCGCGAGCCGCTCGGGGGCGACCGGGATCCACCTGCCGCCGCCGGCGGCGGGCCGTGCCGTCATGGCCGATCAGCCTACCCGTGCGGTTGTCTGCCGGATCCCCTCCAACTAACGGGGAAATATAGGTGAATTTCCTCCTGCGAACGTCAACGTCCGGGGCCCGGCGTCCCACAATTCAATCGTGTCGCTCCCCTCACCGTCGGCGGCGCCGTCCGCCGCGATCCCGCAGCACGTCCCGGCGCCCGGCCCGGCCCCGGCGACCCCGTTCCCCGCGGACACCGTCCTGGAACACGACCCGGCGAACTTCGTGCGGAGGTACACCCCTGCGGCCTCCCCCCAGCCGTACGACCAGCGCGCGTACGCGCCCGGCTTTCCCGCCGAGCGCCCGGCCGCCCCGCTCTTCCTTCCGGTGGTCGACCTCGACACCGGCGGCGCGGTGGCCGTCGAGGTGATCGCCGGGGGCGCATCCCCCGCCGCCACGGACGTGGCGGGCACCGTGAACGGGGTGCTGGCCGCCGCCCGGGAGGAGGCCCTGCTGCCGCTGGTCCTGCCGATCCCCGCCGCCGCCGTGGCCGGGGGGTCGGCCGGCCTCGCGCCGCTGCACGAGGCGATGCGGATGCGCGGCCGGCGCCCGCGCGAGGTCATCCTCGCCATCGAGGGCGATCCCGTGCCCGCGGAGCGCACGGCCCTGCTGTCCGGGATCGACGGCCTGCGCGCGGTGGGCTACCTCATCGCCTTCGCCGGGCTCGGCACCGCCGCGCTGCCGCTCGACCTGCTCGCCGACGCCTCGCCGTACGTGGTCGCGCTGTCCGCCGACCTGGTGGCGCGGGGGCCGCGCGACCCCCGGCGCGGGGCGCTCGCGGAGTCGCTGGTCCGTCTGGCGCGCGGCGTCGGCGCGCACGTGCTCGCCCCCGGCGTGCGGGACGAGACGCAGCTGGCGGCGGTACGCGGCTGGGGCATCCGGCTCGCCCAGGGCCCTCTGCTCGCGCCGTCCGACTGGCGGCCCTCCCACGGGTACAACCGCGTCCACGTGCCGCTGCCGGTGCCGGAGGCCACCGCCTCCACGGCCGCGCTGGGTCCCCGGGTGCAGGAGCTCCTGCTTCCCGCGGTGACGCTGCCGGCCGAGTCGACCGCCGAGGAGGTGGTCGCCGTGCTGAGCGCCGAGCCCTCGATCACGAGCGTGGTCCTGGTGGACGAGTACCAGCGGCCCCAGGGCAGCATCGACCGCAGCCGGTTCCTGCTTTTCATGGCCGGGGCGTACGGCCACGCGCTGCACGCGAAGAAGCCGGCCGGCCGCCTGGCGGACACCGCGAAGATCGTGGCGAAGACGACCCCGGTGATCGCGGCCATGCAGGTGGCGGGGCGGGACAACGCCCGCGTGTACGACGACCTCGTGGTGGTCGACGAGGTCGGCAGGTGCATGGGCGTGGTCCGGGTCGGCGACCTGCTGCGGCACGCCGCCGACCTGCGGCCCGCCCGCTGACGCGCGGATCCGGAGGGCGCGTCAGAGCCAGCCCTGGGCCTGGGCCTTCCGGACGGCCTCGATGCGGTTGCGCGCCCCGGTCTTGTGGATGGCCGCGGACAGGTAGTTGCGCACCGTGCCCTCCGACAGGTGCAGCCGTGCCGCGATGTCGCCGATCGTCGAGCCGTCCGCCGCGGCGGACAGCACGTCGCGCTCACGCGGCGACAGCGGGTTCGGCCCGGCGCTGAGCGCGGCGGCGGCCAGGCCGGGGTCGATCACGCGCTCGCCCCGCAGCACCCGCCTGATCGCGGCGGCCAGTTCGCTCGCGGGGCTGTCCTTCACCAGGAAGGCCACCGCCCCCGCCTCCATCGCGCGGCGCAGATAGCCGGGCCTGCCGAAGGTCGTGAGGATCACCACCCGGCATCCGGGGACCCGGCGGCGCAGCTCCTCGGCGGCGGCGATCCCGTCCCTGCCGGGCATCTCGATGTCCAGCAGCGCGATGTCCGGCCGGGTCGCCTCGGCGACGCTGATCACCTCGTCCCCGTTCGCCGCCTCTCCGACCACCTCGATGTCGGGCTCCAGGCCGAGCAGGGAGGCGAGTGCTCCCCGCACCATGCTCTGGTCCTCCGCCAGCACGACCCTGATCACTCGGCCAACCTATCCGCGATCATCTCCGCCGTACGGTCCGAGGGCGGCGGAACCTCGGCCCGCAGCCGGAACCCCCGCTTGCCGGCCTCGGTCTCCAGCTCCCCGCCCGCCGCGCGCACCCGCTCGCCGAGCCCGGTCAGGCCGTTGCCCGGCTCGTACGGCCCGCCGCCGCCGTTGTCGGTGATCTCCAGCACCGCGCCCTCCTCGCCGTACGACAGGTCGATCTCGCAGCGGGTGGCCCCGGAGTGGCGTACGACGTTGGTGGTCGCCTCGCGTACGGCCCAGGCGAACAGGCCGTCGAGGTCCTCGGGCAGCGGGGTGCCGCGGGTGCGCACGGCGAGGGCGACGCCGGCGGCGGCCAGCGCGGACCTGGCGCCGTCGATCTCCTCCGACAGGCGGCGCCGGCGGTATCCGCTGACCGCCTCGCGCACCTGGGCCAGCGCCTGCCGCGCGACCGACTCGATGTCGGCCACCTCGGCGGCCGCCCTCGGCGAGCCCTGCTCGCCCAGGCGGCGGGCCAGTTCGCTCTTGAGCACGATGAGCGAGAGGCTGTGCCCCAGCAGGTCGTGCAGGTCGCGGGCGATCCGCAGCCGCTCCTCCGTGGCGGCCAGGCGGGCCGCCTCGCCCTGCGCCTGCCGCAGCTGGACGATGAGGACGCGGGTGTTGCGGACGCTCATGAACAGCACGCCGAGCGTGACGACCTGCAGCACGAGCACCCACGGCGCGCCGTCGTCCGCCCCGATGATCTCGCCTTGCACGACGACGAGCGCGGCCATGGCCGCGATTCCGATCAGGGCGCGGCGCGGCGGCAGGCCCATCGCGTAGACGATCACCAGGAAGACCGGCAGGGTCAGCCAGCTTCCACTGCGGAAGAGCAGCGGGAAGATCACCCCCATCGCCGTGGCGACGCCGAGCAGGGGGAACATCCACCGGGGGTGGTCGTCGTGGTCGCGCGGCCCCAGCACGACTCCCAGGTAGACGGCCAGGAAGGCCGCGAGCGCGGCCATCCGCCAGACCGCCTGCGCGCCGCTCACCGTCCCGTCGACCACCTCGGACACCGGGTAGAACAGGTAGATCAGGCCGAGCGACATGCCCAGCAGGCGCCTCAGCCGGGAGGCGCTCCCGTCCGTGCCGCCGAAGGTGAACACTCTGGCCAGCCGGCTCATCCCGCTGTCCCTTCCCGGGCGTGATGGATCAGGCGCGCGTCGCGGCGCCCTGTCCGATCATGCACGTGTCGTCGCGTTCTGTGCGGTCATGCACGTGTCGTCGCGCGCCGGTAGGCGACGAGAGCCAGCGCCACCAGCACCACCCCCCAGGCGAGGATGCCGGCCGCGTGGGCCGGGTGCGGGGCGTCGCCCCCCGCGATCCGCCACCCGATGCTCGCGTAGTCGTACGACGGAGTCACGTGGGCGACGCTCTTCATGGCCGCGGGCATGATGCTCTCGGGGAGCCAGAGCCCGCCGAGCATGGCCAGCCCGAACATGCCGACCATCGCGACGGGCTGCGCGGTGTCGGGCGGCAGCAGGGATCCGATCACCAGGCCGAGCGCCGCGAAGGGGATCGTGCCGGCCCACATCGCCAGGATCAGCGCCGCCCACCGCGCCGGCGGCAGCGACACGTGCTGGGTCAGCACCGCGGCCAGGCCGACCAGCACCAGCGACGGCAGGACCAGCAGCAGCGAGGAGACCAGCTTCGTCAGGATGATCGCCCGGCCTGGCAGCGGGGTGATCTGGAGCTGCCGCAGCCAGCCGCTGTGCCGCTCCTGCGACCAGGGCACGGCCGTCGACATCATGGCGGCGGCCAGCGCGCCGTACGCCGCCATCGAGACCATCAGCATGACACTGCCCCGCAGCCCGGTCGCCTGGTCGGACTCCGTCCCCCAGAGGTTCGCGTAGAGGAGGTAGAACCCGACGGGGAAGGCGACCACGAAGACGACGTAGCGCTTGTTGCGCAGCATCCGCAGCAGTTCGACCTTGATGTAGTGCCGCATCGTCAGGCCTCCTTGGTCAGGGCGAGGAAGGCGTCCTCCAGGTCGGCCCCGTGGACCTGGAGATCGCGGATGTCGAGGGTGGTCTTGCGGTACAGCGCGGCGACGGTGGCGTCGAGGTCGGTCGTGCGCAGCGTGACCCGGGCGCCCTGAAGCTCCACGCCGGTCGCCCCGGGGAGGGCGTCGAGCCCGGTGACGGGCTGCTCGCCCAGCAGGAAGCTCACCGCCTGGCCGGCGACCCCGGCCTTGATCCCGGCGGCGCTGCCGTCGGCCACGATCCGGCCGCGGGCGATCACGACGACCCGGTCGGCGTTCTCGTCGGCCTCCTCCAGATAGTGGGTGGCGAACAAGATCGTCCGTCCCTTCGCGGCGTACGCCCGCATGTTGTCCCAGAACCTGCGGCGGGACTCGACGTCCATGGCCGCGGTGGGCTCGTCGAGCAGCAGGAGCTTCGGTCCGCCCGCGATGGCCAGTGCGAACCGGACCCGCTGGGTCTGCCCGCCGGACAGCCGGTCGGCCCGCCGCCGGGCGATCTCGGTCAGGTCGGCGAGCCGGAGGATCTCCTCCAGCGGCAGCGGGCGGGGGTGGAGCCGCCGGACGAAGTCCACGGTCTCGGCGACGCTCAGCTCGGGGATCAGCGCGCCCTCCTGAAGCATCGCGCCGATCTCCCCGTTGGCGACGGCGGTCCGCGGCGGTTCGCCGAAGACCCGGATCTCACCGGACGTGGGCCGCAGCAGGCCGAGCAGCATGGTGATCGAGGTGGACTTGCCGGCCCCGTTGGGCCCCAGCAGCGCCACTGTGGCGCCGGCCGGGACCTCCAGGTCGATCCCGTCGACCGCGACCACGTCACCGTATCTCTTGGTGACCTCGGTGAAGGCGATGGCGTTCATGGGCTTCACGGTAGGAATCGGGACCCGTATGCCGTCAGTGCCCTGCCTCCGGCCTTCGCGATGACTTTTGTCATCCGCCGGGCCACCGGCCCCTCTGCCCGCCGACGCGACCGGCTCCCCCTTCTCAGCCCCGAAGCGCCCGCCCCAGGCTTCCGGATGATGTCCGCAGCGTGATAACCAGGAAAGGTGCGCCTTACGGCGACCTTCCGGGATTTCAGCCGGAATCTCGAGGCGAGTCACATACTGCTGGTGATCCCACTCGGGCTCATCATGATCATCGCGGCTCTCGACCTCACGCTGCCGCGGAGCGTTCACCTGGGGCCGCTGCTCGTCGTCGCTCCCGCGCTCACCGCGTCGTTCGCCGGCCCGAGGTGCACGGCGATGATCGGGGCGCTGGCGTTGGCGGCCGACGTGCTGAGCGGTCTCGGACAGGGCGTCCTGCGAACCTCCGAGCACAACGTCGAGATGCTCGCCCTGTTCGCCGTATCGGCCGTCGTGGTCGTCTTCCGCGTGGTCCACGAGCGGCACCTGGCTGTGCTCCACCAGGTGCGGTCGGTCTCCGAGATCGCCCAACGCGTCCTGCTGCGGCCACTGCCCCGGCGGGTCGGCCCCTTGCGCATCGCGTCGATATACCTGGCCGCGGCCGCGGAGGCGAGGATCGGGGGCGATCTGTACGCGGCCGCCCGGACCGACGGCGTCACCCGTCTGCTGATCGGTGACGTACGCGGGAAGGGGCTGCCCGCGATCAGTGACGCCGCGGCGTCGCTCTGCGCCTTCCGCGAGGCGTCACACGGCCCCACGACCCTCCCCGAGCTGATGACGCGCATGGAGACCAGCCTCTGCCAGAACCTCACCGAGCACGCCGACACCGACACGGACGCCCAGGAATGCTTCGTCACCGCGGCCGTCGCCGAGATCCCCGACGCCGAACCGAAGGTGCACGTGATCGCCTGTGGTCACCCGCCGCCGCTCCTCCTCCGCGGGAACCGGGTGCTGACCCTGCAACCGGACCAGGTCGCCCCCCCGTTGGGACTCGAACTGCTGACGGAGTCCGAACCTCGGCCGGCGACGTTCTCCTTCGAACCCGGCGACATCCTCCTGCTCTACACCGACGGCGTCATCGAGGCCCGCGACCGCACCGGCACGTTCTTCGACCTCCCCGCACGCCTGGGCGAACGGGCCGGCGAAGACGCCGGCACCCTCGTCGAACGGCTCCGCGAGCGCCTGTTCGAGCACGTGAACGGCCGCCTGGACGACGACACCGCCATGATCGCGGTCGAACGCCTGGCGACACCGGACCCCTGACATTTGTCAGCGCCCTCCCTCCTCCCCCGCCGGAAGGAAGGAGGACGCGCAGTCGTCAGGACACGCGGCGCAGGTCCATCTGGAAGTTCTGCCGCCAGGTGGCGCCGCCGTCGAGGGTGTATTCGCCGATCTCGTGCCAGTCCCTGCCGGTGAAGCGCAGGGTGTACCGGACGGTCGGGCCCGCGGTCTGGAGGCTCCACTGGAAGAAGCGGTCGCCGACCAGGGGGACGGTGGCGGTGACGTGCCCCTGCGAGAACGCCTCCCAGCGGTACTGCCCGGTCTGGTCGTCGTAGCTGACGACCGCGAGCGCGGTGTCCACGATCCTGCGCGGATCGGCCTTGTCCCGGCCCTGACCCTCCACCGTGATCACCTGGCCGCCCGCCTTGTAGGCGACCTTCTCGGTCTGGAGGAACTGCTGCCGGCCGGAGGCGGTTTCGACCCACCCCGAGCCGGCCCAGCGCCCGACCATGAAGTCGAGCCTGCGGATCGCGTCGAGCTGTGTCGTGGGGACATCGGCCGCCCCCGCGCTCGCCGCGTGTCCCGCCGCGACGGCGGGCGCGGCCGCCGCGAGGGTGAGCGCGCAGATCAACGGCACCAACAAACGGTGTAATCGAGTCATGACGCGATCTTGACACAAGGCCCGCCCGCCGCGACAGCGGGTCGGCGAAGTCCGGTCCAGAGGCGGTCTAGAGGCGGCAGGCGAAGATGGCGGTGACGAGGATGGCCTTGGCGCCGATCTCCCAGAGCTGGTCCATCACCTGCTGGTGACCCTTGCGGGGGACCATCGCCCGCACGGCCACCCAGCCCTCACGGTGCAGCGGGGAGACGGTCGGCCCCTCCATGCCCGGGGTGATGGCGATGGCCTCGTCGATGCGCTCGGCCCTGATGTCATAGTCGATCATGACGAAGTCGCGGGCCACGAGCACGCCCTGCAGCCTGCGGATGAGCTGCTGGAACCCGTTGGCCTCCGGGGCACCGGCCCGCTTGATCAAAATGGCCTCGGAGTGCGCGATCGGCTCCCCGAACACCTCCAGGCCGACGTTGCGCAGCGTCGTGCCGGTCTCCACCACGTCCGCGATCGCGTCGGCGACGCCGAGCCTGATCGCCGTCTCGACCGCGCCGTCGAGCTTGATGACCCGGGCGTCCACGCCCTGGTCCGCGAGGTGCTTGCCGAGCAGCCCGGCGTACGAGGTGGCGATGCGCAGGCCGGACAGGCCGGCGACGCCGGAGTAGGCGCCCGGCGTGGAGGCGAAGCGGAACGTCGACCGGCCGAACCCGAGCGGCATGACCTCCTCGGCCGGGGCACCGGAGTCGAAGAGCATGTCGCGCCCGGTGATCCCGGCGTCCAGGGTGCCCTCGCCGACGTAGACGGCGATGTCGCGCGGGCGGAGGAAGAACAGCTCGCAGGAGTTGTCGGAGTCGACGACCACGAGCTCCTTGCTGTCCCTGCGCTGGCGGTAGCCCGCCTCCTTCAGCATGGTCTGGGCGGCCTCGGAGAGCGCGCCCTTGTTCGGTACGGCGATGCGCAGCATGGGTGGGAGATCCTTTCAGCAGAACGAGGTCGATGGACGATCTGGAGCCGCCGCGGCGGCTACAGATGCTTGTAGACCTCGTCCAGCCCGATCCCGCGGGCCAGCATCAGCACCTGGACGTGATAGAGCAGCTGCGAGATCTCCTCGGCCGCCCGGTCCGCCGACTCGTGCTCGGCCGCCATCCAGCTCTCCGCGGCCTCCTCCACGACCTTCTTGCCGATGGCATGGACGCCGGCGTCCAGGGCGGCCACGGTGCCCGACCCCTCGGGCCGGGTGCGCGCCTTCTCTGCCAGCTCGGCGTACAGCTCTTCGAAGGTCTTCATGGTCTCTCTCGGATCGTGGGCCTGCGCGTTCAGGTTATCGGCCCCAGGGTAGTCGCGGGGGCGGACCGCCGCGCCCCGCGTCCACCCTGCGAGATCCGTCTCAGCCGAGGATCTTCCTGGCCAGCCTGAGCTGCTCCAGCGCCTGCTGCGACTCCCCGCCCTCGTGGCCGTTGAACGGCCAGACCGTGATGTCCTTCGGCCCGGCGTAGTGGTTGTAGGCCCCGAACACGGTCGAGGGCGGGGTGACGCCGTCGCGCAGGGCGGCGGAGAACCGGGCGGGCGTGGCGGCCCGCGCCGCGAAGTGCAAGCCGTCGAAGTAGTCGAGGGTCGCGAAGATCTCCTCGACCCGGGTCCGGTGGATCCCGCAGAACCGGCCCAGCTCGGCGTACGGGTCCTCGTCGGTGATCTCGACGGCGCGCCGGATGTCGCACATGAACGGCACGTTGACGAACGCGAAGGCGAGGTCCGGCACGAGCGCGGCGGCGGCGAGCGCCATGCCGCCGCCCTGGCTGCCGCCGGTCGCCACGACGCGCCCGGCGTCCACGAGGGGGTGCGACCTGGCCGCCTCGACCGCGCGCACGACGTCGGTGTAGAGCCGCCGGTAGTAGTAGCCGTCCCGGTCGAACACGCCCTGGGTGAGCTTGCCGGGGATCTGCGCGCCGTTTCCGCCGACCGGGTCGGGGGTGTCTCCGGAGCGCCAGGTGCCGCCCTGCCCGCGGGTGTCCATCACGAAGGCCGCGTATCCGGCGGCCGGCCACAGCAGCCAGTCGTGCGGCCGGCCCCGGCCGCCGCCGTACCCGATGAACTCCACCACGCACGGCAGCGGGCCCGACGCGCCCGCGGGAGCGAGGAACCACCCCTTGATCGGATGCCCGCCGAATCCGGCGAACGTCACGTCTGCCACGTCCATCAGCGCGAGGTCCGCCTCGTACGGCTCGAAGACGGGGTTCAGATCGTGCGCACGGGCCTCGGCCAGCGTGCGGTCCCAGAAGGCGTCGAAGTCGGCGGGCTCCCGGCGCTCGGGCAGGTACGCGCGCAGCTGGTCGAGAGGCATGTCGACGAACATGGGGGACTCCCGTGGGTGGTGGGCCTGGCTCGTGTTATGCCGCAAGGTTACACAAACGCCTTGTTTCAGACTTCTGACCCGGTTAAGGGTCTTCCGCCGGGGTTCGACTCCATACCATCCCCGCCGATGACCTGCGAAATGACGTTCGGGACAGCGTTACGCCCGGGTTGGCGGGATGAAACACCCTCTTGAAACTAATCCGGTTTAGTGCTGGACTCTGCACGAATTCGAAGCGTGGGAGGTGCGGCCGCACCGGCACTGCCTCGCGGTCCGCCCTCTCGGGGGGCACGACATGTCAGTCGATCACTTTCCGTAGAGATCGGAGACGTCCATGCGACGAACGACGGCGGCCACCTGCGCCGCCCTGATCGCCGCCCTCGGCGCGGGCTGCGCGACCAGCGGCACGTCGGAGACCAGGCAGGCGGACGCGAACGCCCCCGCCACGATCACGTGGTGGTCCACCGGCGGCGACGACGAGACCGCGACCTTCCAGAAGGCCGCCGACCTGTATGCCAAGACGCACCCCAACGTGACGATCAAGGTGCAGACGCTGAGCTGGGACGACGCGTACGCGAAGCTGCTCGCGGCCTCGACCAGCCGCAGCGGGCCCGACATCATCTCCGGCGGCATGACCTGGACCATCCAGTTCGGCCTGCGCGGCGGCATGGTGGACCTGCGCAAGTACGGCATCGAGCAGCTCCAGGCCCAGGCGCAGCCCGCCCAGTGGAAGTCGGCCGTCTCTCCCGACGGCACCATCTACGGCATCCCGCTCGACATGTCCACCGAGGCGCTCTACTACCGGACCGACCTGTTCGAGGAGGCCGGGCTCAAGGAGCCGCCCAAGACCTGGGACGAGCTGACCGCCGACATCGAGAAGCTCAAGAAATCCGGGGTCAAGACGCCGTTCAGCATCGACTGGGGCAACCTCGACTGGATCGGCTACTTCAACTTCCTCTACCAGGCGGGCGGCACCTTCTACACGCCTGACTGCAAGCCGTCGCTGAACACCTCCCAGGCTGAGCAGGCGCTGTCGTACTGGATCGAGCTGCACCGCGAGCACGGCGCGCCGACCGACACGGTGACGACCCCGGACGCGCTGGGCGCGGGCACCGCGATGGTCTACGGCGGCAACTGGAACGCCCTCGCCATCGACACCAGCAAGCCCGAGCTGAAGGGCAAATGGGCGATCGCCCCGCTGCCGACCGGCCCGGCGGGGCCCACGACCTTCATCGGCGGACGGGCCGTCGGCGTCACGTCGTACAGCAAGCACATCCAGCAGGCGGCGGACTTCGTCAAGTTCCTCTACACCGACGAGGCAGTCGACGCGGTGGCGGCGGAGTCGAAGGCCCGCAACATCGCCTACATCCCGCCCCGCCCGGACAAGGTCGCCGACTCGCCGTTCGCGCCGGAGCACTCGGCGGTGTTCGCGGAGATCATCAAGACCGGCGCCGCGGCGCCCGGGTGCCCCGGCTGGGACGAGAGCGCGTCCGACGTGGCCAAGCAGCTCCAGTCGGCGATCCTCGGCAAGGCCGACGTGAAGACGGCCTTGGGCGAGGCCGCCAAGGTGATGGAGCGCAACGCCGGATAGCCGTTCCGGCCGGTGACGCCTGGCCCCTCACCGGCGCGGCATCCGTCCCCCCAACCAGGCCCGGGCCGGTGACACCTGACCTCTCACCGGCCCGGGTCCGTCCTCGGCTTCCCTTCGACTGGAGACGACATGGCAACCCACACCGCCGCGCCCCGGCGACGATGGCGCCGCTACGGCACGTCCTATCTGATGCTGCTGCCGTTCCTCGGCCTGTTCGCCGGCTTCCTGGTCTGGCCGCTGGTCAACTCGCTCTACCTCAGCTTCACGAAGTTCGACGGGGTGAACGCCCCCGAGTTCCAGGGCCTGGAGAACTTCCGGCGCCTGCTGTTCGACGACGACCGGTTCCGGCACGCCCTGGGCAACACGTTCCTCTACGTCGTGGCGTCGATCGGGATCGGCACGCTGCTGTCGCTCGGCCTCGCGCTGGCGTTCAACGGGTCGAGCTGGCCGCACCGCATCATGCGGACGATCTTCTTCCTGCCCTCGGTGACCTCGTCGATCGCGCTGATGCTGCTCTGGAAGTGGGTCTTCAACCCGGGCGACTTCGGCCTGGCCAACACCGTCGCGGCCTGGTTCGGGGGCAGGGCCGTCGAGTGGCTGGCCACGCCGGGTCTCACGATCCCGATCCTCGTGCTGATGTCGGTGTGGGGCGGGATGGGCTACGGCATGGTCCTGTACGTCGCCGGGCTCAACACGATCCCGCAGGAGTACTACGAGGCGGCCCGCATCGACGGCGCCGGCACCTGGCAGCAGTTCCGCCGGGTGACGCTGCCGCTGCTGCGGCCGGTCACCACGTATGTGGTCGTGACCGGCCTCATCGGGGCCTTCCAGGTCTTCGAAGCCGTCTACATCGTGTTCCGGGGCACAAACAACATCGGCGGCGTGCTCGACTCGGGCCTGATGATCGTGCCCTATCTCTACGACCAGGGCTTCACGCACTTCAAGCTCGGCTACGCCTCGGCGATCGCGTGGGTGCTCTTCCTGATCATCTTCTCCCTGAGCATGGTCAACCTCCGCATCGGCCGCGCCCTGAAGGAGCTGTGATGGCCGCCGCCCCCACGACCACGCCGATCGTCTCCGACCCCGCCGTCGCACCCCGGCGGGCGCCCGCCGCCGCGTCGGGCACCACCTGGCGCGGGCACCTGCTGCGTCTGCCGTTCTACCTGCTGTCGCTCACCATGATCGCGCCGTTCTACTGGATGCTGATCACGGTGTTCAAGCCGGTGACCGAGCTGAACCGGCAACCGCCGTCGTTCGTGCCCGAGCACCCCACGCTGAACAACTTCTACGACCCCGGCTACTCCCCCACCCAGGTCAATCCGGGCCATCTCCAGGGCATCTTCCAGCGGTTCCAGGTCGACTTCGGGTTCGGCCGCTTCATGTTCAACAGCCTGGTGATCACGGTCGCGATCACTGTCGGGTCGCTGCTGATCGCCTCGCTGGCGGCGTACGTCATCACCAAGCACCGCGTGCCGGGGCGGCGGCTGATCTTCCTGCTGATCGTCGCCTCGATGATGGTGCCCTGGCAGACCACCCTGGTGCCGAACTACGTCATCATGCGCAACCTGGGCTGGCTGGACACCTACCAGGGCTACATCATCCCGGCGCTGGCCAAGGCGTTCGTGCTGTTCTTCCTGGTGCAGTTCCTCCATTCGATCCCGGACGAGCTGATCCAGGCCGCCCGCGTCGACGGCGCCGGGGAGTGGCGCATCTGGTGGCGGATCGTGCTGCCGCTGCTGCGCCCGGCCCTCGCCGCGATGTCGATCTTCATCGTGCTCGCCGAATGGAACAACTTCCTGTGGCCTCTGATCATCGTGCAGAGCGACGAGATGGCGAACATCCCGGTCGCGCTCGCCCGCCTCAACTCCTACTTCGCCGGCGCGCAGCACCAAGGGGCGATCATGGCGGGCGGCCTGCTCGCCTCCCTGCCGTCGATCGCCTTCTTCCTCGCTTTCCAGCGCTACTTCACCCGAGGCATCGTGCTGAGCGGTCTGAAGGGCTGAACGGCTCGCGCGCCCGGAGAGGGGTTGTCCGCGCCGACGGCTTCGGCGACCTCCTCCGGGTGCGTCAGCTGGGGGTGATGACCCGCGTCCGGGACGACCGTCACGGTGACCCGGGGCAGCGTGTCCACGAGGGCCCGTCCTTCCGGGCTGAGAGGGTCGCGGGAGCCCACGACGACGTGCACGTGCCCCGGGTAGCGCGCCAGCCCGGCCCGCAGGCTCGCCCGCCACCGCGGTGAAGCCGCGGCGGCCAGGAGCCGGGCGGCGGTGGCGGCGGCGCCGCGGCGCAGGTCGGCCACGCTCGAACGGAGTGCGGGCGCGTGTGCCGGGTCTCCGGTGAGCCGCTCGGCCAGCGCAGTGGGACGGACCCGGCCGAGATACCAGCGGGCCGCGAGTGCGGAACGGGCGGCGGGAGCGGGGCGTGCCTGGAGGAAGAACGGCGCCACGAGCGTGAGCCGGTCCACCGCGCCGGGATGGGCGGCCGCGGCCTCCACCGCGGCGGCGGCGCCGATGGAGTGACCGACCAGGTGGCGTGCGCCGGTCCCGGTCACGAGAGCGGTCAGCCAGGCCGGCCAGTCGTCGCGACCTCCCGCGCTCATCCCCAGCCCAGGCAGGTCTGCGGCACGGGCGTCGCCCATCGCCGTGACGACCGGCGCCCAGGTGTCGGCGTTGACCGGCAGACCCGGCAGCACCACCGTGGGCGCGCCCGGTTCGCCCACCTCGAACGTCCGCACCCCGCCCGCGTCGACGAACCGCCTGCCTCCGGTGGGGGCGTCCCCGAAGCGGCTCGCCGCCAGGTGGTCGGCCCAGCGGCGGATCGTCGTGGCGGTGTCCGGCATGGTCAGCCCATGGCGGGCCGCGAAGGCACGCGCCGGGCCGGTGGGATAGCGGTCACTCGACAGGAACGTCAGCGTCTCCGGATCGGCCTTCGTGAGCCTGCGGGGCAGCCGCTTCACCAGTGGCACCGGAACCCGCAGGCGGGGCGCCCTGACCCGGTAGTGCTCCGCGACGAGCGCGATCAGGCCGGGCAGCGCGGGCGTGTCGTCGTCCAGCAGCCAGTAGGACGCGCGCTCGGCGGCCTCGTCCCCCGGAAGCAGGGTCATGAACCGGGCGAGATAGTCGACCGCGACCACGGGGACGAACGTCCCCGCGTTCCCCGGAACCGCCACGAGAGCGCCCTGCCAGAGGTCGCGCAGGGTCGACGCGAGCCCGAGGTACTGGCCGGCCTCGCCGGTGACGCTGTCACCGATCACGCTGGCCGGGTTGACCACCGACCAGGGCACACCCAGCCGCTCCGCCTCGATCCGGAAGACGGCGTCCGCCTCCACCTTGGACGCCTCGTACGCGCCGAGGGCCCGGTATGCCTCCCGCCGCTGCTCCTCGCTCCAGGGACGGGGGTCCTGCCCGCCCACGCGGTACCCGGAGACGTGGACGAGGCGGCGCAGCCGCGGCAGCCGCGCCGCGAAGGCGACGACCGCGCGGACGCTGTCGACGTTGGCCCGGCGGGCCTCGTCGGCCGGCATGCCGAACCGGTAGGCGCCGGCGCAGTTGTAAACCTCCGTGACGTCGCCGGCCTCCCCGTCGATAAGCGACGGCCCGGCGAAATCGACCCGGAGGTCGGCCGGGGCCTCGTCGTGCCCGTGCTCGGCCAGCCACCGGGCGAGCCTCCGGTAGGACTCGTGGCCGCGGCAGGCCGCGCTCACCCGGACGCCGGCCCGACCGAGCGCGAGGACCAGGTGCCGGCCGACGAAGCCGGTCGCGCCCAGGACCAGCGCGTGCCTGTCCGCGGCGCTCACGACGAGACCTCCGTGCCCTCGTGGACCAGCTCGGGCACCGGCTCCACGAGCCGCCCGCCGATCCCGGCTCCTGATGTTTCGATCACGTGAGGAGACTAGACCGGTCTACATAGTTCGCGTCAAGAGGTACCCCAAGGTTTTAGGGGAGCGCGTGTGAGGATCGTCCCCACACGCCACCGGGCCGCCCGTACGGACGGCCCGGTGGTTGGGAGGAGACGTGGAATCAGCGGCCGGTGAACCGGCGGCCGCGACCGCCTTCACCCGCGCCGTACCCGGCCTGCCCGCCGGCCCGGCCACGAGGGTGACCGCCGCCCCGCCCGCCACGGGACTCGCCGTGTCCGTCACCGGCCCACGGCGCCCGGGGCCGCTCACCCTGGTCGGGCCACCTGCGCCGGCCGTCGCCCTCGCCGGGACGGTCGCCGCCGCGGGGACGGTCGCCGAAACGGCGACGGCCCCTCGGCTTGTCGTCCCGCTGCCTGTCGTCGTGTCCGGGCCGCAGCGGCGCGCGAACGTCGGGCTCCCACACGGGCACGGCCTCGCCGCTCGGCCGCCGGGCCCCGGCGATCTCGTTGAGGACCGGGTCGCCCGGCGCCACCCGGTGCCGTGACGCGTCGACCCCCGCCTTGCGGGTCATCGACTCGGTGGAGCGACGCTCGCTCGGCAGCACCAGCGTCAGCACCACGCCGCGCTCGCCCGCACGGGCCGTACGGCCGCCCCGGTGCAGGTAGCTCTTGTGGTCGGCGGGCGGGTCCACGTGCAGCACGAGGCTCACGTCGTCGACGTGGATGCCGCGCGCCGCGACGTCGGTGCACACGAGCACCCCGATCTTGCCCTGGCGGAACCCGTCGAGGATGCGGGTGCGCTGGTTCTGCCGCTTGCCGCCGTGCAGGCCGCCCGCGCGGACCCCCGCCCGGGCGAGCTGCTTGACGACCCGGTCGACGCCGTGCTGGGTGCGCACGAACAGGATCGTACGGCCGTCCCGGTTGGCGATCTCGGCCGTCACGTCGGCCTTGTCGTCGCGCTGCACCTGGATCAGGTGGTGCTCCATCGTCTCGACCGGGGAGGTGGCCGGGTCCAGCGAGTGGACCACCGGGTCGGTCAGGAAGCGCTGGACCAGCGTGTCCACGTCGCCGTCGAGCGTCGCGGAGAACAGCAGGCGCTGCCCGTCGGCGGGCGTGCGCGCGAGCAACGCGCTCACCACGGGGAGGAAGCCGAGGTCGCACATGTGGTCGGCTTCGTCGAGGACCGTGATCTGGACGTCGTCGAGCGCGCAGACGCCCTGCTCGATCAGGTCGGTGAGGCGGCCGGGCGTGGCGACCACGACGTCCACCCCCCGGCGCAGGTCCTCGATCTGGCGGCCCATCGGCATGCCGCCGACGACCGTCCTGGTGCGCAGCGACAGCCCCCGGCCGAGCGGCTCGACGGTGGCGGCGACCTGGAAGGCGAGTTCGCGGGTGGGCACCAGGATGAGGGCGCGGGGCCGCCGGGGCGCCGACTTCTCCCCAGCGAGCCTGGCCAGCGTCGGCAGGCCGAAGGCGAGGGTCTTGCCGGAACCGGTCCGGCCGCGTCCGAGGACGTCGAGCCCGGCGAGGATGTCGGGGATGGCCGCCCGCTGGATCGGGAACGGCGTGGTGATGCCCTGCCGGGCGAGCCCTGTCACGAGCGGTCTGGGCAGCCCCAGCGTCCCGAACTCGGCAGGGGTGGTCGTGCCCTCGTCGAGGGCAGAGATGGTCACGAAATCGTGCCTTTCGGAGAAAGACGTGCCGGAACACGCGGGCGCGTCACTTCTGCGAAAGGACGAGCCTGGACAGGCACGGCAGGCGTGCCGTGCCTACGGGCGCCACAGGCCGGAATTGCGACGGCCTGCTGCCCGCACATTGCCGTGAGCACGCGTCCCGCAGAAGTGGAGACCGCCGGGCGGCGGCTCTCACGGACGCCTTTCACTCACGTCGCACAAGGAAGAGCAAAAAACGATCGTACGGCATTCCCGCATCACATCGGCCGCCCCGGTCCGGGACACGGTCCGCGTGCGGGTGGAAGCGCGGCGTCCCGCCACGTGCGGACGCGGCGGGACGGTGCGGGTTCTGCCCGGCGGGAGGCCGCCGGGGTCAGACGTTGAAGCCGAGCATCCTGAGCTGGTCGCGACCCTCGTCAGTGATCTTGTCCGGGCCCCACGGCGGCAGCCAGACCCAGTTGATGACCACGCTGGAGGCCAGGTCGGCGAGCGCCGAGTTGGCCTGGTCCTCGATCACGTCGGTCAGCGGGCAGGCGGCGCTGGTCAGCGTCATGTCGATGGTGGCGATGGGACGCTCGCCCTCGCCGGCCGGGTCGAGGTTGACGCCGTACACGAGGCCGAGGTCCACCACGTTGATCCCCAGCTCGGGGTCCACGACGTCCTTCAGCGCCTCGAGCACGTCGTCGAGGGAACTCTCCCCGTCGTAGGTCCCGGTCGCCGCCTCGGTCGCGGTTCCCGTCGGGGTCTCGGTCGGCTTGCTCACGTCGTCTCCTCACCTCTCGGCGCCCGCGGCGCGGCGCCGTACTTCCCAACGCGACGGAGGCCGCCGGTCATCCCTGGCTCCTCATCAGCGCGTCCTTGTAAGCCATCCACGCCAGCAGCGCGCACTTGACGCGGGCGGGGAACTTCGCCACACCGGCGAACGCCACCGCGTCGCCCAGCACGTCCTCGTCCGGCTCCACCTGGCCCCTGCCCTGCATGAGCCGGGTGAACTCCTCCACGACCGACAGCGACTCCTCCACGGTGGAGCCGGTGGCGAGCTCGTGCAGCACCGAGGCGGCGGCCTGGCTGATGGAGCAGCCCTGGCCGTCGTAGGACACGTCGAGCACCTTGCCGCCGTCGGCCACCTTCACCCGCAGCGTCACCTCGTCGCCGCAGGTCGGGTTGACGTGGTGCACCTCGGCGTCGTACGGGTCACGCAGGCCCCGGCCCTGGGGATGCTTGTAGTGCTCCAGGATCAGCTCCTGGTACATCGATTCAGCGATCATGGCTCAGCCGAACACCTTCTGCACGTGGTGGAGGCCGCGGACCAGTGCGTCGATCTCGGCCGTCGTGTTGTACAGGTAGAAAGACGCCCGTGTGGTCGCGGGAATTCCGAACCTGAGGTGCAGCGGCCGGGCGCAGTGATGACCTACCCGGACCGCGATCCCGTACACGTCGTCGAGGATCTGCCCCACGTCGTGGGGGTGGATCCCCTCCAGGGTGAACGAGATCGTGCCGCCTCGGGCGATGGGCGTACGCGGGCCGATGATCCTGAGCCCCGGGACCTCCGGCAGCGCCTCCAGCGCGTACGCGACGAGTTCCTTCTCGTGCGCCTTGATCTGGTCCATGCCGACGGCGGTCAGGTAGTCGGCCGCGGCGCCGAGGCCGATGGCCTCGACGATGGGCGGCGTCCCGGCCTCGAACTTGTGCGGCACCGGCGCGTACGTCGAGCGGTCCATCCAGACCGCCTCGATCATCTCGCCGCCGCCGAGGAACGGCGGCATGGCGTCGAGCAGCTCGCGACGGCCCCACAGCACGCCGATGCCGGACGGCCCGACCATCTTGTGGCCGGTGAACGCGACGAAGTCGACGCCCAGCTCGGTCACGTCCACGGGCTGGTGGGGCACCGACTGCGACGCGTCGAGCATCATCAGCGCGCCGACCTCGCGCGCGCGGGCCAGGATCGGCGAGACCGAGTTGACCGTGCCCAGCACGTTCGACTGGTGCGTGATCGAGACGATCTTCGTGCGATCGTTGACCAGCTCCTCCAGGCCCTCGACGTCGAGGCGGCCCTCGTCGGTCACGGGGAACCAGCGCAGCGTCGCGCCGGTCCGCCGCGCGAGCAGCTGCCACGGCACGATGTTGGAGTGGTGCTCCATCTCCGAGATGACGATCTCGTCGCCGGGGCCGATCCGGAACCGCTCGTCCTCGCCGACGGGGTTGCCGAAGGCGTACGCCACGAGGTTGAGTGCCTCGGAGGCGTTCTTGGTGAAGACGATCTCGTCGCGCGACGGGGCCTTCACGAACGCGGCGATCTTGTCGCGCGCGGCCTCGTACGCCTCGGTCGACTCGCTGCCCAGCACGTGCAGCGCCCGGCCGACGTTGCCGTAGTGCCAGGTCAGGTGATCGCGCATGGTCTCGATCACCTGGGCCGGCTTCTGGGAGGAGTTGCCGGAGTCGAGGTAGACCAGCGGCCTGCCTCCGGGGAGTTCGCGGGCGAGGACCGGGAAGTCCTTCCTGATCCTCTCCACGTCGAAGCCGGGCGCACTCATCAGGCGGACGCCGCCTTCGCGGTGTAGGCCTCGTAGCCCTCGGCCTCCAGCTTGTCGGCCAGCTCGGGGCCGCCCTCCTCGACCACGCGGCCGGCGGCGAAGACGTGGACGAAGTCCGGCTTCACGTAGCGCAGGATGCGGGTGTAGTGGGTGATCAGCAGCACGCCGGTGTCACCGGAGGCGCGGAACCGGTTGATGCCCTCGGACACGACGCGCAGGGCGTCGACGTCGAGGCCGGAGTCGGTCTCGTCCAGCACCGCGATCTTGGGCTTGAGCAGCTCCAGCTGGAGGATCTCGTGGCGCTTCTTCTCGCCGCCGGAGAAGCCCTCGTTGGTGTTGCGCTGGGCGAAGGCCGGGTCGATGGACAGCGCGTCCATGCCCCCCTTCAGCTCCTTGGCGAACTCGCGCAGCTTGGGCGCCTCGCCGCGGACCGCGGTGATCGCCGAGCGCAGGAAGTTCGACACGCTGACGCCGGGGACCTCGACCGGGTACTGCATGGCGAGGAACAGGCCGGCGCGGGCGCGCTCGTCCACCGACATCTCCAGCAGGTCCTCGCCGTCGAGCAGCACGGTGCCGGAGGTGACGGTGTACTTGGGGTGCCCCGCGACGGCGTACGCCAGCGTGGACTTGCCCGAGCCGTTGGGGCCCATGATGGCGTGCGTCTCGCCGCTGCGGACCGTCAGGTCGACGCCGCGCAGGATCTCCTTGTCGCCCACGGCGACGTGCAGGTCACGGATCTCAAGAGTGGACACGAGTTATTTACTCCTTCGAGAGCGAGACGTACACGTCGTCGCCTTCGATCTTGACACGGTAGACGTTGACGGGCCTGGTCGCGGGCGGCCCGGTGGGCTTGCCGCTGCGCAGGTCGAAACAGGAGCCGTGGAGCCAGCACTCCAGGGTGTGGTCGTAGACCTCGCCCTCGCTGAGGCGGACCTCGGCGTGGGAGCACACGTCGTGCAGGGCGAAGACCTCGCCGCCGGTCCGCACAACCGCGACGGGCGTCTCGCCGACCTCCAGGCCGAGGACGCCGCCGTCGGGGATGTCCCCGACCTGGCAGACCTTCTCCCAGTGGACGGTCTCGGCGCTCATCGGGCCAGCTCCGCCTCGACGGCCGACAGGACGCGCTCGCGGATCTCCGGCACCTCGATCTTCTCCAGCAGCTGGGCGAAGAAGCCGTGGATGACCAGGCGGCGGGCCTCGTCGAACGGGATGCCGCGGGCCTGCAGGTAGAAGATGTGCTCGTCGTCGAGGCGGCCGGAGGCGGACGCGTGGCCCGCTCCCGCGACCTCGCCGGTGAGGATCTCCAGGTTCGGCACCGAGTCGGCGCGGGCGCCGTCGGTGAGGATGAGGTTGCGGTTCAGCTCGTAGGTGTCGGTGCCCTCGGCCTCGGCCCGGATGATCACGTCGCCGATCCAGACCGCGTGGGCGCCGTCGCCCTGCAGCGCGCCCTTGTAGGTCACGTTGCTGCGGCAGTTGGGCACGCTGTGGTCCACCAGGAGGCGGTGCTCCAGGTGCTGGCCGGCGTCCACGAAGTACAGCCCGGTGAGGTCGGCGTCGCCGCCGGGGGCGGTGTACGACACCGAGGGCGACAGCCGTACGAGGTCGCCGCCGAGGGTGACCACGAACGAGCGGAAGGTCGCGTCCTTGCCGAGCCGCGCGTGGTGGTGGGAGACGTGCACGGCGTCGTCGTCCCAGTCCTGCAGGCTGACGACCTTGAGCGTCGCGCCCTCGGCCACGTCGAACTCGACGTTGTCGGCGTAGACGGCGCTGCCGCGGTGGTCCAGGACCAGCACGGCCTCGGCCATCGGCTCCACCGACACGAGGACGTGCCCGTACGCCGCGGCGCCCGCCCCGGACCCCCGCAGGGTGATCACGGTGGGCCGGGAGGCGGCCGTCATCTTGGGCACCGTGACGACGGTGGCCTTCTCGAACGACGAGTACGCCTGGGCGCTGACCCGGTCGGCCGGCGTGTAGGCCTTCCCGAGCCGGGCATCGTCGCGGCCGACGGTCTCGACGCGCACCTCGGGCGCGGCCTCGACGTCCACCACGACGCCGCCGGTGACGGCGACGGTGCCGTTGTGCAGGCCCTTGAGCCGCGACAGCGGCGTGAACCGCCACTCCTCCTCGCGGCCCGTCGGCACCGGGAAGTCCGCCACGTCGTACGACGCCTTCTCGTGCAGCGTCGACAGCGGTTTGGTCTCCAGGCCCATCAGCCGACCGCTCCTTCCATCTGCAGCTCGATCAGGCGGTTGAGCTCCAGGGCGTACTCCATGGGCAGTTCGCGGGCGATCGGCTCGACGAAGCCGCGCACGATCATGGCCATCGCCTCGTCCTCGCCGAGGCCCCGGCTCATCAGGTAGAACAGCTGGTCCTCCGACACCTTGGAGACCGTGGCCTCGTGGCCCATCGACACGTCGTCCTCACGGACGTCCACGTACGGGTAGGTGTCGGACCGGCTGATCTGGTCGACGAGCAGCGCGTCGCACTTGACGGTCGAGGCCGAGCCGGCCGCGCCCTCGTCGATCTGCACCAGGCCGCGGTAGGACGTGCGGCCGCCGCCGCGCGCCACGGACTTGGAGATGATCGTGGAGGACGTCTTGGGCGCGAGGTGCACCATCTTGGCGCCCGCGTCCTGGTGCTGGCCCTCGCCGGCGAAGGCGACCGACAGCGTCTCGCCCTTGGCGTGCTCGCCCATCAGGTAGACGGCCGGGTACTTCATGGTGACCTTGGAGCCGATGTTGCCGTCGATCCACTCCATGGTCGCGCCCTCGTACGCCACGGCGCGCTTGGTGACCAGGTTGTAGACGTTGTTCGACCAGTTCTGGATCGTCGTGTAGCGGCAGCGGGCGCCCTTCTTCACGATGATCTCGACGACCGCCGAGTGGAGCGAGTCGGACGAGTAGATCGGCGCGGTGCAGCCCTCGACGTAGTGGACGTAGGAGTTCTCGTCCACGATGATCAGGGTCCGCTCGAACTGGCCCATGTTCTCGGTGTTGATCCGGAAGTAGGCCTGCAGCGGGATCTCGACGTTCACGTTGGGCGGCACGTAGATGAACGAGCCGCCCGACCAGACGGCCGTGTTGAGCGCGGCGAACTTGTTGTCGCCCACCGGGATCACCGAGCCGAAGTACTCCTTGAAGAGCTCCTCGTGCTCGCGCAGCCCGGTGTCGGTGTCGACGAAGATGACGCCCTTTTCCTCGAGGTCCTCACGGATCTTGTGATAGACGACCTCGGACTCGTACTGGGCGGCGACGCCGGCGATGAGCCGCTGCTTCTCCGCCTCGGGGATGCCGAGCTTGTCATAGGTGTTCTTGATGTCGGCGGGCAGCTCGTCCCAGGACGCGGCCTGCTTCTCCGTCGAGCGGACGAAGTACTTGATGTTGTCGAAGTCGATGCCCGTGAGGTCGGAGCCCCAGGTCGGCAGCGGCTTCTTCCCGAACAGCCGAAGGCCCTTGAGGCGCAGGTCGAGCATCCACTCCGGCTCGTTCTTGAGCGCGGAGATGTCGCGGACGACCTCTTCGGACAGCCCACGCCGGGCCGTGGCCCCAGCCACGTCCGTGTCGGCCCAGCCGAACTTGTAATTCCCGAGGCCTTCCAGCTCCGGGCGGTCGGTGACAGTCACCTTCCGGACTCCTTGCTCGTCGATGTGCTCGATAGGTCGGTACGCGCGTGCCGTGCGGCGAGCGCGTGTGAACTCACATGGGTGGTGCAGACCCCGTCGCCGTTGGCGATCGTCGCCAGCCGCTGCACCGGGGTGCCGAGCAGCCGGGCGAACGCCTCGGTCTCCGCCTCGCACAGCTGCGGGAACTGCGCCGCGACGTGCGCGACCGGGCAGTGGTGCTGGCACAACTGCTCGCCGCCCTTGCCCGTCTCCGACGCCGACGCCGCGTAGCCCTCCGTGGACAGAGCCTCGGCCAGCACGCGGACCCGCTGCTCGGCCGGGACCTCGCGCATGAGCGCCTCGAGCCGGCCGACCAGTCCGGACACCTGCGCCCGCGCGAACTCCGACACCGCCTCGCCTCCCAGACGCTCGGCCAGGAAGCGCAGCGCGCTGCCGGCCAGGTCGTCGTAGGCGTGGACGAAGGCGCTGCGGCCCGCGTCGGTGATCGCGAACATCTTCGCGGGCCTGCCGCGCCCCCGCTGGCCGCGCGGGCGGGCCGTACGGGGCTCTATCATGCCCTCGGCCAGCAGTGCGTCGAGGTGACGGCGGACCGCGGCCGGAGTCAGGCCGAGCCGCTCGCCCAGCGCCGCGGCGGTCACCGGACCGTGCTCCAGGATGAGCCGCGCCACCCTGGCCCGGGTCCCCCGCTCGGCGCCGATGTCCTTGCTCACGACGTCCTTGTGCGCAGGGGTCGCCGGAACCGGCCGCGTCACCACGGCCTTCTCGGCGTTCTGCTTCCCCTGCACGTATTTCACAACATCAGTGTGCCGTAATTCCTTCCCGGCCGACAAACCCTAGCCGAGGTCCACGGGAATGCAATTTCTCACGCAGGTAAGGCTTACCTAACCTGCGGCGACGCGGCCTTTCCCCATCCTTTACCTGCGGGGGCTGGAATGACGGCACTCACCGACGAGAGCGCGCTTCCCGCTCCCTAGACTCGATGCCGTCGACGACTGACCAGGACGACCCGCATCCGGCCGGCTCTGGCGGTCGGTCCGTGAGGGGAGGCCGGTGGAGTGCCGGGGGTTGACAGCACGCTTGACAGCACGCGTGGCGGCGCGGACGACGGCGCTCCCGCTGTCGAGATCGACGGGCTGGTCAAGCGGTACGGGAGCATCACGGCCGTCGACGGGCTGACTCTCACCTGCGCCCGGAGCGCCGTCACGGCGATCCTCGGGCCCAACGGCGCCGGCAAGACCTCCACGATCGAGATCTGCGAGGGCTTCCGCCGGCCGGACGGCGGGACCGTCCGCGTGCTCGGCCTGGACCCGGCCGACCCCGCCCTCCGGCCGCGCCTGGGGATCATGCCGCAGACGGGAGGGGTGCCTCCCGCCGCCCGCGCGGGCGAGTGGCTGCGGGTGGTCTCCCGGTTCTACGCCCACCCGCTCGACCCGGACGCCCTGCTCGGCCTGCTCGGCCTGGCCGGGCACGCGCGCACGCCGTACCGGCGGCTGTCGGGCGGGCAGCAGCAGCGCCTGTCGCTCGCGGCGGCGGTGATCGGGCGGCCCGAACTGGTCTTCCTGGACGAGCCGACCGCCGGGCTCGACCCGCAGGCGCGCCACGCCTGCTGGGACCTCGTCACGGCCCTGCGTGCCGCCGGGGTGTCGGTGGTGCTGACGACCCACCAGATGGACGAGGCGGAGAAGCTCTCCGACCACGTGGTGGTCATCGACCACGGCCGGGTGGTGGCCGAGGGCACGCCCGAGTCGCTGACCGGCGCCGAGCGCCAGCTCAGGTTCCGCGCGCGGGCGGGACTCGATCTGGAGGAACTGCTGGCCGCGCTGCCGCCGGGCAGCGCCGCCAAGGAGTCGCCCTCGGGGCACTACATCATCGAGGGGCAGGTCGGCCCCCAGTTGCTCGCGACCGTCACCGCCTGGTGCGCCACCGAGGGCGTCACCACCGAGGACCTGCGCATCGAGCGGCGCACGCTGGAGGACGTCTTCCTCGAACTGACCGGCAGGGAGCTGCGGTGACCACGATCGCCACGCTGGACCTCACGCCGCGGCCGGGTGCCGCGCCGCTGCACCGGATGGTCCTCGCCCAGGCGGGCGCGGAGATCCGGGCCACGCTGCGCAACGGCGAACAGCTCCTGCTCACGATGATCATTCCGATCCTGCTGCTGGCCGGCTTCAGCGCGGCCCCGCTGGTGGACGTCGGCGACGGCAGGCGCGTCGACTTCCTCGCCCCCGGCATCCTCGCGCTGGCGGTCATGTCGACCGCGTTCACCGGGCAGGCGATCGCGACCGGCTTCGAGCGGCGGTACGGCGTGCTCAAGCGCCTGGGCGCGACCCCGCTGTCGCGGTCCGGGCTGCTGCTGGCCAAGACCGTCGCCGTCGTCGCCGTGGAGGCGCTGCAGGTCGTGGTGATCGTCGCGGTGGCGCTGGCGCTCGGCTGGTCGCCGCACGGCGATCCGCTGTGGGCCGTGCCGCTCCTGCTGCTGGGCACGGCGGCCTTCAGCGGCCTCGGCCTGCTCATGGCCGGCACGCTCCGGGCGGAGGCCACGCTGGCCGGGGCCAACCTGGTCTACCTGGTGCTGCTCGGGCTCGGCGGCGTGCTGTTCCCGCTGGACCGGTTCCCCGCCGGCGTCCGGCACGTGCTCGAACTGCTGCCGATCAGCGCGCTCACCTCCGGCCTGCGGACCGTCCTGAGCGCCGGCGGGGGATTCCCCGGCGGCGCGCTGCTCGTGCTGCTGTGCTGGACGGTGGCCGCGCTCGCCCTGGCCGCCCGCACGTTCCGCTGGGAATGACCCCCAGGGGGCCGCACCGGCGACCTGACGGCCCCTGCATATGATTGCGGGCGTTGTCCGTGATCAATGGCAGTCTGGGGTCGCCGGCATGACCGCTGAATCCCTTCCGGGGGCCGAGCCGTACCGTATGAGGCCGTCGCCGGGCAGGGCACTGCGGGCCGCGTCGGACGCGATACCACCGCCGGGCCTGGTGCTGCTGGCCGTCCTGTCGGTCCAGGTGGGCGCCGGGCTGGCCAAGAACCTGTTCACCCAGCTTCCCCCGACGGCCGTGGTGTTCCTGCGCATCGCCACCGGCGCGGTCATGCTGCTGGCCGTCGTCCGGCCCCGGGTTCGCGGGCTGTCGCGGCGCGACCTCGCCGTCGGCGTCGCCTTCGGGCTCAGCCTCGGCCTGATGAACCTGTCGTTCTACGAGGCCCTCGCCCGGCTGCCGATCGGGATCGCGGTGGCCATCGAGTTCGTCGGGCCGCTCACCCTGGCCGTGGTGTCCTCCCGGCGCAGGCTCGACCTGCTGTGGGTGGCGCTGGCCGCCGCCGGCGTGGTCCTGCTCGCCCCCTGGGGCGATGCGGGGACCGCGAGCTGGGCGGGGATCGGGTTCGCCGCGATGGCGGGGGCGTTCTGGGCCGCCTACATCGTGTTCTCCCAGGCCACCGGCGCCCGATTCCCCGGTGCCAGCGGACTGTCGTTCGCCATGATCGTGTCGACGGTCGTGATCGCGCCCATCGGCGTCACCGCGGGCGGAAGCGACCTGCTGCGGCCCGAGATCCTGCTCATCGGGGCCGGCGTCGGCCTGCTCTCCTCGGTCATCCCCTACTCGCTGGAGCTCGAGGCGCTGCGCCGGATGCCCAAGCGGGTCTTCGGGATCCTGATGAGCCTGGAGCCCGCCGTCGCCGCCCTCGTCGGCCTGTTCGTCCTGGGCGAGGTGCTCCAGGTCCGCGAGTGGGCGGCGATCGGCTGCGTGGTCGTCGCCTCCATCGGCGCCACGCGCCGGGGCGACGGCTGACCCGGTCCGCTCCGGCCGCTGCTCACGCCGCGGGCGGGCCGCCCGACCAGATCGCCCGTACGTGCCGGAGGTGGTGGTTCATCAGGCTCTCGGCCGCCGCGGCGTCGCCGCGTACGAGGGCGTCGAGGAGGTCGAGGTGCTCGCGCACCGAGGCCGCGAGCAGCCGCGGGTCGGGCAGGCCGCGCAGCCCGTAGAGCCGGGCCCGGGCGCGCAGGTCCCTGACCGTCTCGACCAGCCGGACGTTGCCCGACAAAGCCAGCAGCGCGAGGTGGAACCGCTGGTCGGCGGCCACGTAGGCGAGCAGATCGCCCCTTGCCGCGGCCGAGACGATCTCCTCGGCGAGCGGGCGCAGCTCCTCGGCCTCCGCGGCCGGGGTCTCCCCGGCGAGCCTGGCCACCGTGGGCACCTCGAGCAGCCGCCTGACCTCGATGATCTCGTCGAGATCGCGCTCGGACACCTCCGCGACCCGGAAGCCCTTGTTGCGCAGCGCCTCGAACAGGCCCTCCTTGGCGAGGTCGAGCATGGCCTCCCGCACCGGTGTGGCGGAGACCCCGAACCTCGCCGCCAGCGCCGGGGCCGAGTACACGACGCCGGGCCGCATCTCCCCGGCCACCAGCGCGTCGCGCAGCGCCTGCGCCACCCGCTCGCGCAGGTTCTCCTGCCGCGTTCTCCCGCCCGGTGCGCGGAGGTCGTCGCGCGTGCGTCCCGCCGGTCCGTCCCACGCCCCGCCCATCGACCGGCCACCGCCCTCCTCGGTCCCGTACGGCCGATCGTACCGGCCCGGCCGCGGAGATGATCACCGCGGACGGCGGGGTCCGGAGAAGGGACCACCCACAGGGCCACCTACGATTGATGCCGTGAATCCCACGACCGACCGGATCCGCGGCAGGCTGCTCGCCTTCTACCGCTCGTTCATGTTCCCGACGAACGAGTCGATGCGGCGGTGGGCGCTGGCGGCGATCGTGGTCAACGTCGGCATCACCGTCACCGGCGCCGCCGTGCGCGTCACCGGCTCCGGACTCGGCTGCCCGACCTGGCCGCGCTGCACGCCCGACAGCTTCGTGCCGGCGAGGATCGACACGCACGCGCCCCTCAACATGGCGATCGAGTTCGGCAACCGGTTGCTGTCGTTCCTCGTGCTCGCGGTCGCGATCGCGTGTGTGATCGCCGCCTGGAAGCTGTCGCGGGGCGAGCGCGGCCCGGTCCTGCTGCGGCTCGCGCTGGTGCAGCCGGCCGGCGTCGTCGTCCAGGCCCTGTGGGGCGGGCTCGTGGTCCACACGATGCTCAACCCGGTGACCGTCAGCGTCCACTTCCTGCTGTCCATCGGCATGACCGCCGCCGCCGTCGTGCTGTTCGCGCGGGCGGGCGAGGGCGACGCCCCGGCGGAGGGGCTGGTCCGCAAGGAGATCCGCACGCTGGGGTACGTGCTGGCCGCGGCCGCCTTCGCGCTGCTGCTCGCCGGGGTGGTGGTGACCGGCACCGGGCCTCACTCGGGCGACGACGCGGCCTCCCGCTTCGGCTTCGACATCCAGAGCGTGGTGCGGCTGCACACCGACATCGCCTACGTCGTCGTCGGGCTGACGTTCGCCCTGCTGCTGGCCCTGCGCGTCACCGACTCTCCCGGCCCGGCCCGGCGCGCCGCGCTCGTGCTGCTCGCGGTGGAGCTTTCCCAGGGCGTGGTCGGCTACGTGCAGTACTTCCTCGCCGTCCCCGCGGCGCTGGTGCTCCTGCACGTGCTGGGAGCGACGCTCGTGTGGATCTGCGCGCTGCGCGTCGTGTTCCTGATGCGGACCCGGGGCCCCGCGCCCGTCCCCGCGCCCGAGCAGCAGGAGCTCCACCACGCGGGGGTCTGACCCCGGTGGGAGCCTTACGCCCCTGGACCTGGTCCCGTACGGCCCTGCGCCGGGCCTTCCAGGGGCTGGTCGCCCTGAGCGTGCTGCCGCTGGCGCCGATGACCTGGGCCTGGCTGACGAGCGCCGGCCACCGGGTGACCGCCGAGCCGGGCACGCGCTGGACCGCCGAGGTGCCCGCGATGCCGGCCGCGCTCGTGCTGGGCGCGGGCGTGCGTGGCGGGCAGCCCACCCCGATGCTGCGCGCCCGGCTCGACATCGCGGCCGAGCTGTACCGCACGGGCAGGGTGCGGGCCCTGCTGCTGTCCGGCGACAACAGCCGCAGGGACTACGACGAGCCCTCGGTGATGCGCGACTACCTGCTCTCCGGCGGCGTGCCCGCGAACAGGATCGTCCTCGACTACGCCGGGTTCGACACCTGGGACTCCTGCGTACGGGCCAAGGAGATCTTCGGCGCGTCCCGTCTCGTCGTCGTGACCCAGGTGTTCCACCTCCCCCGGGCCGTGGCGCTGTGCCGTACGGCCGGGCTGGACGCGTTCGGGGTCGGCGACGACTCAAGCCGCGACTGGCCGGTGGAGACGATGGCCTACACCGTCAGGGAGTTCCCGGCCTCGGCCAAGGGACTGGTCGACGGCCTGGTGCTGCGCTCCTCGCCGCGGTTCCTCGGCCGGCGCGAGACCGCGCTCGACCACGCCCTGGACCGCTGACTCCCGCCTCCCACGAGCGGCCGTGAGAGGCATCCGAGGGATGCCCGCCGCGAAACTTTCATCGCGCGGCGGGCCGTGAACTGGGCGGGCAGGGCCCGCCGGGGCGGGCCCGCTGGTCCGGCGCGACGCGGCGGGTTAGGGTCCGGGTCATGTGGGAGCGCTCCCACCATCCCCAGAGGGAGGTGAGGCCACACCCACAGTGGCTATCGCACCGCGGGTACGAGAGGCGGATCCTCCTCCGCCCACCCATCGCGCAACGCCCGGGGAGCCGCCGCGACGGCCTCCCCGGGCGTCTCCCAGGCACCCGGCGCCGGGGCGCGGCCACAAGGCCCCCGGCGAGTGCCGGGCGGATCAGGCGGTGCCCGTCCGCCCGGCGTCGCGGGAAGCCGTCAGCCGCAGCTGATGTCGCTGATCGACGGGGTGGCCGAGCCGCTGCCGAGGAACCCGGCCGTGGCCGAGGCGCCCGGGGCCAGCGACTTGTTCCACTCCGGTGCGTGGATCATCATGAACGGCCCGCTCTGCATGGACGTCCCGTTCCACGCCTGCGTGAGCGTCGTGCCCAGCGGCATCGCCCACTGGACGTACCAGTCGTTGAGCGGGCTCGTGCCGGTGTTCTTGATCGTGACCTCGCCCTGGAAGCCGCCCTGCCAGGTGTTGGTCAGCTTCACCGTGGCCGTGCACGCCGGGTTGCCGGACGTCGGGGAGGCCGCGGGGCTCGGCGACGGGCTGCTCGTGGGCGACGCGCTCGGCGAAGGGCTCGGCGAAGGGCTGGGCGAGACGCCGTCGCGGAGGAAGTTCACGTCCGAGCAGCCGTAGAAGGTCTCCTGGCTGTCGGACCGGTACCAGACGGCGTAGATGATGTGCCGGCCGCTCTTGTCGGGCAGCTTGCCGGAGAAGCGGTAGGCGCCGTTGCTGACCGCGGGCTCGGGGTCGACCGTGAGGAACGGCTGCTCCTCCATGTCCGCCCACGTCAGCGGCTTGGTCGGGTTCCAGCCGTCCTTGGTGACGTAGAGCTTGAAGCCGCCGGGGTGCGGCACCCACGCGCCGTAGACGAAGTTGTAGATGCTGTTCGCCTTGAGCGTGGTGGTCGGCCAGTCGGTCCTGGGCGCGTCGTAGGCGGCGTACTTGCTGAAACCGCCGCTGCACAGCTGGCCGTCGGGGATGAAGCCCCGGGTGCGGCCGCCCCCGTCGGAGCGGAGCACGCCGTACCAGTCGTAGAGGGGCTGGGTGCCGCCGGCCGCCACGGCGTCCTTGCAGGCGGGGTTGTTGGGGATGATCTGGCCGCCGGTGAGGCCGTCGGTGTAACACGCGTACGTGCGGCTCGCCGGGGCCTGCAGGGCGCCGTGCGCCTCGGCCGCGGTCTGCGTCAGGACCGCGACGACGCCGGCGAGCACGGCCGCCACCGCGGCGAGCACGGCGAGTTTGCGCCCGGATCTCAGGGACAGCGATCTCAAACGCGGGGATTGCACTGAAGTTCTCCTCATGATGGGCGGGCACGCCTTCCGGGGAAGGTCGCGCCGTCAGGGGCTGTCGTACGAGAAGAACGCATGCGGCATCGCCACACGCCCTCCTGGAGCCCACCCATCAAGTGGCCACCGCGCACAGTGATTGAAGCACGCGCGGGCCGCCCGGGCCAAGAGCGGACAGGCCGTACGGCCCGGGCGCCCGCTCAGGCGTCGGCTGAGCTCGGCCGGTCCCGCTGGGGGGCGCCGTCGGCGCCCCGGGCCACCTCGGCGCGGATCGCCGCTCCGTCGGCGTCGAGCACGGGCGGCGCGGCGTGCTCGCGGCGGGTGGTCTCGGTCTCGCCGTCCGGGCCGGGGGTGAAGAAGCGCAGCGGCGGACCGGGCAGTCGCAGCCGGCCGAGGGTGGCGTGCTCGACGTCGACGAGCAGCCCCTGTGACAGGGTCTGCTCCCACGCGTAGACCTCGTCGATCGTGCGCACCTTGCCGGCCGGGATGCCCGCCGCGGCCAGCCGGGCCAGCAGCTCCTCGGCGGGATGCTCCGCGAAGGCGTCCTCGATCAGCTCGATCACCCGCTGCCGGTTGCCCACGCGTTCGCCGTTGGTCGCCATGCCCGGCGCCTCGGGGTCCAGGCCGAACTCACCGCAGAGCCGGCGCCACAGCGACTCGCTGCCGCACGACAGCTGCACCGATCCGTCCTTGCAGCGGAACAGCCCGTACGGCGCGATCGACGGGTGGTGGTTGCCCTGCGGCCGCCCGACCTGGCCGGCGACCGTCCACGCCGTCCCCTGGAAGGCGTGCACGCCGACGATCGCCGCGAGCAGCGAGGTGCGCACCACCTGCCCGCGTCCGGTGCGTTCCCTCTCGAACAGCGCGGCCAGCACGCCGTAGGCGCCGTACATGCCGGCCAGCAGGTCGCCGATCGGGACGCCGACGCGCTGCGGGTCGTCCGGCCCCGGCCCGGTCAGGGACATCAGCCCGGCCTCGCCCTGGGCGATCTGGTCGTAGCCCGCCCGGCCGCCCTCCGGTCCGTCGTGCCCGAAGCCGCTGATCGACAGCGTGATCAGCCGCGGGTTCAGCTCGGCCAGGACGTCGGTGCCGAACCCGAGCCGGGTCAGCGTGCCGGGCCGGAAGTTCTCCAGCAGCACGTCGGCGCGGCGCAGCAGGCCCGTGAGCACCTCCCGGTCGGCGTCGTCCTTGAGGTCGAGGGTGATCGACTCCTTGTTGCGGTTGGCCGACAGGAAGTAGGTCGACTCGCGGTCGCCCGTCTCGGGCTGCACGAAAGGCGGCCCCCAGCCGCGGGTGTCGTCCCCGCCTCCGGGGTTCTCCACCTTGACGACGCGGGCGCCGAGGTCGCCCAGCATCATCGCGGCGTGCGGCCCGGCGAGGGCGCGGGTCAGATCGACGACGAGCACTCCGTCGAGCGGTCCGGACACGGTGACTCCGATCCTTGCGTCAGCCGGGGTCGCCTTCGTCCCCGGGCGAGCTGGGTGGGGCAGCGGGCGCGGGATGCCCGTACGCCCCCGGCACCGACCGGGCGGGTACGGCCTCCGCGCCGACGTCAGCCTACGGCGGCGGACGCGGGCACGGAGGCGGGTACGGAGGCGGGGCGCCGGGGCGGCGCGGGCGCTCGCGCCCCGGCCCGCCGGCGGGGTCAGCCGAGCGCCTTATGGATGATCTCGGCGCAGGTGGCGACGTCGAGCGCCAGGCCCTGGTGGTCGCCCGGGAAGACGAGCGGCTCGACGCCGAGCCGTTCGGCCAGCACCCTGGCGGACGAGGCGGGCACCCCGTCGCCCGAGGCCGCTCCGACGCCCACGGCGACCGGCACGGGGCCGGAGCGCAGCGCGGTGACGTCGGGCTCGAAGCGCAGCACGGGCAGCAGCACATGGGAGAAGAAGTGATCGAGGTTCTGCTGGATGCGGCCCATCATCTCCAGCGCCTCGGGCGGCATCTGGGCGAAATCGGGCATCGCGGGGGGCGCGTCGCCTTCTCCCGCGACGGTGGCGGCGAACTTCTGCATCGCCGGACCCGCGCCCTGGTCGCGGTAGGTGTCGTACACGTCCTGGAACGCCGCCCGCCAGTGTTCGCGGCCGGGCAGCAGCTCGGGGATCGGCGGCTCGTGCACGACCAGGGCACGCACCCGCCCGGGGTGGCGGGCCGCGAGGTCCAGGGCGGTGAGCGCGCCGCCGCTGTTGCCCAGCACGTTGGCCGGCTCGTCGCCCAGGGCGGCCAGCAGGCGGTAGGCGTCCTCGCCGAAGACCGCGACGTCCTGGTCGGCGGGCGGGCCCGTCAGGAGGCTGCGGGACAGACCGCGCTGGTCGTAGGTGACGACGGTGTAGCGGTCGGACAGGCTTGCGGCGAGCCCGGCCAGCGCCCCGGCGTCGGCGGGCGCGCCGGGAATCATCAGCAGCAGCGGTCCGGTCCCCCGGATCTCGTAGTGCAGGCGTGCCCCGGGGACCTGGAGCGTCCTGATCTCGGCGTCGTTCATCGATGTTCTCTTTCTCTTCGCTCAGGGGTCAGACGGGCCGGTAGGTCAGGTCGAGCACGCCGGTGGGGCTGCCCGCCAGGGTGATCGTGCCGCCGGGCTGCTGCTTGAGCTCCTTCACAGCGGCGATGACGTCGCCCTCGATGAGGGCCGCGTTGGCCCAGCCGACCGCCGCGCCCATCTCCTCGTTCAGGTAGGGGAAGTGCCACGTCTCGGGCGCCTCCACGACGCCGTCCAGCGACACGAACAGTCCGGCGGCGACTTTCCTCGCAGTCACGCGACCACTCCTCAGGATGACTCTGCTGACCGGCCTCGTGGCCGAATGAGAAGCAAGCTTGTATTCTGCAAGCGAGATTTGTCAACCGAAGCATGGAGTAGGATCTGCAGCATGACGGTTCGTGAGTACGGGCAGTTCTGTGGGCTGGCCCGCGCGATGGAGATGGTCGGCGAACGCTGGACCCTGCTGATCGTCCGCAACCTGCTCTCCGGACCCCAGCGCTACACGGACCTGCGCAAGGGCCTGTCCGCCATCCCGACCAACATCCTGTCGGCCCGCCTCAAACAGCTCGAAGAGGCGGGACTGGTCGTGCGCCGCGCGCTGCCGCATCCCGAACGCGCGGTCGTGTACGAGCTCACCGGCTACGGACGCGAACTCGAGCCGGCGCTGATCGCGCTGGGCCGCTGGGGCGCCCGGACGATGACCGAGCCCCGTGCCGGCGAGGTCATCACGCCCGAGTCGGTAGCCATGGCCTTCCGCACCACCTACCGGCCGGAAGCGGCTCGGGGCACGACCGTCGGCTACGAGGTCCGGATGGGCGACTTCACCCTCCGCCTGCAGATCACCGACGGGGCCCTGACGGTCGGCGTCGGCCCGCACCCCGCCCCGGACCTCGTCGTCGAGAGGCTGAGCGACCAAGGTGTCCACGCGTTGATGACCGGTGCCAAGACTCCCGGGGAGGCACTGGCCGACGGCAGCGTGAGCGTGAAGGGCGACCCCGCTCTTCTCCACCGGTTCGTCGAGACGTTCCGCTTCTGACCACCCTCGCGTTCTGACCACCCTCGCGCGGCGGCGGAACGGACCGCGCTGAGGTTCGCCGCGTGCGGGGTACGCAGCACGATGTGGACGTGGAACGGCTTGAGGGTGTTGCCGGGGCCGCCGGCAGCGGCTTCACGAGACCCACGAACCTGATTCGCGAGATTCCGGGCTGGAGGAGCCGACCGATGACAATCGTGGGAATCCGCCGGGACGGCGGCCCGATCGAGGTCGGACGCCTCGGCACGGTGCGCGACCCGATCGCCTGCGACGACGTCCGGGAGCGCGGCGCATGACCCGGCTGGGCGCCCGCGCGCTGATCGACGCCACGGTCGACCCCGGCACCTTCCGCTCCTGGGACGATCCGGTCGACCGCACCGGATACGACGCCGGCTACCGCGCCGCGCTGGAGCGGGCGGAGACGAAGGCCGGCACCGACGAGGCCGTGCTCACCGGCCGGGCGCTGATCCGCGGGCACGCGGCCGCGCTCGTCGTCAGCGAGTTCGGCTTCCTCGGCGGCTCCATCGGAGTGGCCACGGCGGAGCGCATCGTCGCCGCCGTACGGCGGGCGACCCGCGAACGGCTGCCGCTGATCGCCGCACCGGCCTCGGGCGGCACGCGCATGCAGGAGGGCACGCCGGCGTTCGTCCGGATGATCGAGATCAGCCGCGCGGTGGTCGCGCACAAGGCCGCCGGCCTGCCCTACCTCGTCTACCTGCGCCATCCCACGACCGGCGGCGTGTTCGCCTCCTGGGGGTCCCTCGGGCACGTCGCGGTCGCCGAGCCCGGCGCGCTCATCGGCTTCCTCGGCCCCCTCGTCTACCAGACCCTGCGCGGGGAGCCGTTCCCCGAGGGCGTCCAGGTGGCCGAGAACCTCGTCGCCAAGGGGATCCTCGACGCCGTCGTCCCCACCGGGGAACTGGCCGGCGTGGCCGCCCGCGCGCTCGCCCTTCTCTCCGGGGCACGCCGTCCGGCGGCGGAGACGCCGCCGCGGGAGGCGCCCGCGGAGACGAGCGCCGTGGACGCCGGAGGCGACGCCTGGTCCTCGATCACCCTCACCCGCCGGCCCGACCGGCCCGGCGTACGGGAGCTGCTCCGTCACGCCGCCGACGACGTCCTGCCGCTGCACGGCACCCAATCCGGGGAGACCGACGACGCGCTCCTGCTGGCGCTCACCTCGTTCTCCGGCACCCCCTGTGTGCTCGTCGGGCAGGACCGGCGCACCCAGTCCCAGCACCGTCCCCTGGGCCCGGCCGCGCTGCGCGGCGCCCGGCGCGGCATGCGCCTCGCCCAGGAGCTGCGCCTGCCGCTGATCTGCGTCATCGACACCCCCGGGGCGGACCTGTCCGCCGCCGCCGAGGAGGGCGCCCTGGCCGGGGAGATCGCCCGCTGCCTGGCCGAGATGGTGGAGCTCACCGTCCCCACCGTCTCGGTGCTGCTGGGCGAGGGCAGCGGCGGTGGCGCGCTGGCCCTGCTGCCGTCCCGCCGGGTGATCGCGGCCGGCAACGCGTGGCTGTCCCCCCTGCCGCCGGAGGGCGCCAGCGCGATCCTGCACGGCGGCCCCGGGCTCGCGCCCCAGGTCGCCCGCCGGCAGCGGGTGCGCGCGGCCGACCTGCTCGCCGAGGGCGTCGTGCACGCCGTCGTGCCGGAGCCGGTGCCCGCGCATCTGGATCCGGCCGGGTTCGCCCGCCGCGTCGCCGGCGAGTGCCTGCGTCAGATCGAGAGCCAGCGCCGCACCACGGAGTGAGAGACCTCCGGGGACGCCGCCCTCAGTTCCCCCGCCCCGGGCCCTGCGGCCCGTTCTGCGGCGGCGTCTGCGGGCGCCCGGGGCCCGGGGATGGTGGCCCCTGCGCGGGGCCGTGGCCCGGCCCGCCCGGCTGCTGCCGATACCAGGGCGGCACGGCGGGGCCGCCGCCCGGCCACTGGCCGGGCGGCGGGGCGCCCGGAGCGTACCCCGGCGGCGGCACCCCTCGCGCGGCGCTCGCCTGGTGACGCTCCGGCAGCGGGAACGACAGCCGGGTGTAGGCCATCAGGTCCGCGAGCGACCGCTGCTGGGCGCGGAAGGTCTGCTCGTCCACCCCGCCCCGGGCCGCGCGGGCGTGCAGCAACCCTAGCTCGGTCGAGGCGATCTGATAGTCGATCATGGCCCGTGCCCCGGCCCTGCCGCCGTGGGCCTTGGCCCACGCCCTGGCCTGCCGCCGCCGGCGCAGGGACGACAGCATGAAGATGTCGGCCTGGTTGATCAGCCCGTTGCGCTCGTACGGCGGCAGGTAGTGCTGGATCAGCCCGACGATCCGCCGTCTGTCCCGGAAGATCACGACGAGCTCGACGATGAGCAGCATCATCAGCAGCAGGTAGGCGATGGCGAGCCCGCCGAGGCCGGCGAAGGAGGCGAAGCCGTTCCAGAGTCCGTGCAGCAGCATGGCGCCGATCCACCCGATGACGATCACGACGACCCCGACCGCACCTCCGCGCTGGGCGGCGTACGCGACCGCGATCCCGATCAGGGAGGTGAACAGCGGATGGGCGAACGGCGACAGCACGGCCCGCAGCACGAGCGTGGCGGCCAGCCCCTGCGCGCCGTTCTCCTCCAGCGCGGCCAGGTAGTAGCTGACGTTCTCCGACATGGCGAAGCCGAGCCCGACCATGCTGGCGTAGATGATCCCGTCGGTGGGACCGTCCAGCTCCTGCCGCCGGAACCACAGCAGCCCGAGCAGGACCAGCCCCTTGGCCGTCTCCTCGACCGGCGGGGCGCCGAACGTGGCGACCAGGTTGCGGGCGTTGGTCATGTCCCCGAGCTGGTGGGCCACGTAGACGAGGTTGAGCGAGTTGAGCACGCCGGCGAGCAGGACGGCGATGCCGGCGCCCCAGGCGAACGCGAAGATCAGGTTGGTGCGGGGCTCCGGTTCCATCCGGTCGAGGGCGAGCACGCCCGCGAGCAGCAGCGGCACGGGAGCCACGGCGAGCCCGAGCGCGATGAAGAACTGGACCGGCTCGCCGTTGATGATGTCGAAGGAGAACGACACCAGGGCGCAGATCCCGGCGACGACCAGACCCACGATGAGACCGATGGACGGACGCTCCCTGAGAACGGCGCGGGGGTCGAGGCCTGCCACTGTGTGACTGTAACCGACCACGCCCGCTGTGGTCCTCCTCCGGCCCCAAAAGATCCCATCGATTGCGTCGGCCGATCGTCTCGCGCGCCGAGCCGGTCGTCCGGAGCACGTCCCGGTTACCGGCACAATGGGCGATCATGGATGTCGCACCACGTGACGGGCTCGGACGACGCGGGTTCCTCCGCGTCGCGTGCGCCGCGGCCGTCGGCTCGGTCGCCGCATGCGCGCCCGTGTCCCGGGACGCCTCCGCTCCCGCCTCCGCGCCGCCCTCCGCCACCCCCACGCCGTCGCCCGGAAGGCCGGTGCAGGAACGCCTGCTGCCCGGCGACCCCGACTGGCGGGTGCGCGGACGCGGCCCCGACGAGGCGATCGAGGGCTACGGCGATCGGGCGAGCGTGCTGCCCGGGGAGTCGTTCGGGCTGCACGTCTCCACCATCGAGGGCCGCTACCGGGTCACGGCGTACCGGATGGGCTGGTACGGCGGCACGCTCGCCCGCCGGGTGTGGCGGTCGGGGTGGATGAGGGGGCGCGACCAGGGCCGCGGGCGGCTCACCGGGGACACCCGCACCGTACGCGCGGGGTGGCGGCGATCCCTCACCGTGTCCACGGAAGGCTGGCCGGAGGGGGCCTACCTGCTGCGCCTCGACACCGAGCGCGGCCACCAGCGGTACGTGCCACTGGTCGTGCGCTCGGCCTCCGGGTCCGGGCGCACGGTGCTGGTGCACGCCACCCCCACATGGCAGGCGTACAACCGGTGGGGCGGCTACAGCCTCTACTACGGCGAGGACGGCCGCTACGAGAGCCGCTCGCTCGCGGTCAGCTTCGACCGCCCCTACGACCGCACCGGGATGGAGAAGTTCCTCATCCACGAGCGGCCGGTGGTGGCGCTGGCCGAACGGCTCGGCCTTCCCCTGGCGTACACGACGGGCGGTGACCTGGAGGCCGGCGACGACGTGCTCACCGGCGCATCGTCGGTGATCTTCCTCGGGCACGACGAGTACTGGACGCCCGGAATGCGCCGCACCGTGACCGAGGCCCGCGACGCGGGCGCCAACCTGGCC
Organism: Microbispora sp. H10836; assembly: GCF_012999525.1. Lineage (NCBI taxonomy): Bacteria > Bacillati > Actinomycetota > Actinomycetes > Streptosporangiales > Streptosporangiaceae > Microbispora > Microbispora sp. H10836. Next base: position 139,776 of record NZ_JABBWU010000019.1, read on the forward strand.
TTCCTGGGCGCCAACACCTGCTACCGCCGCGTCCGCCTGGAGGAGGATGGCAGGATGGTGGTCTGCTACAAGACCGCGGTGGACCGCGACCCGCTGGTCCGCACGCGCCCGTCGCTGGCGACGACCGACTTCCGGGCGGCGCCGAAGGCCGACCCCGAGTCGTCTCTCATCGGCGTGTACTACGACGGGTATCCCGTGGACGCGCCCTTCGTGGTGCACGAGCCCGGCCACTGGATCTTCGCGGGCACCGGTGTGCGCCGCGGCGACACCTTCCCGCACCTGGTGGGCGTGGAGTACGACCGGGTGAACACGGACGTGCCGACGCCCAGGCCGCTGCAGATCCTCGCCCACTCGCCGGTGACCTGCGTGGGGCGGCCCAGCTTCGCCGACGCCGCCTACTACACGGCGCCGAGCGGGGCCGGGGTGTTCGCCTCGGGGACCATGCGGTGGGCCGAAACGCTCATGGCAGGCACCCGCGACCTGCCACGGGCCCACGGCATCGGCGCGCGTACGCGGGCCTTCGTCACCACCGCGACGACCAACCTGCTGAAGGGCTTCGCGGAGGGACCGGCGGCCGAGCGCCTGCCCGCCCCCGACGACAACGTACGGAAGACCTACCGCCGCTGACCACTCGGCGCCGGAGTCGGCGGCGGTTCAGACGACCAGGGAGTCGATCGCGACGGCGAGGAACAGCAGCGCCAGGTAGACGTTCGACCAGTGGAAGAACCGCATCGGGCGCAGGTCGACGCCGGTCTTGCCGGCGTTCACCCGCCCGAGCAGGCGGTGGACCTCCACGAGGCAGACCACGCCGAGCACGAGCGCGGCGGCCGGGTAGACCAGGGAGGTGCCGGCGACCGGCCACAGCAGCAGCGAGCACAACACCGTGGCCCAGGTGTAGGCGACCACCTGCTGGACGACCCGGCGCTCGGTGGTGACCACCGGGAGCATGGGCACTTCGGCCGCCGCGTAGTCCTCGCGGTAGCGCATGGCGAGCGTCCAGGTGTGCGGCGGCGTCCAGAAGAACACGACGCCGAACAGCACGACCGGGGCCCACGACAGCCCGCCGGTGATGCCGGCCCAGCCGATCAGCACCGGCATGCAGCCGGCGATGCCGCCCCACACGATGTTCTGCGACGTGCGCCGCTTGAGCACCAGCGAGTACACGAAGACGTAGAACAGGATCGCGCCCAGCGACAGCGCCGCGGCCAGCCCGTTGACCGTGAGGGCGAGCCCGAGTGTGGAAAGAGTGCCGAGAATCACACCGAAGACCAGCGCGCCCATCGGCGACACGTCGTGCTTGGCGAGCGGACGCCTGCGGGTGCGCCGCATCGTCCGGTCGATGTCCCGGTCGATGTAGCAGTTCAGGACGTTCGCGCTGCCCGCCGACAGGGTGCCGAAGACCATGGTGGCGGTGGCGGTCCACAGGTCGGGCAGGCCATGCGCCGCGAGGAACATGACCGGCAGGGTCGTGATCAGCAGCAGCTCGATGATCCGGGGCTTGGTGAGCGCCACGTAGGCCTTCACGAGCGCCCCTGCGGAGCGGGGAGCCGTGGCCGTCGCGGCGGACCCGAGAGGGGCCACCGTCTGCTTGTTCGTCAAGACCGTCAAGGCGCTTCCAACACGTGCGGGGTCAACGCGTAACCTCTGATTAGGGCGGATCTCCGGGCAGCCTGTCTCCGGGCAGCAGCCGGCACTTGGTCAATCACTGTAGTCGCCACCGCAGGTGGTCCCCCAATCGGGGCCGAGGCCGCAAGCGCCGTTACCGAGGTGGCTACCAAACGGTATTACGCCGAACCCGTTAGGGTCCCCTGTGGGCGGGAAATGCCAGAACGGCGCGACAACTAGAGGGGATCGAGCAGTTGAGCAGCGCAAGCCTTGAGTGGAATGACCTCGACCGGCAGGCGGTCGACGTCGTGCGGGCCCTGGCGATGGACGCCGTGGAGAAGGCGGGATCGGGTCACCCCGGCACCGCCATGAGCCTCGCCCCCGCTGCCTACCTTCTTTTCCAGCGGGTCCTGCGTCACGACCCCTCGGATCCCAAGTGGGCGGGGCGGGACAGGTTCGTCCTCTCCTGCGGGCATTCGAGCCTGACGCTTTACATCCAGCTCTACCTGTCCGGCTACGGCCTGACCCTGGACGACCTCAAGGCGCTCCGGCAGTGGGGCAGCCTCACCCCGGGCCACCCCGAGTACGGCCACACGGCCGGGGTGGAGACGACGACCGGCCCGCTCGGCCAGGGCATCGGCAACGCGGTCGGCATGGCGATGGCGGCCCGCCGCGAGCGCGGCCTGTTCGACCCGGACGCCGCGCCCGGCACCTCGCCGTTCGACCACATGATCTGGTGCTTCGCCTCGGAGGGCGACCTCGAGGAGGGCATCAGCCACGAGGTCAGCGCCCTCGCGGGTCACCAGAAGCTCGGCAACCTGGCCGTGGTCTTCGACTCCAACCACATCTCCATCGAGGACGACACCCAGATCGCCCTGTCCGAGGACATCGCCAAGCGCTACGAGGCGTACGGCTGGCACGTCCTGGAGGTCGACTGGACGGCCACGGGCGAGTACAAGGAGGACGTCCAGGCGCTGTACGCCGCGCTGGAGGCGGCCCGCGCCGAGACCGAGCGGCCGACGTTCGTCAAGCTCCGCACGATCATCGGCTGGCCGGCGCCGAACAAGCAGAACACCGGCAAGATCCACGGCTCGGCTCTGGGCGCCGACGAGGTCGCCGCGACCAAGCGCGTCCTCGGCATGGACCCCGACAAGAGCTTCGCGGTCCCCGCCGAGGTGCTCGACCACGCCCGCGACGTCGTCGCGCGCGGCCGCACCCTGCGCGCCGAGTGGGACAAGGGCTACCAGAGCTGGCGTGAGGCCAACCCCGAGCGGGCGGAGCTGTTCGACCGGATCTCCAAGCGCAGGCTGCCCGAGGGCTGGGACAAGGCGCTGCCGTCGTTCGAGATCGGCTCGCAGGTCGCCACCCGCAAGGCGTCCGGCGAGGTGCTGAGCGCTCTCGCGCCGGTGCTGCCGGAGCTGTGGGGCGGCTCGGCCGACCTGGCGGAGTCCAACAACACCACGATGAAGGGCGAGCCGTCCTTCATCCCGGACGAGTACCAGACCAAGGAGTTCCCCGGTAACCGGTACGGCCGGACGCTGCACTTCGGCATCCGCGAGCACGGCATGGGCGCGATCCTCAACGGCATCGCGCTGCACAACGGCACCCGCCCCTACGGCGGCACGTTCCTGGTGTTCAGCGACTACATGCGCCCGTCGGTGCGCCTCGCCGCGCTGATGAAGCTGCCGGTGACCTACGTCTGGACGCACGACTCGATCGGTCTCGGCGAGGACGGCCCGACCCACCAGCCGATCGAGCACCTGTGGGCGCTGCGCGCGATCCCCGGCCTGGACGTCGTCCGCCCGGCCGACGCCAACGAGACCGCGGCCGCGTGGAAGGCCGTGCTGGAGAACAACGACCGCCCGGCGGGCCTCGCCCTGACTCGGCAGAACGTCCCCACCCTGGACGGCGCGGGCGACCCCGACGCCGTCGCCAAGGGCGGCTACGTGCTGCAGGACGCCTCCAACGGCCAGCCTGAGGTCGTGATCATCGGCACCGGCAGCGAGGTCCAGCTCGCCGTCGAGGCCCGCACGATCCTGGAGTCGCAGGGCATCCCGACCCGCGTGGTCTCGATGCCGTGCGTGGAGTGGTTCCAGGCGCAGGACGCCGCCTACAAGCAGACCGTGCTGCCGCCCGCCGTCAAGGCCCGGGTCGCCGTCGAGGCGGGAATCACGCTCGGCTGGCGCGAGTTCGTGGGAGACGCGGGCGAGGTGCTCGGTCTCGACCACTTCGGCGCCTCGGCGCCGTACAAGACGATTTACGAGCAGTTCGGCCTCACCGCCGATCGCGTCGTCGCCGCCGCCAAGGCCAGCCTGGCCAAGACGGGCGCCGACAAGGGCGAGACGACCGGAAACTGAGGGACGAAGGATGAATGAGAATCTGAAGCGGCTGACCGACGCCGGAGTCTCCATCTGGCTCGACGACATCAGCCGGGAGCGGCTGCGCTCCGGCAACCTCGCCGCCCTGATCCGCGACAAGAACGTCACCGGGGTCACCTCCAACCCCACGATCTTCGCCTCCGCCCTGAGCAAGGGCGACGCCTACGACGCGCAGCTGCACGACCTCGCCACCCGCGGGGTGACGGTCGAGGAGGCCGTACGCGCGATCACCACGTTCGACATCCGCTGGGCGGCCGACGTGATGCGGCCGGTCTTCGACGCCACCCGCGGCGTCGACGGGCGCGTGTCGATCGAGGTGGACCCGCGCCTGGCCCGCAAGACCGAGGCGACGATCGCCGAGGCACGCGCGCTGTGGTGGCTGGTCGACCGGCCCAACGTGCTCATCAAGATCCCGGCGACCGTCGAGGGCCTGCCGGCGATCACCCAGGCCATCTCCGAGGGCATCAGCGTCAACGTCACGCTGATCTTCTCGCTCGAGCGGTACCGCCAGGTGATGGACGCCTGGCTGAGCGGGCTTGAGAAGGCCAAGGCCAACGGCCTCAACCTGGCCACGATCGAGTCGGTCGCGTCGTTCTTCGTCAGCCGCGTCGACACCGAGATCGACAAGCGCCTCGACAAGATCGGCACGCCGGAGGCCGCCGAGCTGAAGGGCAAGGCCGCCGTGGCCAACGCCCGCCTGGCGTACGCCGCGTACGAGGAGGTCATGAACTCGCCGCGCTGGCAGGCGCTGCGCGCGGCCGGCGCGCACCCGCAGCGCCCGCTGTGGGCCTCCACGGGCGTGAAGAACCCCGACTTCCCCGACACCCTGTACGTCGAGCAGCTGGTCACGGCCGGGGTCGTCAACACCATGCCGGAGAAGACGCTGGACGCCTCGGCCGACCACGGCCGGATCTCGGGCGACACCATCCGCCCGTTCTACCAGCAGGCGTGGGACGTCATGGCCTCGCTCAAGCAGGCCGGAATCGACTACGACGACGTCGTCCGCGCGCTGGAGGAGGAGGGCGTCGAGAAGTTCGAGACGTCCTGGAGCGAGCTTCTCGAGACCGTCGACGGCGAGCTGCGGAAGGCCTGAGCTACAGATGACAATCGAGGTGACCCTCGGCGACGAGGCGGACGCCGTCAAGGCGGTCAAGGACAAGCTCGTGGCCGAGGGGGTGCCCGCGGCGCTCGCCGCGGGCGACTCCACGCTGTGGGGCCCGCAGGCGCAGTCCGAGGCCGCGATCCGGCTGGGCTGGCTCAACCTGCCGCGGGCGAGCCGGGAGCTGCTGCCGGAGATCGCCAAGCTGGTGGAGCGGGCCCGCGCCGCGGGCCTGGACCACGTGGTGCTCGCCGGCATGGGCGGCTCCTCCCTCGCCCCCGAGGTGATCTGCGCCACCGAGGACGTGCCGCTGACCGTCCTCGACACCACCGACCCGCAGCAGGTCCGGCGCGCGCTCGCCGACCGGCTCGACCGCACGGTCGTGGTGGTGGCGAGCAAGAGCGGCGGCACGATCGAGACCGACAGCCACCGGCGCGTCTACGAGCAGGCGTTCCGGGACGCGGGAATCGACCCGGCCGAGCGGATCGTGGTCGTCACCGACCCCGGCTCGCCGCTGGAGCGGACGGCCATCGAGGCCGGATACCCGGTCGTGCTCGCCGACCCGAACGTGGGCGGCCGCTACAGCGCGCTCACCGCGTTCGGCCTGGTGCCGAGCGCCCTCGCCGGCGCCGACGTGGCCAAGCTGCTCGACGACGCCGCCGCGGTGGCGCCGCTGCTCGCGCAGGACGAGGGCAACCCGGGCCTGGAGCTCGGCGCGCTGCTCGGCGCGCGGGCGCTGCAGGGGCGCGACAAGCTCATCCTGCGCGACGCGCCCTCCGACATCACCGGCCTGCCCGACTGGATCGAGCAGCTCATCGCCGAGTCGACCGGCAAGGAGGGCAAGGGCATCCTGCCCGTCGTCGGCGCCGAGGCGGCCGAGGCCGGCGACCAGTTCCTCGTCACCATCGGCTCCGACAGCGGCACGACCGTCGACGGCCCGCTCGGCGCGCAGTTCCTCGTCTGGGAGTACGCCACGGCGATCGCCGGCCGGGTGCTCGGGATCAACCCGTTCGACCAGCCGAACGTCGCCGAGTCGAAGGAGAACACCACCAGGATCCTGCAGGAGGCCGGCGACGGCCCGCTGCCGACCGGCACGCCGGTGCTCACCGACGGCCCGGTCGAGGTGTACGGCGACGTGCCCGGCGACCTGAAGAACCTGGCCGACGTCCTCACCTGGCTGCTGCGCGCGATCCCCGAGCGCGGCTACCTGGCGATCATGGCGTACCTCGACCGCGAGGCCGCGTTCGACGCCGCGGTGGTCGGCGACGCCTCCTTCGAGGAGATGACCGAGACGTGGGCGAGCGCCGACGTCGCCACCCTGCGGGCGCTGCTCGACTACCGCACCGACCACGCGGTCACGTTCGGCTGGGGCCCGCGCTTCCTGCACTCCACCGGGCAGTACCACAAGGGCGGTCCGGAGACCGGCGTGTTCCTGCAGGTCACCGGGGCCGTGACCGACGACGTCGAGGTGCCCGGCAAGCCGTACACGCTGGGCAGGCTGCAACTCGCGCAGGCGCTGGGCGACCTGGGAGCCCTGACCTCCCGCGGCCGTCCGGCGGTCCGCCTGCACCTCACCGACCGCGTCGCCGGCGTCAGGCACCTGCTCTCCGTGGCCGAGGAGCTCTGACCATGCGATGCGTTACAGGCGAAGGGCCCGTCCGCAGGGAGGACACATGACGGAGCAACAGGAGCCGCAGGCCCCCGCCGACGACGCCCGGCAGGCGCCGGACGCTGCACAGCAGGCGGGAGACGAGCTGCCGCGGCAGGCCGTGGACGATCTGACGGCCGCCGAGCGGGCGGTCCTGGCCGCCGCGCAGGCCGCCACGACCGGGACGACCGAGCTGACCATGGCGGCCAACCCGCTGCGCGACCCGCGCGACCGGCGCCTGCCCCGGGTGGCCGGGCCGTGCGTGCTCGTGCTGTTCGGCGTCACGGGCGACCTCGCCAAGCGCAAGCTGCTGCCGGCGATCTACGACCTGGGGAACCGGGGGCTGCTGCCCCCGGGCTTCTCCCTGGTCGGCTTCGCCCGCCGTGACTGGGCGCACGAGGACTTCGCCCAGGTCACGTACGAGGCGGTCAAGGAGCACGCGCGGACGCCGTTCCGCGACGAGGTCTGGAAGCAGCTCAGCGAGGGCATCCACTTCTGCCCCGGTGAGTTCGGCGACGACGGCGCCTTCGACGTGCTCGCCATGATGCTCAAGGAAATCGACGAGACCCGGGGCACCGGCGGCAACTACGCCTTCTACCTGTCGGTGCCGCCGAAGTTCTTCCCGCTCGTGATCGAGCAGCTCAAGCGGACGAACCTGGCCAAGGGCCCCGAGGGCTCCTGGCGCCGGGTCGTCATCGAGAAGCCGTTCGGGCACGACCTGAAGAGCGCGCAGGATCTCAACACGATCACCAGCGCCGTGTTCCCGGAGAGCTCGGTCTTCCGGATCGACCACTACCTCGGCAAGGAGACCGTCCAGAACATCCTGGCGCTCCGTTTCGCCAACACGCTGTACGAGCCGATCTGGAACCGCGGCTACGTCGACCACGTCCAGATCACGATGGCCGAGGACATCGGCATCGGCGGCCGGGCCGGCTACTACGACGGCATCGGCGCGGCCCGTGACGTGATCCAGAACCACCTGCTCCAGCTCCTCGCGCTGGTCGCGATGGAGGACCCCACCTCCTTCGACGCCGACGCGCTGCGCCGGGAGAAGGAGAAGGTGCTGCGAGCCGTCAAGCTGCCCGCCGACCTGGCCACCGGCACCGCCCGCGGCCAGTACACGCGGGGCTGGCAGGGCGGCGAGCCGGTCGTCGGCTACCTGGAGGAGCAGGGCATCTCCTCCGACTCCGCGACCGAGACGTACGCCGCGGTGAAGCTGGAGGTGGCCAACCGCCGGTGGGCGGGAGTGCCGTTCTACCTGCGGACGGGCAAGCGGCTCAGCCGCCGGATGACCGAGGTGGCCGTCGTCTTCCAGCGGGCGCCGCACCTGCCGTTCAGCAAGGACGACACCGAGATCCTCGGCCACAACGCGCTGGTCATCCGCGTGCAGCCGGACGAGGGCATCACGGTGCGCTTCGGCTCCAAGGTGCCGGGCACGGCCATGGAGGTCAGGGACGTCAACATGGACTTCGCCTACGGCGAGTCGTTCATGGAGTCCTCCCCCGAGGCGTACGAGCGGCTGCTGCTCGACGTGCTCATCGGCGACCCGCCGCTGTTCCCGCACCAGCGGGAGGTGGAGCTGTCGTGGCAGATCCTCGACCCGATCGAGGAGTTCTGGGCCTCCGAGGGCAAGCCCGAGGGGTACGAGTCCGGCTCCTGGGGGCCCGCCTCGGCCGACGCGATGCTGGCCAGGGACGGACGCGCCTGGAGGCGGCTGTGAGCGCGGCTTCCGGCGAGGCGCGTTCCGGGCGGATCGAGCGGAGAGCGGTGTGACGACCTTCAACCTGACCGAGACGACCGCGTCGAAGATCTCTTCGACGCTCACCCGCCTGCGGCACCAGCTGGGCGCGCCCGCCGTCGGCATGGTGCTGACGCTCGTCGTGGTGGTGGACGAGGCGGGGCAGTACGACGCCCTGCGCGCGGCCACCGAGGCGGCGCGCGAGCACCCCTCGCGCATCCTCATGGTGATCAGCCGCGACCCGGCCGAGCCCAACCGGCTGGACGCGGAGATCCGCGTGGGCGAGTCGGCGCCGGGCGAGGTCGTGCTGCTGCGCCTGTACGGCGAGCTGACCGAGCACGCCGACTCGGTGATCACGCCGCTGCTGCTCACCGACACGCCGGTGGTGGTGTGGTGGCCGGGCGACTGCCCGGACCTCCCCGCCAAGAACGCGATCGGGCACCTCGGCAGCCGCCGCATCACCGACGCCAGGTCCGCTCAGGACGGCGTGTCGGCCATAGCCGCCCGGGCCGACCAGTATGTGCCCGGCGACACCGACCTGGCCTGGACGCGGCTCACGCCGTGGCGCAGCCTGCTGGCCGCCGCCTTCGACCAGCCCATCGGAAAGGTCACCGGAGGCGTGGTGGAGGCCGCGGCGGGCAACCCCAGCGCGCCGCTGCTGGCCGCCTGGCTGTGCGACCGGCTGGAGGTGCCGATCGAGGTCGCCGACTCCGCCGGCCCCGGCCTGACGGGCGTACGGCTGTCCATCGAGGACGGCGGCGAGCTGACGGTGAGCAGGGGCGACGCGAGGCTCGCCACGCTGTCGCGGCCCGGCAACCCCGACCGCCGGGTCGCCCTGGCCCGCAGGCCGACCTCGGAGCTGCTGGCCGAGGAGCTGCGCAGGCTCGACCCCGACGACATCTACGCCGCCGCGATCCGCCGCCTGGCGGAGATGAAGGGGCGGGGACGGGCGTGAGCGGCGTTCCCACCGTCATCGTCCACCGGGACGCCGAACTGCTGGCCCAGGCCGTGGCCGCCCGCCTCATCACGCGGCTGGTGGACACCCAGGCGGCCCGCGGTTCGGCGCACCTGGTGCTGACCGGCGGCACCGTGGGCATCGCGACACTGGCCGCCCTCGCGGGGACGGCGGCGCGCGACGCCATCGACTGGCGGGCGCTCGACATCTGGTGGGGCGACGAGCGGTTCCTGCCGACCGGCGATCCCGAGCGGAACGAGACCGGGGCCCGTCAGGCCCTGCTCGACCATGTCGACGTGGACCCGGCGCGGGTCCACCCGATGCCCGGCCCCGACTCGGGGATGACCGCCGAGGAGGCCGCCGACGCGTACGCGGTCGAGCTGGCCAAGGCGGCCAGGCCCGAGGATCACGGGCCGGTGCCGTCGTTCGACGTGCTCCTGCTCGGCATGGGACCGGACGCGCACGTCGCCTCGTTGTTCCCGGACAAACCCGCGGTCTACGAGGAGGAGCGCTCGGTGGTGGCGGTGCACGGCTCCCCCAAGCCGCCGCCGACCCGGCTGTCTCTGACGTTCCCGGCACTGCGGGCCGCCAGGGAGGCCTGGATCGTCGCCGCGGGCGGGGACAAGGCACAGGCGGTCCGGATGGCCCTGTCCGACGCCGGGCCGTTCCAGGTCCCGGCCGCCGGGGCGCGCGGGCGGCAGCGCACGCTGTTCCTGCTCGACCGCGCCGCCGCACACAAGATCCCGCCGTCGTTGGGGCGGATCGCCTCCCCCTGACGGAGATCACATCGCAACGGCCGGGCCGGGGCACACGCCCCCGCCCGGCCGTTCGGGTATGAGACGTCACTAAGGTGAGGCAGCACCGCCGCCCGTGAGACGTCACTGCGGACAGACGTCACTGCGCCGGTCGCAAGCTCCGGTCCTCGCGAAGCCCGCTCCGTTCTCCCTCATGCGCCAGGACGGCACCGGATGGGATGTCGCTGCCTCAAGACGGCACTGCAGACAGACGTCACTGCGCCGGCCGGAAGCTCCGGTCCTCGCGAAGCCCGCTCCGCTGGGCCTTCGCTGCGGTCCTCCCTCCCGCCCGCTCCGCTCCTTCCCCGCCGCGCCATCATTCGTGGGCGGATCGTGCCTCGTCGAGGGTGGCACGGACCTGGTCGGCACGCTGGCGGGCTGAGCGGGCGGCGCGTTCGGCGTTCGTCTCCTCGCGGCGGGCGACCTCCAGCCGGTGTTCGGCCGCCTTCAGCTTGTCCCTGGCCTTGGCCAGCTTGGCCGTCAGCGTCTCGACCTTCGCGGTGCGCCGCTCGTGCTCGCGTACGGCCTCGGCGCGCTCGGCCTCCCAGTCGGCGCGGCCCCGCTCCGCCTCCGTCGCGGCCCGTTCGGCCTCGGCGAGCGCGTTTTCGAGGCTCTCGATCCGGCGACGGCGCTCGGCTTCCCGGTGCTCGGCCTCGCGCCGTTCGCGTTCGAGTTCGTGCTCCGGGCGCTCCTGGTCTTGGTCCGGGGCCTGGTGCTCCGCCTCGGGGCCGGCACCGGCCGGAACCTTCGTGCGGGCTTTCGCGGGCTTTCCCGCCGGACGTGCTGCGGCGGGTTCGGGGGCGGGACGTACGACGGGGGCGGGAGTGAAGCCGCTGTAGCTCAGGGGGCGGGTCAGCGTGCCCCGGCGCACCTGTTCGGCCGCGTCCTCGTCCACCACGGCGGCGTCGAGCGTCTGCTCGATCTCCAGGTCGGCCGTGGAGCCCAGCGGATGCCCGGCCACCTCGGCCTCCTCGCGTACGGACCGGACGAGACGGGCGACGAGCGGGGTACGTTCGCGGCCGGCCTCGGCCAGGGCGTCCGCGTCCTGGGCCCGCCAGGCCTCCCGCAGCCGCCGTCCGAGGTCGAGCAGCCGGCCGAGTTCGTCTCCGCGCTCGCGGGCCGTCCGGTTGACGGCCCAGGCCACGACCGTGGGTTTGCGCAACGCCTTGATCCGCTTGGCCAGCGCGGCATCCCCGGCCGCCTTCACTTCCTTCGCCAGCGCGTCGCGGGCCGAGGTGAACTCCTCGGGCACCATGCCGTAGAGCCGTTCGGCCGCCTCGTCGAAGTCCACAGACCACCTTGTACCTGAGTTCGCCGCGGCGTTCCACCGGCACCGGCGAGATCTCCTGAACGGGCGGCCGCCGTCGACTATGTCGTGGATCACGCATCCGCTCTCAGACGTCCCGGCAGGCCGGGCAGCGTGGGCGAGCCCACCCTGAGCGACGGTTCGCCGTGCAGGAATCGCAGGTGCGAGTGATACTCGGGGACCGTAATCTCATTGGACATGACGGACCGGTCGGTCGTGTTCTCTGCCGTGACTCCCACCGTGGCACGCCTGGTGATACGCGGCGACGGCGCCGCCTACCGGCTGCGGAACACCGGACAGCTACACACGCTGGAGGCCGGCGGCGCGCCCGTGTTCCGGCTCTGGCATCCGTATTCACCGGACGACGCGTGGTCTGTCGAGACGATAACGACCACTCCGCCAACCCCGGGAAGGCCGCCGCAGGAATCGATCACGGATTCGTTCTGGGATTGGGTCGCCGGTGATGAGTCCAGCGCGTTCTGGGAATGGATGGCCGGCAAGGTCACCGGCGATCTGGAGATGCCGCTGTTCCTGCCCGAAGGCAGCTATGCCCTCGCGCTCGCCGCACGCCCGCTACTGCGGTCCGCTCGCGTTCTCATGGGCAACGAGTCCGTGAGCAGACCCTCCACTGCTCTGACGCTGTGTGACGGAGCTCCGGCTCACGCTCTCGTATTCGGGCGCCATGCCGAGCCGACGCTCAACGCTCCGCTGATCGGCGTCCCGATCCTCAATTGCGGTCGGAGCTGCTCCTCGACGCGCTGGCCGCCTTCCAGGACAGCGACCCCGACCTCGCTCTGTGGCACGACAAGCAGGCGCGGGAGTTCGTCGAGTGGTGCACCGCCGAGTGACGGGGATCGAGAGAGCGGAGCGGAAGGGAGCGAGGACCGCGGCAAAGGCCCAGCGGAGCGGGCTTCGCGAGGACCGGAGGTTCCTTCCGGCGCAGTGACCGCTCCCGCCAAGGGACCTGCGCACTGACCGGCCCGTCCGGCACGGTGACCGGCCGGGCCGAGATCCGTAGACCCCGCGAAAGGCGCGCACCTGCGGTGAGCCGTCCTGGTCCGGTGCCCTGAGCTACACCGGACCAGGAGGATCACCCGTGAGGACGTCAGCGCGGGGACGCCGTCGCCATCACGCCCACGGCGAGCCGCGCCTCGACCACACCGGGGTCCTCGGTGTGGGTGAGCGTCGCGCCGAGGGAGCCGAGCAGCCTGCGCATGCGCGTGTTGTCGTACAGGAGGGTCGCCCGCACCTCGGCGAAGCCGAGGTCCCTGGCCTGGGCGAGGAGCATGCGGGCCAGGTGGGTGCCGAGCCCCCGGCCCTGCCAGCGGTCCTCCACGAGGAAGGCGATCTCCGCGATGCCCGGATCGGGAGTGAACATCAGCGAGGCGAGCGCGACGACCTGCCCGTCGTACCCGGCGACGAGCGACTGCCCGCGGGCCCGGTCGCACAGCCGGTCGAACATGTGGGGCGGCAGGGTGGGGTTGGCGGTGAAGTAGCGGAACCTGCGTGTCTCGGGCGAGCAGCGCTCGTGCAGGTCGCGCAGCGCCTCGCGATAAAGCGAAGTCAACGGCTTGACCTGCACCTCCGCGCCGTCGGCGAGCCGCACCGGCCCCTCGGCCGCGGACGGCTCGGCCGGCGGCTGCGCCAGCCTCACCATCGCGGCGGCGCGGGCCGCCTCGGTCAGGGTGAACGGGAGCCCTGAGCGGCGCAGCCGGATCGACCGCCGCGGCGCCACGGGCACCACCAGCAGAGTCGGGTCGGGCAGCTCCAGCGCCTCCCCCTCGTCCCGCTCGCCGTCCTCGTTCCGCGGGCGCACGGCGGCCGCGCCGTACACCCAGCGGGCGTCGTCGGCGCGCAGCAGCTCGCCCAGGATCTCCGGCAGGCGCCAGGGAGCGGAGCGCAGCCGGGCCGCGAGCAGCAGCGTCCGCGTCGGCTCGTCGGTCAATTCGTGCGCCGTGGCGGGGACGATCCGCACCCGTCTCCCACCGGCCGCCTCCAGCGCCTCGCGTACGGCCTCGGGGGAGGCGGGGATGTCGGTGACGAACTCGTCGACCGTGCCGTCCGTGTCGGGCTGCACCGACAGGCCCAGGATGTTGCCGCCCCTGTCGGCCAGGGCCGTCGCCAGCGACGCCAGCCGCCCCGGCCGCTCGTCCACGGTCGTACGAATCCGGAAGAACCCCATCGGTATCCGCTCCCTCCGTTGCGCTGGTCTTCAGGGTGGCGGAGTGCTGTTACACGCTTGCTACACAGCGGTGAGCCGATCGTTTCCTGTCGATGCGCCACGTTACGACTACGGTTATCCGCATGTGTTCCATCGGATCACCACGACATCCGTCGCCGAATGGCGAGGCGAGCACGGATATAGCAGGATGTGCACCATGACCGCTCCCCTGTCCCCCGGCTTCGTCAACGGTGAGGTGTCCTTCTGGTATCGGTCGCTTGGCGTGCCCGAACCCGGAGAACCGCTGGGCGGCGACCTGCGGGCCGACGTGGCCGTGGTCGGCGCGGGCTACACCGGGCTGTGGACCGCCTACTACCTGAAGAAGGCCGACCCGTCGCTGCGGGTCGTCGTGCTGGAGAAGGAGTTCGCCGGGTTCGGCGCGTCGGGACGCAACGGCGGCTGGCTGACCGGCGCGCTGGCCGGCTCGCCCGAGCGGTACGCGAAGACCCACGGCCGGGACGCGGCCCGGCGGTTGCAGCGCGCGATGTTCGAGGCCGTGGACGAGGTCATCCGCGTCGCCCGCGAGGAGGGCGTCGACGCCGACATCGTCAAGGGCGGCCTGCTCACGGTCGCCCGCGGCCCGGCGCAGGCGCTGCGGTTGCGCGAGGAACTGGCGACGCAGCGCGAGTGGGGCTGGGACCGCGACGACGTCCGGCTGCTGACCACCGGCGAGATGAACGACCGGCTGCGGGTGGCGGGCGCGACGGGAGCCACCTGGAGCCCGCACTGCGCCAGGATCCAGCCGGCCAAGCTCGTCCGCGGCCTCGCGCGGGTCGTACGGGACCTCGGCGTCGAGATCTACGAGCGGACGCCCGTCACCGAGATCGCGCCGGGCCGGGCGGTCACGCCGTACGGGACGGTGAAGGCGGATTACGTCCTGCGCTGCACCGAGGGGTTCACCGCGACCATCGCCGGCCACCACCGCGACTGGCTGCCGATGAACAGCTCCCTGATCGTCACCGCGCCGCTGCCGGAGCGGGTCTGGGCGGAGATCGGCTGGCAGGGCCGCGAACTGCTCGGCGACATGGCGCACTACTACATGTACGCCCAGCGTACGGCCGACGACCGCATCGCCTTCGGCGGCCGCGGCAGGCCGTACCTGTACGGGTCGAGGGTCGACGAGCGGGGCCACACGCACAACTGGACCGTGGACGCCCTGTGGGACCTGCTGGTCGCGTTCTTCCCCGCCGTCGCCGGATCGCGGGTGGAGCACGCCTGGTCGGGGGTGCTCGGCGTGCCGCGTGACTGGTGCTCGGCCGTCCACGTGGACCCCACGACCGGCCTCGGCTGGGCGGGCGGCTACACGGGCCACGGAGTGACCGCCACGAACCTCGCCGGGCGCACGCTGTGCGACCTGGTGCTGCGCCGCGACACCGATCTGACCCGCATGCCGTGGGTGGACCGGCGGGTACGCGCCTGGGAGCCGGAGCCGCTGCGCTGGTTCGGCGTCCACTCGATGTACCGTCTCTACCGCCTGGCCGACGCCCGTGAGGGCAGGGGCATGACCAGGACGTCCGTACTGGCCAGGATCGCCGACAAGATCACCGGCCACTAGCCCTTGTGATCTCGCGCTGTTCGCCGGACGCCCGCACATCTCGAAGAAGGACACGACACCCTTGAGCTCCACCATCTTGTTCCGCGGCGGCCGCGTCTTCGTCCCCGGCGGTTTCGCCGAGGCGGTCCTCATCCGTCACGGCGTCATCGCCGCCGTCGGCGCCGAGGCCGACCTCGTACGGCTGGCGCCGGGCGCCGAGCCGGTGGACCTCGGTGGCGGCCTGCTGACGCCGGGATTCACCGACGCCCACGTCCACCCGGTGCAGGCCGGCCTGGAGCGGGCCAGGTGCGACCTGGCCGAGGTGTACGGCCTCGACGCCTACACCACGGTGATCGCCGGCTACGCGGCGAACAATCCGGGCAAAGAGTGGATCGACGGCGGCGGCTGGGACATGTCGGCCTTCCCCGGCGGTCTCCCCCACCGGTCCCAGCTCGACTTCCTCGACCGCCCCGCGTACTTCGTGCAGCGCGACCACCACGCCGCCTGGGTCAACACGCGGGCCCTGGAGGTCGCCGGAATCACGAAGGACACCCCCGACCCCGTGGACGGCCGCATCGAGCGCGACCTGGACGGCACGCCGAGCGGCGTGCTGCACGAGGGCGCGATGGACCTCGTCGGCCTGCTCACCCCGCGCCCCACCCCGGACGACGTCGACGCCGCCCTGATGGACGCGCAGTCCCACCTGTTCTCGCTGGGCGTCACCGGCTGGCAGGACGCCATCGTCGGCTCGTACGCCGGGTCGGACGACCAGCTGCCCGCCTACCTGTCCGCGGCCGCCTCGGGACGCCTTCGGGCGCGGGTCGTCGGCGCCCTGTGGTGGGACCGCAGCCGCGGCGCCGAGCAGATCCCCGAGCTGGTCGAGCGGCGCGCGATGGCCAAGGGCCTGGACCGCTTCCGGGCGACGTCGGTGAAGATCATGCAGGACGGCATCCCGGAGAACTTCACCGCCGCCGTCATCGAGCCCTACTGCCGCTGCGGCGGCACCGGCCTGTCGTACGTCGACCCGGCGCTGCTCGACGGGTACGTCAAGGAGCTCGACGCCCTGGGCTTCCAGGTGCACTTCCACGCCATCGGCGAGCGGGCCGTGCGCGAGGCGCTCGACGCGCTGACCGGCACCGACCCCGACAACCGGCACCACATCGCGCACGTGCAGATCATCACGCCGCAGGACGTGCCGCGCTTCGCCGAGCTCGGCGTGACGGCCAACCTGCAGGCGCTGTGGGCCACCCACCACCTGCAGATGGACGAGCTGTGCATCCCCTACCTCGGCGAGGAGCGCGCCTCCTGGCAGTACCCCTTCGCCGACCTCGTACGGCACGGCACCCGCTTCGCCGGAGGTTCGGACTGGCCGGTCTCCTCGGCCGACCCCCTGGAGGCCATGCACGTGGCGGTCAACCGCACCGAGCCGGGCGGCTCCGTCCACGCGACGTACCCCACGGCCCAGACCCCGTTCCTGCCCGAGCAGAGCCTCGACCTACGGACGATCATGACGGCCTACACCGAGGGCTCGGCCTGGATCAACCGCTCTCCCGCCGGGGTGATCGAGGAGGGCCGCCCGGCCGACCTCGTCGTCCTCGACCGCGACCCCTTCACGCTCGACCCGAAGGACATCTGGACCACCAAGGTCCTCATGACGTTCCTGGACGGCGAGCAGGTGCACGGCGGGTGACCGGGGTGGCGCCGACCGCCAGGTCCGGGGCCCGCGACAGGATCCCGGCGGTCGCGCCGGCCTGCGAATGCGGTCTTCGACGCGCTCCCACGGTGCCGACCCTGACCAGCCGCTCCCCCGCAGGCACCACCGCCGGCGTCATGCGGGGTGCTCGGCGCACAGGCAGCCGACACCCTTCTCGATCCATTCCCGGCCGGCCCACTCCGGGTGCCGCTCGATCATGAGCGACCTGACCTCCTCGACGATCGCCTGCTCGCCCACGGCCGAGTCCCGGCGTGCCCAGGTCTCGTCGCGCAGCAGTTCGAGGTAGTCCCGGACGTCGGCGAGCAGCTGCGGACCGCCGACGTCGCCATGACCGGGCACCACCACCCGCGGCGACGCGTCGGCCAGCCGCCGCATCACGCTGATCCAGCGAGTGCCGGACACGTCGGTGTCGTATGGCGGGAACCACGGGAAGATGGCGAACTGCCCGGCCTCCACGAGATCGCCGGTGAACATCACCCCGGCGTCGGGGACCGTGATCACCTGGTCGCCCCTGCTGTGCGCCCGGCCGGCGGCCCGCAGCCGCACCACCCGTCCGCCCAGGTCGAGGTCGTACGCGTCGTCGTAGACGACGTCCAGGCCGTTCTGTGGAACGGCACGGTCGGGCTGGCGCCGGCGGCCCACGCGCTGCCCGAGGGCTCACGTCGGTGCCGCTGGCCTACATGCCGCCCAGCCGCCTCGTCCTGGCCTGGAACAGCGCCGACGCCAACCCGCTGATCCGCTCGTTCGCCCACATCGCCACGGCCGTGTACCGCTCCGCCGACCGGGAGCCGGCGCATACGTGAAGGCCCTCCCCGCCTGGGCGGGAAGGGCCTTGACAGTCGTCCGGATCAGTAGATCGGGCGGGAGGAGGAGCGCAGCCGCTCCAGCGCCTCGGCGAGGATCTGCGCGCCGTCCTTGTCGCTACGGCGCTCCTTCACGTACGCGAGGTGCGTCTTGTACGGCTCGTTCTTCGGCGGAGCGGGCGGGTTCGACTGGTCCTGCCCGGCCGGCAGTCCGCACCGCGGGCAGTCCCAGAACTCGGGGACGGCCGCGTCGCTGGCGAAGCTCGGGCGCGTCTCGTGCATGTTCGCGCACCAGAACGAGACCCGCACACGGGGGGCGGCCTCGCCGCGTTCGGCCTCTCCCATGGGGCCAGCGCCGACTCGGCTGCCACGGATCGCGTTGCCACTACCCACCGAAGAACTCCTTGCTCGATCGCCCCGCGGACGGGGGGAGATGAATCTCTGTCACGCGTGGCCGCAGGCCGTCCGCTACGGCTTGAGCAGCAGGCCCAGCGCGATGATGCAGACGAACCAGACGATGCCCGTGATGATGGTGAGGCGGTCCAGGTTGCGTTCCACCACCGACGAACCACCGAAGGACGACGAGAAGCCGCCTCCGAACAGGTCCGACAGACCGCCGCCCTTGCCCTTGTGGAGCAGGACGAGCAGCACCATCAGAGCGCTCGACAGGATGAGGGCGATGGAGATTCCGATTGTCACCGTAGACCTGTTCCTATGTCCGGGCGTGCACGACGCGTTGTGCACGATGCCATCGGCGTGACGATTCAGTTGTGTTCTTCGAGGGTACGACCTGTTGTCAAGTCGCACCCCCCAAACGGCTCAGCTAGCCGGCGGTCTCGCCAAATCGGCAGATCTTGGCGAATTCGACCGCGTCGAGGCTGGCCCCTCCCACGAGGGCGCCGTCGATGTCGGCCTCCGCCATGATGCCGGCGACGTTGTCCGACTTCACCGAGCCACCGTAAAGGATACGGACAACAGAGGCCACATCGTCACCGTAGAGCTCGGCGAGTCGCGTCCTGATGGCGCCGCAGACCTCCTGGGCGTCCTTCGGCGTGGCGACCTCGCCGGTGCCGATCGCCCAGACCGGCTCGTACGCGATCACGATGGACTTCACCTGCTCGGCGGGGACGCCTTCCAGTGCGCCGTCGAGCTGCGCCAGCGTGTGCTCGACGTGGCGGCCCTCCTGACGCACCGGCAGCCCTTCACCCACACACAGGATAGGCGTCAGCGAGTGCCGGTAGGCGGCCTTGACCTTGGCGTTGCACAGCGCCTCGTCCTCGGCGTGGTACTGCCGCCGCTCCGAGTGCCCCACGAGCACGTACGTGCAGCCGAGCTTGCCCAGCATGGCCCCGGAGATCTCCCCGGTGTACGCCCCGGAGTCCTGCGTCGACAGGTCCTGCGCGCCGTAGGTGATGCGGAGCTTGTCCGCGTCCACCAGCGTCTGCACGCTACGCAGGTCGGTGAACGGCGGGATGACCGCCACGTCCGCCTTGTCGTAGTCGCGGTCGGTCAACGTGAACGCCAGCTTCTGCACCAGGTTGATGGCCTCGAGGTGGTTGAGGTTCATCTTCCAGTTGCCGGCGAACAGCGGCTTGCGAGCCATCTACTCCTCCAGCGCCGCGAGTCCGGGCAGCGTCTTGCCTTCGAGATACTCGAGGCTCGCGCCGCCACCGGTGGAAATGTGCGAGAAACCGTCCTCGGGCAGGCCGAGCTTGCGCACGGCCGCCGCCGAGTCGCCGCCGCCGACCACGGTGAACGCCTCGGAGCTCACCAGCGCCTCGGCCACCGCGCGGGTGCCGCCGGAGAACGCCTCGAACTCGAACACGCCCATCGGGCCGTTCCAGAACACCGTCTGGGCGTCGGCCAGCTTCGAGGCGAACAGCTCCCGGGTGCGGGGACCGATGTCCAGGCCCTCGCGGTCGGCCGGAATCGCGGTGGCGTCCACGACCTCGTACGGCGCGTCGGCGCCGAACTCCGTGGCGGCCAGCACGTCCACCGGCAGCACCAGCTCGACCCCGCGGGAGGCCGCCTCGTCGAGGAAGCCCTTGACCTGGTCGATCTGGTCCTCCTGCAGCAGCGACTTGCCCACCTCGTGGCCCTGCGACTTCAGGAAGGTGTAGGCCATGCCGCCGCCGACGAGCAGGCGGTCGACCTTGGACAGCAGGTTCGCGATCACGCCGAGCTTGTCGGAGACCTTCGCGCCGCCCAGCACGACGACGTACGGCCTGGCCGGGTCCTCGGTGAGCTTGCGCAGCACCTCGACCTCGGCGAGGACCAGGTCGCCGGCCGCGTGCGGCAGCCGCTTGGGCAGGTCGTAGACGCTGGCGTGCTTGCGGTGCACCGCGCCGAAGCCGTCGCCGACGTAGAGCTCGGCGAGGGCGGCCAGCTTGTCGGCGAACTCGCCCCTGACCGCGTCGTCCTTGGACTCCTCGCCCGGCTCGAAGCGCAGGTTCTCCAGGAGGGCGACCTGCCCGTCCTGCAGGCCCGCCACCACGCTCTGCGCGGACTCGCCCACCACGTCGGCGGCGAACGCCACGTCCTCACCGAGCAGCTCGGCCAGCCGCCGGGAGACCGGGGCGAGCGAGTACTTCGGCGTGACCGAGCCCTTGGGGCGGCCGAGGTGGGCGGCGACGACGACCCTCGCGCCGCGCTCGACCAGCTTCCTGATCGTCGGCACCGACGCCCGGATGCGGCCGTCGTCGGTGATCGTCTCCCCGTCGAGGGGGACGTTGAGGTCGGCGCGCACGAACACGCGCCGGCCCTTCACGTCGAGCTCGTCGATTCCGATCATCAGAGGGAGGCGCCCACGTACTCGATGAGGTCCACGAGGCGGTTGGAGTAGCCCCACTCGTTGTCGTACCAGCCGACGACCTTGACCTGGTTGCCGATGACCTTGGTGAGGCCGGCGTCGAAGATGCAGGACGACGGGTCGGTGACGATGTCGCTGGAGACGATCTCGTCCTCGGTGTAGCTGAGGTAGCCCTTGAGCGGGCCCTCGGCGGCGGCCTTGAGCGCGGCGTTGACCTCCTCGACGGTGGTCTCGCGGCCGACCTCGACCGTGAGGTCGGTGGCCGAGCCCGTCGGGATCGGCACACGCAGCGCGTAGCCGTCGAGCTTGCCCTTCAGCTCCGGCAGGACCAGGCCGATGGCCTTGGCGGCGCCGGTGGAGGTCGGGACGATGTTCAGCGCGGCGGCGCGGGCGCGGCGCAGGTCCTTGTGCGGGCCGTCCTGCAGGTTCTGGTCCTGCGTGTAGGCGTGGATGGTGGTCATCAGACCCTTCTCGATACCGAAGGTGTCGTTGATGACCTTGGCCATCGGGGCCAGGCAGTTGGTGGTGCAGGAGGCGTTCGAGATGATCGTGTGAGCGGCCGGGTCGTACTTGTCGTGGTTCACGCCCATGACGATCGTCACGTCTTCGTTCTTCGCCGGAGCGGAGATGATGACCTTCTTCGCGCCGTTGTCGGCGTGCACCTTGGCCTTGGTGGCGTCGGTGAACAGACCGGTCGACTCGACGACGACGTCCACGCCGAGGTCGCCCCAGGGCAGCTTGGCGGGGTCACGCTCGGCGAACGCCTTGATCGCCTTGCCGTCAACGGTGATCTCGTCCGCCGAGGCCTTGACCTCGTACGGCAGGCGGCCCAGGATGCTGTCGTACTTCAGCAGGTGGGCCAGCGTGGCGTTGTCGGTGAGGTCGTTGACGGCGACGACCTCGATGTCCTTGCCGCTGGCCGCCACAGCGCGCCAGAAGTTGCGGCCGATACGGCCGAAGCCGTTGACGCCTACGCGGATGCTCACGGAACCGATCTCCTCGTACGTCGTGCGCCGGCGTACCGGCGCCAGGGCTGTGTTAAACCTCAATGACAGACCTTATCGGACCCAAATTGGTGTAGACCACCGGGCCGTACTTTGACGGCGTGTCAGGCCGGACAGGCCGGTGAGCGGGCCCTTTCCCATGGCGCGGACCCGGCCGTACCCCGTTCCGCGGGACCGCCGGCCCGGCGTACGCCGAGCGCGATCGGGCCGCCGGGGACGGCACGGCGACGCGTCCCCGGCGGCCGGGGACGGCACCGGAAGGCGGACTGCTACTGGGTGAGCATGTCGGCGGTGAGGTTGGCCTCGGTGTTGGCGATACCGAGGTCCTGGGCGCGCTTGTCGGCCATGGCGAGCAGGCGCCGGATGCGCCCGGCGATGGCGTCCTTGGTCAGCGGCGGGTCGGCGATCTGGCCGAGCTCCTCCAGGGACGCCTGCTTGTGTTCCACCCGCAGCCGGCCGGCGATCACGAGGTGCTCGGGAGCCTCGTCGCCGAGGATCTCCAGCGCCCGCTGCACCCTCGCCCCGGCGGCGACGGCCGCCCGGGCCGACCTGCGCAGGTTCGCGTCGTCGAAGTTGGCCAGGCGGTTGGCGGTGGCCCGCACCTCGCGGCGCATCCGCCGCTCCTCCCAGGCCAGCACGCTGTCGTGGGCGCCGAGCCGGGTCAGCAGCGCGCTGATCGCGTCGCCGTCGCGCACCACCACGCGGTCGACGCCGCGCACCTCGCGGGCCTTGGCGTGGATCTTGAGCCGCCGGGCCGAGCCGACCAGGGCGAGCGCCGCCTCGGGGCCGGGGCAGGTCACCTCCAGCGACATCGACCGGCCCGGCTCGGTCAGCGACCCGTGCGCGAGGAACGCGCCCCGCCAGGCCGCCTCGGCGTCGCAGGTGGCCCCGGAGACGACCTGCCGGGGCAGCCCCCGCACGGGACGCCCGTGGTTGTCGATCAGACCGGTCTGCCGGGCCAGCGCCTCGCCGTCCTTGTAGACGCGCACGACGTAGCGCGAGCCCTTGCGCAGCCCCGCGGGGGCCAGGACCAGCACCTCGGCCTTGTGCCCGAAGACCTCGCCGATGTCCTTGATCAGCCTGCGGGCGGTGGCGTTGGTGTCGAGCTCGGCCTCGATCACGATGCGCCCGCCCACCAGGTGCAGCCCGCTGGCGAACCGCAGCAGCGTGGACACCTCCGCCTTCCGGCAGCATGGCTTGAGCACCGGAAGGCGGCTCAGCTCGTCTTTCACCACACCCGTCATGGCCATCAGCGCGTGTCCTCCCCCAAACAGACTCTGCCCGCCAGTCTCTCGCACCTTGTGCGCACGCAATCACCGCTTCTCGCGGAAAATCTCATCCAGGACAGCGGCAAGACGTGGTCCGTCGTGGCGTGCGGATCCGTCAGAGGCGGCCACATCGGCCAAAACGACCCGGCCGCCCATCGACGCCGCCGCCTTCTCCAGCGCCCTCGGGTCGGCGACCACCTCACCGTCCGCGACCACCGCGTCGACGAGCAGCGCGGGGGCGTGCTCCCTGAGCACCTCCAGGTGCCGTTCGGGTGAGAAGCCGTCGGTCTCCCCCGCCTGCGGCGCGAGGTTGAGGATCACCAGCCGCCTGGCGCTCGTCTCGTGCAGCGCCCGGGCGAGCCCGGGCACCTTGAGATGCGGCAGCACGCTGGTGAACCAGGAGCCCGGCCCGAACACCACCCAGTCGGCCGCCTCGATCGCCTCGATCGCCTGGGGGCAGGCGGGAGGGTCGGACGGCAGCAGCGAGATGGAGCGAACCCGCCCGGGCGTCAGCGCGCAGGCGACCTGCCCGCGCACCGTCGTGATCAGCCCGTCCAGTTCGACCTCCGCCTGGATGTCGAGCGGCACGGAGGCCATGGGCAGCACGCGGCCGTGCGCACCGAGCAGCCGGCCCACCCACTCCAGGCCGACGACGGGATCCTCCAGCAGCTCCCAGAGCGCGACGATGAGCAGGTTGCCGACGGCGTGGCCGTGCAGCTCGCCCTCACTCCTGAAACGGTGCTGGACGACCTCGCTCCAGGTCTTGCCCCACTCGTCGTCGCCGCACAGGGCCGCGAGCGCCATCCGCAGGTCACCGGGCGGCAGCACCCCCAGTTCGCGCCTGAGGCGTCCGCTGGAGCCGCCGTCGTCGGCCACCGTCACCACGGCCGTCAGGTCGTCGGTGACGGTCCTGAGAGCCGACAGGGAGGCGTAGAGGCCGTGGCCGCCGCCGAGCGCGACGACCCTGGGACCGCTCGCGGCGGTCTCGAACTGCTGGGGGAACATCGGACTGCCGGGGGTGGGGGACTTCGGGGGATGTCGAGGGACGGGGGGGTCCGCGGCCTCCGCGGCGGGGTCCTTCATCGTCCTCCTCGCCGCGCCACGAGCACCGCTCTGCGGAGCCGTGGCGCTCACGTCGTGCTGATCGATCGCGCCCTTCCGGTCACCGCGGCCGGGACCGGGCGCGCTCCTCAGCGGCCGCGGTGCGGGCCCGGACCCGTTACCGGCCGGTGCCCGCCACCGTACGCCCTGAGGGGACCGCCCCCGCCGCGCGGCGGCCGGAAGCCGTCACTCGCGGCCCACGTCCCGGTGGCTGACCTGGACGTCCATGCCGCGCTCGCGCAGGCGCGCACCGAGCTGCTCGGCCATCGCGACGCTGCGGTGCTTGCCTCCGGTGCAGCCCACGGCGAGGGTGGCGTAGCCCTTGCCCTCGCGCGTGTATCCGGCGGCCACGACGCCGAGGACCTCCTCGTATCCGTCGAGGAACTCCTTGGCACCCGGCTGGCTGAGCACGTAGTCGCGCACGGCGCCGTCGATCCCGTTCATGGGCCGCAGTTCCGGCACCCAGTGGGGGTTGGGCAGGAACCGGCAGTCCACGACGAGGTCGGCGTCGACCGGCAGGCCGTACTTGTAGCCGAAGGACACCACGTTGACCTTCAGCCCGGGCCGGTCCTCGCCGCCGAAGAACGACACGATCTTCTTGCGCAGCTCGTGGACGTTCAGCAGGGACGTGTCGATGACGAGGTCGGCGTTGGCGCGGACCTCGCGCAGGATGCCGCGCTCACGGTCGATCCCGTCGACGAGCCGCCCGTCACCCTGCAGGGGGTGGGGCCGCCGGACGTTCTCGAACCTGCGGACCAGTTCCTCGTCGCTCGCCTCCAGGAACACCACCCGGACACCGACGCCGCGCCCGTCGAGTTCCTCGATCGCCGCGTTGAGGTCGGTGGTGAAGGCGAGGCTGCGCACGTCGACCACCGCCGCGACGCGGTCGGTCGCCATGTTCACCCGGCCGGCCTCCTCGGCGAGCGAGGACAGCAGCCCCGGCGGCAGGTTGTCGATCACGTACCAGCCGAGGTCCTCCAGAGACTTCGCGGCGGTGCTGCGCCCCGCCCCCGACATCCCAGTGATCACCACGAATGCCGGCTCTGTCGTGCTCATCGCCCGCTCACCGCCTTGCCACCCATGTCAGCTCGCCCAATGTCAGCCCCATCCGCGTCCGCGCCCGCGGCCGGGACGGCCGCCGGGAACCTGGCGCGTCCCCCGCGGGAGACTCTCTGGTGCCGGAGCATGACACCTCTTCACCTGATCGCGCCACCGCCATGCCGGGCAACTCCCATGGTGCCCTGCCTGCCGCCCTGGCCGCGACGTGACATGCCGCCGTGCTCGCGCGGGCACGTCACGACCCCTGCCCCGCCGGGGACGGGCTCTCACCGCGCAGCGCCGCGACGATGGCCTCGGCGGTCGCGCGGCCGATGCCGGGGACCTCGCGGATCTCCTCCGCGCTCGCCTCCCGCAGCCGCTTCACCGAGCCGAAGTGACGCAGCAGGGCCTGACGGCGTGCCGGGCCCAGGCCCGGCACCTGGTCGAGCGCGCTCTCTTTGAGCGATTTCGACCTCTTCGTCCGATGGTAGGTGATGGCGAACCTGTGCGCTTCGTCACGGACGCGCTGTAACAGGTAAAGCCCCTCGCTGCTGCGCGGCAGGATCACGGGCTGGTCGTCGCCGGGCAGCCACACCTCCTCCAGCCGCTTGGCCAGGCCGCACACGGCGACGTCGTCGATGCCGAGCTCGTCGAGGGCGCGCTGGGCGGCCGCCGCCTGCGCCGGACCGCCGTCCACCACCACGAGGTTGGGAGGGTAGGCGAACTTGCGCGGACGACCGGTCTCCGGGTCGATCGGCGTCCCGGCCCCGTGCCCGGCCTCGCGCTCGCCCGCGTCGTCCACGTCGGCGTCCAGTTCGCCCGTCTCCGCCCGCTCCTCCAGGTAGCGCTTGAACCGCCGGCAGATGACCTCGTATATCGAGGCGACGTCGCCGTCCGCGGTCCTGATGGAAAAGCGGCGGTACTCACTCTTGCGGGCCAGGCCGTCCTCGAAGACCACCATCGAGGCCACGACGTTCTCCCCCTGGATGTGCGACACGTCGTAGCACTCGATCCGCAGCGGCGCCTGGTCGAGATCGAGGGCGTCGGCGATCTCCTGCAGAGCCCGGCTGCGCGTGGTCAGGTCGCTGGCGCGGCGCAGCTTGTGCTGGGCGAGCGACTCCTTGGCGTTGCGCTCCACCGTCTCCATGAGGCTCTTCTTGTCACCGCGCTGGGGAACGCGCAGGTCGACGCGGGAGCCCCGCTGCTCGCTCAGCAGCTCGATCAGCGCGGTCTCGTCCGGCGGCCGCGCCGGCACGAGGATCTCGCGGGGGATCGTCGCCTCGCCGTACATCTGGAGCAGGAACTGCTCCACCAGCTCGCCGGGGGCGGCCTCCTCTACCTTGTCCACCACCCAGCCGCGCTGCCCGCGGATCCGGCCGCCGCGCACGTAGAAGACCTGGACGGCCGCCTCCAGCGGGTCCTCCGCGAGGGCGATCACGTCGCAGTCGGTGTCGTCGCCGAGCACGACGGTCTGCTTCTCCAGGGCCCGTTGCAGCGCCTGGATGTCGTCCCGCAGCCGCGCGGCCCGCTCGTACTCCTCCACGGCCGCCGCGTCGCGCATCTCGCGCTCCAGCCGCTTGATGAAGCGGCCGGTGTTGCCGGCCATGAAGTCGCAGAAGTCCTCGGCGAGCGCGCGGTGCTCCTCGGGGGTGACCCGGCCGACGCAGGGGGCCGAGCACTTGTCGATGTACCCCAGCAGGCAGGGACGGCCGATCTGCCCCGCCCGCTTGAAGACCCCGGCCGAGCACGTCCGCACGGGGAAGACGCGCAGCAGCAGGTCGACGGTCTCCCGGATGGCCCAGGCGTGCGAGTAGGGGCCGAAGTAGCGGGTGCCCTTCCGCTTGGCCCCGCGCATCACCTGCACCCGGGGAAAGTCCTCCCCCATCGTCACGGCCAGGTACGGGTACGACTTGTCGTCGCGGTACTTGACGTTGAACCGGGGGTCGAACTCCTTGATCCAGGAGTACTCGAGCTGGAGCGCCTCGACCTCGGTGCCGACCACCGTCCAGTCCACGGACGCCGCGGTCGTGAGCATCGTCTGCGTCCGCGGGTGCAGGCCGGCGAAGTCCGCGAAGTACGAGTTGAGCCGCTGCCGCAGGCTCTTCGCCTTGCCCACGTAGATCACCCGGCCGCCCGGGTCGCGGAAGCGATAGACGCCTGGCGACTCGGGGATCGATCCGGGCGCCGGTCGATAGGTTGCCGGATCCGCCACACCCAAAGACTACTGGGCCTCGCCGACAATCCCGGCCGACGATCTCGCCGCCCGCGCGGACCCCGGGGTGGTGAGACACGAGCCGGCCTTTACGGCGTAGATCAAGATTCTCGGCCTGCCCCGTCGATCCACGCCGAGCGCCCGGCGGGCACTAACGCGGCTGCCTGCGTGACGTTTCACCTGCCGTCCCGCGGCGGCCGCAGCGGTCCCGCACCCGGGAGAAACTCTTCGACGCGGCCCGACCGGCATCGCGCGGGGTTCGCGAGCCGGGGGTTCGCGCGCCGAAGGGTTCCACGGGCGGTGGAGCCGGAGCCGTTGGGCGACCGCCGCCTCGGCGCGGGATCCCCGCGTCCGGCAGGCGGCGGCGCGCTCTCCGGCGCCCCTAGGCGAGGGTGATGCTGTCGCCGCTCACCGTGATGCTCTTCTCCGCGAGCGGCTTGGTGGCCGGTCCGTTGGTCACGGCACCGTCCTTGGCGCTGAACTTGCTGCCGTGACACGGGCAGACGATCTCGTTGTTCGCGACGCTGGCGACCGGGCAGCCCTGGTGGGTGCAGGTCGCGCTGAACGCCTTGAACGTGCCGGCCTCCGGCTGCGTGATGACGACGTCCTGGTCCTTGAAGACCTTGCCGCCGCCCTGGGGGATGTCGGAGGTCTTCGCGATCTCGCCCCCGCCCTGTGCCGCCTGAGGCTGGCCGTCCTGGGACGTGCCCTGGTCCGCCGACGCCGTGGCGTCCCCGTCGGAGGCACCGCACGCGCTCAGCGCCACGGCCAGCCCGGCGCCCCCGGCACCGAAGATCACGGCCCGGCGTGTCGTATCCGTCATGCTCATCCTTCCCTGATGCGGCGGCCCGGGACGTCCACGGCCCCGGGTCTTCCCCTGCGCGACGCGTCACCCTGTGTGCTCTCAGGTACGGCCATCACCCCGTGGCCGGTCCAGGATGACGCGGTCGGAAGGAGAAGAGTAGGGAGAGAAGATGAGACGAATACTCATACGCCCAGAATTTTCCGGAGGAAGGCGCCGGTGTGGCTCTCCTCGACCCGGGCGATCTGCTCGGGCGTGCCGGCGGCGACGACCCTGCCGCCCCCGGATCCGCCTTCGGGCCCCATGTCGACGATCCAGTCGGCGGTCTTGATGACGTCGAGGTTGTGCTCGATGACGATCACCGTGTTGCCGGCGTCCACGAGCCGGTTGAGCACGCCGAGAAGCCGCCGGATGTCCTCGAAGTGCAGGCCGGTGGTGGGCTCGTCCAGCACGTACACCGTGCGACCGGTCGACCGCCGCTGCAGCTCGGAGGCGAGCTTCACCCGCTGCGCCTCGCCGCCCGACAGCGTGGTCGCCGGCTGGCCCAGCCGTACGTAACCGAGACCGACGTCGTGCAAGGTCTGCAGGTGACGGCGGATGGCGGGGATCGCCTCGAAGAACCCCAGCGCCTCCTCGATCGGCATGTCGAGGACCTCTGAGATCGTCTTGCCCTTGTAGTGGACCTCCAGCGTCTCCCGGTTGTACCGGGCGCCGTGGCAGACCTCACAGGGGACGTAGACGTCCGGCAGGAAGTTCATCTCGATCTTGATGGTGCCGTCGCCGGAGCAGGCCTCGCAGCGCCCGCCCTTGACGTTGAAGCTGAAGCGGCCCTGCAGGTAGCCGCGGACCTTCGCCTCGGTCGTGGCGGCGAACAGCTTGCGCACGTGGTCGAAGACGCCCGTGTACGTCGCCGGGTTGGACCTCGGCGTACGGCCGATCGGCGACTGGTCGACGTGGACGACCTTGTCCACCAGGTCGGTGCCGACAACCCGGGAGTGCCGTCCCGGCACGGTCTTCGCGCCGTTCAGCTCCTTGGCCAGCGACGCGTAGAGGATGTCGTTGACCAGCGTCGACTTGCCGGACCCCGAGACGCCGGTGACCGCGGTGAAGACGCCGAGCGGGAACTCGACGTCCACTCCCTTGAGGTTGTGCTCGCGGGCGCCCTTCACGACGAGCTGCCGCTTCCTGTCCCGCGGGCGCCGGATCTCCGGCACGGTGATCGCCTTGCGGCCCGACAGGTACGCGCCGGTCAGCGACTCCTCGCTGGCGAGCAGTTCCCGCACGGTGCCGGACACGACGACCTGGCCGCCGTGCTCGCCCGCGCCGGGGCCGATGTCGACCACCCAGTCGGCGGCGGCGATCGTGTCCTCGTCGTGCTCGACCACGATCAGCGTGTTGCCCATGTCGCGCAGCCGGATCAGCGTCTCCAGCAGCCGCTGGTTGTCCCGCTGGTGCAGGCCGATCGACGGCTCGTCCAGCACGTACAGCACGCCGACCAGGCCGGAGCCGATCTGCGTGGCCAGCCTGATCCGCTGCGCCTCGCCACCGGCGAGCGTGCCGGCGGCGCGGTCGAGCGTGAGGTAGTCGAGGCCGACGTCGAGCAGGAAGCCCAGCCGGGCGTTGATCTCCTTGACCACCCGCTCGGCGATGTGCATGTCCCGCTCCGACAGCCGCAGGCCGGACAGGAACTTCGCGCAGTCGGCGATCGACATCCCCGAGACCTCGGCGATCGAGGCGTCCCCGACGGTCACGGCCAGCGAGACCGGCTTCAGACGACGCCCCTTGCAGGCCGGGCAGGGGACCTCGCGCATGAAGCCCTCGAACCGCTCGCGGCTGGCGTCGCTCTCCGACTCGGCGTGCCGGCGCTGCACCCAGGGGATCACGCCCTCGAAGTCGGTGTAGTACGACCGCTGCCTGCCGTACCGGTTGCTGTAGCGGATGTGGACCTGCTCGTCGTGGCCGTGCAGGATCGCCTTCTGCGCCTTCTTCGGCAGCCGCTCCCACGGGGTGTCGAGGTCGAAACCGAGCCCGTTGCCCAGCGCCTCCAGCAGCCGTACGAAATAGTCGCTGGTGTGGCCGTTCGCCCACGGGCTGATGGCGCCGTCGCCGAGCGTGCGCTCGGGATCGGGGACGAGGAGATCGGGATCGACCTCCATGCGGGTGCCGAGGCCGGTGCACTCGGGGCAGGCGCCGAAGGGCGAGTTGAACGAGAACGACCGCGGCTCCAGCTCCTCGAACGACAGGTCGTCGTAGGGGCAGTAGAGGTGCTCGGAGTAGAAGCGCTCACGGTTGGGGTCGTCGTCCGGCAGGTCGACGAAGTCGAGCGTGATGGTGCCGCCGGACAGCTGCAGCGCCGTCTCCACCGAGTCGGTCAGCCTGCGCCGCGCGCTCTCCTTGACCGACAGACGGTCGACGATCACCTCGATGTCGTGCTTCTCGTACTTCTTGAGGGTGGGCGGTTCCTCCAGCCGCACGATCGTGCCGTCGACGCGGGCCCGGGCGTAGCCCTTGGTCTGCAGCTCGCGGAACAGCTCGGCGTACTCCCCCTTGCGGCCGCGGACGATCGGGGCGAGGACCTGGAACCGGGTGCCCTCCTCCAGTTCGAGCACACGGTCCACGATCTGCTGCGGCGTCTGCCGGGCGATCGGGCGCGCGCACTGCGGGCAGTGCGGCTTGCCGATGCGCGCCCACAGCAGGCGCAGGTAGTCGTAGACCTCGGTGATCGTGCCGACGGTCGAACGGGGGTTGCGGCTGGTGGACTTCTGGTCGATGGAGACGGCCGGGGACAGGCCCTCGATGAAGTCGACGTCGGGCTTGTCCATCTGACCCAGGAACTGCCGGGCGTACGCGGACAGGGACTCCACGTACCGCCGCTGTCCCTCGGCGAAGATCGTGTCGAAGGCCAGGCTGGACTTGCCGGAGCCCGACAGTCCGGTGAAGACGATCAGAGCGTCTCGCGGGAGGTCGAGCGAGACGTCCTTCAAATTGTGTTCGCGTGCGCCACGCACGATCAGGCGGTCAGCCACGGTGGTCCCGATAGGTCGATGAGGTGAATGGAGGTGCACGGGCAGGCTATCCAGAGCCACCGACAATTTCGGGGGGCATCGTGCGGCGGCCGGAGGGGGCGGCCCCGCGTGCTGTGTGGGACACGCTCCGTGAACCAGGGTATGAGCTTCGTCAAACCGATGCCTGCCATCCGCAGGAAACCCCTGCTCATACAACCGCCGCGGGCGCCGTCCTCTTCCCTGGCGGGTACGGGGACGGCAGCCGGGGGTGCCAGGGGCCATGATTCTCTCCATGTCCGTTATCGACGAGATCGAGCGGGAGCTCGCCGAGGCGACCGGGCGCCTGCTGGCGACCGCCGCCCGCCTCACCGACGAGGATCTCCGCGCGCCCTCCCTGCTGCCCGGCTGGACGAGGGGCCACGTGCTCACGCACGTCGCCCGCAACGCCGACAGCTACGTCAACCTGCTGTCCTGGGCGTGCACGGGGGTGCGCACCCCGCAGTACGCCTCGGCGCGGGCCCGCGAGGCCGACATCGAGGCGGGGGCGGCCCGCCCCGCCGCCGAGCAGCTCGCCGACCTCCGCGACAGCGCCGGGCGGTTCGCGGCGGCGGTCCGGCGGATGCCCGCCGCGGCGTGGACCGCGCTGGTCTCGGGGATGAACCCGCCCGACCACCCCGCCTGGTACGTCCCGATCCGGCGGCTCAGGGAGGTCGAGGTGCACCACGCCGACCTCGGGGCAGGCTACGGATGGGCCGACTGGCCCGAGACGTACGTGAGACGAGAGCTGCACGACACGATGCTCTGGCTCGGCAGTGAGAGCCCGGCGGGCGAGGTCGTCGCCCGCGAGCCGGGCACCGGCGAGGTCGTACGGACCTGGACGGGTCTCGGCGACGGCCCCGTCGTGGAGGGGACACCGCGCGAGCTGCTCGCGTGGCTCGCGGGCAGGACCGACGGCGCGGGCCTGCGATTCGGTGCACCACAGGTGCCTCCCCGGCTCGACGCTCCCGATGCCCGCCTCCGGCGCGACACTCCCGATGCGCACCCCCAGCGCGACGCGGCCGGGGGGCCGCCGTCCCCGCCACCCTGGCCGAAGCCGTCCCCCGCGGGCCTGCCCGCCGAACCACCGTCGTCCTGGCCACCCGCCGGGAACCAGAGCCGGGAACCCAGAGAGGAACGATCATGACCTATACCGGAAACGTCACCAAGGACGGGCCCGCCGACGTCCGCGAGGTCCCCGGGCTGACGATCTCGAAGATCGAGGTCGGCGACTTCGGCAACAACGCGTACCTGCTGCGGTGCGCGGAGACCGGCGACGGGGTGCTGATCGACGCGGCGGCCGAGCCCGACCGGCTGCTCGATCTCATCGGCGACATGCCGATCAGCGCCATCGTGACCACCCACCGGCACCCCGACCACTGGATGGCCCTGGAGGAGGTCGCGCGGGCCACCGGAGCTCAGACCGTCGCCCACCCACTCGACGCCCCCGAACTGCCGGTGAAGGTGACCAGGGAGGTCGAGCACGGCGACCGGGTGACGGTCGGCGTGGTGACGCTGGACGTCATCCACCTGCGCGGCCACACCCCCGGCTCGATCGCGCTGCTCTACCGGGACCGCCACCTGTTCACCGGCGACTCCCTGTTCCCCGGCGGCGTCGGCAACACGCAGAAGGACCCGGCCCGGTTCGAGCAGCTGTTCACCGACGTCGTGGAACGGATCTTCGACCGGCTGGCCGACGAGACCTGGGTCTACCCCGGCCACGGCAGGGACACCACCCTCGGCGCCGAGCGGCCGCACCTGCCGGAGTGGAAAGCCCGCGGCTGGTGACGGACGCCGGTACGGCCGGCGTCCCGCCCAGGGGCGCCGGCTCGTCCCGGCGCCGCGGTTCCGTCCCGAACGGGGCCGCGTGGTCTGCGTGATTCGGAGGGCTCCTGCGGGGCAGCGGCTACCGCACGGACCGTCGGAGGAGCCCCCGGATGACCCCCCTCATGACCCCCCTCGCCGGCGCGGCCGCATGGAGCGGCCACGACACCCGCCTCATCGTGGCCGCTCTGGCCGGCATCGCGGTCATCGTGCTGCTGATCACCAAGCTGCGGACCCACCCGTTCCTCGCTCTCGCGCTCGGCTCGGGCGTGCTCGGCCTGGTGGCCGGCATGGCCCCCGACAAGCTGATCGACAGCTTCTCCGCCGGTCTGGGCTCGACCGTCGCCGGAGTCGGCGTGCTCATCGCCCTCGGGGCGATGCTGGGCAAGCTCCTGGCCGACTCGGGCGGGGCCGACGAGATCGTCGACGGCATCCTGCGCCGCAGCGGCGACCGGGCGCTGCCATGGGCGGTGACGCTGATCGCGGTGCTCATCGGACTGCCGATGTTCTTCGAGATCGGGCTGGTCCTGCTGATCCCCGTCATCCTGCTGGTGGCCCGGCGGAGCGGCCGTCCGCTGCTGCTGATCGCGGTCCCCGCCCTCGCGGGCCTGTCCGTCCTGCACGGCCTCGTGCCCCCGCATCCCGGGCCGCTGGTCGCGATCGACACCCTCAAGGCGGACCTCGGGCTCACGCTCGGGCTGGGCCTGCTGGTGGCGATCCCGACCGTGATCGTGTCCGGCCCGCTGTTCGCCAGGCTCGCCGCCCGGTGGGTGCGACCGGCGCCGCCGGAGCGGCTCGAACGCGAACAGACCCCGGAGACGAAGGACGCGGAACCGGAGGACTGGGAGCGCCCCCGGCCGGGCTTCGGCGTCACGGTGGCCACGATCCTGCTGCCGGTCGTGCTGATGCTGGGCCGGGCCGTCGTGGAGATCGTCCTGCCTGAGGACCACGCGGTGCGCACCCTGTTCGAGGTCCTCGGCACTCCCCTGATCGCCCTGCTGATCGGGGTGATCGTGGCGATGTTCACGCTGGGCCGCGCCGCGGGCTTCGGCCGGGCCCGGATCTCCTCGGCGATCGCCGACTCGCTGCCGCCGATCGCCGGAATCCTGCTCATCGTCGGCGCGGGCGGCGGCTTCAAGCAGACCCTGGTCGACTCGGGCGTCGGCAAGGTCATCGGCGAGGCCGCGCAGGGCGCGAGCGTACCCGTGCTGGTGCTCGGCTGGCTGATCGCCGTCGGCATCCGGCTGGCCACCGGTTCCGCGACCGTCGCCACGATCTCCGCCGCCGGGATCGCCGCGCCGCTGGCCGCCGGTCAGTCCCCCGCCCACGTCGCCCTGCTCGTGCTCGCCATCGGCGCCGGGTCGCTGTTCTTCTCCCACGTGAACGACGCCGGGTTCTGGCTGGTCAAGGAGTACCTCGGGATGTCGGTCGGCGAGACGATCAGGAGCTGGTCGATCATGGAGACGGTCATCTCCGTGGTGTCGTTCTGCTGCGTGCTCCTGCTCGGGCTGGTGGTCTGAGACGTCCGTATAGTGAACGGCGCAAACCGTCCTTTCCCTGGAGCCGGGCACCTCATGGAGATCACTGGAATCGAACTGCGCCGGATCGCGATGCCTCTCGTCGCGCCGTTCCGGACGTCGTTCGGCACCGAGACCGCACGCGACGTCCTGCTGGTGCGGGTGGTGACGCCGGAGGCCGAGGGCTGGGGCGAGTGCGTGGCGATGTCCGAGCCGCTCTACTCCTCCGAGTACGTGGACGCGGCGGCCGACGTGCTGCGGCGTTTCCTGATCCCCGCGCTGCCCCGCGGACTGGACCCCCAGGCCGTCGGTCCCGCCCTCGCGCCGTTCAAGGGTCACCGGATGGCCAAGGCGGCGCTGGAGGCGGCGGTGCTCGACGCGTCGCTCCGGATCACCGGCGAGTCCTTCGCCCGCTACCTCGGCGCCACCCGCGACCGCGTCCCCTGCGGCGTCTCGGTCGGGATCATGGGCTCGGTGGCCGAACTGCTCGACACGGTCGGAGCGTACGTCGAGGAGGGGTACGTACGGGTCAAGCTGAAGATCGGGCCGGGGTGGGACGTGGCGCCGGTCCGCGCGGTCCGCGAGCGGTTCGGGGAGGAGCTGCTGCTCCAGGTGGACGCCAACGCGGCCTACACGCTCGCGGACGCCCGGCACCTGGCCCGGCTGGACGACTTCGACCTGCTGCTGATCGAGCAGCCGCTGGCCGACGACGACCTCGTTCAACACGCCCGGCTCGCCCGGTCGGTCCGTACCCCGATCTGCCTGGACGAGTCGATCGAGTCCGCCGCCCACGCGGCGGCGGCGATCAGCCTCGGCGCCTGCTCGGTGATCAACATCAAGCCGGGGCGGGTGGGCGGTTACCTGGAGGCCCGGCGCATCCACGACCTGTGCCGCGCCCACGGCGTCGCGGTCTGGTGCGGCGGCATGCTGGAGACCGGCATCGGCCGGGCCGCCAACGTCGCGCTGGCCGCGCTGTCCGGCTTCACGCTCCCGGGCGACACCTCCGCCTCCCGGCGCTACTTCCACACGGACGTGACCCCGCCGTTCGAGCTCGACGGCGGGCACCTCGACGTGCCGGACGGCCCTGGGCTGGGCGTGGACCCTGTTCCGGACGTCCTGGACGAGGTCACCACGGCGACGGAGTGGATCCGCCTGTAAGGAAGGATGCGACCACCAGGCGTCGCCGAGGGCAGGAAGCGACCCGTCAGGCGTCGCCGAGGGCAGGATGCGGCCGGGGCTCGCCGGTGGTGAAGACCTTGACGATGCGGTCGGCCGCGAGAGCGGGCTCCTCCGCGCTCTCCACCACGTCGCCCCAGGACCAGCGGTAGAACCAGCCGTCCGACATCGCGACGCAGTCGACGGTCTCGGTGAACAGCGCCGCGTCCGGGTCGCGGACCTTCAGCGACGGCGGGTCGGGGCGCAGGGACGCCTCCAGTCCCCGCAGCTCAAGCTCGCGGGCCAGTTTGCCGAGGAAGTACGTCCGGGTGTGCTCACGAGGCATGGCGACCAGGGCTCCATTGGACTAGGCGTTTTCTCCACAGGATTGGCCGGGCCCAAGGTGGCGGGCCCCAGCCGACCGGGGCCCTGTCCGTGCGACGACGTCAGCCCGCGTTCTCCGAGCGTCGTTCCCTGCGTTGCTGCTGTTTGAACATGAGAACCCGAAGCGGAATCGCTGAGACGATCGCGATCTGCATCGTGGCGCCCACCTTGATCAGCTGGTCGCCGCCGGCGAGACCGGCCGCCCAGATCGTCAGGCACGCCACGTTGATCAGCATCCAGGCCAGCACGACGGCCGCCAGATTACCCTTCGGCTTGGGGTATTCGATGCGGCTGACCATCAGCCAGGCCACCCCGAAGATGGCGGCGATCGTGAGGTAGTTCGGCTGGAAGAGCAGCACGATCGACACCACGGTCATGGCGCCCATCGGGATCGGCAGGCCCATGAAGTCGCCGCTCTTGGTCTTCACGCAGGCGAAGCGGGCCAGCCGTACCACGCCGGCGAGCAGGACGGACCCGGCCGCGCACAGCACCAGCCACAGCGGGAGCTTTCCGGAGAAGCCGGCCCAGATCATCACCATGAAGGCGGGCGCGAAGCCGAAGCTGATCACGTCGGCGAGGTTGTCCAGCTCGGCGCCCATCGCGGACGCGCGGAACTTCCTCGCCACCAGGCCGTCGAACAGGTCGCAGGTCGCGCCGATGAGCAGCAGCACCACGGCGGTGCCGAAGAAGCGCGGGTCGGGGGCGAACTTGCCGCTGGCCTGCAGGTCGCTGATCGCCGACCAGGCGAGCACGCAGACGGCGAGGAAGCCGCTGAGGGCGTTGCCGAGCGACAGGGAGTCGGCGGCCGACAGGCGGAAGGCCTTGCCGACGGGCCCGCGTGGCTCCTCGGTCGCCTCCTCCACCGGCCAGGAGGCTTCGGCTCCGAGGTCAGACGTGGTCAAGACGTGTCACCCCCGCGACGGTCCGGGTGCCGACGGTGACCGCCGGCCTGATGCCCTCGGGCAGGTAGACGTCCACCCGGGAGCCGAATCGGATCAGCCCGACCCGCTCGCCCTGGACGACCTTCGCACCCGCGAACAGGTACGGCACGATGCGGCGCGCGACGGCGCCGGCGATCTGGACCATCTCGATGTCCCCGAGCACGGTGTCGAAATGCCAGACGACGCGCTCGTTGTTGTCGCTGTCCTTGTTGAAGGCCGGCACGAAGCCGCCGGGCACGTGCTCGACCGAGGTGACCGTGCCGGCCGTGGG
Source organism: Microbispora sp. H10836 (assembly GCF_012999525.1). Classification (NCBI taxonomy): domain Bacteria; kingdom Bacillati; phylum Actinomycetota; class Actinomycetes; order Streptosporangiales; family Streptosporangiaceae; genus Microbispora; species Microbispora sp. H10836. The sequence goes on from NZ_JABBWU010000019.1 coordinate 176,938, forward strand.
CGCCCGGTTGACGTGTACGTTCAGCGGACTCATGAAGATCGCGACCCGGGTCCGGCCGTCCGGCCAGGGGTCGATGCTCTGCACGACGCCGTCGGCGGGAGAGATGATCCTGCCCTCGCCGGGCACGCGCTCGGGATCGCGGAAGAACCAGAGCATCCCGCCGGTCAGGGCGGCGAGTGGCGCCGCGGCCAGCGCCCAACGGGGCGACCTTCGGGTGAGAACGGCGGTGACGGCCGCCGCCGCGGCGGTCGGAGCCAGCCACGGGGACACCCCGCGTGCGAGCCTGACTCGTCCCCGGGCACTTCCCGCGAGCCCGGATTCAGGGCCGCGGGGCAACGATTCGTTGGACACAGATGACCTTTGTACTCTTCTGGCGACTATGGACCGGCATGCGAGCTAACGATCGATATTACCGATCCGGCAGTCAATGTGTGGCACAACGAGAACAAGCAAACAGGGTGAGTGCCCGTTTTCGCTAGCCCTGCGGGGCTTCCGCCTGAGAGGCCTCCGCTTGCGAGGCTTCCGCCGGAGTGGTGGTCCTGTCGTCGCGGCGAGCCTTGATGAGACTGGCGACGGTGGTCACGGCCATGGTCACGCCGATGACTGCCAGCGACACCCAGATGGGGATCTGAGGAGCCCAGGAGACCTCGTTCTCGTGAAGTGCTTCGAGAATCAGCTTAACCCCGATGAAACCGAGGATGAACGCCAATCCGTAGCTGATGTAGACCAGCCGCTGCAGCAGACCGCCGAGCAGGAAGTAGAGCTGACGCAGTCCCATCAGGGCGAACGCGTTCGCGGAGAACACGATGAACGCCGCCTTCGTGAGACCGAAGATGGCCGGAATCGAATCGAGGGCGAACAGCAGATCGGTGGTGCCGATCGCGATCATCACGATCAGCATGGGCGTCACCATGCGCTTGCCGTCCACCCGCACGGTCACCCGGGAGCCGACGTAGTCCGGCGTGGTCGGGAAGACCCGCCGGGCCCAGCGCAGGAGGATGTTCTCGTTGAACTCCTCGTCATCCTTGTTGTGGTCCCGGATCAGCGTGTACGCCGTGTAGATCAGGAAGAACCCGAACGCGTACAGCAGCCAGCCGAAGCGGCTCAGCGCGGCGGCCCCGATGGCGATGAAGATCCCGCGCATGACGAGCGCGAGGACGATGCCCACGAGCAGGACCTTGTGCTGGTAGATCCGGGGCACCCCGAAGCGGGTCATGATGATGTAGAAGACGAACAGGTTGTCGACGCTGAGGCTGTATTCCGTCAGATAGCCCGCGAAGAACTCGCCACCGGTCCCTGGGCCCTCCCAAATCGTTAACCCGATGCCGAACAGCACCGCCAGGCAGACGTAGAAGCCCACCCAGATGCCGGCCTGCCGCATCGAGAACTCGCGTGGTTCACCCCGATCCACGATCCACAGGTCGACGGCGACCACAACGAGGAGACCCACGATGACCAGGGCCCACAACCACAGGGGTGCATGTACCACGATTACCTCCGGCGCGCGCTGAACACACTGCCGGAGGTCTCTCCCGCCCGTACGCGCACGGACCGACGGCCCCGGGTGCTGACACCGTGATGACGGAACCGCCGCGAAGGGATACTCCCCCCCAACCCGTCCAGTATATGGATCAGACTTAGCCTCACCTAATCCTTGCCGGAACGTCGGCGATCCTCGGCCGAACCAGCGGTGGCTCACCGGGCCGACGGTCTTCTGTCACCGGCGCGGGAGGATATTCGCACCCTCCGGCCACCCCGATCACCGCTACGACGCCAGCCCGTACGCCCTGAGCACCGCACGCAGCGCCGCGTCCTCGTCGGGCAGTTCCCGGCCCCGGCGTACGGAGGCCCGCGCCAGGCGGGCGGCCAGGGCGGGATCGCCGAGCAGGCGGCCGATCTCCCGGCTCAGCGCGCCCGGGTCCTGCGGCGGCACCAGCAGGGCCGCATCGCCCACCATCTCCGGGATGCCGCCCACCCGGGTCGCGATGATCGGCCTGCCCGCCCGCAGCGCCTCCTGGACGCTCAGCGGCTGCCCTTCCCATCTGCTGGGCACGATCACCGCCGTCGCGACCTGAAGCAGGTCGGCCGGGTCGGCCCAGCCGTACAGGACCACGGGCAGTTCCTCGGCGTCGACACGGGACTGAAGCTCCGCGCGCAACGGCCCGTCGCCCGCGATCACGAAGACCGGATCCCCCTTGTACGGCCCGGCCGCAGCGTCGAGCAGCGTCTCCAGGCCCTTCTGCTGGGCCAGCCGGGCGACCGTGAGGAGGATCGGCCGCTCCCGCGCGGCCCGTGTCGCGGCCGCCGAGCCGGACAGCCGGGCGACGATCTCGGCCCGCACCTTCTCAGCCGGGCGGGCGGGTTCCGCGAGCGGCGGCGCGGGCACCACCGCGAGGTCCACCCCGCGTGCGCCCCTCGCCCGCATGCGCTCCGCGACGTCCGGCGAGATCGCCAGAATCCGGTCCGCGCGCCGGGCGACGATCCGTTCCAGCAGCCGGTAGACCGTCCCGATCGCCCCGCCCGCCGTGACCGCGTTGTGCAGAGTGACCACGAGGCGCGGCCATCCCCGCGCCCCGGTGAGGGCGAGCGCGGCAAGCGCCCCGGACCGCAGCCCGTGGGCGTGGACGACGTCCGCGCCGCGGGCGAGCTTACGCAGGCGCAGGGCGGTCCGCAGGTCGTGCGCGGGGTGCGGCCGGTCGGCGATCTCGACCTCGGCGAAGCCCGCGCCGGTGCCGGTGAAGCCGAAGGCCTCCTCGGTGCTGCCGGGGCCCGCGACCAGCACCCGGTGCCCCCGCCCGACCAGCCCGCCGGCGAGCATCCGCACGTGCCGGCCCACACCCCCCACGCTCGACCCCAGCACGAGCACTATCCGGCTCATGCCTCCTCCTCGCCTGCGGCTCGAAGTGGCATTCGCCAGGCACCGTACTCATCTACTCGCTCGCTACGCTCGCTCACTGGTGCACCATCCTTGTGTCGGTAGTCGTGAGACTGCTGATGCACCCGAGGTGCCGCCGGGTCACCGCCCTGCTCGCTCGACCAGTTGAGGTCCAGCATGAGTTCCGCGGGATCCGGC